>CP054675.1:0-870000 GCA_013348845.1 Candidatus Tepidiaquacella proteinivora | reverse complement strand
GATTTTTTTGATATTAATAGTTCAATTATTGATGAGTTTTATAATACTAATCTAAAAAGTATTGTTATTTCTACGATTGAAGCTGCTAAAATTATGTTAAAAAACGATGAAAAACCCTGTAAGATTATTAATATTGCTTCAATTGGTGGGATTCAAAACTGGACTAACTTTATCCCATATTCATTATCTAAAGCCGGAGTAATTAAATTTACATTTTTATCAGCAAAAAGGTTAGCCCCTGATATATTGGTTAATTGCATATCACCTGCAACAATTGATATGAAAGACGAAAAATTAGAATTAGATGATATTTCCACTTATCCTATGAAAAGATATAGTAAAGTAGATGACATTAAAAGCTTAATAAAGTTTTTGGTTTTAGAAAATAAGTATATTACCGGGCATAATTTTATTGTTGATGGGGGAAAGACATTATAATGTTAAATTATATTTATTATGAATAATCAGAATAAAGTTTGCAAAGCGTATTATAACCTGGAGTTCCTTGGGTCCCGAGAAGCAAGAGTAATCAGACTTTTAGCAGAATATTTAGAACCTCTGAGACGACTTAAAAAATATAATATAATAAATACGATTGTTTTCTTTGGCTCTGCAAGGATTTTACCACCAGGCGAAGCGAGAAAAAATATGAAAATAATAAAAGATAAATTAAAAAATTTAAAACCTTCTGATTTTAAAAGAAAAAAGAAATTACTTGAACAACTTGAGATAGCAAAACAAAATTTAAAAAACTCTAAATATTATTCCGATACTGAAAAGCTTGCTTATCTTCTGACTAAATGGTCAAAATCATTGAAAAATAAAAATAGTTTTGTTGTATGTTCTGGTGGTGGTCCTGGGATTATGGAAGCAGCAAATAAAGGAGCAAGAAAAGCAAAAGGGCTATCTATGGGTTTTAACATTTCTTTACCTTTTGAACAACAATCAAACAGATTTATTACACCTGAATTAAACTTTGAGTTTCATTATTTTTTTATGAGAAAATTTTGGTTTGCTTATATGGCAAAGGCGCTTGTTATAATGCCAGGCGGATTTGGTACACTTGATGAATTGATGGAAATTTTAACTCTTGTTCAAACAAATAAATTAAGAAAAAAAATTACAATTGTATTGTATGATAAGAAGTTTTGGGATCAAATTATTGATTTTAACGCGTTATATAAAAACCAGATGATATCAAAAAGAGATTTAAATTTAATTAAGTTTTTTGATACACCTGAAGATGCTTTTAATTATTTAAAAAAATGTTTAACTAAAAATTATATCAATTAGTATGATTATAAGTATGACCGGTTACGGTAAAGCGGAAGGATACTTCAAGAATAGGAAGTATATTGTAGAAATTAAATCTCTGAATAGTAAATTTATTGAAATATTTTTAAAAGCTCCTAAGTTTTTATTGGAAAAAGAACTTGATATTCGTGAAATTATACGGGAAAAAATTTCAAGGGGTAAAATATATATTAATATTACCCTTGAAGATGAAATTGATAATTTATACTTACAGGAAATAAATTCCAAAATTCTAAAATCATATTTAAAATTTTTAAATAGTATTAAAAAATCGATTCGCTCTGAAGAAAAAATTACAATTGACCACATTTTAAAATTGCATGAAAGTATTTTGAAGGATGAATTAATAAAGATTAATAAAAAAGAGTTTGATTTCGTGAAATCTCTGATTGGTAAAGCAATAAAAGATTTAGTCTTAATGAAAGAAAAAGAGGGGCAGTTTCTGAAAAATGATATTCAAAAGAGGATTAAAATTATCGCAAAAGAATTAGAGAAGATTTCATTTTATAGTAAAGGAAGAATACAAAAAGAAAAAGAAAAAATAAATCAGAATATTAGAAATATTCTGAATGACCAGAGATTAATCAACGAAAACAGAATTGAACTTGAAGTAGCTTTATTGGCAGAAAAACTTGATATAACAGAAGAGATAATTCGATTTAAAAGTCACATAAAATATTTTCTTGATTATGTGAATTCAAAGGAATATTCTGGAAGAAGATTGAATTTCTTATTACAAGAAATGAACAGAGAAATAAATACAATATCATCAAAATCTATGAATGCTACTATTTCACAGATTGCGATTGTTATTAAAGAAGAACTTGAAAAAATCAGAGAACAAATACAAAACATTGAATAATTAAATATGCTTTTCATAATATCAGCACCATCAGGTACAGGAAAAACAACGGTTGTAAGAAAATTATTAGATGAAATTCCGGATCTTGTTTTTTCTATTTCAGCAACAACAAGAAAAAAACGGGATTATGAAGTAGATGGAAAAGATTATTACTTTATCACAAAAGAGGAGTTCGAAAATAAGATTAAGAATGGGGAATTCGTAGAATACGAAGAAATATTTGACGGTAATTATTATGGCACTTTGAAAAGTTTTGTTGATAAAAAAATTGAAGAAGGTAGAGATATTGTTTTTGATATAGATGTTAAAGGTGCTTTATCACTCAAGAAATATTATAAAAATTTAGCGATTTTAATATTTTTAAAACCACCTGATAAAGAGGAAGTTATGAGAAGGTTAATTGCAAGGGGAACTGAAAATGTAGAACAAATTAAGAATCGCTTAAGAAGATTTGAAATTGAAATGGCAAAAATAAAATTTTTTGATTATATTATAATAAATGATAATCTTGAAAAAGCTGTAAAAGAATTAGTAAGTTTAATTTTAAAAATTAAAAAAGGAGATTACAAAAATGCCACTACAAACAATTGATATTTCAAAATTTGAAAGTAGTGCTGATAGTTTGTATGAAGCAGTAATGGTAGCTGCAAAAAGAGCAAGACAAATTAATGATGAAATGAAGCTTGAATTAGCACAACGACTTGAGCCAGTTATTGCTAAGGAAACTGAAGACGATACAATTATGAATCAGGATAAGTTCAATATTTCTGTCGAATTTGAGAAAAGAGAAAAACCAACCAATCAGGCAATAAAAGAAATGATTAATAACGATATTACTTATAAGTATCGTGATGAAGAATAAGAAAATCCTTATTGGAATTACTGGTGGAATAGCAGCTTATAAGATATGCTTTCTTGTGAGGCAGTTTGTTAAAGCAGGTGCCGAGGTAAAAGTTATTATGACTCCTTCAGCTACCAAATTTGTTTCACCTTTAACATTGTCTGTGCTTTCAAGAAATGATGTTATAATTAATACTTTTCCTGAAATTGATAATTTTGATAAGGTTGAAAAACTTGAACAGTCAACCTGGCATATCGATCTGGCAATGTGGGCTGATGTTTTTATTGTTGCACCTGCTACTGCTAATACATTAGGGAAAATAATTAGCGGAATTGCTGATAACTTTTTATTATGTACAATTTTCGCTTCGAGATGTCCCGTTATTTTAGTACCTTCAATGGATGAGGATATGTACAGGAATACAATAGTTCAGAGAAATATAAAGAATCTCGAATCTGCTGGGTATAAAATCATTTACCCGATTTATGGAGAACTTGCAAGTGGAATATATGGTATTGGGAAAATGCCTGAACCAGAAGAAATATTTTCCTATGTAAATTCATTTATTAATAGAAGAATTGATTTAAAAGGGAAAAAAATTTTGATTACTGCTGGACCTACAAGAGAGCCTATTGATAAGGTAAGATACATCACAAATTATTCCTCAGGTAAAATGGGATTTGAACTTGCAAGGGCAGCATATGATAGAGGAGCGGATGTAACCTTAATTACTGGACCAGTAACATTAAAGGAAACAGGTAATGTCAAAAGGATTGATATTGAGACAACAGAGGATATGTTTAAAGAAGTAAAAAAGATTTACAATAATTTTGATTTGATAATAATGGCAGCTGCTGTTAGTGATTTTAAACCTAAAAGTGTTTATAAAGGTAAATTAAAGAAAGAAAAACTTGATCATTTAAAGTTAGAACTGATAAAGAATATAGATATATTGAAATTTTTGGGAGAAAAGAAAAAAGATTATAAACTTTATGGATTCGCTCTTGAAACAGAAAATGGGATTGAAAATGCAAAGAAAAAGTTAAAAGAAAAAAATTTGGACTTAATAATTTTAAATAATCCATTAGAAGAAGGTGCAGGTTTTGAATCTGAAACTAATGTTGTTACTCTCATTGATAACAATAAGGTTAGAAGACTTTCTAAGATGACAAAGTATGAAGTTGGGAATATCATATTGGATTATTATCTTGAAAATGATTAATAAATACATTTTCAATGATAACAGATATATTAGAAAAGAGTATAAATTATCTAAAATTTTATAAGGATAGAATAAAATTGCCTTTAGAGTTAGAAAAAAGTAAACAGTATTTTATCAATGAAGAGGATAAGGGAAATATTATTACTAAAGATAAAGAAGAAAGTTATAAAACAATTAATATAATAGAAGAAGAGAATTTATTTGCAGAAGAATGGGAAAAATCCGGAACGTTGATAGACTTAAATGAAAGTATAAAGTATTGTACTAAATGTAATCTGCATAAAACAAGAACAAATTTTGTCTTTGGTTCAGGAAATCATAAATCAGATATTGTTATAATCGGAGAAGCACCAGGTTCGGAAGAAGATTTACAGGGACAGCCTTTTGTTGGTAGGGCTGGTATGTTATTGACTAAGATGTTAAATTCGATAAACTTGAATAGAGAAGATGTTTTTATTTGTAATATATTAAAATGCAGACCACCTGGTAACAGAAACCCACTTCCGGAAGAGATTAAAATGTGTGAACCATATCTTATGAAGCAGTTAAAACTAATTAATCCGGAATTTATCCTTGCATTAGGTTCCTTTGCTGCTCAAACAATTTTAAAAACTAAAGAACCTTTAGGTAAACTTAGAGAACGGATTTTCAATTATAATATTTCTGGTAAGGTAATAAGAATGATTGTAACATTTCACCCAGCAGCATTGTTAAGAAATCCTCATTGGAAGAAACCAACCTGGGAAGATTTAAAAATGTTTAAGGCATTATATGACGAATATAAACGAAATAAAAATTAACCTATGGGAAAGCTAAGAAACAAAAGGCAAAAAATTGATGAGCTGATATTGAATGAAGAATCAGATTTAAAATTATATGACAAAGCACTACCGCCTAATTGTGTTGATATTGAAAAGGAATTAATCGGCTCAGTACTGATTGATAATTTAATATTGAATGATATAATTCAAATTATTGATTATAAACATTTCTATAAAAAGGCTCATAGTGAAATATTTCGTGCTATTTTAAATCTGAATAGCCGTGGTGAACCTATTGATATTCACACTTTAGCGGAAGAGCTTAAAAAAATGGGAAAACTTGAAGAGGTTGGTTCCGTTGATTATATTGGAGAATTAGCTTCCTATGTTACTACTTCTGCTAATTATATGCAACATGCGCGCATAATTCTGGAAAAATATATTCTGAGGGGATTGATTCATGTATCATCTGAAATTATAGAAAAGTCTCTTGATCCATCTGTTAATACTTTTAATTTATTAAATACTGCAGAACAGAATTTACTCAATATTTCAGAATCACTTTCCAAAAAGAAAGTTATTAATGTTAAAGAAGAAATTGAGACTTTTTATGAGGAGTTATTTAAGAGAAGAAAAGATAAGAATATTATTACAGGAGTTCCGACTGGCTTTACTTTGTTAGATGAACATACATCAGGATTTCAGAAATCAGAATTTATTGTTATTGCAGGAAGACCATCACATGGTAAGACTGCTTTGATTCTGAATATTGCAAGACATGCTGCTGTTCAACATAATAAAACTGTAGCAATATTTTCACTTGAAATGACATATAAGGAACTTATGATTAGGTTAATTGCTGCTGAGGCAAGAGTAGATGCAAGGAATTTGAAAATTGGAAAGTTAACTGATGAAGAATGGACTAGAGTTGCAAAATATTTCCCAAATTTGAGAACAAATATTCTAATTGATGATTCAAGTGATTTATCTATTCTGGAACTAAGAGCAAAGGCAAGAAGATTAAAATATGATTATAATGTTGATATGATCATGGTTGATTATTTACAATTAGTTAAAGGACAGGAAAATCCCGAAAGAAGAGATTTAGAAGTTGCTTATGTATCGCGAAATTTGAAAGCACTTGCTAAAGATTTAGATATCCCGGTTGTTGCATGTGCGCAGTTAAATAGAGGTGTTGAAACAAGGGGTAGCAAAGATAAAGGTCCTCAACTTGCTGATTTAAGAGAATCAGGGGCAATAGAACAGGATGCTGATGTGGTAATTTTTGTACATAGACCATTTTTATTGAGAAAGACTGATGAGGATGATCCTGAATATGAAAAGGAGAAAAGAAAGGCATTAATTATAATTGGTAAACAAAGGAATGGACCAACAACAAGCTTTGAACTTGAATATATCGCTGAACATACCTGTTTTACTAATGCAATTCCGCAACCTATTATAGAAGTTCCGGAAGTTCAAGAACCTGGTTTTTAATTATGGATAGAAGAGAATTTCTAAAGTTTGGATTATTATTTTCTTATGTGATTTTTTTTGATAAGTATTTACCCGGGGGATATAAAAGGAAAAATTATTCTTCTCTTTATATTTTTGAAGATGAGTTAGAATTGATTAAAAATAAAATAGAAGAATTCAATAATATGCAGTTTCCTGAAAGCTTAGGGGATCTGCTAATTGAGGTGGCAAAAACATTTCTCGGTACAAAGTATGAATCTGGTACATTAGATATATTTGATGATAGAGAAGAACTTATCCTCAAAATAAGTGGTTTTGATTGTGTTACATTTGTTGAAAATGTTTTAACATTCGGAAGATTAATTAAAAATAATAAACTAACCATAGAGAATTTTCTGGAAGAACTTAAATTGATAAGGTACAGAAGTGGAATTATAAATGGATTTACATCAAGATTACATTATTTTTCTGATTGGATTTATGATAATTCTCAAAAAGGGGTAGTAATAGATTTGGTAAAAGAATTAGGGGGTAGTAATTATGATAAAGTAATAAATTTTATGACAGAACATCCATCCTATTATAAACAACTAAATAAGAACAAAAAATTGCTGTATGAAATGAAAGATGTTGAAGAGAAAATTACGCAAAGAGAAAAGTTTTATATAAAACTTAATGAAATTGAAAAATATTTTGATAAACTTGCTAATGGGGATATATTCGCGTTAACAACTAATATTGAAGGTTTGGATGTTTCTCATACAGGATTTATATTAATTGATGAAGATGTAAAAATTATTCATGCATCACAGAAATTTAAAAAGGTAGTAATTTCTACAAGGGGAATTAAGGATTATATGCTCTCAATTAAGAATTGTTCTGGATTAATGGTAGCAAGACCAATAATATAATATGTTTTTATTCTGGATAAATTATTTTCTAATATGTGTTATTTTTTATTTGATTGGTTCTATTCCATTTGCTTATATTGTTATTAAAAAGAAGTATAATATCAATATAGTAGAAGCAGGTTCAGGAAATTCAGGAGCTATGAATGCTTATGATGTGACTAAATCAAAGTTAACCGGATTTTTAGTTTTTTTACTTGATTTTTTGAAAGGGCTATTACCATCTTTATTGCTGCTTTATGGATTAAAATTTTCAATGATGATTAATATTGCACCTTTGATTTTTTTAGTGTTGGGTCATAATTTTTCTATATGGTTGAAATTTAAAGGGGGTAGAGGTTTATCAACATCGGCCGGAATTTATTCAGCTTTTAATATTTTATTCGTTTTCATTTGGTTAATTATTTATTTTATCTCATATCTTATTAAAAGGAATGTTCATATTGGGAGCACGATTGCTACTGTTTTATTACCAGTGTTTCCAATTATATTTCGAGATGAATTAGTTGTTTTAAATTATAATTATACGCTAAATAGTGGGTATATGGAATTCTTTATTATGTTTTCTTGTTTAATATCATTGGTGATTCTTACAAAACATATTGAACCATTGATTATTTATTTCAAGAAAACAAAATAAAGAATTATGGCTAAAAATCCTTTAATTAATAATATTGATGAATTAGAAGAAATGTCTCGTCAAATTCGTCGTGATATAATTAATATGTTATTAATATCAAAATCAGGACATTCTGGTGGTCCTTTAGGAATGGCTGATATATTTACAACCTTATATTTTAATAAAGCTAATATTGATAATGAAAATCCATATTCCGAAGATAGAGATTATATTTTTGTTTCAATAGGGCATATTGCACCGGTATGGTATGCAACTTTAGCAAGGAGAGGGTATTTCCCTTTAGAAGAATTGAAAACATTACGAAAGATTAATGGTAGGCTTCAGGGACATCCTGCTCCATTTAAGACTCATGGAGTTCCCGGGGTAGAAATTGCTTCAGGCTCTTTAGGTCAGGGTTTATCTATTGCAGTTGGAACTGCGCTCGGGTTACGGCTTGATAAAAAGAATAACAGAGTGTATTGTATAAATGGAGATGGGGAGCTACAAGAAGGGCAAATTTGGGAAGCAATAATGACTGCATCTCATCATAAGGTTTCTAATTTGACTATGATTGTTGACTATAATAATTGTCAGATTGATAATTATGTAAATAATGTTATGAATATCGAGCCTCTTGAAGATAAGTTTATTTCTTTTGGATGGCAACCGATTACAATAAATGGCAATAATATTGGTGAGATAATTAATGCTATAGATTATTGTAAATCTGTAAATGATAAACCAACTGTAATTATTGCTAAAACTAAAATGGGAAAAGGAGTTTCATTTATGGAGAATGATTATAAATGGCATGGTGTACCACCAAATGAAGAACAAGGTAAACTCGCTCTTTCAGAATTAGAGCCAACTAAATTTGGAGATTTTATTTAATCTTAAATCCTACTTCCTTACAAATTTCTCATCATCCAGAGTAAAAATGAGGGAAATACGATGGGTATTACCTAAATCCTCGTCGCCATTAAATTTTTGGAAAGAATAATCAATGTTAATTTTAGGTAATTTAATCCCGGCACCTAAAGTTAAATTTCCAATCTCATTATAACCAGCTCTGACACTAAATAAATCTTTAAATGTATATTCTAATCCGGCGTGAAGATCAAAAGAAACAGGACCCAAATTAAAATTAGAGGCGGATTTCCTGTTTTCAAATCTAATATCAAAATCAACAGCAGGTGTAATTATTCCATTGAAGAAATCAAGCATATATGCAGTTCCAATTTTTGCAGTGGGGGTAATAACTTCTTTTTTACCAGTTGACCAAGAAAGGTAAGTAGAAGTAATATCCATCACATTTGCTCCGACTAAAAATCTTTTAGTAATTTCATAGGAAACGCCTACATCAAAACCAATTCCCCATGCAGATTCTTCCGCAATATTTCTTCTTAATACCTTCAGATTGGCTCCATAGGAAAATTTTTCATTATGTCTTTTCGAGTAAGATAAGAAGAACGCATAATCGGTCGTGCTGAATTTTGTTATTTTATCCGGGTCAAGTCTTTCACCAGGATCAAGTATTCCATTTCCATTTAAATCTATAAGAGCATTTCTTGTATCTGCTATATCGTCAATTCCCATTCTTATTATACTAAATCCCAAAGAAGCATCTTTCCCGAATGGAATTCCGAATGCTCCATAATCATAATTTACAAGATTTCCATATCTTTCGTCATGCATTAAAGAAAATTGTGGATAATTTATCTTTGACAAAGATGCTGGATTCCAGTACCCTGCGGTAACATCGTTTACAATAGCAACATAAGCACCTCCCATACCTAAAGGTCTTCCTCCTACTCCAATAGCAAGAAATTCACCGGCATATTTATTACCACTTCCCTGGGGGTAAAGATTTGTAGATATTATTAAGAAAATTGAAATTGATATTATTATTACTTTTCCAATATTCATATTCTGTGTTTTACTTATATACAATTATCAATAAATATATTGAATTATGCAATACCAAAAAAGAATTAATCTTTTTTCTTTTTCATTAAGTCAAAAGCAGGGGATATTTCCATCTCTACATTATCGTTTAGTGGGGAAATCATATTTATTGCATTTTCATAATCTGAATCAAGAAAATTGACTACATCATTAGCAAATAAAACTGATGGCATTCTATGGTGTATATTTACCATAAATGAATTTGCTTCAGTAGTTATCAGTGATACGCAGAAAATATTATTTAATTCAATGCCAAGCCCTGCAATAAAGAATAAATTCTTTTTAGTCAATCTTATCTTGTATGGTGATTTTTTATTTATATTAAATATCCATTCATAAAAGCCAGTAGCGGGTATTAAACATCTGTTATTTTTAAAAAGTACTTGCCAATGTTCTTTTTCTTTTACAGTTTCAATTCTTGAATTAAATATCAGTGGCTTATTTTTCTTGCTTTGAAACTTAATTCCCCAGACAGCGGAAGTAATTTTTATTTTTTCTTCGTTTTTTTTAAGGATTAATATATTATCAGTGGGGGCAATGTTGATAGATTTTAGTTCGGGAAGAGATTCATCTAAAATGAATTTACCTGTATGATTTTTATTTAATTTTTCGAAGATTGATAACCCTGTTTCTTTATTTTCAAATCTGGAACACATATCTTTAATTTTATTATTTATACTTAGTAGTGCGGGTAGTTATTTAAATAATATTAGTTTGAAGAACCTATTTTTATAACTAAATCTTTAATTTACTTTGTTGTATTTCTAATTAGAATATATGTTGTTATGATACCAATAATGACACCAGCTATTTGGGAAATTACAGTAACAATTTCTTTAAATTCTTTCTTTTCAATTTTCGGTACATAAATAAAATCTCCGTTTTTGACCTCCGTGTCCTTTGCTTTGTACCAACCTCTTGTATTAAATCTAATAATTCTTGTATTTGATTCGTCAGCGGCAAGTCCATAACCTCCGGCTTTTTCTATGTAATATTCATAAGATTTTCCTTCAACATAAGGAACATATCCTTCACTATTAACTTGTCCGTAAACATATACAATATTTTTATTATCATTTATATAGATGATATCCTTGTCTTCAAGAAGAATATTTTGAGATTGATCACCCTCTTCAATTAATCTTTGAAAGTCAACTACTACTCTATTTCGTCTGGATAGAACATCTATTTCAAAATTTTTCCTATCATTTTCTGAAATAATAACATCATTTGCTCTTTGATTTATCACTATTTCCATTGTGTCTTTCTGTAAATATTCTGCATCCCAATATCTAAATACAATACTTAAAGGGAGATATGCATTTTCCGTTAAACCACCTGCCATTTCAATAACATCTAATAAACGGGAGTTTTTATAAGATATCGGATAATATCCGGGCATTTTAATTTCTCCTAAAATAAGTACTGTAGCCATCTTGTAATATTCAGGTTTAAACTTAACAAATACTCTGTCATTAACTTTTATTGGATAATGTCTATCCCTTTCGTAAGAGAGATTGATTAGTTCAAAGCCGGGTTTATATTTATAAGGTCGATATAAAATAATACTATCGGGATTCGCATATACATCAAGACCTCTTCCCAAACCAATGACGGTTTCCAGATCATCATCTTCATTATATTCATAAGCGCCACCTAACTGTACCGCTCCTGTTACTGAAACATAATTTTTTTCAAGTAAAGTATATGGCACTCTAATTAAATCTCCTTCTAACAGATATGGATTATATTTATCATCATTAGTCATAAAATACTTATATAAATCTACTTTTAAGACTGTACTATCTTTTCTATGGAGGGTTATATTCCTCATTGACATTGTTGTCCTGAGGAGATTCGGTTCTTTGGATTGTTTCATCATATTTTCATAGTATGTCTTTGCAACATTTAAAGTATCAAATACAATATACCTGATTATTTCTGAAACTCTTGTTAATGGAGTAGCTCGGAATTTTCCTTGTACTAAACCTGTCAGACTTACCAGAAATGTTCTTGGGGTTAATAAATTTAAACTCACTTCACTTGAATAATACCTCTTCTTAACTTTTTCAATCACAATTTCTTTTGCTTTCTTTAAAGATAATCCATATAAATATACTTCACCTACATACGGTATAATTATGGAACCTTCAGGATTTACATAAAGTTGTATTTGCTGATTTGTATATCCATATATTCCTAACAGAAATAAATCTCCTGGTCCAACAATATATTTTTCAATATCAATGGCATCTTCTATAGGAATATTTGGATTTTCATATGGAGTTCCCACAATTTGCTGGAAAATTTCGGGTAAATCAGCATTTATTCTGAATTGTGATGTTTCTGTTTTTTTCTTCTGATAAGTACTGTAATCTAACTTGCTTTCATCTATGATTTGCGAATAAGATGTGTTGAATAATAAAAATATGATAAAATAAAGTACTATTTTAAATTTTATGTTTCTCATAAACTTATAATAAATTAAGTTGTTTTATTGTTTGATTTAAAACTTCAAGGGTTTCATCTTTCTCTTTAGTTTCACAATAGAATCTTAAAAGTGGTTCAGTCCCAGATGGTCTTATAATAATCCATCCATTTGAAAAAGTAAATTTAAATCCGTCAAGATTATCAATTTTTAAAATTTGTTTTCCACCTATACTTTTTCCAATTGTTAAGTTACTACAAATTTGTAAAGTTTTCAATTTCTTATCTTCAGTAGTGTGAACATCTTTACGATTATAATAATACTTCCCAAATTCAACTTCAAGTTCATTAATTAGTTCAGAAATTGTTTTATTAGTCTTGGAAATCATCTCTAAAAACAGTAATCCGTTATAAATTCCGTCTCTTTCAGGTAGATGACCCTTTATTCCTATCCCTCCGCTTTCTTCTGCTCCAATTAATACATCTTCTGTTATCATAATTTTTGAAATGTATTTGAAACCGATAGGGACTGTTTCTAATTTCAGATTATATTTATCGCAATATTTTTCAATTATTTCACTTGTTGAATAACCTCTAACAACTTTTCCATCGTATTTTTTATATCTGTGCAAATATAGTAACAATAAAGCAAAAGTTTTTTGTGCATTTAGAAATTGTCCCTTTTCATCAATTATTGCTATTCTATCAGCATCGCCATCGGTAATAATACCAATATCAAAATTTTGTTCTCTGACTTTATTTAGAATTTCAGATAGATTTCTTTCCACAGGTTCTGGTCCACCTCCAGAGAAATATGGATTTATTTCAGAATGTATCTCTTCTGCGTTTACCAATTCTTTTAATATTCCCTGACCAGCACCAAACATGGGATCATAAATAACTTTTTTATTTAAATCTGATATTAATTTAAAATCTATTTTTTTCTTTAAATTGTTAATGTAGAATTCTCTCCCATTGATATAATTTATAATACCGAGTTTTAATAGTTCATCTATATTTCTGTTGAGTGTAACCTCGTTAATATCTTTTAATTGCTCTTCAATTTTCTTTAGTTCTTCGTTACCCATTGATCCCCCGAATTCATCTTTTAATTTATAACCGTTATACTTATATGGGTTATGAGATGCTGTAATTACTACTCCAAAAGCAAGGTTTAAGTCGCGGGTCATTAAAGATATTGTTGGTGTAGTTACAAAACTATCTGTTAAGAATACTTTTATTCCTTCATTAGCAAATACTTCTGCAGAACAATGTGCGAATTCTTTTGAAAGAAATCTTGTATCGTAGCCAATAACTATTCCATTATTGATTTTCGGGTGGTTTCTAAAGTGTCGGGCTGTTGCTAATGAGAGCCTCTTAACATTTTCGAAAGTATAATTTTCTCCGATAATTGCTCTCCAGCCATCGGTACCGAATTTGATAACTTCAATTTTGGACATAATTGTATTTTTTTGAACTTCTTTTTTAAAATAGGTCACTAAAGAACATAGAATAAAATAAAAGATATTATTTATTTCTTCAAGTTATATTACTTAATTTCTCATCAAGGTTTTCTATGCTTTTTATACTTGAAGTTTTTTCAAAAATTAACACAGCAACAATTCCTAAAAGAACAGCGAACCATAATGTGGCAACTCTGATTATTATAGTTGACGCTGCAGAGATGTTTTTGGGTATTTTTAAAGAAATTAATAATCCGGTAATCATTGCTTCTGTTGCTCCTAATCCTCCCGGTAGCATTGCAAGAGCTCCAATGAGTGTAGAGAATCCGTAAATAAAAGTAGCGATTAAAATGTTCACTTGAATATCAGAATTAATCAAGAATAATTTCAATACAATGTATAATCCTAAGCATTCTGAAAACCATGCAACTCCGCTTAAGAAAACAGAAATTATCATTAATTTAGGTTTTACTAACCTGTTGATGCTTTCATAAGATGCTAACAATTTTTCAGTATGTTTTTTAATTAATGGAACTTTTCTGGAAAAATTAATTATTCCAATTGATGGTTTTCTAAAACTTATAAGGATTGTTAGAAGAATAAAAAATATTCCTACAGTAAGAATTATATTATGACCATAATTGAAGACATATGCACCTATTATCGACAGTAAAACAATTGAAATAAAGTCTGTAAGTCTTTCTGCTAATACGATAGGTAAAGATACTGAAACTGGTGTTCCAATTTCTTCTTTTAATAAATATGATTTTATGATTTCACCCATTTTCCCTGGGGTAACACTCATAACAAAAGAGGCAAAGAAGATAATTAAACTTCGTTTAACTGCTAATTTAATGTTAAGAGATTTTAAGTAAATTTGCCATTTAAAAAATCTTACAAAATAATTCGCAAGAGATAATAATAAGATTAGCGGGAAATACCACCAATTAAAATTCTTAAAGGCTTCAGTTAATTTGCTAAAATCTGCATATATGCTTATCAAAAGAAAAACAATTCCACCGAAAGCTACAGAAATTAATATCTTCCTTTTATATTTCTTAAACATTATTTAGTTCGCATAATTTCAATATGTTCATATATAATTTTGCAAGTGGTAAACCTACGACATTATAAAAATCTCCATGTATTTTTTTAATAAATATGCATCCGAAATCATCTTGAATACCATATCCACCCGCTTTATCAAAAGGGTTATATTTCGAAATGTAAAACTTTATTTCATAATCTTTTAATTCTCTGAAATAAACGGAGGTTTTTTCATAATCAGAAATTTCTTTCCCGGTTTTTGTGTCAATGAGGTGAATTCCTGTATATACTATATGTTTTTTCCCGCTAAGTTTTTTTAAGAATGTATATGCTTCTTTGTGAGAATTTGGTTTATGCAAAATCTCATTATTAATATAAACTATTGTGTCTGCGCCTATAACAATAGCATTTTTGAATTTCTTTGCAACAGAATTACACTTCAATGCAGCATTAAATTTGACAATTTTAATCGGATTGTGATATTTGGGTTCTTCTTCTTTTACTTTACTGTTTACTGAGATAAATTTAAAAGGAAGTTGAGATAATAATTTGATTCTTCTTTCAGAAATTGAAGCAAGAATAAATTTCCTGCCAATTTTATCTAAACTAAAACCTGGTTTCATCTTATTAATTCAACAATCTTGTTTATCAAATCATCATAATTAACGAGAATCCTTTCATTCGTTCTTCTTATTTTTATCTCGATTTTTTTATCTTTGAGGAATTTTTCCCCAACTATAATTTGTAAAGGAATTCCTATTAAATCAGCATCATTAAATTTAAAACCTGCTCTAACATCTTTTCTATCATCGTATAATACATCAATATTTTTTTCTTTCAAATTATTATATATTAAGTCGCTTGTCTCTGAAATTATTCCCTGTTCCAGGCTGATGAGATGTACTTTGAATGGGGCTATTTCTCCTTCCCAGATAATTCCTTTATCATCATTATTTTGTTCAATAAATGCAGCTGCAATTCTTTCAAGCCCTATACCATAACTACCCATTACAATTAGTTGTTCTTTTCCGTCTTTATCTAAGTATTTTACCCCTAATGATTCTGAATATTTTGTACCTAATTTAAATATATGACCAACTTCAATTGCTTTAGATATACGAATTCTGGATTTTGTTTTTAGAGTTAAATCATTTTCTTTTACTACTCTTATATCTTTGTAAATTATATCTTTTACATCTCTCTTTAAATCAATATTTTTAATGTGATAATCATTAATATTTGCTCCACTTATTAGTTCGTCGGAATCTTTTAGTTTTAAATCGGCAATAATCTTTATATTTTTACTTTTTAAACCTATCGGTCCAATGGAACCAGCATCTGCACCGGTTATTTCTATGAGTTCGTCCGGATGTCCTTGCCTTATTTTTGTCCCTAAAATAGCCTCCAATTTTGATTCATTGACTTCATCATCACCGCATACAAGAGTTAATATATACTCATTTTCCTGATTTTCTTTCTGCTTATCTATAACAAATACCCTTGATTTTGCCAGCCGGCTTTTATCCTTTATTTTTAAAAAGTCTGCTAATTCTGCAATAGATTTAACATTAGGAGTATGAAATTTTTCATAAGGTAAATTAGTATTCTTTCGCTCAACTATTTCAGGATATGCAGTTGCGACTTCTATATTTGATGCATAAGTCCCATCTTCACTTATCGCTACAATGTCTTCCCCAGCATCAGATTCTACCATAAATTCCATTGATTCATTTCCACCCATAGTTCCACTTGCGGCTTCTACTGAGAAAAATTTTAAACCACACCTTGTAAAAATTTTTCTATATGCTTGTTCCTGCAATTTATATGAAACATCTAAACCGTTGTAGTCTAAGTCAAATGAATATGCATCTTTCATTGTAAATTGTCTTGCTCTTAAAACCCCGGATTTTGGTCTTGCCTCATTTCTAAATTTGGTTTGTATTTGATACCACATTTGAGGTAAATCCTTGTAAGAAACTAAATTTGGCTTCGCAATTGTTGCAAAAACCTCTTCATGTGTAGGAGCAAGAATTAAATCTCTATTTTTAATTCTGAATATTATATCCCCGAACGCATCTAACCTTCCGGTTTGTTCCCATAATTCATTAGGAGACAGAGCAGGTAATAAGAATTCATTACAACCAATGGCATTCATCTCCTCGCGTATTATTTTTTCTATTTTTCTGAAAACAATTAACCCAAGCGGTAAATAAGAATAAACCCCTGCCGTTAATTGCTTTATCATTCCAGCTCTAATCATCAAAATGTGAGATGGGAAAAAAGCATCGGAAGGATTTTCTTTTAGAGTCGGGATGAAGAACTTTGATAGTCGCATATAATCTATTAAAATATGCAATTTATAAAATATGTTTATCTTAAACAATTCATTAAATTTATAAACATTATCATTTTATTAAATACTATTTGATATTATATAGTTTGATATTTCAGGAAGTAAATTAATGGGTTTTCAGGAGAAAAAACTATTATGTAAAGTCATTCTATAAGATTTTAATGTTTTAATTTAGTAAATTGTAATTTTTTTTGATTATTAATATATTAATGTTTATTATTTTTTACTTTAAATATATTTATGATTGACCCAACAGTTAGTATAGTTTTACCTACTTGCAATAGAGCTCAGATGTTGGATAGAGCTGTTAAAAGTGTACTAAATCAATCATTTAAAGATTGGGAGTTGATTGTTGTGGATGATGTTTCCGTGGATTCTACTGAAGAGTTAATGAGAAATTATGAAAAAATGGATTCAAGAATTCATTACTATAGGATTCCGGTAGATGATAGACCTGGTATTAGTAAATATCTGAATTTTGGCATAAATGTTTCAAAAGGTAAATATATAGCAAGACTTGATGATGATGATTACTGGATTTTTGAGGATAAGTTAAAATATCAAGTTGAGTTTCTTGATACCAAAAAGGATTATGTGATTTGTGGAGGGGGAATAATTTTGGTAAATTCAAAAGGTGAAGCAGTTTTTAAATTTTTAAGGAAAGAAAGTGATGAAGAAATTAGAGCAAATATACTTTTTGCATGCCCTTTTACACATCCTACTGTTATGTTTAGAAAAGAGTCAGCTGTAAAAATTGGTTTGTATAAAGATTGTCATTTTGCTGAAGATTGGGATTTTTTCTTGCGAATTGGGTTGATTGGTAAATTATATAATTTTCAGGAATATTTTACATGTTATATGTCCGCAGGCCAAAATAAATCATTTATATATCAAAGGGCACAATCGAAAGCTATTATTAAATTAATAAGGGAATATAAAGATTGTTACCCGAATTATCGTAAAGCTCGGTTTGTTAATACTTTACAATACATTTATTCATTTGCTCCATTCTTTTTAAGGAAAAGGCTTCAAACTTTTATGTATTTTGCTAAAAGGAGAATTTTTTAATATGAAGAAATACTTTATTGTAGGTGGGGCTGGTTTTATAGGTAGTCATTTGGTTAAGGAGTTATTAAAAAATGATAATCTTGTCAGAATTTATGATAATTTTTCATCAGGTAAAATGTTCCATTTAAGGGAGGTTGAAAATAATAAAAATCTTGATATTGTCAGAGCAGATGTTAAAGATTTTGAAAAATTATCTGAAGCTATGAAAGGTTTTGATGTTATTTATCATTTTGCTTCTAATCCTGATATTGCAAAAGCAATGCAACAACCGGACATTGATTTTTGGGAAGGAACATATTTAACTAATAATGTTGTTGAAGCAATGAGAATTAATTCAATCAGGAATATTCTTTACGCTTCTGGAAGTGGTGTTTATGGTGATACAGGTTATAAGGAAACTGATGAAGATTATTCCCCAATGTTACCAATATCGACGTATGGCGCAAGCAAACTTGCATGTGAATCTTTGATTTGTTCATACTGTCATATGTTTGATTTTAATGCATCAGTTTTTAGATTTGCTAATGTTGTTGGGCCTAATCAAACACATGGTGTAGGTTATGATTTCGTTAAAAAATTATTAAGAGATAACACAAAACTTGAAATTTTAGGTAATGGTTCACAAAGTAAATCTTACATATATGTAGATGATGTAATTTCTGCTATGAGATTAATAGAATTAAATTATCTGAAAGGCTATAATTATTTCAACGTTGCAACTGAAGATTATATTACCGTCAAAGAAATAGCCGATATAGCAGTGAATATTACAAATTTAATTAATGTTGAATATATATTCACTGGTGGTGATAGAGGATGGAAAGGAGATGTGCCAATAGTGAGGTTGAATTCAAAAAAAATTCGCAATCTTGGTTGGAAAAATAAATATGACTCAAAAAAAGCTATAGAAATTTCAATAAATTCTATCTATCAAGAAGCATTAAGAAATAAATCTTTTTTCGAAGGAGAAACAAAATGATTATATCGAGAGCACCGGTTAGAATTTCGTTGGGAGGAGGAGGAACGGATCTTGCTTCATATTATTCACGATTTGGTGGTTTTCTTATGGCTACTGCAATCAATAAATTCGTTTATATTCTTCTTAATAAAAGGTTTGAGTCATCGATCAGACTCTCATATTCAAAAACCGAAATTGTTGATAGTATTGAGGCTATTGAGCATAATATTTTCAGAGAAGCTTTAAAGTATTTTTCAATCAACAAGCATATAGAACTTGTTTCAATGGCTGATGTTCCATCAAATTGCGGATTAGGAACATCTTCTACTTTTACGGTTGCATTATTAAATGCATTATTTGCATATAAAAGAGATTATGTATCATTAAGCAAACTTGCAGAAACAGCATGTTATATTGAAATTGATATATTAAAAGAACCAATAGGGAAACAAGATCAATATGTTGCTGCTTATGGAGGTTTTAATGGATACTATTTTAATAAGGATGGGACAGTAAATATAGAACCTGTTAATATAAGTGATGGTGCTTTGATGGAATTACAAAATAATCTTTTTTTATTTTATCTTAATAAAAACAGATTTGCAAGTAATGTATTAAAGGAACAGAATGAAAAGGTTAAGGAGAATGATGCACAGATTATTGAGAGATTACACAGAATTAAGGAAATAGGTTTTTACACTAAGAAAATATTTGAAAATGGAAAACTTGATGAGTTCGGAGAATTACTGAATGAACATTGGAAGGTAAAGAAGGGTTTATCTAATAAAATATCAGATGATTCAATAGATGAAATTTATGATGTAGCTTTGAAAAATGGCGCTATTGGAGGTAAAGTCGTAGGTGCTGGTGGGGGTGGTTTTTTATTGTTTTATTGCCCGCAAAATAAAATCAGATTTCTTGAAGCTATGGAAAAATTAAATTTAAAACCAACTTGGTTTACCTTTGAGAAGGAAGGTGCAAAAAAAATTTTTAGTGATTAATTATGATCAAGCAGATTTGTGTTATTGCTGGTGGAAAAGCAACAAGGTTATACCCCATAACTCATACTATTCCTAAATCATTGATTGATATATCAGGAAAACCATTTATTTATCGGCAATTTGAAATATTTAAAAAAAATGGAATTAACAAAGTAGTGCTTTGTTTAGGTGTTCTTGGAGAAAAGATTGAAGAATATATAAAAGGTGAAAATTCATTTTTTAGAAATTTTGAAATCTTTTATTCTTATGATTTTCCTGTTCCCTTAGGAACCGGAGGATGTATATTAAATGCATTAAAATACCTGGATCAGAATTTTTTTGTTATATATGGCGATTCATATCTTGATATTAATTTCAAAGAAATATCGTCCTTTTATGAAAAGCAAAATAAATTAGGATTGATGACTATTTTCAAAAATGATAACTTGTATGATAGAAGTAATGTAATATACAGAAATGGTAAAATAATTGAATATAACAAATCTGTAAACAAACCTGAAATGAATTATATTGATTATGGCTTAGGTATTTTAAGTAAAGATGCTTTTAATCCTTTTATAAATCAAAAGAATTTTGATTTAGAAGAAGTTTATAAATATTTATTAAAGGAAGATGAATTATTAGCTTATGAGGTGAATAGCAGGTTTTATGAGATAGGTTCTAAAAAAGGTTTAGAGGAAATGTTAAATCTTTTTAAAAATAAAATTCACACATAATATGAATAATTTTATAGAAAAATATTTTGATGAGGCTAAGAAAGTTATTGAAAAAATAGACAAAGCTAGTATTGAAAAGGTAATTAAGATAGTTAAAGATCTGAAGAATTTGAAAGGGAGGTTATTTATTCTTGGAGTTGGTGGTAGTGCTGCTAATGCATCTCATGCTGTTAATGATTTTAGAAAAATCGCTGGTATCGAATCATATACACCTGTTGATAATGTATCTGAGTTAACCGCCAGAATAAATGATAATGGATGGGAATCGGTGTTTGTAGACTGGTTAAAAATTAGCAATTTTAATGAAAAAGATTGTTTATTTATTCTTTCTGTTGGGGGAGGAAATTTAGAAAAAAAAGTTAGTGTAAATCTGGTCGAAGCTATAAAATATGCTAAAACAATTAAAGCAAAAGTAATAGGAATTGTAGGCAGAGATGGTGGTTTCACAAATAGTGAAGCAGATGCATGCGTTATTATTCCTACTGTTAATGAGAAATCTATTACACCTCATACAGAAGCATTCCAAGCTATTGTTTGGCATTTAATAGTATCACATCCTGATATTCAACAATATGATATGAAATGGGAATCAGTAAAATAATTATTTTTTAAGATGAATAAAGCAGTATTTTTAGATAGAGATGGTGTTTTAAATAAATTAATTTACAGGAATGAATTTAAAGAATATACACCCCCTCATTCTATTGAAGAAATAGAAATTATAAATGGAGTATATGAAAGTCTAAAAGAATTATTAAAGAATGGTTTTTTATTGTTTGTAATTTCAAATCAACCTGATTTTGCAAAAGGCAAAATATCTTATGAAAAATTAAATTCTGTTTGTGAAAAATTTAGAGAAATTATGGAAAGCAATGGAGTTAATATTAATGAATACTATTACTGCTTACATCATCCTCAGGGTATTGTTGATGGATATAATATCAACTGTGAATGTAGAAAACCAGGCACATTATTTGTTGAAGATGCTGTAAAGAAATATAATATAAATAAAAATGAATCCTGGTTTATCGGTGATAGAGATACTGATATTAAATGTGGTAAAAATGCAAAACTTAAAACTATTTTTATCAAATCAGGATTATTTAATTTAGAGAAAGGAAATGATCCAGACTTCTTTGCAGTTAATATTAATGAAGCAATAAAAATAATTCTAAATTATTTATGAATAACTATAAAGAATTTTTAGAAAAACTTAATATTAAAATATTTGCTGATGGTGCAAATATTAATGAGATGTTGCGATTGTATAAAGAGGGATTTATTAAAGGCTTTACCACAAACCCCACCCTTATGAAAAAGGATGGAGTTTCTGATTATGTTAATTTTGCTAAAGAGTTATTGAAGTGTATAACTGATTTACCAATTTCGTTTGAAGTCTTTTCAGATGATTTTGATACTATGGAAAAGGAAGCAAGGATTTTAAATTCTTGGGGAAAAAATGTTTTTGTCAAGATACCGATCACGAATACAAGTGGAGAATTATCATTTGAATTAATTAAGAGATTATCTGAAGACGGAATATCTTTAAATATAACTGCAGTTCTTACTGTTGAACAAGTTAGGAAAATACTGCCAGCATTAAATGAAAAAGCAAAAACCATAATTTCAATTTTTGCTGGTAGAATTGCAGATACAGGAAGAGACCCTGTCCCATATATGATAGAGGCAAGAAAAATTATCAAAGAAAATTCAAATGCAGAATTACTCTGGGCGAGTTCAAGAGAGTTATTAAACTTAATTCAAGCGGTAAATTGTGGCTGCGATATAATAACAATAACTAATGATATATTAAAGAAACTTCCTTTGTTAAATAAAGATTTAAATGAATTATCACTTGATACTGTAAAAATGTTTTATAATGATGCAAAGTCTTTAGGATATAAAATTATGTAATAAAAATTTTGTCCAAAAGAAAGCAAATATTATTACTTCTGATTTCAGATAGTATTGCAATAATACTAACCTATTTAATTTATTTTTATATAAGAATAGAGTCAGGGTGGTTTATGTTAATTAAATCACCATCTTTTCTTCCACCCTTAATTGTAATTTATTTTTATTGGCTTATTATATTTAGTATATCGGGTTTGTATCAATATTGGTTTCTTAGATCAAGATTTGATGAATTATATTCTGTATTCAAGTCTATTACTATTGGAACCTTTATCCTTTTTTTTATAATTTTTCTTGATGATATAATTCGGGATGACAGAGCAGTATCTCGTTTCTTAATATTCATTTATTGGGGATTACTAATCTTCCTAATCTCATCTGGCAGATTGCTTATCCGTGGAATGCAAAGAAATCTTTTAAGAAAGGGTATTGGTCTAAGGAATACTATTATTATTGGAATTAATGAAAAGTCTATCAGTCTTAAAAAGTTAATAATGAAACATCCCGAACAGGGATTCAAATTTATTGGATTTGTTTCAATGGATGATGAAACTACCGATGAGCCTGTACTTGGTTCACTATCAGAATTAAAAAATATCATTCAAGAAAATAATATACAGGAAATTATTGTTTCATCCGCTCCTGCAAAAAGTGAGGTTATGTTTGAAATAATAAATAGAACAACAGGTTTGAATATAGGGCTGAAAATAATACCTGATATATATGACATCATTAGTGGTATGGCAAAATCACAACAAGTAAGGGGTTTACCTTTGATTGATGTTATGCCGGAGATAATGACCTTTAGAATAAGATTAATTAAAAGGATAATAGATATAGTAATGTCTGTAACAATTTTGATTTTATCTATTCCATTATTTATTCTTACAGCAGTAATGATAAAATTAACATCAAAAGGTCCAGTTTTTTACACTCAAATTCGAGTTGGAAGAAATGGTAAAATGTTTAAAATTATTAAGTTCAGGACTATGTATGTTGGCTCTGAATCTACGGGACCTCGCTGGGCTGATAAAGATGATACAAGAATTACTAAAATAGGTAGAATTTTAAGAAGAGTAAGATTTGATGAATTTCCACAATTTATAAATGTTCTAAAAAATGATATGAGTATTGTAGGGCCCCGACCAGAAAGACCTTTTTTTGTTGAGAACCTTAATAAGGAAATACCATATTATAAGAGAAGGTTATGTGTCAAACCTGGTATAACTGGTTGGGCTCAAATTAAACATAAATATGATTCTACTTTAGATGATGTGAGAATTAAATTGCAATATGATTTTTATTATATTGAAAATATGAGTATTTCGCTGGATCTAAAAATTATGCTAAATACAATTATTGTTATTCTTTTGATGAAAGGGCAATAAAATGAAAAGTGTTTTAGTTATAATACCGACATATAATGAAGCAGAAAATATTAAGAAAATTATAAATGAAATTTTAAAAAATACAAATGCAAATTATTTGTTTAATGTTTTAGTTGTTGATGATAATTCACCAGATGGGACTTCTGCAATAGTCGAGGAGATGAAAAATGAAAATGTATATTTAATTAAAAGGGAAAAAAAATCTGGATTAGGTACCGCTTATGTCGAAGGATTTAAATTTGCAATAAACAAAGGTTATGATTTTGTATTTGAAATGGATGCTGATTTTTCTCACGATCCTAAGTATTTACCTGAATTTTTAGAAAATATAGAAAAGGGATATGATTTAGTTGTGGGCTCAAGATATGTTAATGGTATATCCGTAATAAATTGGCCAATAAGAAGATTATTGTTAAGTTATTTTGCTAATATATATACAAGAATTGTAACTGGTTTAAAGGTTCACGATACAACTGCTGGTTTTATGTGTTATAGAGTTGATAAATTAAAGCAAATTGAACTTGATAATGTAAAATCAAATGGCTATTCATTTCAAATAGAGATGAAATTCAAATTTTTTAAAAAAGGATTTAAAATTATAGAGATTCCTATACTTTTTATTGAAAGAAGAGCTGGTGTTTCTAAGATGTCTAAAAAAGTTGTCTTTGAAGCTATGATTATGGTGTGGAAATTAAAATTCAGGTCAATGTTTAAAACTCTTTAATTTTAAGAAGTTATATATGTTCGATATTTCGATAATTATTGTAAATTACAATGTAAAAGATGCACTCGATAATTGTTTAGCATCAATTTATAAATCTAACAGCACAAATTTAAATATTGAGATTATTGTTGTAGATAATAATTCAATAGATGGAAGTCAGAATCTTGTGAGGGAAAAATATCCCGAAGTAAAACTAATTGTCAATAAAGAAAATATTGGTTTCTCGAAGGCGAATAATATTGCTTTAAAACAGATAAATAGCAAATATGTTCTGATATTAAATCCGGACACGGTTCTTGAAGAGGGCACATTTCAAAAGTTAATTGATTTTGTTGAAAATCATCCAGACACTGGTATTGTTACATCAAAATTAATAAAAGCAGATGGTGAACTCGACCATGCATGTAGAAGGAGTTTCCCAACTCTCAGTGTTGCTATTCCAAGAATTCTTGGATTATCTAAACTGTTTCCTAAAAGTAAAATTTTAAGTAAGTATAACCTGACTTATTTGGATGAAAATGTAACTTATGAAGTTGATTCTGTTTGTGGGGCATTTATGTTTATTCCCAAAAATGTAATTGATAAGGTAGGTTATTTTGATGAAGATTATTTTATGTATGGTGAAGATATTGATTTATGTTATAGGATTAAGAAAACAGGTAAAAAGATTTATTATTATCCGGAGATTACGACTATTCATCTGAAAGGGGAAAGCACCAGAAAAACTAAACTTTCTTATGTTAATAATTTTTATGGTGCTATGGCTATATTTGTTAAAAAGAATTTAAAAGGTTTAAATATAATAACATATTTAATTTTACGTTTTGGAATTTTTGTCAGGTCTTTGATGTCATATCTAAGAAGAATTATCAAGTATATGGGGTTTATACTCTTAGATATAATTTTAATCTTTGCTTCACTTGTTTTTGCCGTTTATGCAAGGTTCTCCATTTTCCCGACCGACCAGTATTTATTCATTATTACTGTATATGTACTGATATGGATTTTTTTACTGGCAATGTTTGGTGTTTACGCAAAGAAATATAAACATTCATTACGGAACACTTTCAGTGCATTAGTAGCGGGTTTCTTTATTAATTCTTCAATTACTTATTTTTTCAAGGAATATGCTTTTTCAAGAATAGTTATTCTTATTTCTACAGTAATTTCAATATTTACTTTACTCTCTTGGAGAGCAATTGTGTTAATTAATAATTTTATTAAACAAAAAAATATTTTATTAAAGAAAATTAATTTACTGGTAGTAGGTGATAAGCAGTTAAGTCAGAATATGGAAGAAAAATTGGCAGGGCGTTATGATATTTTATATTTTACAAATTTAAGCAGGAATAAATCAATTTCCGATTTAGAAGAAATTATTAATTTATACGATATACATATTGTTGTTTTTTCTGGTCATTTCTTTTCCAATAAAGATATATTGAGATTAATGAATAAGTTCCGCGGAAAAAATGTTCAATTTAAATTTGTACCAACAGATATGGATTTGATGATTTCAAAAATTAGTTCAAAGATAGACGATTTGAATCTTATTGAAATTGAATATAATATTAATAATAAATTAAATATATTCTTAAAGAGATTATTCGATATTGTTTTATCATTTTTACTTTTGATTTTTGTGTATCCATTTATATACTTATATTCAAAGGTTTTTAAAAATAAACGGTCAAAATATACTTCGAAATTTTTACTTTTACCTTATGTTTTTTGGGGTAAATACAGTTTTGTTGGAATGCCTTTATGGTATGAGAAGAGTGATAATCAGTATTTAGGGAAAAAAGGTTTGACAGGAATTATTCAATTAAAAGCAGATGAAAATTTAACGCAGGAAGAAGTTGATAAATATGTTATATATTATGCCAAAAATCAAAGTTTACTTTTAGATTTTGAAATTATATTAAAAACCATATTTTCATTTATAAGAAATAAAAATAAATAGTATGCAATTAGAATTTGAAAAACCTTTATTAGAACTTGAGCAGAAAATTGAAGAGATGAAAAAAATGTCAGACAGCCTTGACATTTCGGAAGAAATTGCTAAACTTGAAAACAAAGTAAATGAATTGAGGAAAAATATATTTGAGAATCTTACCCCTTGGCAAGTTGTTCAGTTAGCAAGACACCCTCAAAGACCACTTAGTCTTGATTATATAAATCGGATGACCGAAAATTTTATTGAACTTCACGGGGATAGATGTTTTGCTGATGATAAAGCTGTTGTTGGTGGTTTTGCAAGACTTGGGGATAGGACAGTTATGATTATAGGGCAACAAAAAGGAAGAGATACCAAATCAAATCTATATCGCAATTTTGGTATGATGAATCCGGAAGGTTATAGGAAAGCATTGAGATTAATGAAAGTAGCGGAAAAATTTGGTAAACCAGTAATTACTCTACTCGATACCCCAGGAGCATTTCCTGGAATTGAAGCTGAGGAAAGAGGACAGGCAGAAGCGATTGCAAGAAATTTATTTGAAATGTCTAAATTAAAAACCCCTATTATTGTTGCTATCATTGGAGAAGGAGCCTCTGGTGGTGCTTTAGGTATTGGAATTGGTGATAGAATTTTGATGATGCGTTATTGTTGGTATTCTGTTATTTCTCCGGAATCCTGTTCGTCAATCCTTTGGCGAAGTTGGGATTACAAAGAACAGGCAGCAGAAGCTTTGAAGTTAACTGCTCCTGACCTTTTAAAGTTGGGAATTATAGATAGAATTATTGATGAACCAGTTGGAGGTGCCCATCGTAATCATGATGAAGCAGCAAAAATTTTAAAATCAGTTTTAATAGAAGAACTTGACAATGTTTGTAAATTAGATAAGGAAAAACTACTTGATTTAAGAATAAAGAAATTTGGTGCAATGGGTGCATTTAAAGAATAAATCTGCTAATGGAACCTACTGCAAATAATACAAAATTTATAATTAATGGAGGCAATCCACTTAGAGGAGTAATAAAAGTTGCAGGAGCAAAGAATTCTGCTACAAAGTTAATTGTTGCCTCTTTATTAACCAAAGATAAATGTATCTTTCATAATTCTCCAAATAAAATAAAGGATTTACAGGTAACCACTCAAATTTGTTCTCTTTTAGGGAGTAAGATAAAAATTGGTAATGGGACTCTTGAAATTCAAACGAAAGAAATTTCAAATGGTATTATAGATCAGGAACTCGGTAATTCAACAAGGATTGCAATATTATTAGCAGGTCCTTTAGTACATCGTTTAGGTAAAGCAGAAATTCCAATACCGGGTGGTTGTAGAATTGGTTCCAGACCAGTGAATTTGCATATTGAAGGATTAAAAAAACTGGGCTGCAATGTTTCTATGAATGATACTCATTATGTATTTGAAGCAGATGGTTTAAAAGGCGCTGATATAAAACTTGATTTCCCAAGTGTTGGAGCAACAGAAAACATACTCATAGCAAGTATATTTGCAAAGGGTAGGACAATTATCTCGAATGCTGCTGTTGAGCCTGAGATAATAGATTTGATTAAGTTTTTACAAAAAATGGGAGCGATTATCGAGATAAGCACGGACAGAAAAATTATTATTGAAGGTGTTAAAAAACTTTATGGGGCTACACATAGGGTAATACCTGATAGAAATGAAGCCGCTTCTTTTGCTTGTGCTGCTATAGCATCTAAAGGAGATATAATTATAGAAGATGCTGTACAGGATGATTTAATCACTTTTTTAAATACTATACGACGAGTTGGAGCAGAATATCAGGTTGTTGAAAATGGTATTAGATTTTATTACAAATGTAAATTAAAACCCATAGCTATTGAGACAAATGTTCATCCCGGTTTTATGACAGATTGGCAACAACCGTTTGCTATTCTTATGACACAGGCAAACGGTATAAGTATAATTCATGAAACTGTTTATGAAAAAAGATTCGGATATGTTGAAGAATTGAAAAAGATGGGAGCTGAAATTGAGCTATATAATAATTGTCTTGGGGGTTTACCCTGCAGGTTTGCTTCTTCGCAATATTATCATAGTGCCGTAATAAAAGGACCTTCTAAATTAAAAGGAGCAGAAATTAATATTCCGGATTTGAGAGCGGGATTTTCTTATTTAATTGCCGGTATCATAGCAGAAGGGGAATCAGTAATTAATGGTGCAGTATATATAGATAGAGGATATGAAGATATTGATATAAAATTCCGAAATTTGGGGGCAGATATTAGAAGAATCCATTAAGAACATTTAAAAAATCTACTACAAAAAGGCTAATTTATTTATTTTAAATTAGTAAATTGAATAAAAATTTTTGATTGATTAACTTTATTAATATAATGAAAAAAAGTTATCATTACAGAGATTTTTTTAAGAACCCGTTATTAAGAAATGATGCTGATTGGCTTAAATATTCTGGTATTGGCATTGAACTTGTAGTTATTATTTTGGTTTTCTTATTTTTAGGACTCTGGTTAGATGATAAATTTAACACAAAATTTATATTCACTTTAATCTTGACAATATTAGGATTTGTTGGTGGATTTTATAACTTTTATTTAACCGTTAAGAGAATTTCAGAAGAGAGAAAGAACCGTAAAGATAAACAGAATAATTTTTGAGTAATAGAAATTTTAATATAATTTTATCAATTATTTTTTTAGGAGGGATAGTATCTACATTTTTATTATTAATACTTTTAAATGTTGTTAATAATTTTAATGATGTAATTGCTTCAGGTGTAAATTTCATAATTATTTTTTTCAATTTGCTCTTTGGAATATTCATAATCAGAAAAACATTAAGAAAAGAAAACAAGCGGTTTCTATTGGAATTTTTTGGCTCTATGGTGATTAGGGTAATTTTTCTTTTGATTTTTGTTTTTTCATCTTTAGCAATTTTTAAACTTCCTTTGGCTCCATTTATATTTTCATTTTTTGGTTATTATTTATTCGCTTTAGTTTTTGAATTAAGTTATTTGTCTAAATTCATTAAAACAAATTTCATCATTGAAAATAAGACATAAATATATTTGGTACATTTTTTTGTTAATTCTTTCATTCAGTTTAGCAAAAGTTAATCTTCTTGCCGCAGGAACTGAAAAAAATATTAAAAGTGGTGAAAATCAGGATTTTAACATAATTGAAAAAGTTGTTGACCATAATTATGTGGATTTTTATTTCTTCGGGAAATTATATTTACCCCAATTTCCGCCAGTAAAGATTGGAAACATAAGTATAGACTTTTCTCCAACTAAGAGTTTATTTATGATGGTTTTAGTTTCGATTATTCTTGTAATTGTATTGCGAAGGGCTGCCTATATTAATACACACAATAAAGTACCTCACGGAATAGGAAATTTTGTTGAGTCCATAATTATTTTTATTAGAGATGAAGTCGTTAGGCCTAATATGGGTGATGAAGGTTTGAAGATGCTACCATTTTTCCTTACATTATTTTTCTTTATATTATTTGCAAACTTGTTCGGACTAATTCCTTTTATGGCTCAGCCAACAAAAAATATTAATGTTACTTCCGGGTTAGCCATCATAACATTTTTTACAGTTCAGATTTCTGGTATTAAGAAAAATGGATTTTTGGGTTATTTCAGAAGTTTAGTCCCAAAAGGAATTCCTGTTTTTATTATTCCGATTATGATTGTTGTTGAATTTATTGGACTTTTCACAAAGCCATTTGCATTGTTAATGAGGTTATTTGCGAATATTACAGCAGGTTCTATTATTGTTTTATCACTTATAGGGCTAATTTTTATTATGAATGTTGCTGGTATTATTATTGCAGTTCCTTTTTCATTATTTATTAATTTATTAGAAATTCTTGTTGCTATACTACAGGCATATATATTCACGATGTTATCTTGTATCTTTATTAGTATTGCAATTCATCCTGAACATTAACAAACATTATTTATAAAAAAAAATAAAGGAGAAAAATTAATTATGGAATTAGCTTATTTTGCAGCAGGAATCGGCGCCGGATTGGTTGTTATTGGTGCCGGTTATGGTATTGGAAAAATTGCTACCGCTGCTATGGAAGCAAGCGGTAGAAATCCCGAGGTTTTAGGCGACATTAGGATGTCAATGATTATTGCAGCAGCTTTAATTGAAGGTGTGGCTCTTTTTGGACTTGTTGTTTGTATTTTATTAGCTGTTAAAAGTTAAGTTAATCTTTTAAATATTGGTTATGATATCTTTTATAATCAGTTCGTTGATTATTCTTTTTAGTCCCGATGGTGGACATGAAAATCCTTCTTTACTCTCCGTAAATCCGGGTCTGATTATATGGACTATAATAATTTTTATATTATTGTTATTCCTCTTGAGAAAAATAGCATGGAAACCTTTAATTACTGCATTGAATAACAGGGAACTTACTATTAAAAATTCGCTTGAGTATGCAGAAAAATTGAAAGCTGAAACAGAAAAAATAAAAGAGGAAAATGATAAGATAATTGAGGAGGCTAAGATTCAGGCGAAGAAGATTATTTCACAAAGTAAAGAAGCTGCTGAGAGAGTAAAACAGGAAATTATCAGTAAAGCTAATCTTGAATCTCAGAAAATTATTATGAAAGCTAAAGAGGAAATTGAACTACAACGGGAAACTATGATTGAGGAGTTGAAACAGGATATAATCTTTATTGCTGTCAAAGCAGCAGAGAAAATTATTGAAAATAATTTGAATGAAAAAAAGCATTCAAAACTTATTGAGGAGTTTATTTCTAAATTACCGAAAAATTAATATTTCTAATGGTTGATAAAGTTGCAAAAAGGTATGCCGTTTCTTTTTTTAGAGCTGTTGAAAATCTAAAAGACTTTCAAGGTATATCAACTCAAATGGAATATCTTTTGAAATTGATTATTGAAAATAATCAATTTAATCAGTTTCTGAAAAGCCCTATTATTACCAAAGAAAAAAAACTTAAAGTTTTTAAGGAATTATTTGAAAAGAGGTTGAACAGCGTTTTATACAATTTCTTAACTATATTAATTCTGAACAACAGAGAAAATTTATTGAAAGGGATTATATTAGAATTTTTCAATCTTAAAGATATTAAAGACAATATATTAAGAATTAAAATTTATTCTGCAATAGAATTGAAAACAAAGGAAAAGAATTACATAATCAGGGAAATCGAGAAGTATACCAATAAGAAAATATTTGCAGATTTTTATGTAGATAATGATTTAATAGGTGGAATAGTAGTTATGATGAAGGACCGCGTCCTTGATGGAAGTGTTAAGAGGCAACTTGAATTGATGACCCTTAAATTAAATGAAAATACTTTAATTAATGTTAAGTATCAGGAGTAAATTATGGCTGAATTAAAATCCGGTGAAGTTACAGCTGTACTATTAAAACAACTTACAGGTTTCGAGAAAAAAGTTGATTTATATGAAGTAGGAACAGTTTTAAGTGTAGGTGATGATGTTGCAAGAATTTTTGGGGTTGAAAAATGCAAGGCGAGTGAGCTGATTGAATTTCCTCATGGAGTTTTTGGAATTGCTATGAACCTTGAAGAAGATAATGTTGGTTGTATTTTATTCGGGGAATCTTATCTTGTTAAGGAAGGTGATCAGGTTAGAAGAACAGGGAGAATTGCATCAATACCTGTTGGAGAAAGTCTTTTAGGTAGAGTTGTAAATCCGCTTGGTTTACCTTTAGATGGAAAGGGAAATATAAAAACGGATAAATTTCTACCCATTGAAAGAAAAGCACTTGGTGTGATTCAGAGACAACCTGTTAAAGAACCTTTACAAACTGGTCTGAAAGCTATTGATTCAATGATTCCTATCGGAAGAGGGCAACGTGAATTGATTATTGGTGACAGACAAACAGGGAAAACTGCAATTGCGATAGATACAATTATAAATCAAAAGGGAAAAGATGTTTATTGTATTTATGTTGCTATTGGACAAAAAGGCTCAACCGTAGCTCAGGTTGTTAAGAACCTGCAGGATGCTAATGCAATGGAATATACAACAGTAATTTCAGCTACGGCTTCAGACCCTGCCCCTCTACTTTTCATTGCTCCATATTCTGGAGCTACTATGGGTGAATATTATAGAGATAATGGTAAACACGCACTTGTTATTTATGATGATTTGACAAAACATGCTGCAGCTTATAGAGAAATTTCGCTATTGCTCAGAAGACCACCGGGAAGAGAAGCATATCCGGGTGATGTATTTTATTTACATTCAAGACTTCTCGAGAGAGCATCGAAATTATCGGATGAACTTGGTGGAGGTTCATTAACTGCATTGCCTGTAATTGAGACTAAAGAAGGAGATGTATCTGCATATATACCTACAAATGTTATTTCTATCACTGATGGACAGATATATTTGGAATCTAACTTATTCAATGCCGGCGTACGACCTGCAATAAATGTCGGTATTTCTGTTTCGAGGGTTGGCGGTAATGCACAGATAAAAGCAATGAAAAAAATAGCAAGTTCCTTGCGTCTTGATTTAGCTCAATACAGAGAGTTAGAAGCATTTGCTAAATTTGGTTCAGATTTAGATAAAGCAACATTACAACAGCTTAGGCGTGGGGAGAGATTAGTTGAAATTCTGAAACAGAAACAATATTCTCCAATGGAAGTGGAGAAACAAGTCCTTGTTATTTATGCCGCTACAAAAGGATATCTTGATTCATTACCTGTTGATAGTATTAAGACATATGAAATTGAATTACTTTCAGAAGCGGAAAGTATGCACAGTGATATTTTGAAAGACATTGCTCTAAAAAAAGATTTAGATGATGACTTAATTTCTCGACTTGATAAGTTTTTAAAAGAATTTACAGAGCGATTTAAATCAAAAATAATTAAATAATATATATTATGACTACAAAACCATCATCAGAAATAAATTATTTAAGTGAAGATACAATACTTAAAAAGTTATATTTAGCAATTGATGAATTAATAGATGTTTTACCAGTGAAAAATGAAAGGATTAGGTTTGTATATTATCTTAATTTGTATTTTGAAAATAAAATTAGTACACTGAGGGAAGCGATAGAACTTTTCAAACCATTACATTGTAAAGTTGATTATGATGAATTGGAAGAAATTATAAGAAAAAAGTTTGAAGAAAAAAATATTATGAAATAATAATTGGCTACTTTAAAAGAAATAAGGACCCGAATATCTGCTATTAAAAGCATCCAGAAGATTACTAAAGCAATGAAAATGGTTGCTGTCGCTAAATTAAGAAAAGCCCAGGATAGAATTTTATCTTTAAGACCCTATGCTAATAAATTAGATGAATTATTTTCTCATGTAATTAATGCTGTAGAGAATGTTACACATCCTCTGATGATAGAGAGAGAAGTCAAAAAAGAACTTGTTATTGTTGTTACTTCAGACAGAGGGCTTTGTGGAGCCTTCAATACTAACATTTTAAAATTTTCTAAGAACTATTTAGACAATTTAAAAACAAATTATGATTTATTATTGATTGGTAAAAAAGGTTATGAGTTTTTTATTAAAAGACAATATCCCGTTATAAAGCAATATATTAATATCTATAATGATAAATTACAAATTGCAGTTGAAGAAATCATTAATTATATAACCGAAAGATTTTTAAATAATGAATTGGATAAAGTTAGCATTATATATAATGAATTCAAATCTGTTCTTAAGCAAAATGTTGTAATGGAAGTAATATTACCTTTCAAGTTCATTAAATCAGAGAACAAAGCAGAATATCAGTACAAAAGCGAATATATTTATGAACCTGATGCAGAGAAGATTTTATATTATACCATTCCTAAACAATTACACATACAATTTTTGAAAGCACTTTTTGAAGCTAATGCTGCTGAAGAAGGTGCTCGAATGACTGCTATGGAAATGGCAACAAAAAATGCAGGTGATTTAATTAGAATTTTAAATTTGATGTATAATAGGGCAAGACAGGATTCCATTACCAAGGAATTACTTGAAGTTGTTAGTGGGGCTGAAGCATTACAAAAAGGTTAAAAAATTGTTTAATAATTATTTTATTCTAAAATATCTTGCTGACTTCTTAAATAATGAAATTAAGAATAGAATAATTATTGATATTTTCTCCCAGGAAAAAAATAAGTTAGTTATATCTCTGAAAAAAAATAATTCAACCGATGATATAAAATTTCTTGAATTTAGTTCCGAAAAAGATTCAACATATTTGGTTCTTCGAGAAATATTTTATAAAGCAAAAAGAAATTATGCTCAATTGTTTGAATATCTTTATGGTTCTTCTATTGATTCAGTTATGCTTTATAAAGATGACAGGATTATTTCAATAAAGCTCAATAATAAATATAACTTAAATTTTTTCTTTATCACTGGCAAACAGAATCTAATTATTGACAGAGGTGAAATCATTCATGACAGTTTTAAACTATCTGATGATTTAAAAAGTAAAACTTTAGATTTCCTTTTAGAGAGAAAGGCAAAGCAGATAAATGAAAAGGAACTTGTTACTATTCAGGATTATATAAAAAGTCATTATTATCAATACGGTACTATGATTTTAGAAGAAGTATTATATAACTTTAACCTTAATAGAAATGAAATTTTAACATTGGATGTTAAATCTAAAATTGATAAGGAATTCAATAATATACTGCATTTTATAAAGGTCCCAAGGTATATATTGTATAAAGTTAAATCTGAATATATACCATCATTAATTAAACTAAATAGTTTGAATGAATATGAATATATAGAATATAGTAATATTAATTCTATGTTAGTTGAATACATAAGCCACTATATCAGGAATAAAAAAACGGAAGCAATAAAAAAAGATGTTTTGAAATCAATTGAAAAAAAAGAAAGATTATTAATTAGTAAGATTCAAAGTATCAAAAAACAAATTGAAAATAATCAGGATTTCGAACACTTTTTAGAGTATGGTAAAATTATAATTAGTAACAAAGAATTTATTGATAAAGGGCAACAATTATTCGTTTATAATAATTATAAAATTCCTTTGGATAAGAAACTTAACGCGGTTCAAAATGCTAATAAGTATTTTGATAAATATAAGAAAGCAAAGAAAAATATAGATGATTTAAAAAATAAACTTATCAAATTAGAAAAAATGTTTAATGAACTGTTGAATCAAAAAGATAAAATTTTAAATATCACAGATTATAAGATCATCAAGGAAATGAATACTGGGATTGTTAAAGATAAGGAAAACCCGGATTTAAAGTTGTTCAGGATATTTAAATTTGATGAAAATTTCGAAGTATGGGTTGGTAAAAATTCATTAGCCAATGATTTATTAACGACAAAATATTCCTCACAAAACGATTTATGGTTTCATATAAGAGATTATCCGGGGTCTCATACTGTATTAAAGAAAAAAAATAAAAAATTGGACTTCCCTAAAAGTTATATTTCCAGAGCTGCTTCTATTGCTGCTTATTATAGCAAAGCAAAAAATGCGGGTAATGTCGCAGTTGCATATTGTGAAAGAAAATATATTAAAAAGAGAAAAGGTTTGAAAGAAGGAACTGTAATAATGCAAAAGGAAAAAGTAATTTATGTTAGACCCGAAATTCCTGAGGAAGTCTAAAAATTTCTTTCCATCTCATTCAATTTATCCTGAATTCTTTTCTTGTTCACATTCTCATTCTGGAGTAATATATTGTATGCTTCAAATGCTTCTTTGAAGAATCCTTGTTTTGATAACAAGTCTGCTAATGTTTCGGTAACAATTTTTATTTTTGATAAAAATGAAGAATATCCTTCTGTCTGTTTCTTGATGTCACCATCGGATATCCCTCCCTTGGGCTTTATAGGTTTAGATATATTAAAATTAAATTCTTTAAAATTTTTTTTAAACGATTCAAATTTATTTTTATCTATAATATTGTCTAAATTCCTTGTAATCATAGCTTCGATAATTTCTTGAATATCTTTTTTTATCTCTTTTTCTGATGATAAACTCATAAATTTATTAGAATATTGTCTGTATTCAGGGGCAGTATTAATTTTATTTGAATAATATATTTTTTCTTGTTTGTTGTACTTTTTTAATTCATTAATTTTATTCCTTAAATTTTTTAAAACTTCATTCTCCGGGAATCTTTCTTCTAATTCCGTTAGTATCGGTTCTGCTTCACTTGTATATTCAAGTTTTAGAAGTGCTTTTAGCAGTATGAGTTTAGCAGTATAAAATTCAGGATAAATTTTTAATCCTATATTGCAAATATTAATGCATTCTTCATATTGACCATCGTGATAATACAAATTTGCCAATTTTAAAAATAATGGTGAAAAATAATTCTTATTAACTTTTTCTTTTACACTTTCTATGTATGAGTTTAAGTTAATCGTCATATTTAATGTTGTTCTTCTTTAGATTTCTATTGTATAGCACGACTTGTTTTATTGATAGAAATGAAACCAATCCAAAACCCACTGAAAACATTAACTGAAAAGGTATTATAGCAACTTGAGCATGTATAATAGCGATAATTACACCAACAAAACAATATATGGAAAGAATTAATTCGATAAAAGTTAGAAATGAAATTTTCTTAGGTAAATATTTCTTGTTAATGATAGTATCATTTTTGCTAACGATTCTATACTTTGGTGTTCTGACAAATTCGCTTTTTTTATTAATTAAACCTTCTATTACTGCTTTCGTATTATTTAATGACAGACCCATACTACCTGCAAGGAAAAGTGGGAAATAAAAAATTCTTTCTTGCCAATCGAAATAAACATCTTTCTGTGAATATAAGTAAAACATAAAAGAACTTATAAATGCAAAAGTAAAAAATGACATTAATTTGAATACTTCTTCATATTGATTATTTATTTTTATCAATAAAACAGGAAGATTCAGGATAGCAGCAAGTAATATAAAAGGATAAGCAAAATTACTGCATAAATGAATAAAGGATTGAAATTTCATCTTAAGTGGTAGGTCAGATTTTAAAACTTGTGGAAAAATCTTCTTTGCAGTTTCTATTGCTCCTTTTGTCCATCTGAATTGCTGAGATTTTAGCGAATTGATTTCAGATGGCAATTCTGCTGGTGAAGTAAAATTCATTAGATATTTTAATTTCCATCCCTTCATTTGAGCTCTGTAAGATAAATCAAGATCTTCTGTTAGGGTATCTGACTGCCAGTTACCAGCATCAAAGATTGCTTCCTTTCTCCAGATACCACCAGTTCCATTGAAATTAATAAAAAATCCCGCTCTGTTTCTGACAGCTTGTTCGATTACAAAATGACCATCTAAAGCAATCGCTTCTGTTTTTGTTATCATCGAATAGTCTCTGTTTATATGTTCCCATCTTGTTTGAACAAGTGCAATTTTAGGGTCTTTATAAAAGTAAGGTAATGTCCTCTTAAGGAATTTTTTTCTTGGAATAAAGTCAGCATCAAAGATTGCGACGAACTCTCCTTTTGCAGTTTTAAGTCCTTCTCTTAAAGCACCAGCTTTATATCCTTCTCTGTGAGTGCGATGTATATGTTTTATATCATATCCTTTATCAATATATTGTTTTATATGATTTCTGATAATTTCTGTTGTTTCATCGGTTGAATCGTCTAAAATTTGAATTTCAAGTTTATCTTTTGGATAATCTATCCTTACCACAGCATCAATCAGTCTCGTTATAACATATTTTTCATTATATAAAGGTAATTGTATGGTGACCAATGGATATTCTTTTAATTCAAGTTCAGATTCACATAAATCCTTCTTTCGTATATGATATGTTTTAAAATAATAATAAATCATTATAAATCCATGAGAAGCAAATATGAATAATATTGATAAAGATACTATATATGAAATTAAAAATACTTTTTCCATTCTTTATAGATTTGTTACCAATTAGAAGTTATATTTATAATAATATCTTCACATATTTTTTCCATTGCAATTAAAATTCCGTTTTGTCTGTTTGAAAAACCACTACCGGAAGAATCATATTCTCCCCAGTTCTCATAATTTGTTTCAGATATTAACCTTTGATTCTTTAAGTTCTCAAATCTGATTTTCACATTAATTACAATTTTCCTCTTTGTAACATTTTCATTACCAGATATAACAAGGGGTTCGTCTCTAACAGAAAGAATAGTTCCTAAAATAATCCCATCAGCGACATTTCTATCAGCAAGGATGTAAGTATTATCATCAATAACTTTCTTTTTTAGAGATTCAGTAAAATTTTCTTTTAATCCGGCTTCTGAAAAACCGCTTTCATCGTTGAACATAGGAATAGCAATGGATTTAATTCCTTCCGGTGGAGTCCTACCTCTGAAAGTATATATTCCACAACCATTAATTAGTAAAGTAATTAGTATAATCAATAATTTACTGCTTCTTAATACCATAATTTTTTATCTTTCTGTAAATATTTCGAGGTGTTTGATTCAATATCTTTGATACTTTTGCTACATTAAAATTATTGTTCTTCAACAAATATGTAAGTACTTCTTTCTCTATTTCTTCCATTGTCATTTGATTCATTTTATCTTTTTGAATATAAAAATCATTGTTAATATCGTATGTCTGGGGTGTTGTATTAAATTTTATTTCATTTATTAAATTTTTAATATCAATTATATCCGCTTTTAATTCTATTAAAGCTCTTAAAATTAAATCTTTATCTGTGATGCTATCTATTTGTTGAATTTTTATCGCAGGTAATCGTCTGTTTTCTATTGTTTCCTGTTTTAAATGTTTCTTAACATCTTCAATATTAATTTTTTTATCCGGATTTAATACAATAATACTCTCTACAAAATTTTTCAATTCTCTTGCATTGCCATACCAGACATAGTTTATTAAATATTCCATCGCGTCTTCTTCAATTCCGGAAAATTTAATATTATTTTCTCTACAAAAGGAATCAACAAAATAATCGAATAGAATTTTTATATCTCCTTTTCTTTCCCTTAAGGGAGGTATATGAAGATTAACCGATTTTAGTCTATAATATAAATCTTCCCTGAAATTGCCATTGAATACTTCCTTACTTAAATCTCTGTTCGTTGCAGCCAGAACTCTTACATCTACTTTAATATTCTCATATCCACCAACCCTCATAAATTCACCTGTTTCCAGGACTCTTAAAATTTTTACCTGAGTTGAAAGTGGCATTTCGCCAATTTCATCAAGAAAAATTGTACCTTTATCAGCAAGTTCAAAGTATCCTTTTCTTGTTTCTATTGCCCCTGTAAAGGCTCCTTTTTGATGTCCAAATAGTTCACTTTCTATTATCCCTTCTGGTATTGCTCCACAATTTACTTTTATTAATGGTTTATTTTTTCTCTTACTATAGTAGTGAATTGCATTTGCTACTATCTCTTTCCCTGTCCCGCTTTCTCCTGTAATTAATATACTAATATTTGAAGGGGCAACTTGTTTTATTGTCTCATTTAATTCCTTAATCTGAACAGAATTTCCTAATAATAAATTACTCATTTTTAAATATTTACAAATATAACATTATTAATTTCTGAATTAAAGATAAATTGAAAATAGGTTTTTAACATATTTTTCTGCTGTTAAATTTTATTAAAGCATATTTAATTATAAATAATTATAAGTAATTCTTTCCCTTTTTATGTATGAATTAATTAGTTAATTTTGAATTATTTATTAACTATAAAAAATTGTCTAAAAACAAACAAAAACAGGGCAAAACAAAACAAGTAGTTATTAATAATTTTATTGATGACACACTTGGGAAGTATTTTTGGCTAATTATTCCAATTCTTACCGCTGTTTATTTTATTTCTAGTAGATTTTCTGTAGGTTTTTATCAGGATGATGAAATTAGCCAATATATTAATATGATTGACTTTTGGGTTAATCCATCAGTGATTTTAGGTAATGCTCCAAAACCAGGCTGGAAAATATTTATGGTTTTACCTGCACTTGTTAGTTATGATTTCGTGTTAATTTTTAACTCTTTCATTGCTTCATTAACTGTTTTTATGACTTATAAAATGCTTAGGGTATATCAGTTGAAAAATGCTTTCATTGGAGCTTTACTACTTGCGGTTCAGCCATTGTATTTTGATTTGTCTTTTAGGTCATATCCCGAAATCTTTACTGCTTTGACTTTTGCATTTTTCTTTATTGCTATAAAAAAAGAGAAGTATTTTTTATGTGCATTAATTGCAGGCTATATTTATACTGTTAGACAAGAAATTGCTATACTTCTTGTAATTTTGTTCTTTTACTTTTTATATAAAAAGAAATATATAGCAATTATAGGACTTGCTATCGCTCCATTAATATACAACATTCTCGGTTTTTTGAAAACAGGCGACCCCATTTATGTAATTTCAGAGATGTTTAAAGTTGCAGGTCTTGAATATAGAACTCAGGGACCATTACATTATTTTAAGTTTTATATTTTTATAATCGGACCTATTTCTCTAACTTTATTCCTGAATGGATTCTTCAGTTTTACTGTAATGGGGCGAAGATATAAAACCTTTTTGCTTGATAATTTTTGGTTTTATGCAGTTTTTTTAATCGTTTTTATTTCCCAGATATTGACCACGCTTGGAAGCGGACCAAATCCCGGAAACTGGAGATATCTTTTACATCTTTCACCTATATGTATTTATTTTGCCGTTATAGGTTTAAATAATATTGCGGATAGCAAATATCGTATATATAGTTATGTTGTTCCTGCTATTCTGCTTTTTTTAACGCTTTTATTCCTTTCAAAAGTTTCTGACGGCTATGTTTTCAAGGAACCCCCACAACAGGATTTTACAAAAGCTGTATTCATATTATTATATTTTATAATTATCTCAATATTTTCCTATAAAAAGGATGTAAATTATTTAGGTAAAGTTTCTATTTTGCTTTTTCTTGTTTCTGTATTATATTTGATTGTTGATTTTAAACCAAAACAACTTTCACAGGAAAATCTCACAATGCAGAAGTCTGCTGAGTTTATTTCTGGAATTAATATACCTGAAGATTCAAAAATTTTTACAAATCATTTTCTCGTTAGATTTTTCTATAAAAATTACAGAGTTAATCCTTTAAAATTTTATCCTATTTACTCAAACAGATATTTAAATAAAGATACAACTTTATATTACATTGAAAATGCACCACCTGGCTCAATAGTGGTTTGGGAACCTCATTATAGTTTTAGAATTTATAATAAAGATACAGTTGGTATAGAAGAAAAAGTTATTCTAACTGATACAGTAAGATTTCAACTATTACAACAGATAATTTCTCCGGATAAAAAATCGTTTTATACATATATTTTCCAAAAAAAATAAAATTGAAAAGAAAAAATAAAAAATGCATAATATTTGGTGGCGGTGGTTTCATCGGGTCAAACCTTGCTGAAGATTTGCTTACTAAAGGGTATTTTGTAACTGTTTTTGATAAATTATATTTTAATAAGTTTAATTTAAAAGATTTTATTAACGATATTGAGATTATAGAAGGGGACTTCTTTAATAAGAACGATGTAAGAAAGGCTATATTGGATAAGGACATCGTTATACATCTTGTTAGTTCTACCGTTCCTGAAAATTCTAACCAAAACCCTATTTATGATATTGAAACGAATTTGGTTTCATCAGTAAATTTATTTAATGAGTGTGTAAATAACAATGTTTCAAAATTAATTTTTATATCTTCTGGTGGAACGGTGTATGGAATTCCTGAAAAAATCCCTATCCGTGAAAGTTATTGTGGACATCCAATATGTTCTTATGGAATTGTTAAGAAAGCGATTGAAGATTATCTTTTTATGTTTAACAAATTATTCGGACTGGATTTTTTTATTTTTAGATTATCCAACCCTTACGGAATTAAACAAAATCCTAAAGTATCGCAGGGCGTGATTCCGGTTTTTCTATATAAAACAATGAGAAGAGAGAAGATTGAAGTATGGGGAGATGGAACAGTTATAAGGGATTTCATTTACATTAAAGATGCCGTTGAGTGTATTGTAAAATCATTAGAAAAAAAATCTGCTCAAAAAGTTTTTAATTTAGGTTCAGGAATTGGGCATTCGATAAATGAAATATTAAAAGTAATTGAGTCAGTTACAAAAATTAAGCCCGACGTAAATTATTTACCGTCAAGAAAAATTGATGTACCTGTTAATATTTTGGATTCTTCTTTAGCAAGAAGAATTTTTAAATGGAAATCAAAAACAACACTTAAAGAAGGTATAAATAATTTATATAAATACTTTTCGAAAAATCTTAAAATATATGATAAATAATTCTGAAATTACTCTGTCTGTTTTTTTCCCTGCATATTATGATGAAAAAAATATTGGGAAAGTTGTAAACAAAGCAATCGAGGTGCTTGAAGAACTCAAATTGAAAGATTATGAAATTATTATTATTGAAGATGGTAGCCCTGATAAAACAGGTGAGGTTGCTGATGAATTAGCAAAAAAATATCCTAAAGTTAGAGTAATACACCATGAAAAAAATATGGGATATGGTTATACATTAAGAGATGGTTTTCTTAATGCTAAAATGGATTATGTCTTTTATACTGATGGTGATAATCAATTCGACCTTACTGAACTAAAGAAATTCGTCGCTTTAATACCATTTAGTGATATGGTAGTTGGTTTTAGAAAAACCAAACAATATTCATTTTATAGGAGATTAACTTCATTATTTTATAACTATTTGTTAAAGATTCTTTTTGAAGTAAGATATTGGGATATAGATTGTGCTTTTAAATTATTTAAAAGGGAGATTTTTGAAAAAATAAAAATAGAATCGGTAGATGCATTTATTGATGCAGAAATTATGATTAAAGCACATTTACTTGGCTATACTTCCACTGAGGTTGGAGTAAGACATCTTCCTCGTTTAGATGGTATTTCAACCGGAGCCAGACCCTCGGTTATTATTAGAACTATTGTTGAAGCGTTGAAATATTGGAAAGAGTATAAAAAAGAAATAAAAAAATATAAGGAAAGATTTAAGTCCTCAATGAGTTGTTAAGAAAATATTTTGTGAGAGTTCTCAGTCTATTTTTACAATTTTTAGTCTGAAAGAATTTCCCATCACTGTAATAACATCACTAAATGCCATTAACATAGATGCCATAATCGGGGAGATAATAATTCCATAAGGAGAAAGAATGCCTGCTGCTATTGGAATTGATATTATATTATAGAAAAACGCCCAGAAAATGTTTTGTTTTATAATTTTTACGGTGTGTCTTGATATATTTAATGCTTTTATTAAATTTTTTAATTCTCCTTTTAGTAAGACTATTTCTGAATTGTCAACTACTATATCTGTATTTGTACCTACTGCAATACTTACATTCGCCCTTGCCAGGGAAGGGGTATCATTAATACCATCACCAATCATAGCAACATATTGACCATTTTTTTGTAAGTTTGCCACAATTCTTTCTTTGTCCTCCGGTAGTGCTTTATAAAAGTAATTTTTTATCCCTAAATTTGTTGCGATTTCTTTTGTAGCAGATTCTTCATCTCCACTGATTAAATATAAATCTATATTTCTTTCCCTCAATTTTTCTATTATTTCATCAGAGTCTGTTCTTTGTAAATCTGTAAATTCAATTATCCCTGCTGCTTTATTGTCGATTCCTATAAATAACGATTTATTATTGGTATTTTTCGGTACAGGAATATTGAAATTTTTAAGCATTCTTGAATTTCCTATAACAACGTGCTTTTTATTTACATTTCCTGTTATACCCATACCGTGATGATTAACAACATTTTCTACTTCGGTATATGGTTTGATATTTTTATTTTCACAATATTTATTAAATGATTGAGCAATTGGGTGATTAGAGTATTTTTCAAGGCTATATGAATATCTTAGTAATTCATTAGTTCCAAAGTTATTTAATGGGATAATAGATTTAATATTCATCATACCAGTAGTTAGTGTGCCAGTCTTGTCAAAACAAATAGTATTAACCTTTGTTAATTTTTCTATGGCTTCTATATTGTTGAAAAGTATTCCGTTTTCAACTGCCCTTCCAAGTCCGATAACTACAGCCATTGGTGAAGCTAATCCAAGAGCACAAGGACAGGCGATTATTAATACAGAAACAGCATAAAGTAAAGATTTATCAAAAGGTTCATTAATAATAAAGTTCCAGATTAAAAAAGTTGAAATTGCAATTATAATTACTAAAGGAACAAAAATAGCGGATATTTTATCTGCAAGTCTTTGTATTTTCGGCTTTGAAAGAGATGCTTCTTTTACAAGATTTATAATTTTAGATAAGGTTGTATCTTCGCCTACTTTTTCCGCAGAAATTTTAACAGCACCATTTATTAACATAGTCCCACTAATAAGATAATCACCCTCAACTTTTTCGTAATTCATACTTTCTCCGGTGACTGTGCTTTCATCAACAATACATTGCCCTTCAATTATAAAACCATCAACGGGAATTTTCTCTCCTGCCCTAACTATTACTATATCATTCACTTTTACTTTTCTATATGGTATTTGTACCTCAACGCCATTCCTTATTACATTTACAAATTTAGAACGGAGCCCTTTAAGTTTATTTATAGAAGTGTAAGTTCTTATTTTTAGTTTAGCTTCCAGATAATTTCCTATTAGAATAAAAGTGATAATCATCGAAGAAGTTTCGAAATATACTTCGTGATTATTTTCAAATAAAGAGATTTTTAGGTTAAATATGTGATTTATTGAAATTATTAAACTGTATATGTAAGAAGATAAAGTACCTAAACTTACGAGAGTATCCATATTGGAAGTTCTGTTCTTTAAAGCATTGTATGCTCCTACTAAAAATTTATTTCCGCACCAAAATATTACAATGGTACTTAAAACAATTAAAACTAAATAAAGATTATTTTGATTTATATTATTTAAAAAATCAAGAAAATTGAAGTGATGTTTCATTGAGATAGCAATAATAACAATACTTAATATCACAGAAAACAAAATCTTTATCCTTTGTAACTTTAAAGCTTTATATTTCTTCTCTTCACTTTCTTCTCCTTCTTCTTCAAGCGGTGTATATCCGAGTTTCTTTATGTTTTCTTTAATTAACTGCAGAGAAATTTTCTTTGGATTAAATTCTATAATTGCGGTTTCAGAATTAAAATTTATAAAGACTGATTTAATCCCGTCAATTTTACTTAAAAAAGTTTCTATACTTTTAGCGCAATTTACGCAACTCATTCCGATTATATCCAGTTCTATTTTTTGATATTCTTTATTTTCCATATTTTTTTATATAATCAGCAATTACAGCAGCTCTTTTATTCTCTAAAACATTATGAACCCGAATAATGTTCCCTCCATTTAAGATTGCAATAACATTTGCAGCAATCGTTCCATATAATCTTTCTTTTACAGGGGTAGGAATTATTTTATCAATAAAGCTTTTATTTGATAAACCAATCAGAAGTGGATAACCCAACCGCTTAAATTCTGATAATTCAGTTAATAATTTAATATTATGTTCTAACGTTTTTCCAAAACCAATCCCGACATCTAAAATTATTTGTTTAATCCCTGTATTTTCTGCTATTTCCTTTGAGTTTTCAAGAAAATTATAGACTTCTTTTACAACATTTTCATACTGTGGATTTATCTGCATGTTAGAAGGGGTTCCTTTTATGTGCATAAGAATACATGATTTATTATATTTTGAGACAATTTCAGGAAGGTTTTTATCAAAGGTAAAACCACTTATATCATTGACAATTTCTGCGCCTACTTTGAAAGCTTCCTCTACGACTTCACTTTTATAGGAGTCAATTGAAATTGGAATTTTTATTTTTTGGGATAGTTGTTCTATTACAGGGATTACTCTTTCTAACTCTTCATTAGTAGGAATTTTCTCTGCTCCCGGTCTTGTAGATTCTCCTCCAATATCTATGAAATCAGCACCTTCTCTCTCCATTTTAATTGCATCATTAATAATATTTTCAAAATCAGGTTTACTCTCTCTGAAGTATTTTCCACCATCGGAGAAAGAATCAGGGGTGATATTTATTATCCCCATTATAAATGACCGTTCAGAGAAATTATATTCTAAATCTCTAAATTTATATTTCATAGTTTTTGTTTTATGGGATTAACTTACCTCAGCTCCGTCATCGATTGGTTTGTCGGTTGTTATTAAAACTAATTTGTTATTGATTTTTGCAGCGAGAAGCATTCCTTCTGATTCAATACCCATTATTTTTGTTTTTTTCATATTCGCAACAACGACTATAGATTTATCTATCAATTCATCTGCTGTATAATGTTCAGCAATACCTGCGACTATTTGTCTTTCGTCTTTACCAATTTTTATTTTTAGTTTTAAAAGTTTTTTACTGTTTGGTACCTTTTCACAGGTAATAACTTTGGCAATTTTTAAATTCAATTTTTGAAAATCTGTTATTGTGATTTCTTCTTCCATTTTATTCTCTAATGATTTATTTATGTTTTCTATTTGAGGAAATAAAATCTCATTTGTGCCTAATTCTACATTTTCTACAAGGTTAATCTTTCCAATTTTATCCCATGACAAATCAGAATTTTCTACATTTAATATCTTTAGAATTTTTTTCGATGTAAACGGCAATAATGGATATATTGCAATTGCTATTGAATAACAAATATTTAGACAATTATTTATAATATGCTTACATTTCTCAATGTCAGTTTTAATTACATTCCATGGTTCGGAATCATTAAAATACTTATTTGCGATTCTTGCTAAATTCATTGTCTCATTTAATGCATCACGAAATCTGAAGTTTTCATAACATTCCTCAATAACTTCCGTTTGTTTTTTTATATCTTCTAGTATTTCTAAATCGTTTCTATTTCTTTCAGGTACTTTATTGTTGAATTTATTTTTGGTGAATACTACAGTTCTATTAATAAAATTTCCCAGGATTCCAGCAAGTTCATTATTATTTTTTGTCTTAAAATCTTCAATACTTAAATCTGAATCTTTATTCTCTGGCAGGTTGGAAGCAACTACATATCTTACTAAATCAGGATTATATTCTTGAACGATATCTTTTACAAGTATTCCATGACCTTTACTTTTTGAAAGTTTTCCTCCTTCTAAATTTAGAAATTCATTTGCTGGTATATTTTCTGGTAATATAAAACCTGAATGTGCCATAAGCATTGCAGGAAAAACAATTGCGTGAAATATTATATTATCTTTTCCTATAAAGTGAATTAATTTAGTGTTGTCATCACACCAATACTCCTTCCATTTTTCAGGGTCACCTTTTTTAATAAATAGTTCTTTTGTCGCTGAGATATAACCAATAGGTGCTTCAAACCATACATAAATAACTTTTCCTTCGTATCCTTCCAGAGGAACTTTGACACCCCAGTCAAGATCTCTCGTTATTGCTCTATCTTTTAATCCTGTCTTAAACCAACCCTCACAATAATTTTTAACATTTGATTTCCAATTAGTTTTTTTTGAAATCCATTCTTCTAATTTGGTTTGAAATTTTTCTAATGGAAAGTAAAAATTAGATGATTCCTTTATAATTGGTGTATCGCCGGAGATTTTTGATTTAGGATTTATTAATTCCAAAGGTGATAAATTACTACCGCAAGCTTCACATTGGTCACCCCTTGCTTCTTCATATCCGCATATCGGACAGGTACCTTCAACAAATCTATCAGCAAGAAACTTTTTATCTATTTCTGAATATAGTTGCTTTTCGGATTTCTTTATTAGCAGTTTTTTGTTGTATAAATTTAGAAAAAATTCCTGTGATGTTTTATGATGTATCTCATTCGAAGTTCTTGAATATATGTCGAATTCTATTCCTAAATCTCGAAATGCTTTTTCATTCGCAAAATGATATCTATCTATAATTTCCTTTGGAGTTACTTTCTCTTTTAATGCGCTTATTTCTATTGCTGTACCATGTTCATCAGAACCGCATATAAATATTACATCTTCTTTCTTAAGTCTCTTATATTTTACGTAAATATCTGCAGGTAAATATGCTCCTGCAATATGTCCCAGATGTATATAACCATTTGCGTATGGTAATGCAGATGTGACTAAATATCTTTTTTTATTCATTTAGTAATATAATTATAATGTTTTTTTGTATAAATGTAATTAACTTATACAAAATTAGGTACCTACTTATGTGATAATTTATTAATAATTATTTTATGTTGAGGGTATAATTTGATAAGCTCATCTTTTTTACCTATTGTTAAATCTTCGTATTCGAATCCCGGAGAAACTGTACAACCAATTAATGAATAATAATTTCTTCTTATAGGTTTCATTGCCAACCATTGATTTGCTTTAACTAATATTTGATAAACTTCGTCTTTTAAAATATTCCTACCGAGTTTCTTGATTTCCAAGTTTCCTGTCTGGTCAATTAAGTAAATTAATAAAGGGGAACCGTCATAGAAATGAAGTATCTCATCAGAATTCAATTTATGGAAAACAGATACATCCTTATTTAACAATAAAAAATAAATACTCGTAAAGAATGTTCGGTTACCATTATACCTTTTCGGAAGATGTTCCTTCTTGATTTTTTCATCAGAACGAAATAATTCTGAATAATATCCTCCTTCGATATGTTTTTTGAGTTTAAATTTCTTGATAATATATTTTATTTTTTCGTTCATTTTTATCAATATATTATAAACAATTATGTGTTTTTAATTTTAAATTTTAAATTCAAATCGTTCTTATTTATTATTTATTATATTAACAGTCTTGAAAGTTGTTTTATATGGTTTTATCTTGCAATCATAATTATTAAATGATTATGGAAGAAAATAAAAGAAAAAGTTCTATTCGTGAATTTCCCAAGAATTTTTGGGTGGTTATTATAATGGAATTCTTTGAGCGTGGCTCTTACTATGGAGTTATGTCTGTTTTGTCTGTGTATCTTGTGCTTGATATTACGAAAGGTGGACTTGGTTTTTCAAAGGAAAGTGTAGGAGTAATTAAAAGCGTGATTACTCCACTTCTTTATTTATTACCAATTATCTCTGGTGCTATTGGTGATAGATTTGGATATAAAAAGATTTTAATGTTCGCATTTATTACTATGAGTGTGGGATATTTATTAACTGGATTGGTACATAGTTATTTTCTTGTTTTCGGGAGTTTGATTATTATGGTCTTAGGTGCTGGATTTTTTAAACCTTTAATTTCAGGAACTATTGCCAGAACTACAAAAGAATCAAATTCTACTCTTGCTTTTGGTATTTATTATTGGTCTATTAACCTGGGGGCTTTCATTTTCCCATTGATTTTAGTCCCTGCCCTGAAAAATATTTCTTGGACTTATATCTTTTTTATGGCTGCAATTGGTACTGGCTGGTTATTGTTCTTAAATATTTTTATGTATAAGGAACCTGAACGACCAAAATCCACTAAATCTCTTTTAGTTGTTTTGAAAGAAATGATTTTTGTCTTAACAGATTTCAAATTTGTTATTATGATTATAATTTATTCAGGGTTTTGGATTCTTTATTTTCAAATGTTTGATACTGTATTATGGTATTTAACAGAACATATGGATATGTCTCCTGTCGATAAATTCATTAATTCAGTGATTGGTATATTTTATTCTAATTCTAATTGGAAATTTGATGCTGAACATGTTACTGTAATTAATGCTGGTACTATTATTTTGCTGCAGATTTTTGTTTCTAATATAGTAAAAAGAACTAAAGCATTACCAACAATTATTTTCGGTATAGCACTTGGCACTCTCGGAATGGCTATGCTTGCAATATCGAATAGTGCATGGGTATTTATTGCTGGTATGATAGTATTTTCTTTAGGTGAAATGACAGCTCATCCTAAATTTATAAGTTATATCGGTGTTATTGCTCCGGAAGATAAAAAAGCGCTATATTTAGGTTATTCATTTTTATATGGTGTGATTGGCAGTGGTATCGGGGGAATACTGGGAGCAAATGCTTATGTATATTTTGTTAATGAATTAAATAGCCCTTCTTCTTTATGGATAATGTTTAGTTTAATAGGAGTTGCTACAATTATCGGATTAATTTTATATAATACTTTTTTGGCGAAAAAGAGAGGATAACTTAAATTTATGCTCCTTTTTTCACATTGAAAATAAGCAAAAAATACTGTATTTTTAATAGTTTAAATATAAAATTAGAATTTAAAATTTTATATTATGAGTAATAATAATTTTGAGAATTTCAGAATTGTATCTGATATGGTTGATACTCTTACAGATTCAGATATAAGAAAGATTGCAGGATTAATTAACAAAAAAATTAATCAGGGAGAAAAGATTTTTAATTTGACGATTGGTGATTTTAACCCGAAAGTTTTTCCCGTACCGAATGAATATATGAATGAGGTTTTTAATGCATATAAAGAAAGACATACAAATTATCCACCTATTGTTGGTGAACCTGAATTAAGAAAAACTTTATCTAAATTTATTTCTGATAGAGAGCATCTTGACTATTCTCCTGATGAATTTATTGTAGGAGGTGGAGGAAGACCTTTGATTTTTACATATTTCATTTCTTGCGTTAATCCTGATGAAACAGTTGTTTTTCCGGTTCCATCCTGGAACAATAATTATTATGCCCATATTGTTAAATCCAAAATGGTAATTATTGAAACCAGCCCGGAAAATAATTTTATGCCTCTTGCAGATTCGATTAAACCTTTTATAAAAGATGCTTCTTTAATTGCAATGTGTTCACCTCTTAATCCAACCGGAACTGTTTTACAAAAAGAAAATTTAAATTTGCTCTGTGATTTAATTCTTGAAGAAAATCAAAGGAGAAAGAAAGCAAACATTAAGCCGGTTTATCTGATGTATGACCAGATTTATTGGTTATTAACTTATAAAAATTATAAACATTATAATCCTGTTTCAATAAATCCGGAAATGAGGAAATACACCCTCTTTGTTGATGGAATGTCGAAATACTTTGCTGGTACAGGTTTAAGAGTTGGATGGGGTTTCGCAGATGATGAAGTTATTACCAAAATGAAAGCTTTATTTTCTCATATGGGTGCTTTTCCACCAAAGCCGGAACAGATTGCTGCTTCAAGATTTTTAGCAAATAAAGAATGGGTCGATTCTTATATTGATAATTTTAAACAAGAAGTATCAAAAAGACTATTTAGTTTTTACGAAGGTTTCTTAAAACTAAAATCTAAAGGTTACAAAGTAAATGCTATTGAACCTCAGGCAGCAATATATTTAACTGTACAGTTTGACTTAATCGGGTTAAAGAAACCTGATGGAAAAATTATACAATCAACTGAAGATATCACTAATTATTTAATTGATGATGCAAAAGTTGGATTAGTTCCATTTTCTGCTTTTGGCTCTTATAATAACCCAACCTGGTATAGATTATCTGTTGGTACCTGTACTCACGAAGAAGTATCTGAGATATTATATAACTTAGAGAATTCTTTATCAAAGTTAAGTTAATACAGGGGCTATAGCTCATTTGGTAGAGCACTTCGTTCGCAACGAAGGGGTGACGGGTTCGAATCCCGTTAGCTCCACAATTTAAAATAGCTACTGCAAAATTTAAATGGCTTTTAGACAATTCAATAAATGAATTTTGTATTTCAATCTAAAATAAGGAAGTAAGTTATTTTTTATGCCAAATGAGAAAATAATACCTGTGAACATTGAGGATGAAATGAAATCCTCTTATATTGATTATTCAATGTCGGTAATAGTATCCCGTGCTTTACCCGATGTTCGTGATGGGCTTAAACCCGTACATAGAAGAGTATTATACGGGATGAATGAATTGAATTTAACTCATAACAAACCTTATAAAAAATCTGCTCGTATTGTTGGAGAGGTTCTCGGGAAATATCACCCTCATGGAGATAAAGCTGTTTATGATACTATGGTTAGAATGGTTCAGGATTTTTCTTTGAGATATCCTTTGGTTGACGGGCAGGGAAACTTTGGTTCGATTGATGGTGATTCGCCGGCAGCGATGAGATATACTGAAGCTCGTTTACACAGAATCGCGGAATATTTATTAGCAGACCTTGAAAAAGATACAGTAGATTTTAATCCTAATTTTGATGACACCTTAAAAGAGCCTTCTGTGCTTCCGACTGTAATACCTAATCTTTTAATTAATGGTTCAAATGGTATTGCAGTGGGAATGGCAACTAATATTCCTCCGCATAATTTAAAAGAAGTTGTTGATGGTATTATTTATTACATAAAAAATCCCGATTGCACGATTAAACAATTAATGAAGTATATTACTGCGCCTGATTTTCCGACTGGCGGTATTATTTATGGTTACGAACCAGTAGTTGAAGCATATACAACAGGCAAAGGAAAAATTATTTTACGGGCAAAAGCTTCTATTGAAACTGAAAGAACCGGTAAGCAAAATATCGTTATAACTGAAATTCCATATCAGGTTAATAAAGCAAGTCTTATTGAATCTATTGCAATGCTTGCGCGCGAGAAGAAAATCGATGATATTTCATCTATAAATGATGAAAGTGATAGAGATGGAATGAGAATTGTAATCGGACTTAAAAGAGATGGTAATCCGCACATTGTACTGAATAATTTGTTCAAGCATACACAGATGCAGGTTACTTTTGGGGTGATAAATCTTGCTCTCGTCGATGGAGTTCCCAAAGTGTTAAATCTGAAAGATTTAATTGAACATTTTGTTAAACATAGGTTGGAGGTTATAGTCAGAAGAACAAAGTTTGATTTGAATGCAGCAGAGAAAAGAGCTCATATCCTTGAAGGTTATATTATTGCGCTTGATAATATTGATGAAATTATAAAGTTAATCAAGAAGTCAAAAGATGTTCCGACCGCTAAAGAAAGCCTGATGAAAAGGTTTAAATTATCAGAAATTCAGGCTCAGGCAATACTTGATATGCGATTGCAAAAACTTACCGGATTAGAAAGAAAAAAAGTAGAAGATGAATATAAGGAAGTCTTAAAAACAATTGAGAGACTTAAACGAATATTAGCAAGTGAGGCGCTAAGAAAAGAAATTATAATTGAAGAATTAAAAGATATTAAGGAAAAATTCGGTGATGATAGAAGAACCCAGATAGTTTATGATGTTAAAAAGATGACAGATGAGGAAATGATGAAAGAACTTGTCAAGGAAGAAGATGTTGTAATTACAATATCGAATAAAGGATTCATTAAAAGAATACCTGTCTCATCATATCGGTCACAAGGACGCGGAGGTAAAGGAATTACTGCTGCTTCAACCGGAAATTCTGATGATGATTTCATTGAGCATATGTTTGTTGGTTCTACTCATCAATATATAATGTTCTTTACAGATAAAGGAAAATGTTACTGGTTGAAAGTATATGATATTCCTGAAGGTACAAGAGCATCACGTGGAAAATCAATTTTGAATTTAATTGAAAAGGAAAAAGAAGAAAATATTTCTGCTTTTGTTGTTGTTAAAGATTTTAATGAAGAATTATTTGTTACAATGGTAACTCAGCAAGGCTTGATTAAGAAAACAAGACTTGATGCGTATTCAAATATTCGAAGGAATGGAATTAATGCAATTAACCTGAATGAAGGTGATGAACTTGTTGATGTGAAATTAACAAATGGAAAGCAGGAAATTGTAATAGGTACTCATAATGGTCTTGCTATAAGATTTAATGAATCTCAGGTTAGAGAAATGGGAAGAGTAGCTACCGGAGTTAGAGCAATAAAACTCGGGAAAGGTGATTTTGTAATAGGAATGATTGCTGTCGTTAGACCATCCGCCACAATTCTTGTTGTTACGGAAAAGGGATATGGTAAAAGAAGTGAACTTGCTGATTACAGAATCACTAATCGTGGCGGAAAGGGTGTTATCACAGTTAAAGTATCTGAAAAAGTTGGAAAACTAATTTCCATCAAAGAAGTTACTGATTCTGATGATTTAATGATTATAACATCAAGAGGTATTTTAATTCGACAGAAAGTAAAAGATATTCGTGTTATGGGAAGAAATGCACAGGGAGTCAGATTAATAAGAATTGCTGATAATGACAAGATTTCTGCTGTTGCAAATATTGTGGAAAATGGTAATAGTTAAAAGAAATAAATCTTTTATATTATGATTGATTTAAGAAGTGATACAGTTACTAAACCATCAAAACAGATGCTTGAGTTTATAACCCGGGCAGAATTTGGAGATGATATATTCGGAGAAGACCCTACTGTAAATTTCCTTCAAAAAAAATGTGCAGAACTTACAGGTAAGCAAGCAGCTCTTTTTGTACCAAGTGGTTGTATGGCTAATCAACTTGCGATTAAAGCACATACAAAGCCCGGTGAAGAAGTTATTGTTGAGTTCAATTCACATATTATGAATTATGAAACAGCAGCCCCTTCAATAATTTCAAGAGTTCAACTCTTACCAATAAAAGGGGAACAGGGGATTATGGATGTAAATGAAGTAAAAAAACATATCAGACCAAAGGAATATTATTTTCCCAGAACAAGTTTAATATCAATTGAAAATACTCATAATAGGGCAGGTGGTGTGATTCAACCTATAGACAATATTAAGGAGATTACAGATTTGGCAAGGGAGATGAATATAAAAACTCATCTTGATGGTGCAAGAATTTTCAATGCTTCTGTTGAAACAGGAATTTCTGTAAAGGAGTATGCATCTTACTTTGATTCTATTTCTTTTTGTTTTTCAAAAGGACTCGGGGCACCTGTTGGTTCAATTTTATGTGGTGATTTTGATTTTATACAAATTGCTCACAAATGGAGAAAGATACTCGGTGCTGGAATGAGACAAGTTGGAGTTATTGCTGCTGCTGCGTTATATGCTTTGGATAATAATGTAGAACGATTAAAAGAAGATCATGTTAAAGCAAAATATTTTGCTGAAAAAATCAGCCAGATAAAAGGTATTAATGTTGATTTAAATACTGTTCAAACAAATATTGTAATTTTTTCCACAAGTAAATATAACAAGCAGGATTTTATTATGAAGTTGAAAGAAAAAGGCGTACTTATTTCATCCGGGAGTTATGAATTTTTAAGAGCTGTTTTTCATCTTGATGTGCAAATGTGTGAAGTGCAGGAAGCAATCCATCTTATCAGTGAATTATTTTAAATCTATTTTTTAAGTGGATATAAATAAATTTGAAAAATTTGCAAAAGAGTTAATCGATTGGATTGTAGAATATTATAATAATATTGAAAATTTTCCTGTAAAGTCAAAAGTAAAACCAAGAGAAATCTTTAATAAAATTCCAGATACACCACCTCAAAATTCAGAACCCTTTGAAAAGATATTCAGTGATTTTCAGCAAATTATAATACCCGGTATTACACATTGGCAGAGTCCGAAGTTTTTCGCATATTTCCCTGCAAATACAAGTTTTCCATCTATTTTAGCTGAATTGCTAACATCTGCAATTGCAGCTCAATGTATGAAGTGGGAAACATCTCCTGCAGCGACTGAATTAGAAGAGAAAGTTTTATACTGGTTAAGGGATATGATTGGTTTGCCTGATTATTTTCTCGGAGTGATTCAGGATACTGCATCTACCTCTACTCTTGTTTCAATTTTATCTGCAAGAGAAAGCTTTACTAATTACAGAATAAATGAATCAGGATTTGAGAATAATAAGTTTAGAGTTTATTGTTCAACTGAAACACATTCTTCTATTGAAAAAGCAGTTAAAATCTCAGGAATAGGAAAATCAAATCTGGTAAAAATACCAGTGGATGACAAATACTCAATGATTCCAACACTTCTAAAGGAATCAATGGAAGAAGATTTAGCAAAAGGATATATACCACTTTGTATAATTGCAACTCTTGGAACCACAGGCTCAACCGCAATAGATCCATTAGAAGAGATAGGAAAAATAGCAAAAGAATTTAATCTTTGGTTACACATTGATGCTGCATTTCTTGGCTCGGCTTTAATTTTACCAGAATACAAATGGATTTTAAAAGGAATTGAATATGCTGACAGTTTCGTTTTCAATCCACACAAATGGTTATTCACCAATTTTGATTGTTCTGCATATTTCGTAAAGGATGTTTCTGCACTTGTAAGAACTTTTGAAATAATTCCTGAATATCTTAAAACGAAGTCAGATAAAATTACTAATAATTATTGCGATTGGGGAATTCAGTTAGGAAGGAGATTTCGTGCTTTGAAGTTATGGTTTGTTATCAGAAGCTATGGTGTTAATGGATTAAAAGAAAAACTCCGATACCATATATCATTAGCAAAAAAATTCGTTTCGTTACTTTCTCAAAGTGAGGGATTTGAAATACTTGCGCCCGTAATTGCAAATCTGATTTGTTTTAGATACAAACCGAAAAATATTTCAGATGAAGAGAAGTTAAATTCAATTAATGAATTGCTTCTACATAAAATTAATAACACAGGTAAAATTTATTTATCTCATACAAAACTTAAAGGTAAGTTCACATTAAGAATGGTAATTGGTCAGACGTATGTTTCAGAAAAGCATATTGAAGAAGCATATAATATTATCTTAGAAAATTCAAAACAGATTAATTAAAATTTTTATTAAAAAAAAAGACTACAAGAAATTTATCTTGTAGTCTTTTTATTTTTATACTGAAATATTCTTTTTTACTTAATCAGCATCATTCTTTTCACATCAACAAATCCATTCGATTCAAGTCTGTAGAAATATACTCCACTTGCAAGACTACTTCCATCAAATTCTACCGTGTATCTGCCTGCCATCTTTACTTCATTTCTAAATCTGCTACTTCTCTTCCTAATACATCATATACTTTTAACCTCACTAATCCTTGCTTCGGTATTCCGAAACTTATCTTCGTTACAGGATTAAATGGATTTGGGTAGTTCTGAGATAACTCATATTTATCCGGTATCTCACTTAGCTTATTCTCTAACCCTGTACCAGGAGTTAATTCAAGACATACATTCGGTCGTAATGGATTGGTTGTGGTTGAACTTAATGGGTCAATACATCCGTTACCTGTACTTAAATCTGCATATTGATGGAATGTCCGCTGCGGTGATACTGATGTCGCCTGTACTGTCGTATTAGATGACCAACTGCTATTGTTGAAACATACTTCTACAAGTAAGTTCGTGCCATTATAGGAAAATGGAGTGGTTAAGGTTATATATTGCCAGCCAGTCCCTGCTGGTAAGTATGAACTTGAGGTATATACCGTCTGCCAGCTACCTGTGGTTACAAATCCCGTTATTGTCGTTATCGTTGTGTTCTGCATCCTGATCTGGAATCCGTTCATCGCTGGTGAACCTATCGCTCCTACATTAAATCCTATCTTCGTGATTGAACCACCGCCAGGTACTCCTATTTCACTGCCTAAATATAGCATATGTGTCTTACTATCCATATAAAATGTATAGAATGGATATCCGACAAGTGTTGTCCCTGTTCCTATACATACATTTACTATATTTATTATCTTGAAATTGTATAACACTGTCGAATCCATATTGTGACCTGAGGAATTATCTCTTGCATATATCCTGTAAAATATTGAGTCATTTATGTTAACTTCTGCCTGTGTTGAATTAAATGCCGCTGAATAGTTGTTTCCTCCTACCGGTAATAACTTGAAATGCTTTATCCCTGTCGATGGTGTGTTCTTATACCACCTTACCCAAACTGAGTCTATTCCTATGTTGTCCGTTACATTTGCCGTTACTGTTGCAGGCCATTGTAACTTTGGCCAATTGGGTAGCGGAGTGTGAGTTATTACTGGCTTTACGGTGTCAGGTGATGCAATGAATGAATAGTATGACCCCGGTGCTCCCGCCGGCGCTGTTGCTACCCTGTTAAGTGAATCTACTGTTCTTATATAATATCTGTATGTACCAGGTCCTGTTAAGGTTATATTACCTGTCCAGTTGTTACCACCTGTATTTGTCATCAGTAAGTGGAGTGTGGGTTATTGATGGACCTAGAGAAATAGGAGCAGTCCATACTTGATAAGCCCCTGTATAATCATCACACCATAATGGATATACAGTATTGCCTGAAGCACAAATACCGATGTAATCACCTTGATATCCTCCGGCTAATCCGGAAATCGGTTTTGGTTTGAACCTATGATCGCTGACAAGAATGTTCGTCCAGGAGTTACCACCATCTACAGAACGTGCAACATATACTTCCGCAGAATCGTTTGTTGATGGGTTTCTGCTGTCATAGAAAATTATATTTACTCCACCATATTGGTCAACGCAAATATTACTAAACCATTGGTCTCTGCCATTATTAAGTGGGTCATCATTAATTCTTAATGGTGTACTCCAGTTTAAGCCACCATCTGTAGATTTTGCAAAACATATATCAGGATCTGTTCCTGCAGGAGCTTGATTCTTTTGCGACCATGTTACATAAATATTTCCATTATATGGTCCGCCAGTTTTATCAACTGCCATCCAGGGAAAACTATTAACCCTTATATTTGATGTTTTTAAATAGCCTCTGATACCAGTAATTGCAATAGCGTTTTCTTTGGAGTATTGAAAATTAGCACCACCATTTGTTGACTTAGCAAAACCAACATATCTTTCTGTATAAGGAGATGCTGCATCTCTTGTAGCCCATACCATATAAACTTCTCCATTAGGACCTGTATGTATATTTACACCTTGAAAGCGAAATCCTAATGTTGATGTCAAATATTGAGTGTTTCCCCAATTAGCACCACCATTTGTTGAACGATCGAATCGCAATGGCTGATTAGAATTGGAGAAATCTGTAAATGAAAGATATAAATAGTTATAATAAGGACTCGTTGCTTTATCATCGATTGTCATATGATTTTTATCAGCAACACTTGATGAAATTTGTGCTGCAATCACATAAGGAGCCCAGGTTACGCCGTTGTCAGTACTCCATGTCACAACTTGTGTGCTTGACGATGGACCAATTGCATTCATATAAATTTTCCCGTTACTTGAAACAACGACTGATGGGTCTCCACTGTTTACTGATAAACCTGGTAATGTATAATTTCCGGTCCAGTTAACGCCACCATTTGTGGATAAACCGAAGCCTGTTCCATAAAATGATGGACCATAGGAATTCCATCCAGCAATTACTTTATTTTGTACATTTGGATTACAATAGCCGACAACTTCTGATTGCGTTGCTGTGTGTGGATAAGGTCTGAAGTTAGGACCTACAGAAGTTATCCCGAATGGAGAATAAAGTATTACAGGAATATTATTGACTGGTCTTTTTAAATCCAGTGGTATGTATGGTGAAATTTCTTTCACTTCAATTTTTACAGATGTTGCATCATCTGGTATATAGGATTGTCCTGTAAGAATAAGGAATCCTACTATGATAAATCCGAGAATAGATAAGATTTTTTTCATAGCGATTAAGAATTTATTTTTAAAAATAATTATTAAGATTTCAAAGAACTTATATAATTTATTTAAGTATTATAATAATATTATTTTTAAAAAACAATAATCAAAGGTAATAAATTTCAATTTATATAAAAAATTATCTTTTATTAATTAAGCCTCCAGATATAATAATTCAAAATTGAGGCATAACTAACCCATAATAAGTATGGTATAAGTAATATTGAAGATAATTTATTTAGTTTATAAAATAAATAAATAATAATAATTATAATAATCCATAGTATAGTAATTACGAAGAAGGAAAACATCAAAGATTGCCACCAGAAAAATACAAAAGACCAGAGACCGTTTATTACAAGGTGAAAAATAAAAAAATAAAATGCAAACTTGGAATTATTCTTATCAAGACCATCTTTCCATATTAAGAATAATGATATGCCCATAAGTGTATAAAGAATAATCCAGACAGGAGCAAATATATAATTTGGTGGATTGAATGATGGCTTGGTTAGTTCCTGGTACCATGTTGTAACAGATTCTCTTGTTGCAACTCCGGATATAATTCCAATAACTTGGCAAATTGCAATACTGAAAACCAATTTTAAAAACTTACTCATAAAATTAAATATTAATTTTTAATATAAAGTAAATAATTTTAATATCTGAAAATTTATTATATATGTTATTAAAAAAAAAGTTATTATTTGTTATTTTGTAGAAAATTCAACTTAAAGAGAAAATGAAATTATGTTATAAAATAAAGATTATTTTTCTTTCCTTAATATTTTTTACAGAATGTTTTTCTCAGGATTTATCAAGAAAAGAAATTTCTGTTTCTGTAGATGATTTGCCTTATGTATCTAAATATTACAATGATGTGAAATATGGCAAAATGATTATTGATAGTCTGTTATCAGCATTCAGAGAATTCAATATAAAAGCACTTGGTGCAGTAAATACTTCAAAGCTCTATGAACTTGGCAGATTGAATTACAGTAAGCTTATTTTACTTGAAAGATGGCTTGACTCGGGAATGTTAATGGCAAATCATACACATTCACATAAAAACATTTTTACTATAACAGTTCAGGAATATTGTAAAGATGTAATAGAGGGGGAAAGTATTTTGAAAGATTTACTGAAAGACAGAAACCAGAAATTAAAATATTTCAGACATCCATATTTATTTAGAGGTGAAAATAAAGAGAAAGCAGATTCGCTTAGTAATTTTTTAAAAGAAAGGGGATATATAGAAGCACCTGTAACAATAGATAATTATGATTATTTATTTTCTTTAGCATTAGAAAAAGCTTTAATTATGGATAATGATACTCTGATTTCAAGAATTGGATGTGATTATATTAAGTATATGGAAGATGTCCTGAAATATTATGAGTCGCAATCAATTGCGTTGTTTGGTTATAACATAAAACACATTTTAATCCTGCATGCTAATTTGATTAATGCTTATTTTATAAGGAACTTATTAAATATGTATGTTAAGAATAACTATACTTTTATTTCAATTGATGAAGCATTAACGGATATTTGTTATCAAAGTAAAGATGACTTTTATAAAAACTTAGGTGTATCCTGGTTGCATAGATGGGCATGGTCTAAAGGTTTTGGAGATGATTTTTTTGATGGAGAACCTGATATACCTGAATATATAAAAGCATTGATAAAAAATTAATTATGGTTTCTTTATTGGAAATTCTTGAAAGATGTAATATTTGCCCTCATGAATGTAATATAAACAGAGTAAAAGGTGATTTAGGATTATGTAAATCATCTTTTAAGGTTAAAATTTCTTCTTATTTTGCTCACTTTGGTGAAGAACCTGAACTTGTTGGTAAGGGTGGTTCTGGGACAATTTTTTTCTCTGGTTGTAATTTGCTCTGTATTTTTTGTCAAAATTATGAGATTAGTCATCTCAATCAAGGTTATGAAATATCTGTCAGAGAATTAGCAGATATAATGCTCGAACTTCAGCATAGCAAATGCCAAAATATAAATTTTGTTACTCCTACACATTTTACATTGCAAATTATTGATGCTATTAAGATTGCAAAAGCAGAAGGTCTTACATTACCTATAGTATGGAATTCCAACGCTTTCGAGAAAGTTGAAACATTAAATAAATTGAATGGATTAGTTGATATTTTTATGCCGGATTTAAAGTTTTTTAGAAATACTTCTGCTGAAATACTTACAACTGCAAAAAATTATTTTGATTTTGCTTCATTAGCAATATTAGAGATGCATAAACAGGTAGGGGATTTAATTATAGATAAGGGAATAGCAAAGAGGGGATTATTAATCAGACATCTGATAATGCCGGAAAATTATTCTGATTCATTTGAGGTAATAAATTTTATTGCGGAAAAATTAGGCACAAATACTTACCTGAATCTGATGGCTCAATATTATCCTTCTTATAAATCCTATCTTATTCCGGAAATTAACAGAAGAATATATCCTGATGAATATAAAATTATAGTTGTTTATGCAAAATCTTTAGGATTCAGGAGACCTTCTTATATATTTAGTTAATCTCTTTTCTTCTTTGGATTTAGTGATTTTAATCTTTGTTTAATTTTTTCCTCGCGACCTAAATCTGTCGGCTTATAATAGACTTTATCTTTTAATTCATCTGGTAAGTATTGTTGCTCTATATAATGCTCCTCATAATCGTGCGCATATTTATATTCTTTTCCGTAACCAAGTTCTCCCATCAGTTTAGTAGGAGCATTTCTCAAATGTAATGGCACTTCATAATCAGGGTTCTTTTCAACATCGTTCATCGCATTTTCAATTGCTAAATATGAAGCGTTACTTTTTGGACAACTTGCTAAATATGTAGCACATTGTGATAATACTATTCTCGCTTCCGGCATACCTATGTAGTCAACAGCAGTAAATGTACTAACTGCAAGAGTTATTGCGTATGGGTCTGCATTTCCTATATCTTCTGAAGCAAGTATTATCATTCTTCGCGCGATAAATTTCGGATCTTCACCACCTTTTAGCATTCTGCCTAACCAATATACAGCAGCATCAGGGTCACTTCCTCTGATACTTTTGATGAATGCAGAAATTATATTATAATGTTCTTCTAAATTTTTATCATATTTAATATATCTGGTCTGGAATACTTCCTTTATAATTTCATTTGTAATAATGTAAGTGTTTTTTTGTTTTGGTTTTGTAATTTTGATGGCAAATTCAAGTGCATTCAATAATTTCCTGGCATCACCACCACACATTCGGATTAAGAATTTATCATCTTCTATTGTTATATTTTTATTTTTAAACAGAATATCTTTTTCAAGAGTATTTTTAAGAATTTTTTTAAAATCTTTATATCTTAATTCTTCAAGTATATATAAGCGACATCTTGATAGAAGGGGAGATATAACTTCAAATGAAGGGTTCTCTGTAGTTGCTCCAATCAAAATGATTATTCCTTTTTCTACACTATGTAATAATGAATCCTGTTGTGCTTTATTAAATCTATGTATTTCGTCTATAAATAATATTGTTTTTTTACCTTCTCTGTTTCTAAGGAACTTTGCTTTTTCGATTGCATTTCTTACATCTTTTACCCCTGCTGAAACTGATGAGAGTTGTATAAAATTTGTATTAGTTTGTTCAGCAACTAATATTGCAAGAGTTGTTTTCCCAACCCCTGGTGGACCCCATAAAATCATTGATACAGGTTCATTTTTCTCTATCATTAATCTAATTGGTTTATCTTTTCCGATTAAATGTTCCTGTCCTGCAAATTCTTCAAGAGATTTTGGCCTCATTCTTTCAGCAAGAGGTATGTATTTATTAGTTTTTTCTATGTCATTAAATAATTCCAATTTTTTAATCTAATTTTATTGAATGAAATAATTTTATTAATTTACGAACATCTTCAATTCTATGCATAGGAAAATTACCAATTCTGATATGTTTGTTTTTAAAAATGTTATAACCATAGCTGATAACAAATCCATTTCTTGATAAAGTTTTTATTATTTTATCAGATTCAATCTCTGTTTGAAGAGTAATGGTTGTTTTTGATCTGAATTTTTCTTCTTTCACAAATGGTTTGATAAAATTATGTTCATCAAAATAATTATACAACAATTCTGCTTTTTTTTCAGTCTCATTTCTTATTTTATCAATACCATAATTTAACAGAAAATCGGATATTTTTCCTAAAATGTAAATCAATGGAATATTTGGGGTTATTGTAGTTTGATTTTTTAAAAAATTCTCTTTTAATTTTAAAAAGTTATTATACGATCCAATAGATATTCCTGATTTATTTATCTCTTCTGCTTTCTTAATACATTTTTCATTTAAAATCAAAACACCTAATCCGGGTGGCATTCCAAAACCTTTTTGTACTGAAAAGAATGCACAGTCTATATACCGAAAATCAATTTTATAATATGGTACTGCTGTTACTATATCCAGTGCTAAAATAACATCCGGGTTTTTTTGCTTGAATCTTTTTATATCATTAATATTTAACGCAACTCCTGTGCTTGTCTCATTTAAGACAATACACAGCAATTCTGTATTTTCCGGTAGTTTTATATTTTTGAAATCTGTCCCTGTTCCATATTGAGAAGAAAATTTTTCTGCAGACTTGTTATATTGAACGGATATATTAAAAAATCTTTCAGCAAAAAATCCATTATCATAGTGAAAACTTTTATTTAACACTAAATTTTGTATTATTCTTTCCATACATTCAGTAGCAGAACTTAAAAAAAAGACATTGAAATCTTTTGGTATATTTAGAAGTTTTTTTAAATTATTTACGGTTAAATTAAAAATAGAAGAGAATTCTAAACTTCTGTGTGAGATTGAAAATATTTTCTTTTTTAAAGCTTCCTGATAAATTTTCTTGACTTCTGGGAATAACTCGGTAGGACCAACTGTGAAAAATGTTTTGTTGGGCATATAAAATGAAGGAAAAAATCCTTGATTATTTTCTGTTAATCTTTCTGAGCGGGAGACGGGAGTCGAACCCGCGACGTTCAGCTTGGGAAGCTGACATTCTACCGCTGAATTACTCCCGCAATAAAACCGCACGCCCGACTGGATTCGAACCAGTGACCCACAGCTTAGAAGGCTGTTGCTCTATCCAGCTGAGCTACGGGCGCATTTATTCTCTGTAAAATAAAACTTTTATTTTTTCCTTTCAATATAAAATTCTTTATTGTTTTTCTGTATCTTTTTAAAATGATATTCTCATTCAGATAAAACTGGATAATTTTTCACGAATTTAATTAATTGATTTTATTATTTTTATAAATTACATTGCTTAAAATGATAAGTTGATTTTTTAAATATCTTTTATTATATTTAGAAGTCAAAATTTAGCTCTTTGAAATATTGAGTAAAATTTTTTTAATTTAGTGAAAAAATTTAATTAACATTTTATAAATTAATTTAAAGAGGTAAATAATGAAAAAATTCTATTATTTTATTGTTATTACTCTTTTAATGTTTTTCTGCAGTGGAGTAATAATAGCACAACCTCAACCGCCAATACTTTTATATCCTCCGAATGGTGCTACTAATATTCCGCTATTTTTTACTTTTGACTGGTCGGATGTTACAGGGGCGACGAGTTACAGATTACAAGTTTTTCAAGGTGCTTATACAATTTTAGATCAGTCAGGTATTACTCAATCTCAGTATGAGATAACAAGCGCCATTCTGCAGGCTAATACTACGTACTATTGGCGTGTAAATGCTACGGGACCAAGCGGAACAAGTCAATGGTCAACTCAATTTTCTTTCACCACGACTACTGCTCCACCTGCTGCACCGGAATTATTATCACCACCTAATGGTTCTACCAATGTTACTTTAACTCCAACACTTAGTTGGAATAGTGTACCCGGTGCAAACTATTACAATATACAAGTATCGACTAATTCAGGATTCTCTACTACCGTTGTTAATGTGACTGGTATAAATAATCCTGGCTACACAATTACATCAGGTATTTTAACCACAAATACACTCTATTATTGGAGAGTTAGTGCAACAAATAATGGTGGTACAAGTCCGTGGTCAACAGTTTGGAACTTTACCACTGTTCCACCATTACCAGGAGCTCCAAATTTGTTATCCCCTGCAAATGGAGCAACTAATGTTTCTACTACTCCTTTATTAGATTGGAGTGATGTATCAGGGGCGACTTCTTATAGGGTACAAATCGCTTTAAATTCCGGATTTACAGCATTGGTTTATGACCAGTCAGGAATAACAGTATCCCAACATAATGTGCCGAGTGGTATTTTATCAGGTAATACTACTTATTACTGGAGAGTTTTAGCAGCTAATTCTGCTGGTGAAGGTCCTTGGTCAACTTCAAGATACTTTACTACCGGAACTGCGCCGCCAGCGGCACCTATGTTACTTTATCCGCCTAATAATGCTACCGGTGTATCATTAACACCAACACTTGACTGGAATGATGTACCAAGTGCTACAACTTACCGGGTTCAGGTATCAACTAATTCAGGATTTACAACAACTGTGGTTAATATGTTAACAGGAAGTTCCTCACAGTATACAATACCATCGGGTGTGTTATCATATAATGTTCAATACTATTGGCGTGTACGCGCTTCAAATGCTGGTGGTGATGGTCAATGGTCAAGCGTATGGAATTTTACAACAAGCATTCAACCACCTGCTGCACCGACATTAATTTCACCTCCCAATATGGCAACCGGTATATCATTAACGCCATTACTAGATTGGAGCGATGTTACGGGTGCATCTTACTATAGAGTTCAAATGTCAACGCTATCTTCATTTGCGACAACAGTTCTTGATGTTTCAAATATAACACAGTCTCAATTTAATGTTCCCTCTGGTGTTTTAACAGGAAATACTCAATATTATTGGCGAGTCTGTGCATACAATGAAGGTGGACAAGGTCCATGGGCATCTGCATTCAGATTTACTACAGTTCAAACATTTTATTTAAACCTGAAGGTCTATCTTGAAGGATTTTATGATGGTACTAATCATGTCCAGGATACAATTAAAGTTTATCTTGCTCAACCTACAAGCCCATTTACTTTAAGAGATAGTTCTAATGCGTTTTTATCAACTTCCGGAACCGCTCTTATCAGTTTTGAAAAGGCACCTAATGGCAATTATTATATAATTGTTAAACATAGAAACCATCTTGAAACCTGGAGCAATACAGCACCTGCATTTGCCACTGGCTCAACAACGAACTATGATTTTACAACAGCCGCAAATAAAGCATATGGTAATAATATGAAGCAGGTTGGTTCTGCATGGGTATTATATGGTGGCGATGGGAATCAGGATGGCTATATAAATCCGACTGATTATGATTTATATAAGACACAGTTCGGAAGAGATGGCTATAAATCTTCAGATTACAATGGAGATAATTATGTAGATGGATATGATCTACCAATATTGTATTCCAATTTCGGAAAGAATTTTATAAGACCATATTAATTAATAAAAGTATATTATTAAAAGTTTAAAATAATAATTATGAAGAAAATAATTTTATTAACACTATTAATAATAGCAGTAGCTTTCAATTCATACGCTCAGGTTAAAGTTCATTTTTCTTTACAAAATCCAAGAGTTGAAAGCGGCTATTTCGTTATTGATTTATATGCTAATGTACCGAGTGGACAGACATGGAGTCCTGGACCAACTAATGTTCGTATTGACTATTATACAACTGACCCACCAAATGGGATTACACTTGTTGAAGAAAGTCCTGCTTTAAATGCAAATAATAACTTGAATAATAATGTTAATTACGGATATTTAACTACTACAGATATCTTAAATGGTACTGCTTGTAGTATGAATATACTATTACTTTATAATAGGACACCATATCAATTTACTTCAGGGAATTATTGGATTGCAAGCTTTAAATTTAATCTTTTAAATCCTAATTCCTGTATAATGATGGTTTTTAGAACCAATTCTGCTGTATTTGACAATTTAACTCCTCTAACTTACGGAACACAATGGACAAAAACAGACCCACCACCTTGTCTTTTAAGTGATTATGAGAATAACGCAAGTGAAATTCCAAATGATTATGTGCTTCATCAGAACTATCCAAATCCATTTAATCCTGTAACCAAAATTTCCTTCGATTTACCAAAGTCCGGATTTGTATCTTTGAAAATCTATAATATACTCGGTAATGAAGTTGTTACACTTGTTAATGATTATAAAAATGCCGGTAAATATATTATAGAATTTAATGCATCAGATTTATCAAGCGGAATATATTATTACAGACTTGAGACTGAAAATTTTGTTGATGTAAAGAAAATGGTTCTGATAAAATAAGTTTTTATGTTTATCTGTTTTTATCAGGGAATCCTATTTTAGTATCAGGATTCCCTGATATTTTATTGTATATCAAAAATTCTTTAATTAACTTTAATTATAGAACATAAGATACTATGAAGAAAATATTTATTTATTTTATCATCGTACTTTTTTTTCTCTATTCAGGTTGCGCTACAATTTTTTCCGGAAGTAAACAAGAAATAAAATTAAACAGCACCCCAACTGGGGCTACTGTCTATATTAACGGTTCTGAAGAAGGTACAACACCTATTAAAGTTAATTTGAAAAAAGGAAAAGAATACATTATAGAGTTTGTTAAAGATGATTATAAGAAGAAGACTCTTCGCCTTTCCTATTCACTTGGGATTGGCTGGTTAATTCTTGATATCGTCGTTGGATTAGTAGGGGTTATTGTAGATGCTGCAACTTCAAATTGGTATATATTTGATTTGGATTATTATAATGCAGTTCTTGAAAAATAAAATTTTAATATTTCTGATATTTTGTATTTTTCCTGACTTTCTTTCTGCTCAATTTATTAATTATGAAAATTTATCTATATCGTTGAGTGGGAATTATATTTCATCAGCATCAATACAAATATATTCAAACTCTACTGACCCAATAGAAAGAAATCAAATCGTCGATACAAAGGGTGGTTTTGGTTTTGGGATATCTTTGAGAAAAAAGTTCTTTTCAGATGATATATCAATATGTATTTCTTCAGAGTATTTAAGAATAATTGATGATGATTTGTATCAGATAGTCTCTAATGATTCAAATATAAAAAGATTTTCAGCCGAAGAAGATTTAGAAGCATTTCCGGTTGAGTTGTCAGTATTATATAAATTACCCGAGTTTATCTCATCTACTGATATTTTAATTGGAGGGGGAATTGGGACCTATTTTGGTAGTAGAATAAGAAAGTTTGCAAATTTACAAACTGAGACTATTTCAACTTCCCCTGAGCTAACTATACATATCGTTTTTAATTTAAAATATTTTTTGACTTCAAGGCTTGCTGTAAATTTTGATTTAAGATTCAGGGAAGGTAAATATAATGTGAAAAGTAAATTTCCTACAAATAGTATTATAATTAATGATGAGGTCTATTTTTTCCCTCAGGAATATGATTCAAAAATTTATATCGATGGTATGAAAATTGGTGTAGGATTATCTTACACAATAAATTAATTTTTTTATTTTTTTATTTTTATTAAAAAAAAAATAAATTCCCAATTATTAAATAAAAAATTTGAGTATTTTTAATTTGCTTATTATAATGTTTTTTTTTATTTTTTTAAAATAAAAAATATTTATTAACTAAATAATGAAACAATGAAGAAACTTCTTATTCCTCTTTCACTGCTTGTCTTAGCAGTAGCATTATTTATGGGGCAAAAAATTACAGAAGATTCTTATGATAAATGGAGTCATGACCCTCGTATGATGAGACTTGAACCTACAGGGGAACCAGTATCTCAACCTGTTATCACTGATAATATTCAGAGAACTTTTACTGAACCTCAGGTATATAATACCCCTGCCGGTATGATGATTGTTAATCCAAATATTCGGGTGCATCCTTCTAACAACACTCAAAGTGAAACTCCAATCACTCGTCATCCAACTAACCAATCTATTCTTTTTGCAAGTTCGAATGCTGTAAATATTAGTGCAACATTCTTCAGTGAGGGAATGTATGCTTCAACTAATTCTGGTGTTAATTGGTACGGTTCTGATACTACACCTGCAGCACCTATTGCAGGACATGGTGGTGACCCGGCACCCGCCATTGGTTTAAATGGATATTTCTATCAATCATATCTTGGACGTTCTGGGATGACCTGGACTGGTTTGAGCGCAGCATATTCAACGGACAATGGTATTACATGGTCAAATGCGTGGACTGTTGCCTCTGGTTCACAAGATAAAAATCATACTTTTGTAAATGATGTACCTTCAAGTCCTTATGCTGGAAGAGTTTATGTAACATGGTCATATTGGGTTTCACAACCATATTGCGCAGTTGCTTATTCTACAAATAATGGAGCGTCTTATAGCTCAGCAATACAAGTTGCCGTTCCGGCATCCGGGCATTATCATCAAGGTGTGAACGGTGCTGTTCTACCGAATGGAGATGCTATCATTTGTTGGCAAAATCCAATCACCGGCTCACCTTATACAGGTGATTATGTAGGATTTGCTAAATCTACTAATGGTGGCGTTAACTGGACTTACAATAATAATATTTATGATTGCAATGGTATTAGAGGAAATCTTTTTGCAACTAACATTAGAGTGAATGACTTTCCTTGGATGGGTGTTGATAGAACTGGTGGACCAAGGAATGGTTGGATTTATATTGTAACTGCTGAAAAGAATTTGGCACCTGCTGGAACTGATCCAGACATAGTTATGCATAGGTCAACAGATGGTGGTAATACCTGGTCAGCTGGTATAAGAGTTAATCAGGATGCTTTAAATAATGGAAAATATCAATATTTCCCAGCTCTCAGAGTTGATGAGTTCGGTGGTGTCAATGTTGTCTATTATGATACAAGAAATATTCCTACAAATGATTCTGCTCAGGTATATGTTTCACGTTCAATAGATGGTGGTAATACCTGGACTGATATTCTTGTCAGTGACCATAAGTTTAAACCCAAATCTATATCTGGTTTAGCGTCAGGATATCAGGGAGATTACATTGGTATAACATCAGGTAATAACAAAGTATTTCCTTATTGGTGTGATGATGCTACCGGAATTTATCAGGCATGGGTTACCACTATTGATTTAGGACCAGCAATTAATCACACTCCGCTGTACTGATGACAAATACAGGTGGTAACAACTGGACAGGTAATATAACCTTAACAGGACCTGGTACATACAGATATTATATAAGAACAGTAGATTCACTTAACAGGGTAGCAACAGCGCCGGCGGGAGCACCGGGGTCATACTATTCATTCATTGCATCACCTGACACCGTAAAGCCAGTAATAACTCACACTCCGCTACCCAATTGGCCAAAGTTACAATGGCCTGCAACAGTAACGGCAAATGTAACGGACAACATAGGAATAGACTCAGTTTGGGTAAGGTGGTATAAGAACACACCATCGACAGGGATAAAGCATTTCAAGTTATTACCGGTAGGAGGAAACAACTATTCAGCGGCATTTAATTCAACACAGGCAGAAGTTAACATAAATGACTCAATATTTTACAGGATATATGCAAGAGATAATTCCTCAGGTCACAATATGGATTCGACAGTGTTATACAATTTCAAGATAATAAATATAGTAAATGTATGTATAGGAACAGGGACAACACTTGTCGGATATCCATTCTATACATTTTATATGGATAGTAAGACACATATGCTATATTTAGGCAGTGAAATAGGAGTACCTGGCGGTGGTTCAATCACGAAGATAGGATTTAATGTAGGAGCGATAGGTTCACCAGCGATGAACGGATTCCAGATCAGGATGCAGAACACAACGATAACGACAATAACGGGATTTGTAACCACAGGTAGCTGGCAGACGGTATATACCTCAAGTTCATACTTACCAGCAGGGACTGGCTGGCAATATATAACCTTAACCACTCCATTTTCCTATAATGGCACGAACTTACTTGTAGAAGTATGTTTCAACAATAGCAGTTGGTCATCTAATACGACAGTACAGGCGACATCAGTATCACCGCAGCGGACATTCCATCAATATGCAGATTTAAGTACAGGTAACGGATGTATTGACCCATTAAGTTCAACCACAACCAATCCATTACGACCGAATGTATGTCTTGAATTAACTCCTGGTACAGGGTTAGAGAATAAGCTAAGTGAGATACCGGATAAATATGAGTTATCTCAGAACTACCCAAATCCATTTAATCCTGTAACGAAGATAAGTTTCGGAATACCGAAGCAAGGATTAGTGAGGTTAAAAGTATATGATGTATTAGGAAGAGAAGTAGCAGATTTAGTAAATGAAGTAAAGATGGCAGGCAGATACACGGTAGAATTTGATGGAAGTAGTCTTGCAAGTGGAGTATATTTCTACAGACTTGAATCGAATGGATTTGTTGATGTGAAAAGAATGATGCTGATTAAATAAGAATTAAGAGTATATTTGAATTATACTAAAAGCGGTTAAGTATAAAAACTTAACCGCTTTTTTTTATGGTGAAAGTCTTTCAATAACCCAGATTTCATTATCTAATCTATATCTTACTCTATCGTGTAATCTGTTAGGTCTTCCTTGCCAGAATTCAAAGCTTTCCGGAATCAATATATATCCACCCCAATTATTAGGAATTGGAATATCTTTTGAATGAAATTTTGCTAAATAATATAAAAACTTTTTTATTATTATGAATCTACTGCTTATAACTTCACTTTGATTTGATGCCCAAGCACCTACTTTACTTTTGAAAGGTCTTGTTTTAAAATATCTCTCTGATTCCTTTCTTGAAATTATTTCTACTTTTCCTTCTATTCTCACTTGTCTTTCTAATTCAGGCCAATAAAATAGAATTGCAGCGTTTTTATTTTCAGTAAGTTCTTTCCCTTTTCTGCTTTCATAATTTGTATAGAATACAAAACCCTTTTCGCTGAATCCTTTTAGTAGTAAAGTTCTTGCGGATGGCTTACCATTTTTATCCGCAGTTGCTAAAATCATTGCATTTGGCTCAATTAACTCAGAATTTAATACTTCGTCAAACCATTGAGCGAATTGTTCAAATGGATTTAATTTAACGTCTTTTGTATCTAATGATTTTAATTTATAGTTTTTTCTTAGGTCTTCAAGATTTTTTTCTAACATTCGATATTTAATTTAGAATTTTTAAGCCGTAACCAAATGTGTAATTGTTATCTATTGAGATAGGAAGTTTTCCGTTAAAATTTATTTTCCCTGTAATTCCTTTATAAACGGCAATTACAGATGTACGAACGTCACTATAAGCACAGATATAGGTATCTATCTCCGGAAAATCTTTAAGTATATACGGATTACCAAATGAAATAACCATAACTCTTGTTCCTCTTTCTATCAGTCTGTTAATTAATTTAACTTGTGAGTTTGGTAAATTAACTGTTCCTTTTTTAATCTTTACCTTTGAGTAAATAGGTATAATACAATAATTAGATATGGGTATATTATTAATGATTGAATTTATGTCTTCGATTTCTGAAAAATAATTGTATATAGAATCCAGAATGAAATTGTTATCATTCTTCATCAAGTCTATAAATAAATCAGAACTTTCTCTTTCTGAAGTGTTGTTAATGCTGATAAGAGTGAATATATTATCTTTTCTTATGATTGGTATCGCTTTAGAATTATTTTTTATAAGGGTAATAGAAGCATCTGCGATTTCCTGAGAAAGCATTTCTTCTTCGTATGAATTAACAAATTTACTAACCTCTGATTCATTTACATATTTATTTAAATCAAGATTCAGCCATTTTTTTACCGACAGAATTTTCTTTACGGAGTAATCAATTCTTTCCTCAGAAATTTTTCCATTAATAACTGCTCTTTCTATCTCATTAATTGTTTCTGTCTCTCCTTGTGGCATAAGAATTAAATCCACTCCTGCCTGAACGGAAAGAACTGCAACTTGTTTTGATGAATAATTTTTTGTAATTCCTGACATATTCAGAGCATCGGTAACAACTAATCCATTAAAACCTAATTTATTTATTAAAATAGAATCAATTATAACAGGAGAAAGACTTGCTGGGAGATTATTTTTTATATCAATTTCTGGTAATGCAATATGTCCGACCATTATTGATTTTACTCCTGATTCAATTGAGTTCTTAAAGGGTATTAATTCATTGGTATCTAATCTTTTCATATCAAAATTAAGTATTGGTAAATCGTTATGCGAATCAATATCTGTATCCCCATGTCCCGGAAAATGTTTTGCAGTCGCAATAACATTCCCGTCTTGCAATCCCTTAATAAAACTCACAGCCATTTCTGAAACAAGTTCAGGATTCTCTCCAAAAGAACGGATATTTATTATAGGATTATTTGGATTATTATTTATATCTACTACTGGTGCGTAATTTTGATGTATTCCTATTGCTTTACATTCTTTAGCGATTAGCAATCCCATTTTATAAACTAAATCTGTTCTTCTTGTTGCTCCTATTGCCATATTATATGGGAAGAGTGACCCGTCATTCAACCTCATTCCAGTTCCTCTTTCATAATCAGCAGACATAAGAAGCGGTACTTCTGAAAAACTTTGAAGGGTGTTTGTTAATTTTGCTAATTCTTGTGAATTACCTTGAAAAAAAATTATGCCTCCGATTTTTTCATGCATTATAAGATTTTTCAGTCTCATAAATTCTTTTGATGTATTATCCAATTGATATCCATTTGAACTTGTTATTATCATCTGAGCGATTTTTTCCCTTAGTGTCATTTTTTTAAGTGTTTCCTCAACCCAATCATTATTTTTTGAAAGACTACTGGTATTTATAAATATAGATGAAAGTAAAAGAATACTAAGTCTGAAAATAAAATTATATAACATAATAATACTCTCCCTTTATTTCTTTAAGTTTCGATATGATGGGGTTAATTTCAGTGTACTTCATTAATTCAGCTCTTATACTTGCAGCATTTTTTATCTCTCTTAAATAACCTGAATAATATTTTCTAAATTCTATTACTCCTCTTCTTTCACCTTTTAAATTAACACAGAGATTAAGATGCTTGATGCAGGTATCAATTCTTTCAGATATTTTTGGTTCATTTTCTAATTTGCTATATCTAATGTAATATTTAGATTGTTTGAATATCCATGGATTCTTTAATGCTGCCTGACCTATCATAACTGCATCGGGATTATAATTTTCAAATGCTTTTTTTACATCAATTGGATTTTGAACATTACCATTTAGTATTAAGGGGATTTTTATACCAGAGTCTTTTATCTTTTTAATCCAATCCCAATTCGCTTCACCTTTATTTGCTTGTGTTCTAACACGGCAGTGTATAGTTATTGCCTGAACCCCTATATCTTCTAAAATTTTTGATGCTTCTAATATATTTATGGATTTTTCATCCCATCCTAATCTTGTTTTAACAGTTACAGGTAACTTTACATTTTTAACAACTGCTTCAACTAATTTTTTCATCTTTGGTAAATCCCTCAGAAGTCCGGCACCCATTCCCCTTAGGGCTAAATCTTTAACCCAGCATCCGCAGTTAATATCAATAAAATCTGGATTTGCATTCTCAACTTTTTTAGCGGATTCGATTAAGGAATTAATGTTGTCTCCGTAAATTTGAATTCCTATCGGATGCTCTTCTTCATAAAAAAATAACTTTTCCTTCGTTTTTTTTGCGTCCCTGATTAAACCTTCTGATGATATAAATTCAGATATAACTACATCAGCTCCTAATTCTTTACAGATTAATCTAAATGGTGCATCGGTAATACTATCCATTGGCGCAAGAAATAACTTACCTTTAATATAACTCTTAAAATCTAACATATTAATAATTTACAAAAACCTTTTTGATAAAAAAATTTAATTAGTACTTTTATAATGATAATTATTGTTATTATATATTAATAATGTAATTTACTGCAGACAATATTAATTTTTATGAATTAATTAATATTTTATTATACTTAGTTATTCTTTTAGTATTGTTTTCTGACTTAAAACTAATTTTGATATTTATTAATTTAATACAAATTATGTTGGTTAATAAAGAAGAAGTAGTTATTACCCTTGCCCAAAAAGCTCTTTTACAAAAGGATAGGGAAAAAAGAATTTTAGAAGAAACAAACTTATATAAAATCAAATATTTGGTTGATGATAATGTTTATGTTGACGGTTACTTATCTGTACCGGTAAATATTAAAGAAAGATTGCCTGTAATAATTTGGAATAGAGGTGGTTTCAAAGAAAAGGGACGACTTGAAGATTTGACTGCATTTATTACTTTAGGAGAAATTGCTGATTGGGGTTATTGTGTATTTGCTTCTCAATATAGAGAAGATGAAAAGCCTGGAATTTCAGATGTGCAGGATGTTTTGACTTTATTACAAATAGTTAAAGATATTCCATTTGCTGATAATCAAAATATAGCTATGGAAGGATGGAGCAGAGGTGGTATGTTAACTTTACTTTGTCTTCAGTATGAATATGGAATTAAAACAGCAGTTGTGGTAGCCGGATTAACCGATTTAAATGATTATTGTAAAAATAGTTCGGAAAGGAAACTTATTTTAGAATATATTTGTAATAAAGATAGTGGAATGAGTATTTCACCAGTGAATATTTATAAAAGTATTAAGAAAATTCCAATTTTATTTATTCACGGAACAAATGATGAAATGATATCGTATGAACAATCTATAAAGATGTTTAATTTACTTAAAATGCAAAACCCGGATGTTAATTATGAATTAGAACTTATTGAAGGTGGATCTCATTTTTTGAAAGAAAATCGTGATAAAGTTTCTGATATAAGACGAAAATGGTATGATAAATATTTAAAAATATGAAATGATAATATGTTTTGTTAATTTAATTGAGTTTTATTAATTTTAAAGTTTAAAAGAAAAAATGGATAGCAATTTTTCAAATAGAGTTCAGGAAGTAATCAGGCTTAGCAGAGAAGAAGCAATCAGATTAGGTCACGATTATATCGGTACTGAACATTTGCTTTTAGGAATAATCAGAGAAGGTGAAGGAGTAGCCTTAACCATATTTAAAAATCTTGGTGTGTCAATTCCTGAATTAAAAAAAGCAATAGAAGATGCTGTTCCACATAAAGGAGCAACATTAACAATAGGGAATATACCTTTAACTAAACAAGCAGAAAAAGTTCTTAAGATAACATATCTTGAAGCAAAACTATTTAATTCAACGGTAATCGGAACAGAACATCTTTTATTATCAATATTAAGGGAAGATGATAATTTAGCAGCCCAGATACTACACAGGTTTTATATTAATTATGAGGTCGTTAAGTCTGAATTGCAGAGGTTAATGAGTGAAAATATTTCAGGTGGCTTTAGTCCTTTTTCTTCTAAAGGTCAAGCAGAAAAAAGAACTATGGATAAATCTAAAACTCCCGTTTTAGATAATTTTGGCCGTGATTTAACAAAACTTGCGATGGAAGATAAATTAGACCCTATTATTGGAAGAGAAAGGGAAATAGAAAGAGTTGCCCAGGTGTTAAGCAGACGGAAGAAGAACAATCCGGTTTTAATAGGTGAACCTGGTGTCGGAAAAACCGCTATCGCAGAAGGGCTGGCAATGAGAATAGTAAATAAAAAGGTTTCCCGTGTATTACATAATAAAAGAGTTGTTGCTCTTGACCTCGCTGCTTTGGTTGCAGGAACAAAATACAGAGGCCAATTTGAAGAAAGGATGAAATCTGTTCTGAATGAACTTGAAAAGGCAAAAGATGTTATTTTGTTTATTGATGAACTTCATACTATTGTTGGTGCAGGTGGTGCAAGTGGCTCACTTGATGCTTCTAATATTTTTAAACCTGCGCTTTCAAGAGGGGATTTACAATGTATTGGTGCAACAACCTTAAATGAATATAGACAATATATAGAAAAAGATGGGGCTCTTGACAGAAGATTTCAGAAAATTATGATAGACCCCACTACTGTAGAAGAGACGATTATAATTTTACAAAATATAAAGAATAAATATGAAGAGCATCATAATGTAAGATATACTGATAAGGCAATTGAAGAAGCAGTTAGATTAAGCGATAGATACATAACGGATAGATTATTACCTGATAAAGCAATTGATGTTCTTGATGAAGCAGGGGCAAGAGTACATCTTGCAAATATAGTTATACCTCAGGAAGTTGTGAAAATTGAAGAGGAAATTGAAAAAGTAAGAGCAGAGAAAAGTTCTCTTGTAAAAAATCAGAATTATGAGGAAGCTGCAAAACTTCGTGATAAAGAAAAAAGTTTACTTGCTGAATTGGAACAAGTTAAATTTGATTGGGAATTAAAAAATCAAAATACATATCACGAAGTTACAGAAAATGATATTGCTGATGTTGTTGCTATGATGACAGGAATTCCTGTGAATAAAATCGCTGAATCTGAAAGTGAGAAACTTGTTCGAATGGAAGATTATCTGAAGCAGTATGTAGTCGGACAAGATGAAGCAGTTGAAAAAATATCTAAAGCTATAAGAAGAGCAAGAGCAGGATTAAAAGATCCGAATAAACCAATTGGTTCTTTTATATTCCTTGGTCCCACTGGGGTTGGTAAAACCGAATTGGCAAAACAATTAGCAAGATTCTTGTTTGACTCAGAAGAAGCATTAATAAGGGTTGATATGAGTGAATATATGGAAAAGTTTAATGTGTCAAGACTCGTTGGGGCTCCTCCTGGTTATGTTGGTTATGAAGAGGGTGGACAATTAACAGAAAAGGTTAGAAGACGACCATATAGTGTAGTACTATTCGATGAAATAGAAAAAGCGCATCCTGATACTTTTAATGTCTTATTGCAAGTACTTGATGAAGGTATGTTAACAGATAGTCTTGGAAGAAAAGTTGATTTTAAAAATACTATAGTAATAATGACTTCTAATATAGGTACCCGTGATATTAAATTAGATAAGATTCTTGGTTTCGGTGATCCTAAGTTTGAAAATGAATATGAAAAAATGAAAGAAGTTATTGAAGAAGCAGTTAAGAAAATATTCTCTCCTGAATTTTTGAATCGTGTTGATGAGTTCATTATATTCAAACAATTAAGTCGGGAGAGTCTGTTTAGTATTGTGGAGATTCAAATAAGAATGTTAAGAGAAAGGTTAATTTTACAGAACATTAAATTAGATATTTCTAATGATGCGCTTGAGTTTCTCGTAGAAAAAGGATTTGATAAAGTATATGGTGCTCGACCTTTGAAAAGAGCAGTCCAGAGATACCTTGAAGATCCATTAAGTGAAGAAATTCTTAAAGGGAATATCAAGATGAATTCTACAGTCAAAGTGCTTTATAGAAAAGGAGAAGATAAATTTAGGTTCGAGAATATATTGGATAGTGAAGAAGATATTTCCCATAAGGAGGATAGCTCAACCGAGAATAAAAAAAGAAAAAAATAAATTATATGATAAATAGTGGCCAATTTAATGCTTACATTAGTGAAGTAAGTCATTTTTTCCCGGAAAAGGTTATCACAAATAAATATTTTGAAAGTTATCTTGATACCTCAGATGAATGGATTGTTGAGCGAACAGGAATAAAGGAACGTAGGTTTTTAGAAAAAGACCAACCTACCTCTTATGCAGCCACAAGAGCAATTGAAAAGTTATTGGTAAAAAGGGGGTTATCTCCTGATGAAATTGATTTAATTATTATTCCTACTGTTTCCCCTGATATGGTTTACCCGGCAACTGCTTGTATTGTGCAGAACAATATAGGAGCTAAGAATTGTTGGGGATTTGACCTTGAAGGTGCTTGTTCAGGTTTTCTTTTTGCTTTAATTACTGGTGCTCAGTTTATTCATACAGGAATGCATAAAAAGGTTATTGTTTGTGGTGCTGAGAAAATGTCTGCTCTTGTAAATATGCAGGATAGGAATACCTGTGTACTTTTTGGCGATGGTGCTGCTGCTGTGTTATTGGAACCGACGGAAGATAAATCATACGGTATTATTGATGCAATTTTACATATTGATGGTAGTGGCGGTAAATATCTGAATCAACCAGCGGGAGGGAGTTTGAATCCTGCTTCAATTGAAACAGTTGAGAAAAAAATGCATTTTGTACATCAGGATGGAAGAACTGTTTACAAAGAAGCAGTTAAAGGAATGTATGAGTCTTCTGCAGAAATAATGAAGAAAAATAACCTTTCTCCTGATGAAATAGCATATATTGTTCCTCATCAGGCTAATCTCAGGATTATGACGGCAGTTGCAGAAAGACTTGGACTTCCAAAAGAGAAACTTATGGTAAACATTCATAAATATGGTAATACCACATCTGCTACAATACCTTCATGTTTGTCAGAATATTGGGAAGAAGGTAAAATTAAAAAAGGTGATTATATTATTCTGACAAGTTTTGGTGCTGGTTTTACTTGGGGAGCTATACTCCTCAGATGGGCTATATAATATGTTGATAAAATCATTAGCAAAAATAAATATTGGCTTAAAAATTTTATGTAAAAGGGTAGATGGTTTTCACGATATTGAAACTATTTTCTATCCTATTAATTTATTTGATGAAATAGAAATTGATGTTAAACCATCTGAGAAAAATACTAATTCCTTGCTGATTCAATCAGATAATCCTTATGTTCCTAAGGATAAATCTAATATTTGCTTCAAAGTAATTGCAAATTTCTTTAAGACGTTTGAAATAAAAGAATATTTTAAAATCAAAATTAAAATAAAGAAAAAAATTCCTATAGGTGGTGGTTTGGGGGGTGGCAGTTCAAATGCTGCTTCTGTACTAAAATATCTTGTTAAATATTTTAATATTGATATATTAAAAAATAAAAAAAATATTTTTACTGTTGCTTCAAACACTGGAAGTGATGTAACATTTTTCCTTTTTTCAAAACCTTGTTATGCTACGGGCAAAGGTGACAAAATATTTCTTTTAAAAGACTTTTATGTAGATTATGATATATTATTAATAACACCTTCATTTAATATTTCTTCCAAATGGGCTTATGAAGCGATGAAATTACCAACAGATTACAGGAAAAACCCTGTATTAAAAGATATTACAACTTTACCAAAAGACCTTTCAATTTTTGAAAATGATTTTGAAAAAGTGGTTTTTAAAAAGTATCCAGAACTTGAAAAAATAAAGCGGATTCTTTCACAGAATGGTGCTGTTTTTACTTCTTTAAGCGGAAGTGGCTCAACAATCTACGGATTTTTTGAAAAGAAGAATAAAAATAAAATTACTAAATGTGCTGATCTCTTTAGAAGGGGAAATTATATAGTTAATATTGTATAAAGTATATTTTCGCTATTTATCGTAAATTTTAAAAATTGATAGAAATATTAGTAAATGGTACTAATTTATATCGCAATTGTTCTTTTGAATATAAATACCTGACATTGAACGAAGTTTTAACTTTGTAATCTTTATTAAATACTGAAACGCTCCACACTGCATCTGCTGCACTGAGTACATGATTGACAATAACGACAGTCAATGCGAGCGAACCGTTATTATAATATTTATTTGCTTTTTCCCGTTCATTCATATAATAAATTACCTGAGGTAATTTTATAGTCATATAATTGTATTTTGTAATCCCTGATGCTTCAGACCATCCGGCTAAATAAGTTTGGTATTTCCCGATTACTTCATAATATTGTTGTTCTCCGAATGGTGGCAATTTATGCGAGAAGCCGGAACTATCTTCACAAATATTCACTTGTTGTCTTAGAATTTCCTCATCTGGGACATTCAGATTAATAGCACCTGATCCGGGGAATCCTTCCGAGACAAGCCATTGAGCATATTTGCGAATACTCCAATTTTTATTTGCATAGTCCTGGAAAAATCTTGTTTGATCATCGCCTTTCTTTTCAAATATTGCGTAAGTAGTCCATAATCCGATTTCAACCCCCAAAAAAATCGCACTTTTAACAAAATTTTTTGTGTAAAACTGGCCTGCACCGGGTATTATTGCGGACATTACACCGGCTAATAAGGCATTTTTTTCTAATGGTTCATCATTTATTGATTTTCCGTTTTTGTCTATTGCTACTTTATCTGTATTGATTTCAGTTTCAATAATTGCATTTTTTAATTGTAATTTCTTGAAGTTATTTTCATTGAAACTGTTTCTCTCTTCAGAATTTTCCTGTGCAAAGAGCAGCTGTCCAAGAGATATTATTGCTATTAATATTATTTTTTTCATTTGCATATTTAATAATAAATTTGTTTTAAAAATAATGCTTTTCCTGGTACAAAAAATGTCTTTAATCGTTCTCCTTTTTTTATTTTCTGTTTTATTGTTTCAAGTTTAGTTTTTTCTCTACCTATGTCAATCATACATCCAACTATTCCTCTTACCATAGAGTGCAGAAATCTATCAGCGATTATCGTTATTATTATTTCATCTTTCCTAAGTTTATAAGCAAGTTTATATATCTTACATCTGAAATTATATTTATCAGTTTTGTTCTTACATAATGACTTAAAATATTCATTATGTTTTAAAAATTCAATGAATTCATCAACAAGTTTGAAGTTTAATTTATATTTTAAATGGAAAAAGTATTTGTTTTCAATTGATTTTTTGAATAAAGTTATTTTATATATGTATTCTCTTTTTTTTGCTGAATATCTTGCATGAAATTCAGAATTTACTTTCTGTATCTTTTTAACAGTAATATCATGAGGAAGGATACCATTTATAGAATGTAAGAATTTTTTTGTGTCTATCAGTTTATCAGAAAAAAAATTTGCACATTGATTATAAGCATTTACCTCAGCATCAGTTCTGCCTGCCCCTATTAGTTTTATATTATCTTTTAATAAAATACTTATAGCATTTTCAATGTATTCTTGTATTGTTTCTTTGGTGTTCTTTTGTTTCTGCCAACCCTTATAGTTTTCCCCATCATATTCTATATTTATTTTATAATTATATCTTTTCAGCATTTATTCAGTACCGTAATTAGAATAGTTTGGTTAATTTTATTTCTATGCCGCTTGGCTTTCCATTTACGAATTTATTAAAACCTGAACTGATTTTCAAACCTGAAGAACTATTAGTTAACAGGAAAGCACTTACTGCACTCGCTATTCTGTTGATAATTAAACCGGCAGTAAAAATTCTGTCGCTATTGTATATTCTCTCGCTTTTTTTCCTTTGTTCATCATATAATTCTCTGTTGTGATTAAAATCCCAGTTCCAGAAGTGGGAATTAATATCATATAATTTATCAAACTCACCCCTGCTTAATCTGTAATTATTATATTCATATATATTATTGAAAAGACCTATGTTGACAAAAAATTCATCATCCTTACCATTTTTATTTATACCGGAATGAACGGCAGCAAATGACCTTGAATCTTCTTTTATTGCATCTCCATAGATATTTACTCCTATGATTCCCAACCAGAGCCCGGCTTCAGCAGTTAAAAAATATTTTCCTACATCCATTCTTCCAGCATAAAAATGACCTGCACCTGGTAAAATTAATGATAAAACTGCAGAGATTGATGGAGATTTTTCTGCTTCATTATTGAAATATATTTGTTTCCTGCTGTCATTCTGGTTGATAATTTTATCTTTTAATTCAGACTTTTTATTCTCAAAGTTCTGTGATAAAGCAGAATAATTACCAAAAAGAATTACTGCAATTATGATTATAAGTAAAATTTCTATTTTATTTGTTTTCATTTTCTAAGACTTTTTTCATTTTTATTTTCATTTCCTCAGGCTTTTCAAAACCTGTTACCCTTAAGCTTTTTATTTCATTTCCATTTTTATCCAAAAAAGCAACAACCGGTAAACCTTTTATATTAAATCTATCCTGTATTTCTTGATTTGTTTTTGTTAAATCTACTTTAATGTTTATAAATGATTCCGAAAGTTCTATCACTTCCGGATTCTTGTAAGTTTCTCTATCTAATTGTTTACATTCAAGACACCAATCTGCATAGAAATCTATCATTATCGGTTTATTTGCTGATTTTATTTTTTCATCTATTGTTTGAATATTATCTGTTAAAATCCACTGTACTGCATTGCCTTTTGTAATATTCTGACCACTGTGTTTTATATTATAATCCTCAATAGATGATTTCAAATTGTATGTGCCTATAATTATTGCTGCAATTGCAAAAATATATTTTATTTTTGTAAATACTTTAGAATTTGATCCCTTTTTATCTATTAAAATCAGATACATACCTGCAATTAAAAAGTAAGCATAAAATAATATTTCTCCAACATCGGAAGGTAAAACCGGGATTAAATAATAAAATGCAACTCCGATTAGAATTAATCCGAAAATAATCTTAACCCCTATCATCCATTCTCCTGATCTTGGTAATTTGCTGATTGAATTTGAAAAAGCCGCAAGAACTATATATGGCGCACCTAACCCAAGTGATAAAGTTCCGAATAATAAAAGTCCATATAACGGTTTACCTACCTGACCAACGTGAATTAGTAAACTTAAAATAATTGGACCAATACACGGTGCTGCTATTACTCCAACAAAAAGACCCATTACAAATGAACCTAAAAATCCTTTTCTTGTTTTAGAACCTGTTATTGTTAATTTCTGTGGCATTCTGATTTCATAGAGACCAAACATACTTAAAGATAATGCGATAAATATCACTGCTATTCCTATAAGAACTAAAGGCTTTTGCATAAATTCAGCAAATAATCCTCCGGTTAAAGCTGCGATTAATCCTAATGCAGTATAAGTAACTGCCATACCAATTGCATAGAAAACTCCTGATATAATACTCTCGGATCTGCTTTTATCCGTCTGGCTTCCGAAATAACTAATTGTTATGGGAATTAAAGGATATATACATGGAGTCAGGTTTAATCCCAAGCCGCCTATAAAAATAAAAATTAACGTTAGAAAAATACCTTCTGATTCAATTTTCTTTGAAATATCATCTTCGGTTGTTTCGGTTTGAATTATTTCTTTCTCTGATTGATTATTTGTATTTTCAGGGGATGATTCAAAAGTTAATGATGGTTCTGTAAAGTTTATTTTTGAAAATAATTCTTTATTTATTAATTGAGTATTGTCTGAAGCGGAATCTATTTTAATTTCACTTTTTATTAGTACCTTCTCTGGTAAATCACAAATTTTATCACTACATGCCTGATAATTTAAAATAAAGTCTATCGGGATTGTTTCATTTCTGAAATGCTTATTAGGGATTATTTTTGCACCAATATAAATATCTTTTTCATACACATTAATTTTTATTCCCTGAAAATCAAAGATTTTATCTTCCGGAAAATGTAAAGAATTAATTTTAAAATTGTCCGAATTTATTGTTATAGTTGTTGGAATAAAACTTGTGTCAATGGGTTTGTATGAATTAATATGATACCCATCTTTTATTGAGATTTTAAAAATGGCAAGAATTGTATCAGTTGGTAAGTGGGATTTCTTGTTGAAATGTGATTCGACCTTTAAATGTTTAGTCTCTTGTGAAAAACCCACATTTAAAAATAGTGTAGCTATTAAAATACAAATTAATTTTTTCATAATGATTTAAATAATCTTTCAAATTAATTTTAACATTACTCAAATTCAACATAAAAATATATTTTATACTAATATTGACTTTTTTACCTATTTTCAGTTATTTTTGTATAGGTGAACAATTAAATTAATTTTTTTTAAGTCAATAATTATTATAAGTTTAATTGAACCAAAAATAGAAATAAAGAAGGAGAAATAAAGTGAAACCTATAAACAAAGCTAAAACTATTAATAAAAATCCACTTGGAGACCTGATTGATGATGATACATATGACAAACTTATAAAGTTTAAGCTCCTTGATGAAAAGGCAATAAGGGATTACAGAATAAGAAAAATGTACAAAGATATGAGGAGGGAAATGAGTGCGGGTGAAGCTATTGATAAAATTCAAGAAATGTTTCCATATTTGCAATTTGATACTATAAGAAAAATTGTTTATCAAGTATCAAAATAGATACAATTTTATTAGTCGTAGCCGCATAAATGCGGCTTTTTTTTTTAATTAGATCTAAATATTAGTAAAATTGGATTACAAAAACATTGAGGAAAAGATAATAGATTTTATTCAGAAAGAAACACAAAAAATTAATATAAAAAAGGCTGTTATTGGATTATCAGGGGGTGTTGATTCTGCAGTCTCAGCTTGCCTTTCAGTTAAAGCATTAGGTAGTAAGAATGTTTATTGTATTGCTCTTCCATATAAAACAAGTAATAGAAATAATATTCAAGATGCAAAAGAATTAGCCTCAGTTCTCAACTGTAATTTTGAAATTATAGACATCACTCCTATGGTTGATTCTTATATCAGTAATTATGCCGGAGAGCAGATTTCAAATGTGAGGAAGGGAAATATTATGGCGAGAATGAGGATGATTGTGCTTTATGATAAATCAGCTGAGTATAATGCAGTTGTTATCGGGACAGGCAATAAAACAGAATATCTTTTAGGTTATACTACTATTTATGGTGATAATGCCTGTGCAATTAACCCGATTGGTGATTTATATAAAACTCAGATCTGGGAATTCGCAAAATATCTGAAAATTCCCGAAAAGATAATTCAGAAAAAACCTTCTGCTGATTTATGGAAAGGTCAGACTGATGAGGGAGAAATGGGGTTCACATATAATGAGGTAGATAAATACTTAAAAGAGAAAATAGATAATAAGAAATCGAAAGATGAGTTACTTGAATTAGGTTTCAATATTGACTTTATTGAGAAAGTAGATTTTATGATTAAAAAAAATGAGTTTAAAAGAAAGCTTCCTCCTATTGCGAAATTATTTTAATATTATTTTATAAATTTTTTATTCATTGAATAATGTATAGAATAAAGAAAACTCTATTATTTTTAATAATAATTTTTTTCTGTTGCAATAATAATAAAACCGTTCCTCAACAAGTCTTAGGGAAAAAAGAGAATTTAAAATATAAATACGGAGCAGTAAGCAGTGCTGATGAACTCGCTACTGAAATCGGAATGAAAATTTTAATGGATGGGGGTAATGCAATTGATGCAGCAGTAGGAGTGGGATTTGCTCTTGCGGTTGTGTATCCGCAGGCTGGAAATTTAGGTGGAGGTGGCTTTTTTGTTATTCATTTGAGTGATGGCAGAGATGTTGCAATCGATTTTAGAGAAATGGCACCTCTTAATGCACATAAAAATATGTATCTGGATGAATACGGGAATGTGATTGAGGATTTAAGCACTATTGGATGTTTAGCATCTGCTGTCCCCGGTTCTGTTGCAGGTCTGTTATATGCATTAGAAAAATATGGTACTATGTCGAGAGCGGAAGTAATGAAATACGCGATTGACCTTGCAGAAAATGGTTTCCGAATAAAACCAGAACTTGCGAACTCTCTTAATAATAATCTTAAAGATTTTAAAAAATTTGAAAGTACTAAAAAAATTTTTGGCAGGAAGTTTAAGGGGGGTGAAATTTTAGTTCAGAAAGACCTTGCTTATACATTGAAGAAAATTAGGGATGAAGGAAAAGATGGATTTTATAAAGGTGAAATTGCTGATAAGATTGTACAAGAAATGAAAAGAGGTGGTGGAATTATTTCTTATGAAGATCTTGAAAATTATATTGTGAAAGAAAGACAGGTTATCAAAGGAACTTACCGTGGTTATGAAATAATAACTATGCCTCCACCCAGTAGCGGAGGAATTTGTCTGATTTATCTTTTAAATATTCTCGAAAATTTCAATTTATCAGATAATGATTTATTCTCCGCAGAAAATATTCATTTAATGGTTGAAGCAATGAGGAGAGTTTTTGCTGATAGAAGTGAACATTTAGGTGATGTAGATTTCTATCCCGTTCCTGTTGATGTTTTAATTAGTAAAGATTTTGCACGCAAGATGTTTTCAGACTTTGATAAAAATAAAGCGACTCCAAGTTCTGATATCTCTCCTGTAAAAATTAATAACGAAGGTGAAAATACAACACATTATTCAGTTGTTGATAGTTATGGTAATATTGTTGCTGTTACAACTACAATTAATGATATCTATGGAAATAAAGTTATAGTTGATGGTGCGGGTTTCTTCTTGAATAATGAGATGGATGATTTTTCAATTAAAGCTGGTGTCCCGAATATTTATGGCTTATTGGGTAATGTTGCTAATGAGATTCAACCTAAGAAAAGACCGCTTAGTTCAATGACTCCTACCATAATTTTCAGGGATAAAAAACCTTTTCTCGTTCTTGGTTCTCCGGGTGGTAGTAAAATTATTACTACTGTTTTAAATACGATTGTCCGAATTATTGACTTTGGTTTATCACTTGAAGAAGCAATTGACTTACCTCGTTTTCATCATCAATGGTTCCCTGATGAAATTCAGATAGAAAGAGAGTTATTGGATGGGAAAACTCAAAAAAGGCTGTTAGAAATGGGACATACTTTCAGACAGGTTCATAATTTTGGTAGAGTAGATGCTATTATGTTTCTGAATGATGGAGTATTAAAAGCACATTCCGATATGAGGGGTTATGGTAAAGCCATTGTCTATTAAATATATTCTATATTTCTAAAACTCTTGTTTATATCTTCTTAAAATATTACATTTTAATGTGATAATTTTTCATATTGATATGGATGCTTTCTTTGCTTCCTGCGAAGAAGCAATTAATCCTTCATATAGAGGAAAGCCCCTCATTGTTGGTGGTACTAAAAATGATTTACGTTCTATTGTTGCTTGTCCAAATTATATAGCCAGAAAAAGAGGAATAAAAACGGCTATGCCATTAACTCAGGCAATTAAACTTGCTCCGGATGGTATTTTCATAAGAGGTACAAGGGGACTTTATAAGGATTTTTCGGAAAAAGTAATGGCTATATTATTCAAATACTCACCGATTGTTGCTCAGGCAAGTATAGATGAAGCATATATGGATGTTTCTGATGTAATAATGAATTTTGAAAATAATCCCATTAAACTTGCAGAGTTAATTAAGAGTGAGATAAAAAATACATTAAAAATTACCTGTTCAATTGGAATTGCAAGTGGAAAAATCTATGCAAAGATTGCATCTGAAATAAATAAACCTGACGGAATAACATATATACCACAAGGTAAAGAGCGTGAGTTTATCGCCAATCTTGAAGTTCAGAAAATACCCGGGGTTGGAAAATCTACATTACAAAAATTCAGGAAGTACAATATCAATTTTATTGGAGATATTTTAAAATTTGGCAGGTCATTTTTTGAAAAAGAATTAGGGTTAGATTATGATTATTTTCATAACATTGCAGATGGGACTTACATTAAAGGAATATCCCTTCAGGAGAGTGAAAGGAAATCTTTATCAAAAGAATGTACTTTTATTGAAGATACTAATGATTTAAAATTTCTTAGTCAACAAATATATGCTCTGATTGAAAAAGCTGCTAAAAGATTACGTAAATATGAATTAAAGTCTAAAACCCTAACAGTAAAGGTTAAATATGATGATTTTTCAATTAACCAGAAATCTTTTACTTTTCAAAAGTATTCAAATCTTGAATTTGATTTTTACGAAAAAGCAGTAACCCTTTTAAATAGTTTAATTGTAAAAAATAAAAAGATTAGATTACTCGGTATAAAATTTTCTGAACTTTGTAAAATAGATTCTTCACAATGTGATTTATTCGAAAATAATAAATATGAAACTCTTACCCAGAAATTAGATGAAATAAGAGATAAATTTAAATTTGATATTATAAAATTTGGTAAAAATTTTAATCCAAAAATTTAAAATTGATTTATGCGAACAAAAAATTTTCTTGCTGTTCTTTTATTGATAAGTTTTTTTGTTGTAAATTTATCTATTAATACAAATAAGTGTTTCAGTTGGTATCCTTTAATTAGTGGTACAACTCGAAATTTGAATGATGTATTTTTTATAAATATGAATACAGGCTGGGTTTGTGGAGATTCTATACTCTTAAAAACTACAAACGGGGGATTGAATTGGATTACTCAATCATTACCTGTTCAAATTACAGTTCGCTCCGTATACTTTACAAATGAGAATGAAGGGTTTATTCTTGGTGATTGGTCTTCCATTATGGAATCCCGTATTTATTTTTTAAAAACAACAAATTCGGGGTATTCCTGGAGTATCTTAAATTATCAGCAGATACTTGGAACCAGTACCAATGCTTATTCAAAAAATTTTATTATCATTAATGATAACATTATTCTAAAAACTTTAAGTATATTTACAGCATCAAATTCATATGGAAGTGTTTTAAAATCAACAAATGGGGGTATAAACTTCTATACCGTTTTAAATTTTGGAGATATGACAGGACTTACATTCATAGATTTAAATACAGGTTGGACAATGGGAAGCGCCACAAATTCTTCTCCTGTTTCCGGAGTCTTTAAGATTTTTAAAACAACTAATCAGGGTGAAAACTGGTTTTCTGTTTATACCGATTCACAACCTTCTACTTCTGGAATTTCAGGCAGAGCTATTAAATTTTTTAATGCATCAACTGGTTATATACTCGCTAAGGATTCTACAACTATCTTTATGAAAACCACAAGTGGTGGTTTGAATTGGTCAGTTTCAAGATTCAGTCATGAGAATAACCGTACGATGTTTTTTTCAGATTTGAATACTGGTTGGATTGGTGGTTATTATTCTTCTGGTAGTTCAAATATCAGAAAAACAATTGATGGAGGTAATGCGTGGATTCAGCAAAATGTGAATGGTTCTCAGGTAGTTAATAAGTTATTTTTTCTGAATAATAATATTGGTTGGGCAGTCTGTTTAAACGGATTAATTTTAAAAACAACAAACGGGGGTACTGCTCCAATTGAATGTATCAGTAAAGAAGTACCGCAGACTTTTTCTCTTAAACAAAATTACCCTAATCCTTTTAATAATTCGACAAAATTTGAAATTCATTGTCCTCAGTATGCAAATGTTACAGTCAAATTATATGACTTACTTGGCAAGGAGATTGAAACCATTATAAATGGATACTTAAAGCCTGGCATTTATGCCGTTACTTTTGATGCCGGAACTTTATCATCAGGAATTTATTTTTATAAATTAATATCAGAAAAATTTTCAGAAGTGCGGTCAATGGTATTAATAAAATAAAACCAATAAATATTATTTTTAATTAATACTAAGAGTTATTATTTTATAATCTATTCTTTAAAATAGATATTTAGAAAAAGTAAATTTATAGGTAAAAAAATTATTTTTTTTAAATTATTCTCAATAATTTTTTGTTATATTATGTACTTTATTATGGTTATAAAAACGGATATAAAATCCTTTATTTACTTAAGTAAATATTTTATATTAAAATAAAAAAAATGTATAAGTTATAATGAAAACAAGTAAAGCAAAAAGTTATTTAAAAGATATCGATAACTTTTTTCAATTATCTGATTTACAATTAATAGATGCTTATAAATTTATGCTGACAGCAAGGTTGATTGATGATAGAAATGAAATGATGATAAAACAAGGCAAAGCATATTTCCTAATTTCAGGCTCTGGTCATGAAGCTGTACAGGTTGCTGTTGCAATGGCTATGAAACCGGGGAAAGATTGGTTCTATACCTATTATAGAGATACTGCTTTGGGTATTGCTGCCGGGCTTACAATTGAAGATTTTCTCAGGCATATTATGGCTAAGAAAACCGATGGGTTTACAGGTGGAAGACAGATGAACTTACATATTGGTAGTAAAAAACTCAGAATGCCAACAGCATCATCTCCAACTGGTACACAATACTTGCAGGCAGTGGGTACTGCTTTGAGTTGCAGGTTTAGAAATGTTGATGAAATTGTCTGTGTATCTGGTGGTGAAGGCTCAACGTCTGAAGGTGAGTTTTTTGAAGCTGTTAATTGGGCGTCAAGAGAGAAGTTACCTGTTATTTTCTTAATACAAAATAATACTCTTGCTATATCCGTACCAGTCGAAAATCAAGTGGCTGGCGGATCAATATATAAAGCACTTGCTGGTTTTGAAGGATTGAATAGATTTCATGTTGATGGGACGAATTTTCTTGAGAGTTATGGAACTGCTAAGGAAGCTGTAAGAATTACAAGAAGTGGAAAAGGACCATCATTAATATATGCCGATGTTGTTAGACTGAAGTCTCATTCGATTTCAGATTCTCAGGAGAAATACCGTTCCAAAGATTCTCTTGAAAAAGAAAAGCAAAGAGATCCGATTTTAAGGATGGAACATTTTCTCCTTGAAAATAAAATTTTGAATGAAGATGAAATTAATTCAATCAGAAATGAGTTATTTAACAAAGTTTTAAATTTAAGTGAAGAAATTTATAAAGAACCAAATCCTGATACTAATACAGTTGAATATTTTGTATATTGTCCAAAGGAAGAACAAACTTCAATAGAATACGAAAAATGTGAAGAATTTGGTCAACCTGTTGTTATGGTTGATGCCATCAATCATGCTTTACATGAAGAAATGGAGAACAATCCTGATATGATTATTTATGGAGAAGATATTGCTGATAATAAAGGGGGAGTTTTTACTGCTACTAAAGGTTTATCAACTAAATTTGGTAGTAAAAGAGTTTTTAATTCTCCTCTTGCAGAAGCTTCTATCGTGGGTACTGCAATTGGGCTTGCTTTAACAGGGTTAAAACCGGTGGTAGAAATTCAATTCGCTGATTATATTTTCCCTGCTATGTTGCAGATAAGATCTGAACTTGCTATGTATAGGTATCGTTCCAACAATTCCTTTAGCTGCCCCGTAACAATAAGGGTTCCTTGTGGTGGATATATTGGTGGTGGACATTATCATTCACAATGTATTGAAGCTGTTTTTGCTAAAAGTCACGGTATTTATATAGCCTTTCCATCTAATGCTGCTGATGCAAAAGGTCTTTTAAAAACTGCATGCAGGTTAAACGATCCTGTTTTATTTCTTGAACATAAATTTCTTTATAGACAGGCATACGCTAAATCACCGGAACCTGATAGAAATTATTATCTGCCTTTTGGTAAAGCGGCTATTAAAGTTGAAGGAGATGATATGTCTTTAATTACTTATGGTGCGATGGTTGAGAAATGTATCAGAGCCGCTAAAGAAATGAAAAAAGTTGGTGTAAATGTTGAGGTGATAGATATTAGGACGATTGTACCTCTTGATATTGATACTATACTTAATTCTGTTAAGAAAACTGGTAAGGTTATTGTAGTTTATGAAGATTCAAAATTCCATGGCTTCGGAGCTGAAATATCTGCGCAAATTGCAGAATTCGCTTTCGAATATCTTGATGCTCCTGTTAGAAGGATTGGGGCGTTAAATGTTCATATACCTTTTCATCCTGCTCTGGAAAAAGTTGTTTTACCACAGGATGATTGGATTTTAAATGCTTGTAAAGAAATGGCTAAATTTTAATTTTATTAATTAAAATATTAAATAATATGCAATACTTTGATATAACAATAATTGGCGCTGGTCCCGGAGGATATACAGCAGCGATTAGAGCAGCACAACTTGGATTTAAAACTGCTATAATTGAAAAAGATAAATTAGGAGGTGTATGCCTCAACTGGGGATGTATTCCAACAAAAGCACTGTTACGAAGTGCTGAAATTATGAATTTGCTAATTCATTTAGATAAATTCGGATTCGGAAATTATGACAATATTACTTTCGATTTCCCCAAAATAATTAAAAGGTCGAGAGATGTTGCAAATGCTTCTGAAAAAGGTGTTAACTATCTTATGAAGAAAAATAAGATTACAGTAATTAATGGTGCTGCAAGGATAAATAAAGATAAAGAAATATTGGTATTTGATAAAGATGGTAATCAAAAAGAAATTATTAGTTCAAAATATATTATTATTGCAACGGGTGCCCGACCGAGAACAATAAATAATATTTCTTTTGATGAAAAGATGATATTATCATCAACTGGTGCAATGTTACTTCAAAAACCACCCAAAAAGTTAACAATAGTTGGTAGTGGTGCTATAGGTATGGAGTTTGCTTATTTTTATAGGGCGTTTGGTTCCGAAGTTACAGTGATTGAAATGTTACCTCAATTACTACCTCTCGAAGATTATGAAGTCTCAGCAGTAATCAGTAAAGAATTTAACAAGTATGGAATAAAAACATATACTAATACAAAAACAGAAAATATTGAAATTAAAAATGATGTCGTATATACAACAACATCTGGTGATTTAAATAAAACCATTGAATCGGATGCCGTTCTCTTGGCAGTTGGTGTGATTGGAAATATTGAAAATATTGGTGTTGAAGATTTACATATTAAAACATTCAGAAATGGAATAGTTGTAGATAGGAGTTATCAGACTAATGTTGAAGGAATTTATTCTATAGGTGATGTTGCAGTCTTTGAGGATTTTGGGAAACCTATGTTAGCACATGTTGCATCAGCTGAAGCAATAAATTGTATCGAAAAGATTAAAGGGTTACATAATATTGAACTGAGATATGAAAATATACCTTCCTGTACTTATTGTCAACCACAAGTAGCATCAATAGGACTCACAGAAACAAAAGCTAAACAAAATGGATATGATTTAAAGATTGGGAAATTCCCATTTAGTGCAAATGGAAAAGCGAGGGCTATCGGTGAATCGGTTGGTTTTGTAAAGATGATTTTTGACTCAAAATATGGTGAATTATTAGGAGCTCACATAATTGGACCGGAAGCAACAGAACTTATTTCAGAAATTATTGCATTTAAGAATATGGAAGCAGTAGGTGATTCAATAATTAAGTCTGTTCATGCTCATCCGACTTTAGCAGAAGCAATTCTTGAAGCAACTGGTGTTGCATATAATGAAGCTATAAATATATAAGCAATTTAAATATTGTATCTAATAATTTTTTTGTTCAGGATTAGTGATTTTTTTTATAATTGATTTAACCAGTAGATATTAATATTTTTTATATAACGCATAATATTAGTTTCAATTTTATTTGTGATTAATATTATGCGGAATATTTAATAATTAAAAGAAGGAGAAAAAAATGGAAGAAAACAAAATGGCAAAAGGTTTAATTATTGGGTTTCTTGCTGGTGGTATTGTAGGAGCAGTTATCGCACTATTATATGCTCCAAAATCAGGTAGGGAATTGAGAGCGGAAATAGGAAGAAAAAAAGATGAAATCCTTGACGATACAACTGAATTTATGCAAATTGCCAAAGCAAAAGCTGCAGATTTAATTAATGAAGGTAAACGTAAGTCTGAAACTTTGATTGCAGAAGCTAAGAAAAAAGCAAGTATGATTATTGAAGATGCCAATAAAATTTTAACTGGTGCAAAAGAAAAGACTACGGAAAAGATTGGTGATCTGAAAGATAAAATAACAAATGAGGCAGAAAGAATAAAAGATGCATACAAAGCTGGTATGGATGCATATAAGGAAGAAAAAAATAAAAGTTAAAATTTTTAATTTAATTTAAAAAGATTTGGATACGACAACATCAATTTTTTTGATTATCTCTGTAATCATTCAGATAATTGTATTTATTACTGTAATTTTATTAGTTGTAAGTCTAATAAAAATTATCAAAAGTCTTTCTGTAAGAATAGATAGCTTACAGAAAGACTTTGATGATTTTAAAGTGAAGATCGAGCCCGGTATCGAAGATAGTATTGTTTTAATTAAGAAAGTTAACAGAATTGCGGATGTAGTTGAGAATAATATTCATAAAGTTGAGGAGGTAACTGATAAATTTAAAAATTTTTCAGAGGAAATTGTGGATTTCGGATCAAGAATAAAAGAAAGAATTGAGCCTCCTGTTTTAGATACAATTATTACAATATCTGCAGTATATAAAGGGTTGAAAGTATTTTTTGATAAACTGAAAAACCAGGACAGGACTAAAAGTCAGGAAGAAAACTTCTTGTTTGATAAATCTGTGAAAAATGATGAACCACAATCTGAAGAAAAAAAAGACACTAAGGAGGAAGAAATAGAAGATATTAATAAGGAACTGAACGAAGTTAGAAAGAAGCTTGAAGAAATGAAAAAGGTTTAATTTTACTGCAGTATTATATTTCAATATCAAGTGATACAGGGCAATGATCACTTCCCATTATTTCTGAGTGAATATGAGATGATTTTATATATTTAACGAAATCCTCCGAAACCATAAAGTAATCTATTCGCCAGCCAATATTTCTTTCCCTTGCTCTTGTTATTGGGTCCCAATACGTATAAAGCCCACCTTCTTTGTGAAACAACCTAAAAACATCTACATAACCAAGATTAATAATTTTATCAATCCATTCTCTTTCTTCAATTAAAAATCCTGATACATTTTCATTCTCTTCCGGCCTTGCAAGGTCGATTTCTTTATGGGCAGTATTGAAATCTCCTGCTACAATGATTCCTTTTTTATCACGATAGTTTTTCTCTAAATAGAAAAACAATTCATCATAATATTCAAGTTTATATTTAACTCTTTCAGCACCTCTGCCTCCATTAGGGAAATAAGAATTAACAAGTAGAAATTCGTCATATTCAGCAAATATAACCCTCCCTTCTATATCAAATTTTTCGATTCCAAAACCGTAGGCAACATTTATTGGCAATATTCGGGTATAAATACAAACTCCTGAATATCCTTTTCTTTTCGCTGAAAACCAATAAGAATTGTAACCATTAATATTAATCAGTTCTTCTGGTAATTGTTCTTTTTGCGCTTTTGTTTCCTGAATGCAAATTATATCTCCTTTTCCCGTGTTGCACCATTTGATAAAATTTTTATTATATATAGCTCTAATGCCATTTACATTCCAGGTATATATTTTTATTTTCTTTTTCAAATTTTTTTTATTATTATAAATAATTATTTGTAAATATTCAATTTATATATATTTTCACTTTTCTTTTTCGAAAAAAATTTTATAAAAATAAAAATTTTATTTTAATATTAAATTTAAAATATATATATTTAATATAATGAGACCATATTTTGATATAAGGTTATTAATGGCAAACCCGAAGTTCCCTTATGCAATGGAACTTCTCGATACTTTCAAAAGAAGGCAAGTTCCTGATAAAAATCTTCTCCAAAGATTATACGGTAGCCCAAAGGCTGATATTTTACAAAAACAAGTTGAACTGTTTTTTCAGAAATATTATAAAACAAGTTTTACAATCAGAGAGCATGATATAGATGCACCTGTGGACATATATAATACAAGAACTAATTTGGAGAAGGATTTAGATTATCAGAAAATACATAATTATATTATTGAAGGAAAAGTTCCGGAATTGTCTGATTTAGAAAAGTTTTATGGTAATTTTTCAGAGACTATTCATAATTTTTATTCTCAGTATGTTAACAACAATCTGAAAAGAAGATGCGAACTTCCTGCCCCGTCACATTTGAATAGAGTTGCAGGAGTTGCTATTAAACTTAATTTCAATAGTGATGGCGGTTATAAATATGGTGCAATAGCTGCCCTCCATGATGTTATTGAAGATCTTTTTCCTGTTATTCGGGACGATGAAGGTAATCATTATGATTTTGCTCATTATAAAGATTTCGTAGAAAAATATATCCCTGAGGAGATAAGGGAAGAACTTAAAATTTTATCAAATCATTATGATATGATTCTTGCTTATGTTGTTAAATATTTACGGGATAATGATAAGTCAATTACGAAAAATAATATTCTTGATATTTTAAAATGGATGACTGGTAAAGAGCAATGGGAATTGAATAAGTATATCAGAAAGATGATTTTATTAATTGAAAAAGATGAATCTATTAATGATAAACAAATTATTGAAGATATCAAGTGGAAGTGCTATTATGAACTTTATCTGAATGGAATAGCAAATGCTTCTAAAAGTATGAATAATTACAGGTTATTTGAAATAAAAGGTATAGACTTATTAGATAATTTTCATGGTAAAGATGTGTTATCTCTTGATGGTAGGATCAGAAGTATTAAGAAGAATGTTATGTGGGCTAAACTTGGGTATAGTTTATCTTCTACCTGGATGCCTTTGAATAATCATATTAGAGAATGTATGGAAGATGCTTTTGTCGCTGCTGAATGTGTTGTATTAAAGGATTTATTACAGGAGCAATCTTCCATAGATTTTGTTATGGCTGGTCTTTTAAAATTCAAGAAACTGGAAGATGTATTTTATATATAATAAAATTTACTTGCTTTCCTTTTTAAATTATTTATTTATTTAAATTATCCGTTGGGTATAATTTACCTCCTCTGACTGTCGCACCTAATACTATTCCTCCACTTATTAATACTATATTTTTAACTATATATTGTCCTTCAAGTGTTAATGCTATTGGAAATACTCTGAAAATTTCCGAAGGGAATAAAAATAGTGGTGTAAATGTACCAAGCATCTGGAGAAAAAGTAATAACAGTGTTTCCCTGAGAAATATATTGAAAATTAATCCAATACCAATTAGTACCTCCCAAAGAGCAAGACCATAAATGATAACTTTTTGTGATAGTAAATTAAAAGTCAGTTTATCTATAGTTCTGATAGCAATACTTTCAGCTGGACTTAAACCCTCAAAAAATTTCAGTATCCCAAACCAGAAAAAGACTATGCCAATACTAATCCTCAATAAGAATAAACCGTTTTTTGCCATCCAGCCTGTTATTTTTTTATCAATTGTATTAAATTTTTCACCTCTTAAAAGCATAATAAATTTCTTGATTTTATTCCTAAAACAATAATTTTGTTTAAATAGTTTTTGTGATAATATTAAATAAATTTTTAATTAGATTTAGAATGAGTATTTTTAAGAAAAATAAATTATAAAAAGTATAATGGAAAAAAGTAATCTCGATAAGTTTTTTTATCCGAAAACAATTGCAGTTATTGGTGCATCATCTAAAAAACAATCACTGAGTTGGGAATTAATTAACAATCTTATAAAATTTGGTTATACAGGTAGAATATTTCCCATTAACCCTAAAGCTGAAGCTATTCATTGTTTACAGGTATATAAATCTGTTACTGAAATTAAAGAGAAAATAGATCTTGCTATTATTATGGTAACAAGAAATCTTGTCCTACAAACAATTGATGAGTGTTTCAAGAAAAAAATTGATTCAATACTTTTAATAACCGCTGGTTTTAAGGAAACTGGTAAATCAGGAGCGTCTCTTGAAGATGAACTTATCAGAAGGGTTAATATTTATAAAATGAAACTCGTGGGTCCTAATTGTATGGGTATCATTAATATGGAAGAAGAAATTAATATGAATGCTACTTTTGTGAGAAATACTCCAGTTAAAGGTGGAATAGGTTTTGTCTCGCAGAGTGGTGCTCTGGGTGCAGCTGTTCTTGCTATTCTTAAACAAAAGGATATCGGAATTGTGCACTTTATCAGTATAGGAAACAAAGCTGATATTACTGAAAATAATGTTATAAAGTATTGGATGGATAATTCTAAAATAAAAGTTATCACAGTATATCTTGAATCTTTTTCGAATGCAAATGAATTTTTAAAAATTGCAGGTGAAGTAACAAGGATAAAACCAATTGTTGCAATTAAAGCAGCAAGAACCACAAGTGGACAAAAAGCAGCGTCTTCTCATACAGGGGCTCTTGCAAGTAGTGAAAGTGTTGTAAATACTATTTTTCAACAATCCGGTGTTATCAGAGTAGATACAGTTGAAGATATGTTTGATTTAGCGAAGTGTTTTGACAGAGGTAAGATGCCTCATGGAAATAGATTAGGAATTCTTACAAATGCCGGTGGACCTGCGATTTTAGCAGCTGATGAAGCGGATAAATGGGGATTAATTTTACCTTCATTATCAGATTCTACTATTAAAAGTTTAAAGGAATTTGTCCGTGAAGAAGCGTCATTTAATAATCCAATTGATATACTACCTTCTGCTACTCCTGAGATGTATGCAAAAGCAACTGAACTTATTCTAAAAGATGAAAATGTAGATTCCCTTTTAATAATTCTCGGTCCGCCATTGATGTATGATACGCTGGAAACCGCAAAATTAATTAGTAATGCAACAAAAACATCAAATAAAACTTCAGTTTTAGTTCTAATGTCTCAGGATGAAAATATTGCTAAATTAAGTGAAATTGATGACTCTCATCCGCCACTTTTAAATAGTACAGAATCTGCTGCCCGATGTATTGGAAGAATGTATAATTACAAATTATGGAAAGAATCAATATCTGGAGATTATATTAAATATGATGAAAATAAAATTAAAACATCCAAGTATGTAAATGTTTTGAAAAAAGGAGAATATTATTTAGATTTTGAAACTACATATAAGATTCTGAAAACATATAATTTCCCGGTTATAGAATCAAGGTTGGCGAAAGATTTACAGGAATCAGTTAAAATTGCTGATGAATTAGGTTTTCCTTTGGTTATTAAGGCTGAAGCGAAAGGACTTATTCATAAAACTGAAGCTGGTGCTGTTGTCGTAAATATTAAGAATATTGAAGAACTTGTGCAGGCAGAGAACCTTGTGCTTTCAAGACTAAAGGAAAAAGGATTTGAAAAAAAATTTATTGGTTTTATAATGCAACCGTACTTTAAAGGAGATGTAGAAACAATTCTTGGCTCTTTTAAAGATGAATCTGCTGGTCACCTTATTATGTTTGGTATGGGTGGGATTTTTGTAGAAGTATATAAGGATGCTGTCTTTAGAGTTGCTCCTCTTACAGACGTTGACGCTGATAATATGATTGAATCAATTCAAGGATATAAAATTCTTGCCGGCTTAAGAGGTAGAAAGCAGGTTAACTTTGGTTATATTAAAGAAAATATATTACGTTTATCTAATTTTGTATGCGACTTTCCTGAGTTTATTGAAATTGATTTTAATCCTTTTACTGTAAGCAACGAAAAAGCAAAATGCAGAATTCTTGATGCAAGAATCAAAATTAAAGTTTAATTTTATATGATAAAAATATCAAAAGAATATAGTTGGGAAATGGGGCATAGATTGCCCAATCATAATGGACCCTGCAGGAATATACATGGACATTCCTACAGGATGTTTGTTGAATTAGAAGGAGAGGTTGGTAAGAATGGAATGATTATAGATTTTAAGGATTTAAGTTTATTGGTAAAGCCGATTATTGAAGAATTAGACCATTCTTTTCTGTGTTTTGCAGAAGATAAAGATGTTATAAATTTTTTAAAAGAACATAACTTGAAGTACAAAATTGTCAGTTACAATCCAACTGTTGAAAATATTTGTATGGACTTATTTCAAAAGATTAAGGAAAAAATAATTGGACACAATATTAAAAATATAAAACATCTTACAATAAGAATTCATGAAAGTCCCAATGATTATGCGGAATTTTGCGGGGAATTATAATTTAAATTAATAGGGTTATTACAAATAATCTTTTCTGATTTTAAACTATTATTGCTTGTCAGGTATTTCCTTTTGTTATTCCTGAAAGAAATTGTTTTAATTCTTCTAAGGTGTTAATTGGTTTTTCACATTTAAAATTATTGCAAATAAAAATATTATTACCCTTAATATTATAATTTTTAAATATATTATGTTGATTTGCTAATTCATCATTTACATAATAAATTGAATAGAATGGAATATACTTTTTTGAAAGTAGCTGTAAGCATTGCATTATGAAATCTGATTCTGAATCAGGAGAAAAAATTATTTCTGTATTTCCTTTAAGATAAAGTAATAAATCTGATATCATTTGAGGATGTGAATACGGGGAATCTGCTATTGAATTAGTAAAATATTCAAGTGACTTAATAATCTTTTCATCATAAGAATCTCTATCATTTAAAATTTTCAGTTTCAAGAATATCTCTAATATAATAGAATTTGCGGACGGTTCAGATGTGTCAGTAATATCTTTTGTTTTTAAAATTAAGTTTTCTTTGTTTATCGGTGTATCCCAGAAACCACCTAAATCATAATCATAAAATAAATCAATTGTTCTTTTTAATAATTCCGAGGCTCTGATTAAATAGTCCGCTCTGTTTGTCATTTCATATAATTTGATAAGGCTATTAATTATATGTGCATAGTCTTCCAGATTACCCTGATTTACTTTTACACCGTCTTTGAAGCTGTGATATAAAATATTTTCAGAACTATCGTACAGATTATCAAATATAAATTGTAATGTCTTCTCAGCTATGCTTAAATATTTATTATCTGATGTAATTTGATATACTTCAAGAATTGCTTTTACCATCATCCCATTCCAAGAAGTTATGATTTTTTTATCAACATCTGGTTTTATTCTCTTCTTTCTTTCAATAATTAGTTTTTCTATTGCTGTTTTTAGAATTTCTTTTGCTTTGTCAACAGATATTGAAAAATGTTTTGCAGTATCAAAAACATCATTATTGATGTAAAGTATATTACTATTTCTGAAATCCTGATTAAATTCTGGTAATATGTTCCCTTCGTATTTTATACCGAAGTGATATGTTAAAATATTGAATTCATCTTTGTTTAAAATATTTTCTATATCTTTATATTTCCAAAGGTAGTAATATCCTTCTTCTTTAATTCCTTTATCATTAATACTTTCTGCATCTTCAGAAGAAAAAAATCCTCCTTCAGGGTTGTAAAGTTTTTCAAGTGAATATTTTGTTATTTTTAATGCAACCTCTAAAAACAACTCTTCCTTTGTAACTTTAAATGCGTCAAGGTATGTTGAAATTAGCTGTGCCTGATCATATATCATTTTTTCAAAATGAGGTATGCGCCAATATTTATCAATACTATATCTGTGAAATCCACCTTCAAGATGGTCAAATATTCCACCATTATACATTGATTTTAATGTATGTGTAACTATATCGAGGGCTTCTTTGTCATTGTAGTAATAATAATATTTCATTAAAAAATTAAGGAACGGGGGTCTTGGAAATTTATTAGTATTTCCAAATCCACCATTTTCATAGTCATAATATCGTTTTGCAGATTCAAAACAATTTTTTATAATTTCTTCATAAGTTGTCGATTCATCATTTGCTTTTTGGTATTCAGTCTTATTTTTTAATATTAAAAAAATCTTTTCTGCACTTTCATTAATCTCTTTTTGTTTGGTCAACCATAAATTATTAACCTGGTTTAAAACATCTTCTAACCCGCTTCTACCATATTTTGCCTTTGGTGGTAAATAAGTAAAACCATAGAATGGCTTTAAATTATGATTTAAAAAAATGTTTAGGGGCCAACCACCATAACCAAGCATTGATTGTAGCGCAATCATATAAATTCTATCTATCTCAGGTCTTTCCTCCCTGTCAACTTTTATATTAATAAAATATTTATTCATTAACTCTGCAATATCCTCATTTTCAAATGATTCTCTTGCCATTACATGACACCAGTAACAGGAAGAGTATCCTATTGATAAAAATATCGGTTTGTTTTGTCTTCTTGCTTCGTTAAATGCATCTTCACCCCAAGGATACCATTCGACAGGATTATATAAATGTTGTAATAGATATGGACTTGTTTCTGAAATGAGTTTGTTTGGTTTTTTCTTAGTCAATTTTCTAATTTTTAATGTTGTAAAAATATCTGATTCCTCAATTTAAAACAAAAAAATGTATTTTTAAATTCATACTTAAGTTTTTAAGATTAACTTTTTTTTATATTTCCCCTTTTTTATATTGATAAATGATTATAAAATAAATTTTGTATATATGTCTAAAATTATGTTTGAAATAAAATATAAAGTAATTCCTGAAAAACGGGAAGAATATTTAAAAACTATTCAGCAAATGCGTGAAATAGTTAATAAAGTTTATCCATGTCAATATTTAATATTTGAAGAGAAAAAATATCCTAATACATTTTCTGAGGTCTTTATTTGTGAAAATCAAGACCAGTTCGATACTTTGGAAGATAATCAACCAGACGAGATTTTTAACTTAACAAATAAAATTTACGATGAATTTATCTTAGAGAAGAAGGTTACGTATACTACAAAGTATGAAATATAATAAACTATTCAAATAATGAATTATTACGGCAGAGAATAAAAAAATATCAGAAATTTTTTCACCTACATCAAAGTTTAATTTTAAGAAAAGTTATTTTATTAAAATAACGTTAGGTGTTATTTTTGTCGTTTTTATTTCATTCCTTTTACCTAAATATTCTGATGTTGAATTTGAGTATGAAATTGGGAGTATATGGACTAAACAGGATTTAATAGCTCCTTTTACTTTTCCAATATATAAAGATAATGAAGATTATGAAAACGAAAAGATAGAAGTAATAAAAAACACAAAACCGATTTTTATTGATTCTTCCACAGAAATAAATCAAAAAGAGAAAATCAACAATTTTTTTCAGGAATTTCAAAAAACATTATTAGATTTATCTAAAAGAGGAAAGAGAATATTATCAAACCAGGAGGATACTATTTTTCAAAAAGGCATTTTCGTTAACGGCATTTTTATATCTGGAATTGAATTAGAGAAACTTTTATTATGCTATACACAAAACACATCTGATTTACTTATAGGTGATTTTGATGAATTCATATCTAATTTAAGGCAAAACCTGATAGAACTTTCTTCAAAGAAAATTATTAATGTTAAAAAAGATACTATTCGAGTTCGTGAAATATCAATAAAAAAAGTAAATCAAAAATTCTATAGCATAGAGAGTATAGATAAAGTTGTCGATATAGATAGTATTGATAATATCTTTTCAAATAATGTTTTATCATACATAAAAGATGAGAATTTAAAGAATTTTGCTCTAAGAATAAAAAATACCTTCGTTAAGGAAAATCTTTTCTTTGATAATAATCTGACTGAACTTGAAGTTCAAAGTAGAATTGCTCAAATACCCAAAACTATTGGAATTGTACTCGAAAACGAAAGAATAATCAGTAAACACGACCCGATTAGTAAAATGACTAAATTAAAACTTGATTCTTATAGAAAAATCAGGTTGGAAAGTTTTGGCGTTAGCGATATACTAAAACAATACATTGGTAAGGTAATTATCAGCATATTATTCCTTTCATTACTCACTGTATTTTTGAGTATAATTCGTAAAAGAGTATTTTCAGATAATTCAAAAATATTATTAATAATTTCATTAATATTTTTAGAATCTGTATTTGCATATTTTAGTGTTCAACTTAAGATTGATTATCCTATCGAACTATTAGTTTTTATACCTGTATCTGCAATTTTATTAACCATTCTGTTTGACTCAAGGCTTGCATTTTTTGTTCAGATGAGTATTATTATGATAACAGCATCAATAAGGGGAGGGGATTTTACAAGTTCTTTTATATATTTTTGCGGTTCCGTTTTAGCAATTTTTAGTGTTAGGGATATTAAAAATCGGTCACAGATTTTCCGTTCCGCAATATTTATTTTTGCCGGATATTCTCTATCTATTATTGCATTGGGCTTAGATAAAATTGAAAGTGAATATAATATTTTTACTGGTATAATTTTCGGTGGGATTAATTCTGTTATGTCCCCGATTATTGCTTATGGTTTGTTAATTTTTTATGAAAAAACATTCAAGATTACTACTGATTTAACATTAATTGAGCTGGCTGATTTTAATCATCCATTACTTAAAAAATTATCTACTGTTGCTCCTGGTACTTTTCATCATAGTGTTATTATGGCAAACCTTGCTGAAAGTGCTGCTGAAGCAATCGGTGCAAACAGAATATTAACCCGCGTTGGATGTTATTACCATGATGTTGGTAAGATTCTTAAACCTGAATATTATGTTGAAAATCAAATAGATAAAAAAAGCAAGCATGAGAAATTAAATCCTACTATAAGTGCAAAAGTCATTATAGCACATGTTAAAGAAGGAATTGAGCTTGCAAGACAGTATAAGTTACCTGAGGAAGTAATAGATTTTATTCCTATGCATCACGGAACTACATTAGTTTCTTACTTTTATCAAAAAGCAAAAAATGTGGTTGACGAAGATAAAGAAGATATTTCAGATTACATTTATAGGTATCCGGGACCAAAACCTCAAACCAAAGAAACAGGCATTGTAATGCTTGCTGATACAATTGAAGCGGCAACAAGAACAATAGAAGAACCTACCCCGGGAAAACTTGAAGATAAGATAGATGAGATTATCAAGAAGAGATTTATAGAAGGTGAACTTGATGAGTGTGAATTAACACTGAAAGACCTTTCAAAAATTAAGCTGGCTTTCCTTAAAATACTTGTTGGCATTCACCACCAGAGAATAAAATATCCGGAAGAAAAAAATAATAATAAAAATTCATCAGAGAATCACCGTTAATAAAATGGATGACCTGAGTTCAAAATTAGAATTATATAATATATATCTCCGAACTGAAAAAAATTTATCAGATAATTCAATTAGTTCTTATAATTTTGACATTAATAAATTGTTTAATTTTGCAAGAGAAGTAAAAAAAATTTCACTAATATCCGAAATAAATGAAGATATTATTCTTTCATTCCTTAATTATGTTCAAAGTAAAGAGAATCAGGAAGAAAATATTTTATCTGAAAAGTCAATTAGCAGATATATTTCTTCTTTTAGAAATTTTTTTAAATTTCTTGAAAATGAAGGTTATATTAAAGGAAACCCTACTGAAAATATAGATTCGCCCAAAATCTCTAGAAAATTACCCGATGTTCTTTCTTATGTTGAAATTGAACTTCTGCTACTTAAACCAGATACATCAAGCAAAATAGGGCTTAGAGATAAAGCAATATTAGAAATTATGTATTCTTCCGGATTGAGGGTTAGTGAATTAATTAACCTTGAACTAAATAATATAAATTTTGAAGAATCGCTCTTAAATGTTTTTGGAAAGGGTGCAAAGGAAAGGATTATCCCTATTGGTAAAATTGCACTAAAATGGTTAGGAAAATACATTTTAGATAGTAGGCCTTATTTAGCAAGTAGTAAATCAAAAAATTTTGTATTTTTAAATGCAAGGGGATATCAAATGTCCCGAATGGCAATTTGGTTAATAGTGGATAAATATGCAAAACTTGCTAATATAAAAAAGAAAATTCATCCACATACTTTACGTCATACATTTGCTACGCATTTACTTGAAGGTGGAGCTGATATAAGAGTTATTCAGGAACTATTAGGACACTCTGATATATCAACGACCCAAATTTATACACATATTACAAAAGATTATTTAATAGAAGTACATAAAACATTTCATCCAAGATATTAATATTATTTTTCTTTCATTTTGGAAATAGTTGAATTCAAAAATATTACTAAAAAGTTTGGTAATATTAATGCGAATGACAATATTAAATTAGCAATAAAAGAAAACTCCGTACATTGTATTATCGGAGAAAATGGAGCAGGTAAAAGCACATTAATGAAAATTCTTTTTGGTGTTTTCAAACCTGATGATGGTGATATTTTTATCAGAGGGGAAAAAGTAAATTTCAAATCTTCTCTTGACGCTATAAAGTTAAAGATTGGTATGCTCTATCAGCATTTTATGTTGATAGATAATTTTACTGTCCTTGAAAATGTGATATTGGGGGCTGAAAGATGTAAAAACTACAGGATTGATTTTTTAAGCGAAAAGAAAAAATTAAATTCAATTATCAAAAAATATAATTTAAATCTGAATATTGATGAATATATTTGTAATCTGAATATTAGTGAAAAACAAAAAGTTGAGTTGCTAAAACTATTATACAGAGATTCTGAGATAATAATACTTGATGAGCCTACAGCGGTTTTAACTCCAATAGAATTAAAAGAATTTTTTAATATTATTAATAATTTCAAGCAGGAAGGGAAAACTGTAATTCTGATAACTCATAAATTAAGTGAAGTGAAAGAAGTGTCAGATAAAGTATCAGTACTTCGAAAAGGTAAACTTGTTTATGAAGTAGATAAAGATAATCTTGATATTTCAATATTAAGTAGAAAAATAATAGGTGATATTGATGAAATTTTATATACTTCTAAGGTCAATGATTCAAAAGATTCGGAAGAAGAACTATTGATTGTTGAAAATGTTAATTTGATAGAGAATGGAATACATAAACTTAAGAATTTAAATTTCAGATTGAGAAAATATAATATTATGGGAATTTGTGGGGTTGAAGGGAATGGGCAAAATGAAATTGTTGAAGTGTTAACCGGAATAAATAAAAAGTACACAGGAAAAATTTTGCCAGAGGACAGAAGGGTATCATTGGTTCCTGATGACAGAATAAAAAAGGGTATGATTGAAGAAATGTCAATTTCAGAAAATTATTTTATAAGGCAGAATATAAATAATTACTCCTCTAAAAAATTGTTTATGAATATTGAAAGAATGATGATCAAAAGGTTTGATATAAGAGTTCCTTATATAGGTTGTAGAATGAAATATTTGTCGGGGGGAAATCAGCAAAAAGCAATCGTTGCAAGAGAAATTATATTAAATAATGATATACTAATCTTTTCTCATCCAACAAGAGGAGTAGATATTAAAGCAATGGATAATATTCATAAAGAAATTTTAGATGAAGCTAACAAAGGAAAGGCAATATTACTTATCTCTTCAGATTTAGATGAATTATTGAGTCTATCCGATGAACTGTTTATAATTTTCAAAGGCTCCTTTTTGAAATCATTTTCAAAAGAAGAATTAAATAGACAGATTAAATCTGATAAAGCTCTTTTTATCGAAAAAATTGGAGAACTAATGATGGGCATTTTAAAATGAAATCTAAATTTTTACAAAATACTATTTCTATTTCTTTATCACTTATTCTCACTCTTTTTCTGACATTTATCATATTATTAATTATTGGTAAAAATCCCTTTGAAATTTTTTATATCATATATGAAGAAGTATTAATGAGTGGCTATGGCTTTGGTCAGGCACTTTTTAAAGCTACCCCTTTAATTTTTTGTGGTATTGGTCTTTCTTTTTGTTTCAATGCATCAATATTTAATATCGGAGCAGAAGGTCAACTTAATGCAGGGACTTTCATCATTGCACTGCTTCTTTATTATTTGTCGCCATTACCAACTATTATTAATATAATAATTTCGATTTCTGTCGGTTTTATTGTAAGTGCATTTTTTGGATTTATACCTGCTATAATCAAAATAAAAAAAGGCGTTAGTGAGGTTATTACAACAATTATGCTGAATTTTATTATTCTTGCATTGATAAATTATTTTTTGATAAACTATTTCGCTGTAAGGGAGACCGTTAGAACAGAAAAGATCCCTGAGTTTTTGATGCTCCCAAAATTTTCTGACTATTTCAGTTTCTTCGAAGGGTCTGCTTTAAATTTTAGTTTTATTCTTGCAATAATATTATCAGTAGTTTCTTATTTTATTATATACAAAACAAAATTCGGATATAAAATTCGTGCAATAGGTTTAAATGAAACTGCATCTAAATATATGGGTATTAAAGTTAATATTGTTACTTTAATTACATTTCTGATAGGTGCCGGGATCACTTCTCTTGTCGGTTTAAATTATGTCGTAGGGTATAAAGGATATTTCGAATTTGGTTTTTCAAATAATCTTGGTTTTACTGCAATTGCTGTAACTTTATTAGCAAAGAATAATCCTATTGGTATTATTTTTTCTTCTATAATGTTTGGGATCCTCGATTTTGGAGGCTTAGCTATAAATACGATAGTGCCTAAAGAGATAATGTTGGTAATTCAGGGAATTGTAATTTTATCAATAATTTCAATTGATAAGTTAGTAAATATATATTTTGAAAAAAAATAATCTATGGACATATTTACAAGTATATTGAGTTTATCTTTTGCTGCCCAAGTATTAAGACTTTTTACTCCATATTACCTCGGTGCTTCCGCTGCAAATTTTTCTGAAAGAGGTGGTGTTATTAATATTGCTATAGAGGGTTTTATGTTAATTTCAGCTTTTCTCTATGCTGTCTTTGCAATTTATATAAATAATAGTATTATTGCTGCAATATTAACTATAATTCTGAATTTAATATTTAGTTTATTATTTGCACTATTTACAGTTAAACTCAAATTAAATCAGATTGTGACAGGAGTGGGGTTTAATCTGTTTTTTGCAGGGTTAGCAAATTTCTTGCTTGTATATTTATTCCATAGTTCAAGTAATACTCCTCGTTTCGTTGGCTTACCGAGAATTCCATTTATATCTGATTTAACTTATGTAGGTAATGTTTTTGGAGATATAATCATTTTATTTTCTTTTCTGTCAGTTTTCATTTCAAATGAATTATTATTTAAAACTAAATTTGGTTTAAGATTAAGGTCAGCAGGGGAAAATCCAGAAGCAGGTGAATCTTTAGGGGTTAAAGTTAGATTATATAAACTATATGGGATTTTAATTTGTGGATTTTTAACTTCATTAGCAGGTATTTGGATTGCATCTTCCCAAAATACTTATAGTCAGGGGATGATTGCAGGGAGAGGTTTTATTGCCCTTGCAGCTATGATTATTGGAAAATGGAAACCTGTTAATATCTTCTTTGTATGTATAATGTTTTCTTTTTTTGAAGCAATTGAAATTACATTACAAATTGTACAAACATTTGTCCCTTCACAAATTATTCAAATGTTACCGTATTTAATTACTATTGTAGTTTTACTTGGTATAATTGGTAAGACTAAAGCTCCCGCTTCAGACGGAATCCCTTATTGATTTATTTTTTCCTGATATCTTCTCCCCAGAGTAGTTTGTTGTTTAATGTTTGAAAGTAAGTTTTGTTTACTCTTTTTATTACTTTGATAGTGTAATTTGCTCTATTGATTTTTACTGTTGTTTTTTGATCAAAAATGTATGTTGTATGACCATCAGCAGTTATTCTGATTTTGTCTTTACTAATTACTTTTATTAAGATATGTCCATCATCAGGTACTACAATTGGTCTGAAATTTAAAGTGTGAGGGCAGATTGGAGTTATTAGTAATACATTACTATACGGGCATATTATAGGACCTCCGGCTGATAGAGAATAACCGGTAGAACCCGTAGGCGTAGAAATTATTATTCCATCTCCTAAAAAATTTACTACATTTTCATTGTTATAACTTATTTCAACTTCTATAACTCGTATTGAATTACTTTTATCTATAACAATCTCATTAATTCCGTAAAGAAATTGTCCATTTTCTAATTCTGCAGAAATAACACAGAAGTCAATTATTTTATATTTCCCTTTTTCGATATTTGAGATAAAATTGTTAATTTCTTTAGGTCCGACTTCAGCCATAAAACCAAGTGCGCCGAGGTTTACACCTAAAATTGGAATATTGCTATTCCCGATTAATCTGGCAGTGTTTAAGAAAGTCCCGTCGCCACCTAACGATAAGAGTATATTACATTTTTCTATTATTTTGTTCAATGTGGCTATTCTACTTCTGAATTTATTTAAATTTATATGTTCCTTTAAAGGTTCTTCAATGTAAAATTCCACCTTGAGTTCTAATAAGTGAGAAATTATTAAATCCAAAACTGGAGCAATGTTCTCCTTATTTTTATTGCCGGTTATTCCGTAAATCATATTATTCTTGTTTTGGGTTTTCGGAATTTGAAGGTTCTGTTTTTTTATTGTCTACAGGTTTATCTCTTTCTTCGATATAATTTAAACGGAGATTAGTCAGAGTTTCATTTAGATATCTTTGTTCAGCTTCATCTAAATTTCCTTTTGTTTTTTCCATTAACATTTCCAATGTATCAATGAAGAATTCCGCTATTTCAAGATTTTTTTCAACTTTGTTGGTTGCTGGGTTTGTCAGTTTACCTAACATTATCATTGCTTGAAGCTGATAATGAGAAACTAATGTATAAAAAAGTTGAGAATATTTTTCTTTATCCATCTTTAATATTTTTGTTTTCTATTCTGAAAATAATAAAAGGAAATGAAAGAATGAATAAAAAAAGTGAGACTACTTCCCAGTCAGTAAAATTGCATTCAAATATGCCGGCAATATTAAAAGAGATAAAAGCTAATATAGAACCAATTATGAATTTTTTATGTATATCTTTTTTAGTGTTCTTTAATATTTGGATTTGGCGAATAAACAGAGTTAACATAAAACCTGTTAGTCCGATAAATCCTATTATACCTGTTGTTGCAAGAGTCATCAGGAAATTATTATGGAGATGTGAACCTTCTCCTACATACTCAATGTTTTTATATCTTTTATAAATCTCGGTAAATTCGTTATCACCAGTTCCAATTATAGGATGATCTAAAAATATTTTTATTCCTGTTTCCCACATTACAATTCTTGCTTTATTACTTTCATGATGTAAATCAAAAATTGATTTGTATCTTTCTTTAACCTGATATGGAGAAACAACCCAGATTATAATTAGTATTATTACTGAGAAGAAGAATGCTTTTTTATTATAAATTAATGTAAATAATAATAGACAAATAACTGTTGCTAAGATTACATTTCTCGAAAATGTTATTATCATAGATATAAAAAGTGGTACTAAAAGAAGTAAGATATATATTCTAATTTTTTTTGCTAATTCATTTTTTGCGAATATTAATGGAAATGCTGTTATAAAAATCAGCATCTTTAATTCACCTGTTGTAATAGGGTGAGTAAAATATCCCAATCTGTTTTGCGAGGTATCTAATTGTTTGAAACCAATAATGATTTCATAAAAAAATCTTATGGTTTCGAAAGTTGATAATAGTGAATTTAAAACAAGTAGTATTAAGAAAAATTTAGTAAAGCTGAGTGAATCTTCAAATTTTTCTATTGAAACAAAAAAAACGGAGAAAAGAAGAAGTCTTTTCAGGTCTATCAGAGCACCTTCCGGAATAACAGCGAAAATTCTCGATATAATCTCTGAGAAAATATAAATTATTAAAAAAATATTTGGAATTAATAAAATCTTCCTTACTTGTTTGTCAATAAAAAATTTTTTTCTGATTATTAATTCAATAACCCATAACCCACCCCATATTCCAAATGATATTGAAGCTAAAGCGATAGAAACATTTACTGCAAATAAATGTAAAAAAAGAAAAAATATTATAAAGGAATTTATTTTTTTCAGAATGTCATTCACATTTGTCATTTACTGAATTTCATTTTTAAATTGCATATCGTAAAGTTTTCTATATAAGCCAGTTCTTATTTTAATTAATTCCGAATGTTTACCGGTTTGGACTATTTTCCCTTTATCAAATACTAAAATTTTATCAGCACTTAATATTGTGGATAATCTATGTGCAATTACGATGGAAGTTCTGTTTGCCATTAGTTTATCAAGTGCATCTTTAACTAAACTTTCAGATTCTGAATCAAGCGAAGATGTCGCTTCATCAAGAATTAATATCTGCGGATTTCTCAATAATGCTCTTGCTATTGCTATTCTTTGTTTCTGCCCGCCTGATAATTTAATCCCTCTCTCTCCGACATTGGTATCAAATCCATTCGACATTTGCATTATAAAATCATAAGCATTTGCATATTTTGTTATTTCTATTAAAGTCTGTTCTGAAACATTATCTAATCCAAATATTATGTTATTTCTTATCGTATCATTGAATAGAATTATTTCTTGTGGGACTAAACCAATTAGTCTTCTTAATGAATTTAGCTTAATCTTTTTTATATTAATCCCATCTATTAATATTTCTCCTTCACATACATCATAGAACCTTGCAATTATATCAACCATAGTTGTTTTACCAGCCCCAGATGGCCCAACAAGTGCTACTAATTGAGATTTTTTAATAATACAATTTATATTTTTCAGTATTTCAATTTTCCCATCATAAGAGAAACTTACATTTTTAAGTTCAATTTCATTTTTGAATTCTTTAAGATCAATAGCATTTTTATCGTCTTTAATTTCTATATCAGCATCTAAAATAGAAAATATTCTATCTCCGGAAGCAGAAGATTCCTGGATTCTGTTACTAACAGTTCCGAGATGTTTTATAGGGGTTACAAGTTGAAAAAGTATAAAAAGAAAACCAAAAAATTCTTCGGGCTTCAGGGTATTATTAATCAATATTTGTCTTCCTCCAATCCATACAATAATAGCGCCAGAAATCATTGTTAATATTTCAGTCAATGGAGATACTAATTCACTAATTTTATATACTTTTTTGGAAAGATTATAATGTTTTTCAGACTCTTCGTAAAATCTTTTATTCTCATAATTTTCTGAATTGAAAGCGCGTATGATTTTTGCTGCATATATGGTTTCAGATACTATAGACATAATATCAGAAATTTTGTTTTGAACCCGCATACTTCTTCTCCTTAATGAAGCACCCATTCTTGATATTATAAAAACACTAACAGGAAATACAATAAATGCAATAATAGTCATTTCAACACTAATCAAGAAAGACAAAATTAAGTAAATAATTATCAAAAGAGGGTCTTTCATTAAATCATAAAATGTAGCAGCAATGGCAGATTGTACATTTGAAATATCACTAGTCATTACTGACATTAAATGTCCGGTTCTTTGTTCAGTAAAATACCTGATAGGGAATGTGTTAATTTTTGTATATAACTGATTCCTGATATCCCGCATAATTCCTTTCTCAACAGATAAGACAAGAATAGAATGAATATAACCGGTAATATTTTTCAAAGAATATGCGAGCACCATTATAATACAGATTTTTAATATTGCTAATTCTTTACCCCCTTGAAATATAAAACTTTCAAAATGATATTGAAAATTTCTGAAAAAACTGGATATATCAGAACCGGAAACTTCAGCAGTAGGTGTATTATTCATAAATAAAGTCCTAAGTAGTGGAATTGTCAAATATGCAGCAAATCCGCTTAATATAGAATATACAAGAGAGAATAATATAGAATTAGCTAATGTTTTTTTATACTTTTTTAAATATTTTAAAAGTCTTCTATAGGTTTTCATTCGTTGTTTTTCTTACTATAATTTAGTTCCCATAACTTTATTTGTGTATAAAGTTTTGATAAAAAGTGAAAAAGTGCTTTGTAAAATCCAGCTATTCCATCTAAAAAACCAAGTTGAAGAAAATAATTTTTCTTGAACTCGAATATAGGGTTAAACACTATCAGAAATAAATTTGTCTTTTTTCCGAGATTAAATTTTTCCTGTGCAGATAGACTGGAGTATGTATTAATTTTTTCAAGATACTGATTAAAATTTCTATAAGGATAATGTTCAATGCAATTTTTTAATTTTGAAATTATACCATCAACCTTAAAACTTTCATGTACAAGTCGTTCGTTTACAGTAGCTTTTGTCTTTCTAAATAATCTTAATTGATAATCAGGATAGCTCCCGCCGAATTTCAATCTATGATTTTTGAAATAATTTTTTCTTGGTATTAAAAATCCATCTTCTTTACAATCACTATTCTTTATTTTATTTATTATTTCTTCTTTCAATTGTTCGGTACATATTTCATCTGCATCGATTGAGAAAATCCAGTCTCCATTACATTTTGTTAATCCGAATATTTTCTGTCTGGAAAAACCTTCCCACTTCTTTTCATATATTTTATCAGTGTATTGCTTACAGATTTTTAATGTTTCATCTGTACTATATGCATCAACGACGACTATTTCATCTATCCATTTGATGCTTTCAAGACATCTTCTGATAATTTTCTCTTCGTTATAACAGATTAAAAGTGCGGAAATCAATTTAGTTTCTTCTGATTAAATTTACTAATTCTTTATAATTAATTGGAGGCAATTCGAGATTATGTGCTTTACAATAATTATATTCCCATAATTTAGCATAAGTACAAAGTTTATGTATGGAAGAAAAAATAGCAAGAATAAAACCATGAATTCCATCTTTGAATCCTTTTCTTGAAATATATACTTTCAGGAAATCACACATTGGATTTAATATTAAGTTATACCATCTTACTTGTATATCTGGTTTTTTATTTAATTTTACTGTAACATCAAGTGAGCTGTACCAATTAAACCTCTCAACAAAATCAAAAATATTTCTGTATGTATAATGATAAATATTATTCTTAAGTCTTTGTGGTCTTTCCTTTGAGAGGAAAGCACCATGCACTTCTAAATCACTTGATTCAGTGTTGTTCTTGTTAAAAATTCTTAACTGAAAGTCATTGTTCCATTCACCGTAATTAAGCCTTTTCCCAATAAAATATACTTGGCGGTTTATTTGATATCCACCCGGGTTTATATTCTCATTTTCAAATAACTCTTTGATTTCTTCTTGAAGTTGCGGGGATAATTCTTCGTCTGAATCAAGAAATAAGACCCAGTCATTCTTTAATTTGGGAAGACTGAATTTAATAATATCAGGCCATCTCATTCTTTCAATTTGGTAAATTTTGCAGTTATATTTTTTTGCAATATCTATTGTTGAATCTTTACTATAAGAATCAATTATAACTATCTCATCAGTCCATTGAACGCTTTTTAAGCAACGTTCAAGAGTATATGAGCTGTTATATGTTAAAATTAAAGTACTTATTTTTGTTGCCATAATCTATTTCTATTATAACATTGTAAATTAATAAATGGATGTCTAACTTGTAATTGAAAAATTAGTATATACTCATTAGTTTTGAATATAATTTTATTGTTATGCCAATAGATATAAATAAATTTACCTTAAAATCGCAGGAAGCTTTACAGCTTTCTCAGCAAATCGCAAGTGAAAACTCTAATCAAATTATTCAACCTGAACACCTCTTTGCTGCATTAATTCAGGATAGAGAGGGAATTGCAGTTTCAATTTTACAAAAACTTGATGTATCTGTAAATCAGATAGAGAATAAAAATAACGAAATTATCAGTACTTTCCCAAAGGTCTCCGGCGATATTTCTAAGTCAATATCAAAAGATTTAAATGATGTTCTGGAAGGAGCCGAGAAAGAAGCAGGATATATGAAAGATGATTATATATCTGTTGAGCATATATTAATTGCTTTATCAAATTATGGTAAAAGTCAGATAAAACAAATACTTAATAAATATGGTGTTACTAAAGATAGGATTCTTCTCATTTTGAAAGATGTCAGAGGTTCTGGAAGAGTTACCGGACAAAACCCTGAGGATACTTTTAAAGCGCTTGAAAGATACGGTAGAAATTTAAATGAACTTGCTTCAAAGGGGAAACTTGATCCCGTTATTGGAAGAGAGGAAGAAATTAGAAGGGTTTTACAGGTTCTTTCAAGAAGAACTAAAAATAATCCTGTTTTAATTGGTGAACCCGGTGTCGGAAAAACAGCTATTGCTGAAGGAATCGCTATAAGAATTGTGCAGGGGGATGTCCCTGAAAGTTTAAAAGAAAAAGTCATAATTGCTTTGGATATGGGTGCATTAATTGCCGGTGCTCAATATAGAGGACAATTTGAAGAGCGTTTAAAATCTGTTTTAAAGGAAATTCAGGAATCTGATGGTAAAATTATTTTATTTATAGACGAACTACATACGGTTGTTGGTGCTGGTGCAACAACCGGTTCTATGGATGCATCAAATTTATTAAAACCGGCACTTGCAAGAGGGGATTTAAGGTGTATCGGTGCAACCACAATTGATGAGTATAGAAAGTATATTGAGAAGGACCCTGCTTTAGAAAGAAGGTTTCAACCTGTTATGATTTTGGAGCCAGATGTCGAAGATACAATATCTATTCTTAGGGGGTTGAAGGAAAAATATGAAGTACATCACGGTGTAAGAATTACAGATTCTGCTATTGTTGCTGCTGCACAGTTATCTGATAGATATATTGCTGATAGATTTTTACCAGATAAAGCAATAGACCTGATTGATGAAGCAGCATCTAAATTAAGGATAGAAATTGATTCATTACCCGAAGAAATTGATAATATCGATAGAAAAATAAAGCAATTGGAAATTGAAAAAGAAGCTTTAAAACGAGAATTGGAGGGTAAATAATAATAACTAATTTGATTGAATAACATAGTTAAATTTATTATTTTTAACATTTTAAAATCAAAAAATTTATAATTATGAAGGTTCCAGAAGATTTAAAATACACAAAAGACCATGAGTATCTGAAATTAGATGGTGGTATTGGTAAAGTAGGCATTACCGATTACGCTCAAAGCGAATTAGGCGATATTATTTATGTTGATATAACAGCTGAAATTGGTAGTGAAGTAAATCAGGGCGATGTATTAGGTTCTATTGAAGCGGTAAAAACTGTTGCTGAAGTTTACAGCCCAATATCTGGTAAAATTGTAGAAATTAATTCTGCTATCAAAGATAACGCATCTTTACTTAATGAAGACCCCTATGGTGAGGGTTGGATTATTAAAATTGAACCTTCTCAACCGGAAGAATTAAATAATTTACTCGATTCAAAAGCATATTCAGAACTTATAGGAATATAATTTAATTACAAATTATTACAAAAAATGAAAATTAAAATCTCAGGTCTGCGAGATGGTGATTACTTTTATAATTTTAGAGCGAATTTTTTAGATATCGACATAGATTACTATGAACTTATTGATGATTTTAATGTTGATGTTAAATTAACAAAACGTGCAAGTAATATTCTGTTAAATATTGCTGTTAATGGTATTATTTTACTTGAATGTGACAGATGTCTTGACTCTTTTAAATATAATTTTTCCAGAGTTTTCGAATTACTTTATAAAATGAATGATGATTATTTTTTATTAAATAGTAATAATAAGGAACCGGATGTTTTTTATATCGATAAGAATTCTTTTGAAATTGATATTTCCGAAGCAGTACGAGATTATATACTTTTGTCTATTCCAATGAAAAAAGTGCCTGAAGAAAAAGATGGTATATGTTTATTTTGTAACAGAAGAATAGATTCTTTATTTAGCAGATATAGTAAAGAAGATACAACAGAATTTAAAAATTTATTTTAGTAAATTAACTTTATATTTTATGCCAAATCCGAAAAGAAGACACTCAAAAGCAAGAGGTAGGAAGAGAAGAACCCATTATAAAGCTTCCGTACCGCAAATGGTTGTTTGTTCTAATTGTGGAGAAATGAAATTAGCTCATCAGGTATGTCCATCTTGTGGATATTACGATAAAAAGAGCGTTATTATTCCAAGGAAATAATTAATTATAATAGAAATTGGAAGACAACAATAATAAAATCAGGATTGCTTTAGATGCTATGGGGGGAAATTTTGCCCCTCTGAATGAAATTGAAGGCGCTGTCCTTGCTTACAAAGAAAAAAGCGAGATTCTTGATATAACTCTTGTTGGTGAAGGTAAGTTGATTGAGCAGCATTTGAAGAAAATTGGTTTTATCAATAATTTTAATATTATCGATGCTGAAGACATTGTCACTATGGAAGATTCACCTTCGGATAGTTATAAAAATAAACCGAAATCCTCTATGAGGATTGGACTTGAATTACAAAGTAACGGAAAGTCAGATGCTTTTGTAAGTGCTGGTAATACCGGTGCAGTGCTTGCTAATTCAACTTTATCTCTTGGAAAAATAGAAGGTATTAGTAGACCTACTATCGGAACTCCAATGCCGAGTTTAAAAGGTGGATATTCAATGTTATTTGATGTTGGCGCTTCTGTTGATTGTAAATCGAGACATCTTTTTGAGTTTGCCGTTATGGGTAGTGTTTATATGAATTATGTACTTAATATTCCTAACCCAAGAGTTGGATTATTGAATATTGGCGAAGAAGAAAACAAAGGCAATGAAGTTACAGTTAAAGCTTACGAAATTCTTAAAAATTCAAAAATAAATTTCATTGGTAATGTTGAAGGTGATGATATTCTATGTGGTAAAGTTGATGTTGCTGTGTGTGATGGTTATACAGGTAATATAGTTTTAAAATTTGCTGAAAGTGTAATTGAAATTTTGAAGTATAAATTCAAAGAATATGCAAGCAGAAATCTTAAAAATAAAATATGGATTGGTATGTTCAGGAATACGCTAAGAAAAATCCTTAAAGAATTTGATTATCAGAATTATGGCGGTGTTCCTTTATTGGGTGTTAATGGTGTCGCAATCATCGGACACGGTAAATCAACATCATTTGCAATAAAGAATATGATTTTCAGAGCTGTAGATATGGTAAAAAAGAATGTAAATAATAAAATTAAAACAGAAATTAACTCGTATTTAAATAATAATAAATAAATACTATGGCAAAAGCACAATCATTCGCAGATAAAGCAGCAAAATTAGCAAAGAAAACAGAACTAACTGCAATTTGTCCTGATACAAACAAGGAGACCAGAATATTAACAGTTAGACTTGTTCAGGCAGTGAAAACAGAGAAAGGGACTTATAAATTTCTCGACAGAAACGCAAAAATTTATGAATCAACATTCAAAGTTTATAAACCTTAATTATTAATAATATGGCTAGAATTTGTAAGATTACCGGCAAAAAAAATCTTACCGGAAATAATGTCTCACATGCAAACAATAGAACTAAAAGAAAACAATTCCCAAATCTTCAATATAAAAAAGTATGGGATGATGAGAAAAAAAGATGGATAAGAATGAGAATATCAACAGAAGCACTAAGGACAATAGACAAAAAGGGCTTGAAAAGTCTGATGAAGTCTTAAAGAATAATGATATTCGCATTAGTGTAATTATACCATTGCTTAACGAAGAAAAACTTATTAAGAGAGTTCTATCACAGTTTACTGATGATTTTAAAAAACAACACAATGTTGAGCTCATTTTGTCCGATGGTGGAAGTACTGATAATACTCTGAATATTATTAATTCCGGTTATGATAAATTAATAGTTAATGATAAAAGAACAAAACAAAATATTTCCCGCGGTAGAAACCTTGGAGCGAAAAATGCTGAGGGTGATATACTTGTTTTTTTCAATGCTGATACTTATTCAAGCGATATAAATCAAATGTTTAACAGGTTAAAAAATATTATTTCTCATAATGGTATTGTTGCAATTGCATATCCGATTAAAGTATTTAAAGAGGAAAGTAAATTATCTGATAAAATATTTCATTTTTTTTATAATACTTATGTCAGAGTTTTAAATTTTCTTAATATAGGTATGGCAAGAGGTGAATGTCATGTTGTGACTAAAGAAGCTTTTTTAAAAGTAAATGGATATAATGAAAATCTTGTCGCCGGTGAGGATTTTGATTTATATAGAAGGCTTGCAAAATTTGGTAAGATTTATTTCTCAAAAGAAGATTTGATTTATGAATCACCAAGAAGATACAGAAAATACGGTTATGTTAAACTTTTTTTGCTCTGGGCTATTAATGCTTTCTGGATTATATTTTTCAATAAGTCATTCTCTAAAAATTGGGAACCGATAAGATGAATTTTTTTCAAGTTCTTTTTCATAGCGGAGATATTAAAGCAAGAACTGGCAAATTGGTTACTTCGCATTCTGAAATTTCTACCCCTTTATTTTTACCTATTGGTACTTTAGGTTCTGTGAAAGCTATATCTAATGATGAACTTGAGAAAATTGGTTATAATATTTTTTTAGCGAATACATATCATTTGTATTTAAGACCAGGAGTAGAAATTTTATCTAATGCTGGTGGCTTGCATAATTTTGTTAACTGGCAGTATTCAGTCCTAACCGATAGTGGTGGCTTTCAGGTTTATAGTCTTGCTGTTTTAAGAAAATTTGATAATAATGGTGTTAAGTTCAATTCTCATATTGATGGTTCTTCTCATTATTTTACTCCTGAAGATATAATAGATATCCAAAGAACTATTGGTTCAGATATTATGATGCCGTTAGATGTTTGTTCTGAATACCCGATATCAAAATCGGGAGCAGAAAAATCCTTGATGGTTACTTATGAATGGGAAAAGAGATGTTTTAACAGGTTTAAGCTAAGTAAAGAAAAATACGGACATAGACAATTTCTGTTTTCTATCAATCAAGGTTCTGTTTTTAAAGATTTGAGAAAAAGAAGTATTGAACAATTAAATGAACTGGAATTTGATGGAAATGCTATCGGAGGTCTTGCTGTTGGTGAAGATAATGAACTAATGTATGAAATTGTTGATTATTGTACTGATATATTACCGGTAAATAAACCAAGATATCTTATGGGAGTTGGAACTCCGGAAAATATTTTGAATTCAGTTGAAATGGGAATTGATATGTTTGATTGTGTTATTCCAACAAGAAATGCAAGACATGGAAGGCTTTACACTTTTTTTGGAGATATTAATTTAAAGAACTCCAGAAATAAGTTTAAGTTTGATTTGGTTGATGCTGGTTTCGATTCTTCAGTGCTTAATAAGTATTCTTTATCTTATATAAAACATTTATTCGTTTCAAATGAACCGCTTGCTATGAGACTTGCAACGATACATAATCTTGAGTTCTACTTCGAATTTATGAAAAGAATCAGAACCGCAATAGAACAAAATAAATTTTTACAATTTAAAAAAGAATTTTTAAATAATTATAAGAGTAATAAATTTAATTAGAAAGGAAGGTTAAATTGAATTTAATAAATTTAATTATTTTACAGTGCCAGCCTCAACAAGGGCAACAGGATGGTATGAGCTCGTTATTAAGTTTCCTGCCATTCATTTTGATTATACTTGTATTTTACTTGTTTATTATCAGACCACAACAAAAAAGACAGAAAGAAAGACAGAAGTTGCTCAGTGGTGTTAAAAAAGGCGATAAAATCATTACTGCGGGTGGTATTCACGGAGTTGTAGAGGGTGTAGAAGAAAGAACTGTATTGGTGAAAATTGCAGAAAATGTAAAAGTTAAACTTGAAAAAAATTCCATTGCTACTATCGTCGGTGTTACTGAAGCTGTAGATAAGAAGTAATTTTTTTTTTGAAGAATTAAATTTTAATTATCTTTAATTAGTGAATTAATGAAAGATAAGAGTAAAAGTTTTTCTAAAATTGAAGATGCTATTTCTAATTTTAAGAAAGGAAAAATTGTTATTGTTGTAGATGATGAGGATAGAGAAAATGAAGGTGATATGATTTTCGCTGCAGAAAAATCTACGCCTGAATTAGTAAATTTTTTAATCAGAAATGCTGGTGGTCTTATTTGCGTTCCTATGGAAGAGCAAAGGTTAAAGGAATTAGATCTTGATATGATGACCAATAATAGTACTGCACTTCAGGAAACTGCATTTACTATAAGTGTTGATTACAAAATAGGAACCACCACAGGAATTTCTGCCTATGATAGAAATTTAACGATAAAAGCTCTTATCAATCCTGATACTAAAGTAAGCGATTTATGCAAGCCGGGACATATATTCCCTCTAAAAGCAGTCAATGGTGGAGTTTTAAAGAGAGCAGGACATACTGAAGCTGCTGTTGACCTTGCAAAATTAGCCGGCTTGTATCCCGCTGGTGTTTTGTGTGAGATTCTTAAGGAGAATGGTGAAATGGCAAGATTACCGGATTTACTAAAGATTGCAAAAAAGTTTAAACTCGATATCATTACAATAAAAGACTTAATTCATTATAGAATAAGGAAAGATAAACTCGTCCGAAGAATTGCGGAAGCAAATTTACCAAGCAGATTTGGTGATTTTACTTTAATTGTTTATGAATCTTTCGTTGATAAATTTGAACATATCGCTTTAGTTAAAGGAAAAATTTCTCCTTCTAAACCTGTTCTTGTTAGAGTTCATTCTGAATGTTTAACCGGTGATGTTTTCGGCTCTTTAAGGTGTGATTGTCGTGACCAATTGATTGAATCTATGAAAATTATATCTAATGAAGGTACAGGAGTGATATTGTATATGAGACAGGAAGGGCGTGGCATAGGATTAATAAATAAGATAAAGGCTTATAAATTACAGGATAAGGGAAAAGATACCGTAGAAGCTAATTTAGAATTAGGATTCAAACCTGACCTGAGGGATTATGGAATTGGTGCTCAGATTCTTAGGGATTTGGGAATTAAGAAAATCCGGTTGCTGACTAATAATCCAAGAAAGATTATCGGACTTAAAGGATATGGTCTTGAAGTTGTTGAAAGAGTTCCTATTGAAATACCTGCTAATCCTAAAAATGAAAATTATTTAAAAACGAAAAGAGATAAATTAGGACATCTTGTATTATTGAAAAAGTATAAAAATATTTCTAAAAATTAATTATATTAATAATGATGCAAAATGGAAACGTATATATAACCAGAGAACGCCTTGTAGAACTTGAGAATGAATTAAAAGAATTGAAAACGCTCAAAAGAAAACAGGTTGCCGATAAAATTGCTGAAGCAAGGGCGCATGGCGATTTATCAGAAAACTCTGAATACGATGTGGCAAGAGAAGAGCAGGCTCATCTTGAAATAAAAATTGCTAAACTTGAAAACATACTTTCAAGGGCTACCGTAGTAAATGAAAGTGATTTACCGGAAGATGAAGTCCATATCCTTTGCACTGTGACTATAAAAGATTTAGACTCTGAACAGGAAACTGAATATAAACTTGTTTCTCCTGAAGAAGCTGACTTTGAACAAAATAAAATCTCAATTGTGTCACCTATTGGTAAAGCATTAATAAAGAGAAAGATTAACGATATAGTAGAAGTGAATAATCAGAACGGAAAAAAGCAATATAAAATTTTAAAAATTACTAAATAAAATAAAATGTCACACAGAAGTTTAAATGCTTTTAAAGTCGGTGTATTTGTAGTGGTTGCTTTAGGTATTGTTATTGCTACTATGTTTTGGGCTAAAGGTTTTTATGTTCATAAAGATATGAGAGACCTTAAAGTTTATTTTAAAATGGTTACAGGTCTGAAAAAAGGAGACCCGGTTATGGTTAATGGGGTTATTAAAGGGAAGGTTAAAGATTTTGAACTTGAAGGGGATTCTGTTTTAGTTGAATTTATGCTTGAAAAAGATGTTAAAATTAAAAAAGATTACAAAATTGAAATTGTCAGTACCGAACTTTTAGGCGGTAAGACTATCAATATTTCGCAGGGAAACTCTAATGAAGAAGTTGATTATAATGTGCCGCTCAGCGGTGCAAAAATGAATGATATTCTTGCTCTGATAAATAATGTAAATGAATTAACTGAGCAGGTTAGGGGATTGGTAGGAAATTTTAATAAAGCAGCAGAAGATTTAGAAAATATTCTTGTCAGTATTAATGAGGTTGTCGGTGATCCAAAGGTAAAAAATGAATTAAAAAGTACAATTTCAAATATTCAGGTTACTTCAAGAAACTTAAATAGTTTAGTCTCAGAAAATAAAATTTCATTAAAAAACATCACTGATAAGACAAGCGGAACTATTGATAAAGTCAATACCACAATTGATAATGTAAATTCTATTCTTGATGAAAATAAACCCAATGTAGAAACTACAATCAAAGATATTAAAACACTAACTCAAAAAATTGACGGATTAGTTGAAAATCTTAATGTTTTAGTTACTGATATTCAGGATAAGAATAAAGGGGTAGGGAAATTTATTTATGATGATAAGTTATTTAACAACCTGAATGATGTATTACTGGAAATTGAGAGATTAAGCAAGAAAATCAGAGAAGAAGGAGTTAAAATAAATCTATTTTAAGATGTATTTTAAATTTATCCTGTGTGTCGAACCAATTTTCCCTAATGAATTAAAACTATAGTCAAAGAAATATTTATCCTGATATTTTATCCCGATTCCCGCACTAAATCCACCCAATCCTAATGAAGTTCCAGTTTTTAAATCCTGCCTTTTCTGATTATCATAACCTCCCCGTAACATAACATAATCACTCAAAACAAATTCACCACCTACGGTAAAATATTTAAATCTATCAATAAATTTTTCAGTCTTTTCAGTCAGATTTATAAAAGAAAAACTCACCGTTAATGGCAGATATTCTAATTTTTTTATTGCACCTACTCTTAAGTCAAGTGGCAGGTTTTCTTCTGTATTCATATATGAACTTAATTGTCTCCCAAGATTAAGAAGACTAATTCCTATATTTAAGTCATAACTTGAAACTTTATATAGCAAACCTAAATCACATGCTACTGCAGTTGATTTATATTCATCAATACTTGAATATATAAACTTCAGATTAGCGCCATAAAATAATTTATCTTCATAAGAATTTGCATATCCTACACTGAGAGCAAGGTCATTTGCGCTGAATGTTCCGACCCTGTTATAACTTTCATCATATTTCTCAAATTCTCCGTAATTCACATATCTTATGCTTGCTCCAAAGTAGCCAACATTATTATATGATTGTGCGTATGCTGCATTCCCGGAGTTTATATCCAGTAAATATTTAAAAAATCCTAACGATGCCTGCGGTTTATTTATTGTTGCTATACACGCAGGATTATAATAAATCATATTTACATCATTTTCAGTTGCAATTAAACTACCTGCTAATGCTGCGCTTCTTGCATCTACTTCAAGTTTGAGAAAATTATAAGTTGAATTTACCTGTGAATACAGATTAATCGAATATAATACTATTACCGCGAATATTAATTTTTTAATCATATACAATATTAACTGATGGCAATAACATTTGCAAGTTAAATTATTTCAATATATTCTGAAAGAAGAGTATTTACCTTCATACTCCAGTTCTTCAACTTTTATTGAATTTACTCTTGAAAGGGGCGGTCCGATTCTTACATAAGAGATAAATTCCTCTACTAAATTGTCATCACCTTCTGCTTCAATTAATACGCTCCCGTCTTCCATATTCCTTGCATATCCTTTTATTGATAATTCCAGCGCCTTTTTGGCGCAGTAATATCTGAAACCAACTCCCTGTACAAGTCCTTTTACTATTATTCTCTTGTGTTTCATTTTGTTTTTAATTTAATTATTTCTCCAAAAAATTCCGATACAATTATTCCTGTAATTATCAGAATACCACCTATTATCTGATGCGTTTGCAATATTTCATTTAATATAAAGTAAGAAGAAACTATCGCATAAAAAACTTCAGAGTTATATATCAGACCAGCTTTAACCGGCGTTGTGAATTTTTGAAATTTTATTGTCAGAATAAACGATAGTATTGTTGGAAATAAAATATTAAATAACATAAGTGAAAATGAAGCAGGATTCAATCTTATATAAATTTCTTCCGATAAAATTGAATGTAAAATGAATAATGAAAAAAATCCCAGTATAGTCATTGTGATAAATTGTCCGATAAGCAAAGGTAAGAAGCCTGTTTTCTGTGAATAATAATCTAACAGCACAATTTGAAATGCAAAAGAAATTGCGCAGATAAAGGTTATTAAATCCCCGATGTTTAATGGCTTATGTTCTATACCTGTCAGGTAGTATAATCCAATGAATGATATTATAATTCCAATTATATTTTCTACTTTTGGTTTCTTCTTTACTATTATTACCTGAATAAACGGCAGAAGTAATATATTCGTCCCCGTGATAAATGCTGAATTGGATGCAGTGGTGAATTTTAAACCTGCAGTCTGAGTAATGAATCCAAGAAAAAGAAATATCCCGAGTATTAATCCGTATTTTATTTCTTTAAAAGTTAATAATCTTACCTGTTTGTATAATATTATTATGCAGATAATCAATGATACACCAAACCTTATCAATACAAATGTTACAGGGTCGAAATAATCCAGAGAAATTTTTATCAGTGGAAAGCTCAACCCCCAGCTTATCGTAGCAAAAAGGAGTATTAATTCAGCTTTAAAACTTGATATATTTTTTCCCTTTTCTTCTATATACCTTTCATTCACTTATAATTACCAGATGAGACTTTTTGAGTTATATATTATCAATACCGAAATTATAAACCAGAGTATAGCATTTATGATTAATGGGATATCCCTTGTTAATATATTTGCCGGATTTTCTCCGAGTTTTTTTATATGAATTAGATATAAATAGCGGAATATTCCATATATTACAAATGGTGTTGTATATATTAAATTTTCAGTGTGGAATGTTTTTATTGCCTTCTCAGATACTGTATAGAGTGCATAGCATATTATTGTTCCGGTCGCTGCTATGGTATTCATCTGGTCAAGAAATATTGTATCATAATGAAAAAGAACTTTCCTTTGTATTTCTATATTTTCTTCATCTACCTGAACCAGCTCTGCTCTCCTTTTTGATATTGCTAAAAACAGGGAAATGAAAATAGTTGTTAATATCATCCAGCTTGATAATGGTACCCAGATTGCTACTGCACCGCCAATCACCCTTAACATAAAGCCGGCGGATATGAAAAAAACATCAAGTATTACTATATGTTTTACCCATAGCGAATATAAAATGTTCAGAACAAAATATATAACTAATACTATCCAGAAATAAAAATTCTGTGTAGAACTTAAAAGTATTGTTATTACCAGAATACCTATTGCAAAAATTAATGCTTCACTTATTGATATTTCTCCTGAAGCAATGGGTCTGTATTTTTTTTCCTTATGCACTTTGTCAGCTTCTTTATCAAGTATATCATTAATTATATATACAATGCTTGATGTCCCGCAAAAAGCAAAAAAAGCGATTATGGATTTAAATAAAATTTCAAAATGTAAAAGTTCCCCCGCAAATAAAAGCGGCGCAAATATAAATAAATTTTTTATCCATTGCTTCGGTCTTAATAACTCTAATAATTTTATTACCTTCATCGTTTCAATTGATTTAATATAATAATCATAAATAATTAATTATATTGAAAAAATCAGGTCTTTTTTAAAAAAATCAATAGTATAGTATATAGATTACAAATATAGTCTCATGACTATATTTTCTTAAATCAATTATAATATAAATTAGATTTTAATTGCGTATTTTCAATAACTTATCCATCTCAATTCTTTGGAACGATATTTGCAACCCTATTTATGATATTTTTGTTTTATGTATTACCAAAAAATTATTTTTTTAAATAAAATTACAATGTTATGAAAAAAGTTTTTCTTTTGTTCTTCTGTTTTTCTTTGTTAGGGGTTTCATCACAGGTATTATCTCAGGATAATCCATTATGTAATTTATTTCCAAAATTGGAATATATAAATGTTTATGGAGTCGGGGATTATGAAGCAGTCTGGGGTTATGATAATCAATCGGGAACAATACTACAGGTACCTATTGGCAATGATAACAAGTTCATTCCTTCGCCAATTAACAGGGGTCAGCCTACTCAATTTTACAAAGGCAGACATTACAATGTTTTTAAAACCGCTTTATGTTCCGATGGCTCTTGTCTTACCTGGCGTCTCTTTAACAATGAAGAAACTGCCTGCGGAAAGAAAATTTTACTCTATAAATCCGATGGCGTTCATGTTATGCCGAAAATTTTAGGTACTCCTACTACTTATACTATTACTTATAAAAACCTATCCGGATATCAGGCAACAGAAGTTAACATTGTTGATACTATACCTTTTGGTACCGCTTATGTATCTCATACAGGTAACGCTACTGTCTATGGTAACGTTGTCGTCTGGCAAATTGGCACTTTAAATTCCGGTAATATCGGAAGTGTTACTTTAAGTGTTGTTGTTACTGATACCAATGTTACTTCCTTTAAGAATAAAGCATATATGTTCTCCAAAATTAACTGTGTTAAATACAGATCTTATGCTGAAGATGTTAATTGCAAACCTTCAGGCGGTTATGAATCAGGTATTGAAAGTTCTTATGATATGTCCTGGGCATTATATCAAAGATATTATACAATTCATAAAGGCTTGGCAACCAATTTTGTAAGAAATGATAATCCGCTTAGCGGATACCCGTTACAATCTCTTATTCCCACTACCGGACCGGAAAATTCCATTGCGCTTGAAACCACACCATTTGATATTATGAAAATATCAAACGCAACTTCTGCTTATGCTGTTGATTATATGCTTGGGGAATACAGAATAGGCGCTGTATTCTCAGCAACAACTAATCCGCCTGAAATTTACAACCACACAAAAGCAGTTTGTGATAGACTTGCTAATTATTCTCTCGACGAATTAAATGTTGTTTTTGTTAATGAAGCACCTTATTATCTGGCAAGATTATCCAATAATAAACGAAATTACAGCGATGCAAGTATATCATTTTCAGTATATGAAAAGCAAAATGAATTCGTCATTGATTCCAAGTGGACTTTATCTGAATATCAGGTTCCCGCTAATGCTATTCAGGTCTATAACTTTCAGGTATGGTCTCCTTCTATGACTTATACAAAACAAATTGTTTCTTCCATTATAGATAAATTCAAAGCTCTTAAAAATGTTACTTACACAAGTAATTTCCTGAACGATGCCGATATTTATTTCGTCTCTGCAAATTATTCTAACACCGGCGAAATTAAAATTGTAACAAATAACCTTACAGAAAATTCAGAAAATGTTCAGGTGGAATTTTATGTAACCCGTCAACAGGGCTTATCAGAAGAAAAAATTGTCAGAACCCTGAATATCGGACCGGGCTTGAAAGAACATAAATTGAAATTGGGAATTATGTCCTCAGCAAGAGTTTATATGACTACCCCTGCTGATTTCAAAGATAATGTCTTCCTTGGTGGCGGTGTATATGGTCCTTTCGTCGGAGAGAAAAGCTATCTCAGGGAATTTACTAACGTTGTTTCTTCTAATGTTCTGCATCTACCCGATGGCTCTTACATTTACCCCGGTGGTGCAAGACTTAAAGCGGATTTAGGGGATTATGTTTTAATTGGTAGGTCTCTCGATGGCGCCTATGATGGTATCGATATTTCCGGTTTTGATAAATTGAGATTCAACCTCTATGCAAAAGGAAAAATCCGCGTCTTCCTTGAAGCTTATGCTAATGGCAAATATTACTATCCTTATATAATTTTAGATGTTAACGGCGAAAAAGATTTCGAAATTCCCTTACGCTCTTTCAAAATTGACAATCAACCAGTTGATTTGAAATCCGTCTCGCAAATTGGCTTTGAATTCAATAAAGCCGAAAATCCGGACTATAATTTTGTTGACTATACAGTCAAAGACTTGGCTATTTACAATAATAACCAGTTAGCAGTTTCAAATCCCGGTAAGGACTTCCAGCTTTATCAGAATTATCCAAACCCATTCAATCCCGTTACAGTTATAAAATTTGACCTGCCCAAACAAACTTTCGTAAAGCTAAAAGTATATGATGTGCTTGGTAGGGAAGTCGCTACTATACTGGATAAGGAAATGCCTGCTGCTACAGGTTATGAAGTTGTTTTTAATGCAAGCAAATTATCATCAGGTATTTATTATTACAAATTAATCACCTCAGATATTACATTATCAAGACGAATGGTTATTATTAAATAATATCGCATATAAAAACGCTTTTAACACAAGAGGCTGTCCCAAAACAGCCTCTTTTATTTTGCATAATTGCTAATCAGTTATTAAACAACTTCTGTGAAAATTCTTTATTACCCCACAGGAAGCAGTTAGTTTTATATTAATTTAAAATTGAAAAAATATTTCCAGAGTATATTAAATATTCAGGTATTAACAGCAGTTTAATCCCAATTTCCGGTCTGAGTAAATTTCATTTTAAATTCTTTGCATTTGGGACAAAAATAAAAATCATCATAAAGTATATGTATAACAGTGTCAACGCTCCGGGAAAAAACTACATTATTGCTGAAGTGAAGTCTGAGTGATTCGTCATCATAAGGAATTACATTGCCTGAATTACATTTATCACAGCAATGGCTTTCAGAAAGTGCATTCAGAACCTTCATTTCCGAACATTCCGTACAATAATAAGGGAAAAGGAAAACTGTTTCGAAATTTAACTTTCCGCCTCCGAGCATCATAGTATTTTTAAATCCACATTCGCATTCAGCAGTAATTATATCTCCGTTTATGTCTGAATTTACGGGAACAGAAATAAAAGCAAAAAGAACAATAATCGAAATAAATAATTTAATTTTCATAATTCTTATTTTTTTTTAAATTATTATTTGTATGAAATATTTACAATGAAAAACTAAAAACTATTTAATAATCAGATTCCGTATTATTATAAAATAGCTTTTATCAATTAACATTTTACAGGTTACAACTGAACCTATAAATATTTAAAATTCCTGCAAAAACTGGCAAAAAGTATATTCTCTCGGAGATTATTCAACAAAAGAATTCCTGGATATGCTTTGCAAGTAAATTATTAAAATATTAAAATTGTTTAATGATAAATATTGGAAGATTGAGCTAATTCTTTTTTCTTAGGTTCGTATGTAAAATGATTATTATTAATAACGGGGTAAGTTATAGCATTAAAATATGTGCTGCTGTGTAATTACTTATATTAATTGGTCTTTTTAGTAAAAGTATGTGTTATATATAATCTTTTAAAATTAATTTTATGTCTATATTTACTGGATTAAAGATATTAATAAATTCAAAGTGAGAGTTTTTTCCAATTATGAATTTTATATAAAATAATGTTATTGAAATGCGAATAAATTTAATTTCTGATATAATTACAGTTATATTATATAAAAATAATTCCCAAGTCTAAATTATCAGAATCATTTCAATACCCGTTTATCAGGCCTTTTTTTATTGCAGGGATTCCTTTTGACATCCATTCTGGCATTTCTGCGTTTTTCAGGTAGTGGTCAAAAAATTGTTTCATCCGGATTGACAGGTCAACTCTGTTTTGCCATTTTGTTAAATTATGTTCTTCGCCGTTATAGCATAAGAGCCAGGCTTTCTTTCCCAATCGCCTTAATGCATTAAAAAACTCTAACCCTTGTTGCCATGGTACTGCGCCATCATTGTCATTACTCATTATTAATAATGGTGTTGTTATTTTATCTGCTTTAAAGAGCGGACTGTTTTCTAAATATAAATCCAGTCTTTCCCATAATGTTGCGCCTATTCTGCTTTGTGTTTGTTCATATTGAAAACTCCTGACTAATCCTGATTCCAATCTGATTCCGCCATAGGCGCTTGTCATATTTACGACGGGTGCGCCGGACATAGCAGCCTTAAATAAATCTGTTTTTGTAACTATATAAGCTACCTGATACCCGCCCCAGCTTTGTCCCTGTAATCCTAAATTGCTTCTGTCTATATAATCCCGCTCAAGCAATGCTTCTGTTCCGCTTAGGACTATGTTAAGGGCACTTTCACCGGGATATCCTATTTTATATGTTATATCTGGTATAAATATTATATATCCGTTGCTGTTATAGAGTGGGAAATTTATTACCGAACGACTTGGATTTGGTATATAATGTGTATGATATCTGTCTGTATATCTTTCATAAAAATAAACTATCATTGGATATTTTTTTAAAGTGTCAAGATTCTCAGGTTTATATAGTATTCCTTTATGTTCTGTTCCTGTTGTATCTTTCCATTTTACTAATTCTATAGTTCCCCAGATATATTTCTCCTGTTGCGGATTTGCATTTGAGAGTTTTTCATAACCGGAAAAATTTAAATCACTTATCCACAAATCAGGAAATTCTCTGTATGATGATTTCTGCCAGATTATTTTTTCTGCATTTTTTGCTTTTATTGGTTTTGAAAAAGTATTGTCAAGTTCTATTAATTTTTCCGATGGTTTATTATTACTTAAATTTATTTTATAAAATCCTTCCTTAAATGTCTCTTCATTTTTATATTGAAGTAGTAAATCATTTGTTGCTGAAATAAATATTGAATCTTTATTCAAAATTATATATCTGAATTCTGATTTTAATTCTCTGCCGTTTGTAAGATTAACCGGATTTTTAATATTATTCGGGTCAACTTTCCAGATGTCATATCTGTCATATATAAGAACATATTCATCATTTTCTGTCCAGCCTGCAATTCCATAGGGTTCAGGTGGTGCCGGAACGTCGTTTAACTCATCTGATAGTTTTATATCTTCCGGCATTGTAATTTTTGTATAACTGTTGTTAGATATAGAATATGTGTTCCAGCTGCTATCGCTCCTGTTCCAGTAAATTATATAATTACTTCCCGGAGATAATTCCGCTGTGTATTGATGCTTCGTTAAAATCTTTGTTCTTTCTCCGGTATTTAAGTTAATAAGGTAAACATCTTTATATGAGGGGTCTTCCCACGATACTAATCTATAATATGGTGAATAGGAATATCCTATCGCATAAACTGAATTTTCATTTTCAATATATTTTACTTCCTGAATTGTGGAATCTGCAATAAGAATTAAATTTTTCTCTTCTGTGTTATATACTGCATCGAAACTTCTTTTTTTATCTTTTTCAAGTTCTTTTAATTGCTGGCTTTGAAGTCTGTCATCATCAGTATTCCAGATATCTAATTTAAATTTTTCTTCTTCAAGTAAAGTATCTTTTGGTGCCTGATAGATTTTTGGCGCTGCTCCGAAAAATAATCTTCTGCCATTATCGGAAAATTTAAGGTCTTTATTTGCGCTGATTTCCCAATCAAGTGGTAAAAAATAACTACTCGTATCTGCAATTTTAATTGCTGTGTTCAATGAAAGTTTTTCAGGTTTTTTATCCTTTTTCCAGTAGTATAGGCTGTACCTTTTCACTTCGGTTGTATCTTTTGTAAAAAGGAAAGCGGTTTGAATTCCGCTTGTGTCAATAGTTATATTTGTTGCTTTTCCTTTACCATTGAAAATTTTTCTCTCTGCTTTTTCGCTGTAATTGAAAATAAAAACTTCTGAGTTTATCGTTTTGTTATCTGTACTATCATAGGTCAGGGTTATATAACCTAAATTTTCGCCGTTTTTAGATAAAGAAAAATCAGAAACATTATTTACATTTAATATGATTGAATCCTTTGAAATATCATATACATTTAAATCGTATGTATCTTTAACCTTTGTTGTTTTCACTTCCTTTTTTGTTTTTCCCTTTTCATCTGAAGGTTTTTCCTTTGTTTCAGTTAGATATACAATAACGGGTTTTGAATTTTGATTTTCCGCTACCTGAAATTTCTTAAAGTCCGGAATTTTTATTATTGTATCAATATTTTGATTTATAGTAAATTTCTTTAATAGTTTTATACATAATGTATCCTTCGGAAGTTCTTCTGTTTTTTTCTTCTCAAGTTTAAGTTTCCTTATTAACCCGTGTGGTGGTTTGGTCTTAAATACTATAAAATTACTGTTAGCAGAATACTTAATATCATATCCGCGGTAAAATGTATCAATTTTATTTAATTTTAAATCAATATTTATCAGTAATCCATCTCCTTTTTGCGGATTTATTTCATAACTTACATAGTTTCCGGTATTGTCAATGTTAGGCTTTTCCAGTCTTTTCCACATTTCATATACGGAGTGGTCAAGTATAAGTTTTGTATTTAATGAGTCTTTTTCCTGAGAATATGATACAGCAGATATAATCAGGATTAATATTATTTTAATTAATAGTTTATCAATTTTTATTTTCATTTTACTTGGAATTTTTTATTAAATTTAAAAGAATTAATTTATAATAAACTTGAATAAAAAATAATGAATAAAATGAAAAAATTATTTTTTTTAATATTTACATTTTTTCTGTTTAATGCAGTGTATTCTCAAAATTTAAATCATCCCGTTATGAAATATGACCTTCCACCAATTATAGATATTGAAGTATTTTTCGGAGACCCTGAGATTTCAGGTGTGCAGTTATCACCTGATGGAAAATATATTTCCTTCAGAAAACCTTACAAAGATGTGATGAATATCTGGATTAAAGGGATTGATGAACCTTTCGAAGCCGCAAGACCTGTTACCGCTGATACTAAAAGACCCATAACTGGTTATTTCTGGAGCAGGGATAGTAAATTGATTTTATATGTGCAGGATTTTGGCGGTGATGAAAACTATCGTGTGTATTCAATTGACCCCAATGGTGCTGTTGACGAAAATACCGGAGTTCCTGTCCCAAGGGATTTAACTCCGATTGAAAAGGTCAGAACTTATATTTTAAGTGTTCCTAAAAATGATCCCGTGAATATTATTGTCGGAATTAATGACAGAGACCCGCAATATCACGATTTATATAAAGTAAATATCAAAACAGGCGAAAGAACTTTGATTTTACAAAATGAAGAGAAAGTTATGACTTTTCTTGTTGATGATTATGGTATTGTCAGAGGTGCATTACGGCAGAAAGATGACGGCGGAGAAGAACTGCTGAAATTGTCAGATAATAAATTTATCAGGGTATTTGATGTTTCTTTTGAAGAATCGATTGATTTCCATGGTTTCGCTGAAGACCCGAATTATGTATATATTAGTGCCAATAAAGGTGAGGATGTTGATTTAACAAGACTGATGAAAATGGATCTGTCTTCCGGAAAATATGAAATTCTTGAGTCTGACCCTGAAAATGAAGTTGACTTCGGGGGCATTCTGATTTCTGAAAAAACAAAAAAACCTATTGTTACATATTATGTTTCAGATTATGTCAGATATTATTTCAAGGATAAAGAATGGGAAGAATCAATTAATAAAATTATGGATAAACTTCCCAAAGGTCAATGGTTTATAACAAGTATGACAGAAGATGAATCAAAAGTAATTATTTATGTTACAAGAGATGTTGACCCCGGCAGTGCATATTTATATGATAGAAAAACAGGAGACTTGAAATTCCTTTACAAATCCAGACCGAATTTACCAAGTGAATACCTTGCTGAAATGAAGCCAATTAAATATACAGCAAGAGATGGTTTAACAATCCCTGCCTATATTGTTACTCCGCCTGGTGTGGAATCAAAAAATTTACCTGCTGTTGTTTTTCCGCATGGTGGTCCATGGGCAAGGGATAATTGGGGATATAACGCAATTGCGCAATTCCTTGCTAACAGAGGATATGCTGTTTTAATTCCAAATTTCAGAGGCTCTACCGGTTATGGCAAAAAGTTTCTTAATCTCGGGAATAAGCAATGGGGTACCGGTACTATGCAACATGATATTTCAGATGGTGTTCAGTATTTGATAAATAGTGGTATTGCAGATCCCAAAAGAATTGCTATTATGGGTGGTTCCTATGGTGGTTATGCAACTCTTGCAGGTTTGGCATTTACACCTGATTTATATACTGCTGGCGTTTCTATTGTCGGTCCTTCGAATTTAATTACATTAATAAAATCTATTCCGCCATACTGGGTGCCAATGATAAAAACTTTTGATATAAGGTTGGGAAGTCTTGATAATCCCGAAGATGTTGAAAGATTAAAATCTCAATCACCTTTATTCTATGCAAAAAATATTAAAGCACCTTTATTGGTTATTCAGGGAGCAAATGACCCGAGAGTTAAACAAGCGGAATCAGACCAGATTGTTGCAACATTAAGGGATTTAAACAGGGAAGTCGAATACCTGCTTGCAAAAGATGAAGGGCATGGATTTTTAGGAAAGCTGAACAGACTCGCAATGATAGCAAAGATAGATAAATTTCTTGAAAAATATCTCGGCGGGAGAAGTCAGGAAAAATATTCACAGGATATACAAAAGAAACTTGAAGAATTAACCGTAGATATCAGTACAGTTAAACTTCCTGAAAATTTGGAATTGGAAATTGAACTTTCACAAAAAGCAAAATTGCCCGAAATACAGAAAGAAAAATTTATTGAAACGCAGTTGAAGTATAATATAAAAACAAAAATTATGGGTCAGGATTTTAGTTTTAGACTTGAAAGGGCAATTAAATCCCTGACTGATAAGAAATTTGAAATAAATGATGTTACTATTATGCCAATGGGTGAAATATCGGTTACATATTCTATTGATGAAAATTTGCTACCGGTTTCAATAATTACTAAACAAGGTAAAGATGAAATATCAAATTTAACTTTTTTAAAGGATAAAATTGCAGGGTATAATCTTATTAATAATGTTAAAAAAGAAATCGATTTTAAACTTGATAAACAGGTCTTGTCAGATGGTGGCTACCTTGATGTAATGTTAGGATTAATTAAATATTCAGGGAAACCTGTTTATACCGCAGTTTATAGTGCTTCGGCAAATTCTCTGAAGTTCCTGAAGGCTGAATTTATGGATAATGAAGATGTTATTATTAATGGTGATGTTTATAGATGTTTTAAAATAAAATTAACAAACCTTGAAGATAATACTTCTGAATTCTATTGGTATAATGAATCAAATCCGATACAATTGGTGAAAAGTGAAACACTCTTACCACCTGAATATGGCGGAGGTATTATGATTACAGAAATATCGAAATGATTTTAATAATTTTTAAGAAATAAGAAAGTTATCTAATTGCAAATGATTAGCGATGAGGTAAAAAAACTGACTTATGATTTTCTTGTTAATTTATTGGGAAGTGAAAATGTATTAATTGACGATTATAACAGGGAAATTTATAGTAAAGATAATACCGAAGACTTAAAGTTTTTCCCTGACTTTATAATTAAACCAGTCAATTCTAAAGAAATATCCGAAGTATTAAAGTTTGCAAATAAATTTAAAATTCCCGTAACACCAAGAGGTGGCGGGACAGGTCTTTCAGGTGGTGCTTTACCTTGTGATGGCGGAATTGTAATTTCATTTGAAAGAATGAACAGAATAATTGAAATAGATGAAAAGAATTTTCAGGTAGTTGTTGAACCGGGGGTTATTACTGAAGTTCTGCAAAAGGAATGCGAAAGTAGAAATTTGTTTTATCCTGTTGACCCTGCTTCAAGTGGAAGTTGTTTTATCGGTGGCAATGTTGCGGAATGTGCAGGCGGTCCGAGAGCTGTTAAATATGGGGTTACTAAAGATTATGTTTTATCTTTAGAGGTTGTATTACCTGATGGGGAAATTATTACAACCGGTTCAAGAACTCTAAAAAATGTTGTTGGTTATAATCTAACCCAATTATTTGTCGGAAGTGAAGGCACACTCGGGATTATTACAAAAATAATTCTGAAATTAATTCCCTTACCAAAAATAAGAAAAGCATTACTGGTCGCCTTTAATAATCCGAGGGATTGTATTGCTTCCGTAGCAGAGTTCTTCCGTGAAAATATAAACCCTTCAGCATTGGAATTTTTAGAAAAAGATGCTATTAAAGCAGCAGAGGCACATATTGATAAGAAGTTTCCAAACTCAGATGCTGAAGCGCAACTGTTGATAGAACTTGATGGTGATAATGAAGAAAGTTTATATAAACAGATGGAGAAAATTTCCGAAATATCTGAGAGATTTGGTGCAATTGATATTGTTTTAGCTGATGATAAAAATAAAGTTGATGAATTATGGACATTGAGAAAATCTATTGGCGAAGCTGTTAAAGCTATTTCTGTCTATAAAGAAGAGGATACTGTTGTACCGAGATTTCATCTTCCCGATTTGCTTACGGGGACAAAAGAAATTTCTAAAAAATACAATATAAGAACAATATGTTATGGTCATGCAGGCGATGGGAATTTACATATTAATATTTTAAAAGATAAAATGAGTGATGAGGAATGGAATAATAGTATAAACAACGCAATTGAAGAAATTTTTCAACTTGCAGTTTCTTTAGGTGGTACGATTTCAGGTGAACACGGAATTGGATTTACACAGAAAAGATTTCTAAACATTGCGTTATCTGAAACTCAGATTGAGTTAATGAAATCAATAAAAAAATTGTTTGACCCAAATAATATTTTAAATCCAAATAAAATTTTCCTATGATTAAAAGTGAATTGTTATATAGAGTTCTTTATGCTCATACTGATATGATGGGTGTTATTTACTATGCTAAATATTTTGAATATTTTGAAGCAGGCAGAAATGATTTATTAAGAAATCTTGATTATCCTTACCTGTTACTTGAAGAAAAGGGTTATGCACTGCCTGTTATTGAAGCACACTGCACTTTCCATAAAGCCGGAAAATACGACCAGCTGTTAAGAATTGTTACTATGATGAAAGATTTGCCATCAGTAAGATTGAAGCTTGAGTATGAAATATATAATGAAGAAACTTTGTTGGTCTCGGGTTATACGATTCATTCTTTTGTGAATAATAAAACATTAAAGCCTGTGAGACCCCCTGAAGACTTTATGATACTTATGAAAAGTAAATTCAAATAATATGAATTATTATAAAAATTTTGATTTTGCAGCTGCTGATAAATTAATCAGGTTGGCATTAAAGGAAGATGTTGGGAAAGGTGATATTACTTCCAATTTATTAATTCCGGATAAGGCAAAATCTTCCGCAAATATTCTTTTAAAGGAAAAAGCGGTAATTTCCGGATTGAGAATCTTTCAAAGGGTTTTCAAAATAGTTGATGATAAAATTAAGATAAAATTTTTTACTAAAGATGGTGAAGTATATCCGGCAGGTACAATAATTGGTACCGTTTATGGAAATACAAAAAATATTTTGAAGTGTGAAAGATTATCACTTAATATTTTGCAAAGAATGAGTGGAATTTCTACATTTGTTAAATCTTTAGTAAATAAGCTTAATAATCCCGATATAAAAATTCTTGACACAAGGAAAACAACTCCGAATTTCAGAATATTTGAAAAATTAGCGGTGGTAATCGGTGGTGGTTTTAATCACAGATTTGGATTATATGATATGATTTTAATTAAAGATAATCATATTGTTCAAGCCGGGGGTATATTAAAAGTTATTGATATATTGCAAAAGAAAAAAATAAAAAAATATCTTACTGAAATTGAAGTTAAAAGTGTGGAAGAATTTAAGCTTATCTATCGGTATGGTAAAGAACTATTTGATATTGTTATGTTAGATAACTTTACAATAAATGATGTAAAAAAAGTTGTCGGTATAAATAATGGATTATTCAAATTGGAGCTATCAGGTGGTATTAATTTGAAGAACATACATTTATATTCTAAACTTAAAGGCATTAATTATATTTCCATCGGTTCCGTTACACATTCTTATAAATCAGTTGACATTTCACTTGATTTTAAATAATGAATTAATTTATTTTTAACTTTACTTAAATAAAAAAAATACTATGATTAAAAAGATTTTTCTTTTCGCTTTGAGTGGTATTATTTTTTTATTGCTGTTTAATGGTTGTGGGAAGAAAAGTTCTCTTTATTTTTGTGAGGATTATGTAGATGGTAAAGAAATTGGTGTTAGTAACAGATTCACACCGGGCTATCTGACCGTTATGGTAGATTTAAGGCCTGAGAATAGAAAAGTGGGTGTTGATGATGTGGATTTAATTTTAACGCAGATTAAAGATGAAAATGGTGATGAAATAGCTGAAAAGGAAATTGATATAATTCCTTTTACTGTCAGAGCAGAGTGGGATTATTTGTATTTTCAGGATAAAGAGAGACTCGGTTTCAAACTGCCAGGAACTTATCGTGTTACATTAGCAGATAAGAACGGAAAAAAAATTGCTTCCGGCGAAGTAGAAGTGGTTAAGAAGTAATTCTTACTGATTAAACAATCCGGTTTAAACAGAGGGGAAAGTAAATCTTGATTTACTTTTTAGTATTATTATTTTCATATATTTAGTTTATTTTTTACAACAATATGTTTGAAAAGATTAAGACTTTATCGAAAGATACATTAATATATGGTACTAATACTATAATTGGTCGGTTTATAAATTTCCTATTTGTTCCCCTTTATACCAATATTTTTGCACCGGGTGAGTTTGGTATTGTTGCTAACATTTACGCATACATTGCCATCTTAAATGTCTTTTTCACGATTGGTTTGGAGTCTGGTTATTTCAGATTTGCAGCAACTCTGGAAGTCGGGAATGCAAAAGAAAATTTTACTCACCCGTTTATAGGAATTTTTCTTAATTCATTGGTTTTATCTTCAATCCTTTTTCTTTTTTCAAAAAATCTTTCCTGGCTTTTTCAGGTTCCTGAAGGTAGAGATTATATTTTAAAATACACCGCGATAATACTTTTCTTTGATGCTGTTTCTATTGTTCCGTTTGCCTATCTGAGATTATCACATAAACCTGTGAAGTTTGTAATAATTAAGTTAATAAATATTGGTGTAAATGTATCACTTAATTTTATTTTAATACTTGGATTCAGATGGGGAATTGATGCTATTTTTATTAGTAATGTTGTTGCATCAGTGGTAACGTTTTTATTACTATCACCAATTGTTTTTAAGAATGTTTCATTTAGTATAAACAAAAATTTAATTTCTGAGCTATTAAGATTTTCTTTGCCATACATACCGGCAGGTATTAGTTCCAATATTATACAGGTTATTAGCAGGCCTATGATTTATCTTGTTACAAAGGATTATTCGGAGGTTGGGATTTTTCAGGCGAATTATAAATTGGGAATATTTATGATGCTCTTTGTATCAATGTTTGAGTTCGCCTGGCGGCCATTTTTTATGCAAAACTATAAAGACCCGAATGCAAAAAATCTTTTCTCTAAAGTATTAACACTTTTTACATTAGCAGAAGCATTTCTCTTTATTGTTTTAACTTTATTTATTAATGATATTGTTAAAATTAAATTTTTTAATAAAGGATATTTAATTGGTCAGGCATATTGGTCTGGCTTGAATATTGTTCCTATTGTTTTATTTGCTTATCTGATTTATGGTATTTATATTAACCTGATGCCGGGAATTTATATAATGAAAAAAACTAAATATCTTTCCCTTATTACGGTTGTTGCTGCTTTAGTAAATATATTGCTGAACTTAGCTTTAATCCCTCTTTTTGGAATTTTAGGTTCTGCTATTGCTTCATTATTTAGTTATATTTCTATGGCTATTGGAATATTTCTTGTTGTAAATAAATATTATAAAATTCAATATGAATATATAAAATTGCTCAACATTTTTATTTCAATTTTTATTACTATTATTTTATTTTATTATGTAAGTTCATTTGCAGGGTCAGGTCTCATTTATTTTAAAATTATTCTTTTCTTTGCTTTTATAACTTTGATTTTTATATTTAAAGTTATAAAAATTGAAAATGTTAAATTTGTTGTCCAAAAATTATTTAGTAGATAAATTTATCTGAAAAATGAAAAATACTCAAAACTTAGATGAAAATGATAAGAAGAAAAATCTAAAAGATAATGTTTTCTCTTCACCTTTTAATAAGAAAGAGAAAAAACCTAAAACTTCTTTCAAAGAAAAATTAATTAAATATAAGATTAATATACTATACTTCCTGATTCCTTTACTTTTGATAATTGTAGTCTTGTTGTTTATCACAGGAGGAAATAAAGATATTATAGAAAAGGAAAAAAGGTCAATTAGAAATTATCCTACCGGATTAGAATCCAATATTGAATCTCTTTTATTTTATCTGCATAATGATGAACCTTTACCTGATTCAGTGAAATTTTATTTTGATGTTGTTTCCTATATTGAGTCAAATTTCAATGAAAACTGTGGCTTAAAGCGTCTTAAGGAATTGTTGTCTAAAAGAGGCTTTGTCCATAGTATTGTTATAGAAAGTAAAACATTTAAAGATTTTGGTATTAATAGCTGGATTTATAGAACTAATTTTTTAGAAGGTGATTTTATAAATGTTGAATATATTATTGACTTTGAATTTAAAAATGATACAATTTTTTTGAAATCATTTGAACTTCTTTCAGAAATTCGAAGGGAAAAAGAAATTATTGGTATTCCTTTAAAAGATACTTCAAATGTCAAAAAGAAGAAAAAGGAGACTGAAGTCATTATTATTGATTCTTCAGCTAAAAGGAAGGTGGATTCCGTTAAGAAAATTGATGAATTAAAAGAAAATAAAGAATTGAAAGAAACTGAAATAAAAGAAGGTGAAAAGGATACCGATAATGAACAGAAAGAGAAGAAAGAAAAAGACAATATCAGAAAATCAGAAAAAGAAGAAGGTCTGAAAGATGATGATAAAAAATAATTTCCGTAAAATATTTTTTATTTTTATAATATTATTTGTTTTTTTAATGTTATTTTTTTCTTTTTTGAATTTAGATTTAACTTTTGGGAATAAAAATTATCCTAACATTTCAGAATTTAAAACCGGAGGAGAAACATTATTTGATTCCCTGAATTTACTTTTAGATAAAAGGGTTGCAGTTATTACAAATCAAACAGGTATTTTGCCTGATGGTCAGCATCTTGTCAAAGCCTTAACTGAAAAAAATATAAATATTGTAAGGATATTTACACCGGAACATGGGTTTTTTAGTGATGATGGATATCAGGAGAATTTATTTGGTATTCCTGTAATTTCTCTTTATGATAAACAGAAAAATATTAAGGATGAATATTTAAATGATATAGATGTTTTAATATATGATATTCAAGACCTTGGGGTCAGATTCTATACTTATACATCAACTCTTTATCTTACAATGAAAGATGCAAAGAAAAACGGGATTCAGTTTATAATATGTGACAGGCCGGCAATGCATAATTTGAATTATGTCTCAGGTTTTCTTCTTGAACCCGATTTTTCATCTTTTGTTGGAATGATTCCTACACCAGTTTGCTACGGAATGACAACCGGAGAACTCGGAAATTATCTTAAATCTGTTTTACAAGGAAATGGAAATATAATGAATTTAAAAATTATGAAAATGCAAGGATATAACAGAACTACAGACTTTAAAAACCTGAATATTAAATGGGTTAATCCATCTCCAAATATAAGAAATTTAGAGTCTGCGCGTCTATATCCTGCTCTTTGTTTTCTTGAAGGAACAAATATTTCGGAAGGCAGGGGGACAGAGTTTCCATTCACATTATTCGGGTCACCTTTTTGTAATTCTGATTTATTATTAAATGAATTAAGTAAGTATAGTTTAAGTGGAGTTGATTTTCAAAAAACAGAATTTACACCTGTAAAAGATAAATCCGGTTATGTACCTAAATATTGTAATGAGAAATGTTATGGAATAAAAATTACGTTAACAAACTTTCAGGAATATAAACCGATGGAAACTGCAATCGCAATACTCCTGAGTTTAAAGAATCTTGAAAAAAACTTTAAATGGATAAATAACAACTTTATTGACAAGTTAGCGGGAACAAATAAACTGAGAATTATGATTAATAATAATGAATCATATAATTATATTTTGAAATCCTGGCAAAGTGATGTAGAAAATTTTAAAAATAAAATAAATAAATTTTTATTATATTAAATAAATTACAAAAATATGATAGGAGAAATAATTTTTAATTACAAAGTAATAAAGAAAATAGGGGAAGGTGCAAAGGGGACTGTTTATTTAGCACAGAATCAGGTATTAAAGGAAAAATTTGTAGCAATTAAAGTTTTAAATCCTGCCCTTTCTTCTAATGAACAATTTAAATCGCACTTTATCAGTGAAGCGAAGATTTTATCTAATCTTAATCACCCGAATATTGTATCGATAATGGATTTCATTGAACAAAATGGAAACCTGATGTTTTTAACAGAATATGTACAAGGATATCCATTAGATATTTATGTAGAGAAAATAAATGGCCCGATACAAGAGAATAGACTTGTTAGTATCTTTTCAAAGATTTTAGATGCCTGTCAATATGCTCACAAAAAAGGAGTCTTACACGGAAACATAAAACCTTCCAATGTAATTTTACTTGATAATGATGTTCCGAAAATACTTGATTTCGGTATTGCGAAAGTATTTAATGATAAATCCTTTATCTCTTTAACTGATAATTTTAAAGGTACAATAATGTATATGAGCCCTGAGCAAATCAAGGGTTTAGATTATGATTTTCGCTCTGATATTTATTCACTTGGGGTTGTTATGTTTTATTCACTTACCGGTCGAAAGCCCTTTGAATATAATGTATCAAGTGAATATTTGATTAAAGATAAGATTTTGAGAGAATCTCTACCACCAATAAGAAATTATATCCCAAATATTTCTCAGGAATTAGAATCGATAATAACTAAAGCAACACAAAAAAATCCGCTGGATAGATTTAGCAGTTACAGCGAATTAATTAGTGCGTTAGAAAATTACAGACTCTTAAAAGGTGGTGTGAAATTCGCAAATATTGAACAACCCAAATTGAATATTGATAAGGTTCAAGAGAAAAAAGTATTCACAATGACAACTCCGGAAAATCAAACTGATTATACAAAAGTCAACTACTCGGGTAATACATATTATCAAGACTCAGGAATCCCAGGTTATCAACATCAACAGCCAAAAAAGGGAAACTTGATTCCGGTAATAATTGCTATTGTAGTTGCTATGATATTTTTAATTGCAGGGATTTTAATTTATAAATTTGTTAGTTCAGAAAATCTTTTTAAGCAAAAGCCAGTTACTCAAAGGGGAATTGATACTCTGAATAAAAATGGTGAGAATGATATTTATGATAGTAAAACAAGACCAAAATTATATTTTTGTGAATCATACGATCCAGAACTTGGGGAAATAGGAGTTAGTGATAGATTTACAACTGGCTACCTTACAGTAATGGTTGATTATAGACCTATTAAAAAGTCAGTCGGTATAAAAAATGTTTATATAAGAATATCACAAATTAAAGATGAATTCGGAAATAAAATAAAAGAAAAAACTATTCGCACCATCCAATTTACTGTTCAGCCGGAGTGGAATTATATTTATTTTCAGGATAAAAAGAAAATTAATTTCACAACTCCTGGGACATACAAGGTTACGCTTTTAGATAATAAATATAATTATATTACACACGGGGAAGTTGAGATTGTAAGATAAATAACTTCGTTTATGTTTAAATATATTTTTATTGCTGTACTTAATTTATCAATGATATTTTTTTTGTCTTGTGAGAATGAGCAAAAGAATAATATTAATAATGAGTTAAAAAACGATAGTATGGTTATTCTTGATGATACTATTTCATTAATTTTTGTTGGTGATATTATGATGGGAAGCACTTATCCATCAAATGATTTGCCACCTGATGATGGTAAATATTTATTTAAAGATGTCAGTGAAATATTACAGGATGCGGATTTAACAATTGGTAATTTAGAAGGACCATTGTTGGATAAAGGTGGTTCGCCTAAAATATGCGATGGATGCGTTGCATTTAGGACACCTACAAGATATGCGAAATATCTCAAAGAGGCTGGCTTTGATTTCGTGAACCTTGCAAATAATCACTCTAATGATATGGGGCTGGAAGGTAGAATAAGTACAAAAACAACTCTTGATTCTCTTGGTATCGGATATTTTGGCTTAAGGGAAAAACCTTTCTGTAATATAGTTTTAAAGAATAGGAATATTATTTTCACAGGCTTTGCAAGAAACCACTACCTGAATGATATTGAAAAAGCATTAAATATTATTGAAGAAATTAATAATGATACATCAATTATTGTAGTTTCAATACACGCAGGAGCAGAAGGTGAATCTTCTGTTAATGTTACGAGAAAGCGGGAATTTTATATGAATGAGGATAGGGGAAATATATATGAATTCGCTCATAAAATGATTGACTCTGGAGCAGATGTTATATTTTGTCATGGCCCGCATGTCCCAAGAGGGATTGAGTTATATAATGGTAGAATTATTGCCTATAGCCTCGGTAATTTTTGTACTTATGGGAAATTTGGATTTTCCGGGAAACTTGGTTTAGCCCCTATTTTAAAAATTTTTATAAATAAAAATGGTGAATTTTTACACGGAAGAATATTTCCCTGCAAACAAATAAAAAGAGGTATTCCTGTTCTTGATAAAAGTAATGCTGCGATAAAATTAATAAGAAAATTATCCACACATGATTTCCCGGAAAGTCAATTATTAATTACTGATGATGGCATTATTAACATTAATGAGATAAATTAATGAATGATAAATTTAGTATTTTATGTTATTTTTCTCTAAATAATTTATAAGTTTAAAATGTAATTTGATTTATTTAATTTTGTATAATTTGTTAAGTATTTTAGGTTTTTATAAATAAAGTTTTTAAATAATTAATTAAATAAGATTGAGACTAAGGAATATTAAACGATTTTATACAAGTAGTTCGATAAAGGAAATTGGAAAATTGTTTCGTAAGAAATTTTCAGTTTCAAAGAATACTTATTCTCTTGTAATTGGAAGTCAGCGGGATATGACGAAAATTTCAATAGATATTTTTGTTGAAGCAAAAGATAACAGTTTGATATCTGTTTATACAACTAATACTCATTTGCAATTACAGAAGAGTAATTATTTTATTTTAAGCAGTGTACTTGATGAGGTAATTTTTGTTTCCGAAAACAATAAGACTGTTTCAGGTTTGATTATATCACAACAGGGGGATTGTGCTTTATATTCTAATATTGATAAAAAGTTATTACGAAGTGATTTTAGAAAATTAAGTTCCGAAAAGTTGATTTCTGCAGTAGCATTATCATTAATTGAAAGTTAATAAAATAATCATTTGATTATCCCGGTTATAAATTTTTATATTGATTTTCCAATTAGTTGGAACAAAAAAGATTTGAAAATATTTAAATATAAAGTGAAATATATCGCTCAAAAAATTTTTTCTCTTGAAAATCAAATATGTGATGTTATAAATTTGAATTTAACTGATGATAGTAAAATTAAGGATTTAAATAAAAAATATTTGAACCATAACTATGAAACTGATGTTCTGACTTTTAGATATGATAATGATTTTACTGAAGCTGATGTTATAATTTCTGTGGAGACGGTAAAATCCAATGCAAAGAAATATAAAACGACTTTGATGAATGAATTGTTTAGAGTAATCATACATGGTATTTTGCACATTTGTGATTATTCTGACAATACAAGGAAAGAAAAAATGATAATGCGTCAAAAAGAAGATTTTTATTTAAAATTTTTAAAGGATTTTGAAAATGTATCACGAAAGAATTCTTGAGATAATAATGTACATATTAAAAGAATTGAAGCGTCAAAAAGACTTGAATGATATTGATTACAAGGAATTAATTCGGTTTGGATATAGTGATTCTGAAATTAATGCTGCAATTGCTTGGATTTATTCCAAAATTCAGGAAGATGAGAAAGTATTCTTTAAAAATATAAGTTCTCCTAAATCTATTAGGGTCTTGAACCCGGCAGAGCAAAGATTATTTACTCCAGAGTCGCTTGGGTATTTAATTTCTTTGAAAGAACTTGGTTTAATTTCTGAACAGGATTTCGAATTTATTATTGACAAGATTTCAACTTCTGCTGTTTTCAGAGTGGAATTGTCGGAATTAAAGCCAATTATATCTGCTTTTGTTTTAAATATTGATGACCCTAATGATAAAAGAAACAGATTAATAATTAATAATAATGATACGATAAATTAATTATAAATTATGGCAAAATCTTTAGTCGTAGTCGAGTCACCATCTAAAGCAAAAACTGTTAATAAATATCTGGGAAAAGATTATATAGTTGAAGCAACAGTTGGGCATATAAAAAATCTACCTGAAAATGATTTCGGTGTTGATATTGATAATGGTTATAAACCTAAATTTGTTACTATTGAAGGGAAAGAAAAAATTATTAATAAAATTACAAGTCTCGCAAAAAAATCTGAAAAAATTTTCATAGCTACCGATCCTGATAGAGAGGGAGAAGCGATTGCATGTGATATTTCTGATGAAATTAAAAAGATACAAGGTAACAATATCCCGATTAAACGTGTTCTCTTTGAAGAGATAACGAAAACCGGTATTCAAAGAGCAATGGCAAATCCTAAAGATATTGATTTGAATCTTGTTGATGCTCAGACGGCAAGGCGCGTGATGGATAGAATATTAGGATATAAGGTGAGCCCGTTTCTTTGGAAAGTGTTTTATTACGGACTCTCTGCTGGTAGAGTGCAATCTGTTGCATTAAAGCTTATTTGTGAACGGGAAGAGGAAATAAAAAATTTCGTTCCTATAGAATATTGGTCAATTGATGCAATTTTTTCAAAACCATCCGGAAGAAGTAAATCTTTTCATTCAAAACTCTATAAGATTGATAATAATATAATTAAATATAATGGAGAAGACCCAAAGATTGCAGATATCGAACAGGCACATAAGATTCTCGAAGATTTAAAAGATAACAAGTTTAAAATTATTGATATTCAATCTAAAGAGGTCAAAAAAAATCCTCCACCTCCTTTTACTACGAGCGTATTACAACAAATAGCATCAACTCAACTTGGATTTTCACCTAAAAAAACTATGTTACTTGCTCAAAAATTGTATGAAGGAGTTGAAATTGTTAAGGGTGAAGGTAACGTTGGTTTAATAACATATATGAGAACAGATTCTACAAGAGTGAGTCCTGAAGCAATAAATTCAGTTAGAAAATTTATTTCCAAAAATTTTGGTGATGAGTATTTGCCAAAGGAACCAAACATATTTAATAAGAAATCAAAAAATGTTCAGGAAGCGCATGAAGCTATAAGACCAACAGATGTAAATATACTACCAGAGAGTTTGAAAAAAATTGATAAAAATTTATTTTCCCTTTATAAGTTGATTTGGGAAAGGTTTGTTGCTTCACAAATGGAGAAGGCAACTTTAAATCAGAAAACCATTTTAATAAAAGCAATTAGTCCGAAAGGTATTAATAGAGAGTATATATTTAAAACTGTAGGAAGTGAAATTTTATTCAGTGGATTTTTAAAGCTTTATAAAGAAGTTAAAGAAGAGAAGACTGAAGATGAAGATGAAGAAGATAATATTTTACCAGAATTGTCAATTGGAGAATTTTTAAAAGCATTGTCTATAAATAAAAATAGACATGAAACAAAACCTCCGCCAAGATATACAGAAAGTAGTTTAATTAAACAGCTTGATACTCTGGGCATTGGAAGACCAAGTACATATGCTTTAATTGTCTCGACTGTTATTGATAGAAAGTATGTGGAGTTGAAAGATAGAAGATTGTATGCATCGAAACTTGGAATGGAGGTTAACAAAATATTAGGGGAGTATTTTAAAGATGTTATAAATTATGAATTTACCGCTAATATGGAAGATGAGTTAGATACGATTGCCAATGGTGATAGTACATATCAGAAAGTGTTAGATGATTTTTATAAGCCCTTTATAAAAGATTATAATCTTGCAGAATCAGAAATTAAAAATATTAAAAATAGTTTGATTATAAAAACTAATATCCTTTGTCCTGAATGTGGTGAAAAAACCGGAGCTAAAATGCTTAAAAAATGGGGAAGAAATGGTCAGTTTCTTACTTGCGAAAGGTATCCAAAATGTAAGGCGACTGCTAATGTTGAAGATGATGTAAAAAGTGAAGAACCGGAAAGTAAGACTTTTTGTCCTGAATGTAACGCCCCGATGGTTTTAAGAGTAGGTAGATATGGTAAATTCTACGGATGTTCTAATTATCCGAAATGTAATGGCGTTAGAGCATTTACTCTTGAAATAATTTGTCCTAAATGCAATAAAGGTAATATTACCCCCAGATTAAATAAAAGAAAAAAAGTTTTCTATGGATGTTCACTATATCCTGAGTGTGATTTTATTACAAACTTTGAACCAGTAAACAAACAATGTAGCAAATGCCAGAATCCATATCTTGAAAAACGATTAAAGAAAGATGGTAGTAGTTATCTTTATTGCCCTAATTGTAAGAGTAAATTTGATTTAGAAAATCAGAAAGATGTTGATTAAAAAATATATTGACCTTGTAAACGAATTTTCAGAATATTTGAAAAGAGTAAAAAATTACTCGAAAAATACTCTCATTTCTTATAACACGGATTTGAAACATTTCGGGGAATTTCTAATTGAATTTTATAATAAAGATGGTGATTTACAAAATATAAGCATTGATTTAGATGATATCGATTTGTTTTTAATAAAAAATTACCTTGTTTACCTTTACGAAAAGCAAAAAATAGAAATAAAAAAAACTCCCAAGTATAATAAAAAATCAATTTCAAGAAAAATTTCAACTTTAAAGTCTTTCTTTAAATATCTTTATAAAAGAAAATATATATCTAAAAATCCTGCTTCAGGTGTTTTATTACCTAAATTACCGAAAAGACTTCCAACATATCTTACCTATCAGGAAATAGATAAATTATTGGAAGAAAAAGAAGGTATTAGTTTAAGGATTCTTGATAAAGCTATTTTAGAACTTTTTTACAGCACAGGAATAAGGTTATCCGAATTAATAAACCTCAAACTGTCAGATGTAGATTTAAATAAAAAACTCATAAAAGTAAGAGGAAAAGGTGCAAAAGAAAGAATTGTCCCATTTGGTAAAAAAGCAGAGGTCGCTATAAGGAATTATTTACAAATTAGAGATATATCTAACAGAAAAAATATTGATATTTTATTCCTCGATAACAAAGGGAATAAATTATATCCTATGAAAGTTTATAGAATGGTGAAAAAGGATTTATCAAAAGTTACTGGTTTAAAGAAAAAGTCACCACATATTATACGGCACACTTTTGCAACGCATTTACTTGATAAAGGTGCTGATATCAGAGCAATAAAAGAAATTTTAGGACATGAAAACTTATCAACTACTCAGATTTATACCTCTGTTACTGCAGAACGTTTAAAGAAAATATACAAACAAGCACATCCGAGAGCATAAATTAATTGAATTTTATTAAAGAGAAACATTTCATATTTTTATTTAAGTTGAATATGTAGCTTATGTATGAACAACAAAAATATAAAATAAAAAATTTAGAGTTCCGGGTTTCTGAGTTAAGGGGGTATCTTTGAAATAGAAGATAAAATAAAAACTATAAGAGATTTAGAAATTAAAACTCACTCAAATAACTTCTGGGATGATAATAAAAATGCTCAGAAAATTCTTCAACAAATTGCCAGTCTGAAAAAATTTGTTAATGAATTTGAAGAAACAGAAAAAAAATTAAATGATATTAAAGCATTGATTGATATTGCAGTTCAGGAGAATGATGAATCTTTAGAACAGGAAATAGATTCTGAAATAGTTAACCTGGAAAAATTGATTTCTAATCTCGAATTTAAAAAAATGCTTTCTGATAAAGATGATATTAGAAGTGCGATACTTACGATAAATTCTGGTGCAGGTGGAACAGAATCTCAGGATTGGGCAGAAATGCTTCTAAGAATGTATTTAAGATATTGTGAGAAAAAAGGTTTTACTACTACTTTGATTGACAAATTAGAAGGCGACGGTGCAGGGATAAAAAGTGCTACAATTGAAGTTGATGGAGAATATGCATATGGATATTTAAAGGCAGAAAACGGCGTTCACAGACTTGTAAGAATTTCTCCATTTGATGCAAACAAAAAAAGACATACTTCATTTGCTGCTGTTTTCGTAACACCAATTATTGAAGATGAAATTGAAGTTGAAATAAATCCTGCGGATATTGAAGTCGATACATTTCGTGCCGGTGGTGCCGGTGGACAGAATGTGAACAAGGTGGAAACTGCTGTAAGAATTACACACATTCCTACCGGTATTGTTGTGCAGTGTCAAAATGAAAGATCGCAATTACAGAACAAGCAAACAGCAATGAAAATGTTAAGGTCTAAATTGTATATGCTTGAAAAAGAAAAAGAGTTGGAGAAAAAAAGAAAGGTAGAGAAATCAAAGAAAAAGATAGAATGGGGAAGTCAGATTAGAAGTTATGTTTTTCATCCCTATTATCTTGTTAAAGACCACCGGACTAATTATGAAACAACTGATGCATATTCTGTTATGGATGGCGATATAGATGAATTTATAAGAGCTTATCTTTTACAAGAATAAAATTTTGAAATGTAAAACTAATTAATGAATTATAAATTTTTTATTGCGAAAAGATATTTATTTTCAAGAAAGGATTCAAGATTTATTTCTTTTATTACTTATATGTCTATATTTGGCATTGCGCTTGGTGTTGCGGCGCTTATTATTACCATTTCTATTTTAAATGGATTTGAAAAAGAAATTACTGATAAAGTTTCCAAACTTGTTTCACATATTCAGATTAGTTCCTTTGAAACCGGCGGCATTAGAAATTATGATTCAGTGGTGAATAAAATCACTAAAAATGTAAAGATATTAAATAACATTAATCCTTTCATTCAAAGAGAAGCTGTTTTAAGAGCAAAAGGAAAAGTGGAAGGTATTATTATTAAGGGTATAAGCAATGACTTGCAATCATCCTTTGAAAGAATGAAAATAATTAAAGGGAGTGATGATTTAAATCCTTACGACACAATTTTTTCAAGTTTGATTATTGGTGATAAACTTGCAAATAAATTGGCTTTAGATGTCGGAGATAAAGCAATAATTTTTGGCTTAAAAGGTTTACCATCTCCGGATAATCTGCCCAAAATTAAACAATTTAAAATAAGAGGAATATATGAATCTGGTTTAAGAGAATATGATGATTTAATTATTTATACTGATTTAAAGACTTTACAAAGATTTTTTAATATGGACTCTACCGTTACGTCTATAGAACTCTCACTATCAGATGTAAGTAAAGTTACAGAAACTTCAGAATTATTGAAGTCTGTATTAAGATATCCATATCATGTTAGAACTATGTATCAAATTCATAAAGAGTTGTTTACTTGGGTTGAATTACAGAAGGCGCCTACTCCTTTTATTCTTGGATTAATTATTATTGTTGCAACATTTAATATAGTTGGAACTTTATTAATGCTTGTTTTAGAAAAAACTCATTCCATTGGAATATTAAAATCTCTCGGTTGTAATAACTGGGATATAATGAAAATTTTTATCTTTGATGGTTTTATTATTGGTTTTCTTGGTATCTTTTTAGGTAATATTATTGGAATTGGGCTTTCTCTTTTAGAGATGAAATTAAAATTTTTCAGACTACCTGAACAGTATTATGTGAAAAATGTCCCGATTTTATTACAGGCTGACTATATTATATTGATTTCTTTAATTACAGCCGTTCTGATTTTCTTTGCCACTCTGATTCCATCATATATCGCTTCTAAATTTGAGCCCGTGAAATCTATCAGATTTGCTTAAATTCATTGAAAATATTCATAAATAAATATATATTTGTTTTTTTAAAAAATTATATAAATGAAGAAGAATAAAATTAAAGAGAATTATAAGTTAACGCAGCAGCTAACTACGAAAAAATCAACAACTCAGAAAAAGAGAGATCCTTTTAAAGAAAAAGGAATTGATGATTTTATAGACTTTAAGGATGTTAAACTTTTATCAAGGTTTTTGAATGAACAAGGTAAAATACTTCCTGCGCGCATAACAGGTGCTTCCGCTAAAATGCAAAGAGTCCTTACCAAAGCAGTTAAAAGAGCACGACATCTTGCTTTACTTCCTTTTGTTGGTGAAGGCTCTAAATATTAATATTATTCAATCAATAAATTTTTGCTGGGGTTTTAATAATGAAAAATATATTTAAAAAGTTATATTTTTCTCTCTTACTTATTGTTTTCACTTCTCTGTTTGCATACTCTCAGAAAATTGATTCAAGTTATGTAATAGGGGAGTTTGTAATTACTAAAGTTGTAGATGGAGATACTTTCAAATTTGATAAATTAGATAAGTCAACCCGTCTTTTGGGAATTGATACAGAAGAAACCTTTAAAGATAAAAACGCTCAACAGAAAAGTTTTGATTTAAGTTTAATTTGGCCTAAAGAATATTTCTCAGAACAGGATAAGATACAGACAAAATATCCTATAAAGATTGATAGTCCTTTTGGCTATGATACCTGGATGTGGGCTAAAGAATTTGTTAAGGATGCAAAATCAGTTAGACTTGAAATTGAAAGTACTGATAGGATTATTGATACTTATGGCAGATATCTTGTTTATATGTTTTTAAATATTGATGGTAAATACATCAATTACAATATTGAATGTGTGAAAAGAGGGTATAGTGCTTATTATACAAAGTATGGTTATAGCAAAAGATTCCATAAGGAATTTCTGGAAGCACAACAGTATGCAAGGAAAAATAAACTTGGAATTTGGAATCCTGAAAGTAAATGTTATCCTGATTATGAACAGAGAATAATCTGGTGGAATAAGAGAGCTGACCAAATAGAAAAGTTTGAAAATGAGTTTGCACAAATGGAAAATGCTTTTAATTTAATGAATAATAATGAGCTGCAAAAATTAGGTAATTTTCTTGGAAAAGAAATTATCATATTAGGTAATGTCACAGAAGTATTTGTAGATAAAGATCCTGCTTTAATCAGAATAAATATTTCAAAGGGTGTAAATTTTGATTTAGTTTTTATGGGTGAGAAAAAAGAAATTTTAAATGACTATAATCTTGATGATTTGAAAGAATATTTTATTTGTAGTAAAGGTGTACTTTCAGTTTTTAGAGATACTTATCAGATTATTATTGAAGACAAATCACAAATCTGGATGTACTAAAATTTAATGAATCCTTTTTATTATTATGATTGTCTGGTCATCGAATAGACTATCGCTTTGACTAAACTTGTTTACATCTTCCAAAATTTTTTCCCCCAGTTCATCGGCGGATTTTTCTGAATTGTTTTTTAGAATTTCTATAACTCTTTCTACTCCATATTCCTGATTGTTCGGGTTTTTACTTTCTGTAATTCCATCAGTAAATAATGCGATAATATCATTTTCGTAAATATCTACTTCTCCAAGTTCGTATTTAAATCCTTTATCGAAAACCCCGATTATCATACCTCCGACATCTAATTCCTTTATATTTCCATTGGTAAGTAATATTCCGGGATTATGTCCGGCGTTCACATATTTAAATTTATTTCTTTCAATATCCAATATTCCCCAAAAGAATGTAATAAATTTGTCAACATCTGTGTTTTCATAAATTAAAGAGTTAATCTTTTCGGTTGCATTTATTAAGTCAAATTTATCAATATCAGTTTTCAGGTATGCACGAACTATTGATTGTAAATTTGCCATAAGAAGAGCTGCAGGAGTTCCTTTCCCGGATACATCTGCTATTACAATTGCGTATAATGTTTCACTTAATTTTATAATATCAAAATAATCACCCCCGATTTGTAAAGCAGGTAGATTATTAGCAAAGAAATTATAGTTAGGTGGTTGGACAATTTTTTTAGGTAATAATGCATTCTGGATATCTCTTGCGATTCTTAATTCATTCTCTAAAATTTGCTTTTCTATAGATTCTTTAAATAAAATTGAGTTTTCAAGTGCGATTACTGAAAGATTCATTATTGCTTCAAGAAATGTTATATCTTCTTCGGTGTAAATAGTATTATTTAATTTTTTCCCAAGAAAAACCATCGATTCAAGTTCTGAATCTTTGCTAAATATTGGAATTACAAGTTCAAAATTCTTTTCAGCAAAAAGTTTAAAAAATTTGTCTTCAGTATTAATATTTAACAGTTTATATTGTTTCAATTCAGGTATCTCATAATCCTGAAAATCAGGAACGGTTACCCCTGCTGTTTTAGTCATTATGTAAAAATTATCTGCTCTATATTTTGATATTATAATTAAATCTTTTATCCCATAATTTCCCAGCAAAGTATAACTTAAAAGATTTATTATTTTATTTTTATCTAAAAAATTTGTATTGAATTCTTTACTTAATTCAAATAATGAATTTAATTTATTTATTTTATTACTTAATTCTATATTTAATTTTCTTATTTCTTCAAACTTTAAGGTATTTTCTATTGTAGTCGAGGAAATGTTCAATATAGTTTCGATAAAAATTATCTCACTTTTTGATAAGTTTTTTTTATTAATTTTTTCTCCTAAACAAAGAACACCTAATAATTTCTTTTGAAAATATATCTTGAAAAAATATTTTATAACATTATCACTTATAATTTGTGGAATATGTGAAATATGTTCATTTGTGAAATATGGTTCTTTTGGTAGGTCAAACTCTATTACACTTCCGTTTGTTCCTGGTAGTACCCCCTTAGATGCACTTATTACAAATTCATTTCTTTTATCAGGGCTTTCTGTTTTAATTAGAATCATTGCTTTTGATATCAACATTCTACCCATAAGCGTTAGTAGAATGTTATTTAATATAAAGTTTAAGTCGAGATTACTATTAATTAAATTTGAAAATTCTATGAGAGAATCTAATTCTAATTGTTTCTCTCTGCTGTAAGTTTTATTCATAAAAATTTTATAATACCAGGTTATATTTGTTTTACCAGTATAAGTTTATTGAGATTCGGTTTTATAAAATTATACTCTATTTTATTTACAAATTTTCTCATCAACGGAATTCCTAATCCACCAACCTTATAATTTTTAAAGTATTCTTTCATATCCGGGCTTTTTACTTTATTTGGGTCGAAACCTTTACCCCTGTAAATTATTTCTACAATTAATTTATTATCTTTATTTTTTATTTTGATACTTATTTTGTGTTTTTCTTCATATTTGTATGTATATTTAATAATATTAGTACAAGCTTCATCAACTGCTAAAATAATTTCGTCAGTTTTTTCTCTGCTTATGCCAGAGTTCAGAGCTGTTTCTTCTATAAAATTTCTTATTTTATGAAGATTTTTCGTTGAACTTGTAACCGATATTTTATACTCTTTTTCCAATTAACATTACTGTTTTGGGTTCATAAATTTTTCGACAGCTTCTTCCTGAGTCTTATATATTTCAAATAAAAGAGGAAATCCTAACATATCAAAAATATTAAATATTTTATTGTTCATTTCACACAATTTTATATCCCCTCCGTTTTGTCTGGCTCTTTCTATGAATGCCATAAATACTCCTAAACCAGCACTACTTATATATGTTAATTTGTTAAAATTTACTACAATTGAATATTCCTGTTTATCGAAAATTTTATTAATCTCATTTTCTAAAATAGCTGATGTATGTGCATCTAAGAAACCTTCAAGATGCAAGATTTTAACTTTACCTGTTGATGTTTCTGTAATATTAAATTCTTCCATTTTTTGTATTTATTTATTTTGCTGTAAAATCAGTAAAATTATATACAAAAAAAATGTAAATTTTTAAAATTATTTCAGTTTATTACAAATATGTAAATTTTATTATATATACCATATTTTTTAGTATTTTGTTACACTTTATTCATAGAAATTCAAAACTAATTAATTTATATTTGTATAATTTTTTAATAATATAGTTTTTTGTATTGAATAAGGGTAGCGACAAATTTAAGTATGTTATTGGTATAAATTCTGGAACTTCTGTTGACTCGCTTGATGTGGTTCTTGTAAAAATCAAAGGTTTCGATATTTCTACTGAGATTAAAGTATTAAAATATCAGGAATATAAATATCCTGAAGGCATTAGAAATCTCGTTTTTGAATGTTTTAGTAATTCGTCTTCCACTGTTGAAAAAATTTGTTCTTTAAATTTTGTTCTCGGAAGATTTTATGCAAAAAAAATTATGGAATTTATTAAAACTGCTCCGGTAAAGAATATAGATTTTATTGGTTCTCATGGACAAACTGTTTATCACAATCCTTCCAATAAAAAAGTGTGCGGCATTTCAACTAAATCTTCACTTCAATTAGGAGACCCTTCTGTTATAGCTGCAATTACTGGCATTGATACCGTCGGAGAATTCAGGTATTCAGATATTGCGTTGGGAGGGGATGGTGCACCACTGGTTCCATTCCTTGATTATATATTATTCAGGGATAAAAATAAATCAAGACTTCTTGTCAATATTGGTGGAATATCTAATATAACTTTTTTAGATAAAAATTGTAATAAGAAAGATATTGTTGCATTCGATACCGGTCCCGGTAATATTCTTATTGATTTATCTATGAAACTTTTATTTAATAAAGATTTTGATACTAACGGTACAATTGCAAGTAAGGGGAAGTTTGATAGAGAAATTTTTGACATATTGAGAAAAACTGATAAATTTATTTACAGAAAACCCCCGAAATCTTCAGGTAGAGAACATTATAACTATCCGTTACTTCAGCGAATTCTAAATGAAAGGAAATTTTTAAGAGAAGATATTATAAATACTCTTACATATTATACTTATTTCGGAATCAGATTTAATGTAGAAAATTTTATTAATAAAAACATCGATGAAGTTTACATAACAGGTGGTGGTTCGAAAAATTTATATTTGATGAAATTGTTGAGAGAATTTTTTGGAGAAAAGAAAATAAAGAAATTTGACTTTTATGGAATAAATGAGTCTAACAAAGAAGCTGTTCTTTTTGCTATTTTAGCAAATGAAGCTATGAATAGAAATCCTGCTAATATCCCTTCCGTAACAGGTTCTAAAGATAATGTAATATTAGGTAAAATCTGTTATGCAAAATAACGAAAAAATAATAATAGTAACTGGTGGTACCGGTTCATTAGGTAGGGTGGTTGTTAATCATCTTAGTGAGTATAATAATTATAAATTATATTTACCTGTATTAAGTGTCCAGAAATTTTCCGCAATTTTTCATAACTCAAATCAAAAGGAAAAAGCAGAAACAAGAAAAATTTATGCTCTTGAATGTGATGCATATGATTTTACACAGGTGGAAAAGTTTGTTTCTGATGTAGCAACTATTGAAAATGGTAAAATCGATGTCTTGATTAATCTAATCGGTGGTATTCATCCGCCCTGCAATATCATTGATATGCCACCGGAGTTCTTTAATAAATATTTTAAACTAAATTTTATAACTGCTTTTAATTTTACTCATTCCGTTTTGAAATATATGTCTAAAAATAAAGATGGCAATATTATTTTTGTTGGCGCTATGGCTGGTTTAAAGGCAGAAAAAGGGCGGTTTGCTTACTCACTTGGTAAATCTGCAATTATTCATTTAATGAATACAATCTCAAAGGAAATGAAAGATTATAATATAAGGTGTAATACAATAGTTCCTTATATCATAGATACAGAAGAAAATAGGAAATGGGCACAGGGTGATGAATACAAGAAATGGATACCCCCAATAGATATTGCAAATCTGATTTCTGATTTAATCACAGGAAAAAAGAGAATTAAAGAAAGTATAATTAAATTATATTAAAATTAAAAATGGAGAATATGAAGGTAATAGTTACTGGCGGTGCAGGTTTCCTTGGCTATCATTTGGGGCAAAGGATAAATGAATTGACAGAGTATAAAAACTCTGTATTTTTTGATATTGCTCCTTTTCCACCCGGAGAATATCATCCTGAAATCAATACTATTTATGGTGATGTTCGTGATCCCAAGCAAATGGATGAAATAATTGCAGGTTCTGATGTTGTTATTCATTGTGCTGCTGCTTTACCTTTATGGAAGAAAAAGGATATTTTTGAAACCAATGTTGATGGTATGAGAAATGTTTGTGAGAGTTGTTTAAAATTCAATGTTGATAGATTAATTTTTATTTCTTCAACTGCTGTTTATGGTGTCCCGGATGTGCATCCGATATATGAACATCACGAAAGAGTCGGGGTTGGTCCTTACGGTAAAAGTAAAATTTTAGCTGAAAAAATTTGTGAAGAGTACAGGAAAAAAGGTTTAATAATTTCAATTTTAAGACCGAAAAGTTTTATAGGGACTGCAAGATTAGGTGTTTTTCAGATATTATATGATTGGGTTGAGTCGGGTTGCAGAATCCCTATCATTGGAAATGGAAAAAATCGCTATCAATTGTTTGAGGTTGAGGATTTAGTGGATGCAATTTTTTTGGTTTCTAAATTACCAAAGGATGTTATAAACGATACATTTAACCTTGGTGCAAAAGAATTTACCACAGTTGAAGAAGATGTAGGAGCACTTTGTGAATATGCAAAATCAGGTTCAAAAATATTAAGAACGCCGTCCTGGCTCATTAAACCGGTTTTAAGATTTTTTGAAATCCTGAATTTATCACCTCTATATAAATGGATTTATGGTACTGCTGATACTGATTCTTTCGTCTCAATTGAAAAAGCGGAAAAACAATTAGGCTGGCAGCCTAAATATTCAAATAAGCAAGCGCTCATAAGGTCTTATCAATGGTATCTTGATAATAAACAAAATATTCAACAGGGTTCAGGAGTAACTCACAGAATCGCATGGAAACAAGGAATTTTAAAACTATTTAAAAAAATATTATAAATAATAGTGCTATGGTTATAATGATGAAACAAAAATTCGTAATGGATATCAATCCGGCAAAAGGGGAGATGTTCCAGAAAATAAAATGTTCATCACCAGGTGAAATATCATCAGGTGTTAAATTAGCCCGGAAAGCATTAAAGACATGGGGTTGTATGCAGTTAAAGTACAGATTTCAATACATTAATAAAATAATTAAGGAATTAAGATTAGCGAAAGATGAATTAGCAAATTTGATTACACTTGAAATGGGGAAGCCAATCAAAATGGCACAGGCAGAAATAGATGACTCTGTCAATTTCATTTTAGAAATTATGAATTATGCTGAAGAAGCATTAAAACCAAAAATTCATAAAGATAAACTCTCCGTTACAGAAGTGATCAGGGCTCCGATTGGAATTGTTGCAGCATATTCTGCTTTCAATTATCCAATTTTAACATCAATTAAATTAATTGTCAGCGCTATTATTGCTGGAAATACTATTGTTTATAAACCGTCAGAAGTTACTCCGCTTGCTGGTAAAACATTATTTGAAATTATTAACCGTGTTCTTCCGAAGGGCGTTATAAATTTAGTACAGGGAGGTGAGGAGGTTTCAGACTATTTATTATCTACAGATATTAATATGGTAACCTATATTGGAGACAGAGAAACTGCCAGAAAAATCAATAGTACTATTGCCAGCAAATTCCATAGAGTTTTGATGGAAATTCAAGGTAAGGATGCTATGATAGTATTAAAAGATGCCAATATTGAGAAAGCAGCTAAATTCGCAGTTGAATATTCATTAAAAAACTGTGGACAGGATAATAATTCAGTTGAACGGATTTATCTTGATGCAAGTATTTTTGATAAATTTGTTAATAATGTCGTTAATTTAGTTAAGAAAATTAAAGTCGGAGATCCATTTTCAAATGTAGATATTGGTCCGCTTGCTACTGAAGCATTAAGGGCGCGGGTTTTTGCTCAGATTGAAGAAGCAAGAAGAAAAGGTGCTAAAATAGTATTCGGTGGAACAAAACCGGAAACTAAAGGTTATTATTTAAATCCAACCGTTGTTATCGATGTTAGTGAAAAGCACGATTTGATAACTGAAGAAACTTTCGGTCCTGTTATTAGTATCCAAAGGATGTTCTCTCTCGATGATGTCATTGAAAAAATAAATCGCTCACCGTTTGGATTGGGTGTATCTATCTGGTCACAGAGTTTAAAGAAAAGTTATGATATTGCTTCAAAAATTGAATGTGGTATGGTTAGTATAAATAGACCTGTTACAGGTGTAAAGGGTACACCTTACGTCGGTTTCAGAGAATCTGGATTAGGATACTCCGGCAGTATGGAATCATTAAAATTGTACACACAACCAAAGAAAATTACATACGAAAATATTAAGTACGGTTAAACCGCTTATCAATTTCCTCTATATTTATTCTTAATATTGTAGGTCTGCCATGTGGGCATACATAAGGTGTTGATGTTGAGAATAATGAATCAATAAGATTTAACATCTCTTGTTGTGATAACTTATCACCTGATTTAATCGCCCCCTTGCATGCAAATGATTTTGCAAGGTTATCTCTTTTTTCAAGATTTAATTTTAATTCGTATTCTTTATATTGTTCTATCAGTTCCTGTAGTATTTTATTTTCTTCCCCTGTTTTAACATCAGATGGTACCCCATGTAATTCTAAAGTTTCATTATCAATTATACTAAAATTAAATCCAAGATTTTTTAATTCATCTTTTAGGAATAGTGCTATTTGATAATCAATTTTTGAGAGTTTTATCTTTATTGGTATTAATAGTTGTTGGGAAAATGAGGCTTTACTATTTAGCATTTCATAAGCTTTCTCATATAATATTCTCTCGTGAGCTGCATGCTGGTCTATTATCATTAATCCGGTTTCAGTCTGGCAAACAATATATTTATTATGTAACTGCCAGACTGTAAATTGTTCAGCCTCTGTCTTATTTTTATGTTCAAATATTTTTGATTGTTCATCAGCACTGATCTGAGTTTCTGTTTCATTATCAAAACTCACTTCGAATGGTTCTTTATTGCTTGTCGTTTCTTCCTCAAAATCTATAATCCTGAATCTCTTTTGTAAATTGGTTTTTCTGTCCGGTATTCTGTGTATGATTTTATCAGTTTTTTCTGCTGTATCAACTTTATTGTCAAATCCGATATCAAAAATTAAATCCTGCTCTTTTAATGCATTTTTTACAGCGGTTCTTACAAAATTAAATATTGCGGATTCCTCTTCAAATTTTACTTCAAGTTTTGACGGATGAACATTTACATCTACCTTTGTTGGATCAATATCGATAAATATAAAATATGACGGATAATTGCCTTTCTCAATTAAATGTTCATAAGAGTTATATATAGCGTAATTTATGTTTTTATTTATAATATACCTTCTGTTCAGGAATATAAATTGATTATCTCTCGTTTTTTTTACAAAACTTGGTTTAGATATATAACCGGAAAGAGAAATTATCGGATTAAAATTTTCTACAGGGATTAAATTATTTATTTCTTCTTCCGTAAAGATTTCCGACAATCGCTCCATTATGTCAGATGGTTTCAGGTCAAAAATAATTGATTCATTGTTATAAAATATAAAATGTATTTCGGGATAGGATATTGCAAACCTTATAAAAGTATCGTAGATATGTTTAAACTCTGTTTGGTTTGATTTAAGAAAATTTCTTCTCGCTGGTGTATTATAAAACAAATTCTTTACTGCAATATTGGTACCCTTTTCCATTGAGATTTCAGACACTTCTTTTATGTCATTTCCTTCTATTCTTACATAAGTACCAATTTCTGAATTCTCTGTTTTAGTTTTCAGTTCTATTTGTGATACAGAACAAATTGATGCTAATGCTTCACCTCTGAAGCCAAGAGTCTTTATATTTTCTAAATCATTAAAATCAAATATCTTACTTGTTGAGTGTCTTTGGAAGCATATAATTGCATCTTCCTTTTCCATTCCTATACCATTATCTATCACTTGAATTAATGATTTTCCTGCTTCCTTTATTATTAAAGTTATTTCGGTAGCATATGCATCAATAGAATTCTCAATTAATTCTTTAACAACAGATTCAGGTCTTGAAACAACTTCCCCGGCTGCAATTCTGTTTGCAACTGCTTCCGGTAATATTTTAATTTTCCCTTTATTCATCAGCAAATAATGCTTTTATAAATGAATCAGTATTGAACAGTTGTAAGTCATCAATTTTTTCTCCAACTCCTACAAATCTGACAGGAATTTTCAACTCATTACAGATTTTTAATACTATCCCGCCTTTTGCTGTGCCGTCAAGTTTTGTTAATATTATTCCCGTTATTTTTTCCAATGCTTTTTCAAATTCTTTTGCTTGATTTAATCCATTTTGACCAGTTGTTGCATCAATCACAAGAAATATTTCATCAGGGGTATCCGGTATTACTTTCTGCATAACTCTTTTTACTTTCTTCAATTCCTCCATTAAGTGTGCTTTATTATGTAATCTGCCTGCTGTGTCAATTATTACTATATCTATGTTTTGTGCAACTGCCTTTTTTAAAGTCTCAAAAGCAACTGATGCTGGGTCTTTGGTATTCGGATTAGAAACAATATCTACACCTGCTCTTTGTGCCCAGATTTCTAATTGTTCATTTGCTGCTGCTCTGTATGTATCAGCAGAACCAATTAAAACTGATTTACCTACCTTTTTAAAATTATATGCAAGTTTACCTATTGAAGTGGTTTTACCAACCCCATTTACTCCAACAATCATAATTACATAAGGTTGCTTTTTTATATCTGAATCGAAGGTCTTAAATGATGATGTTGATTCTGTAAATATTTTTTTTATTTCTGTCTCAATTATATTATATAATTCTTCTTCTGTTTCGTATTTCTGATTTTTAACAGTTTCCTTTATATTTTGTATTATTTTTTCTGCTGTGTCGTATCCCATATCTGAAAGAAGGAAAATTTCCTCTAATTCCTGTATGAATTCATCGTCTAACTTTTTTTTAGCCTTGATTAGTCTGTTGACTTTACCAAGCAGGTTACTTTTTGTTTTTGATAATCCTTCTTTTAGTTTATTAAAATTTATTAATCCTAAAAATGACATTTAAAGAAAATTATTTTTTTAAAAATACTGTTTTTAGCAATCTTTGAAAATTCAATCTAAAATATATAATGAAAATTTCTGTTTATAAGCAGTAAGTATAAAATCTGGTTTACAAAAATAAGATATGATACTGTATTTTTCTCAAGAGTTTATCTTGTTGCTTTCCTGACTTTTTTTCCTGCCCAGAAGTAAAGAATTAGTGCAACTACAAGGTGAATCCAAAACCATGGGGATGCCACACCAAGATTTTCAACAATATAAATTATAATCAATACTCTCGGGAAAAATATCGCAAGCAATAAATCCCCTATAAATGGTACCGAATTTTGGGGAAGTCCTACAAATAACCAGAATATTAATAATGTAATTCTTGGAATGAATAAACCTAAAACTAAAAAAACTGCATTCATTTAATTAAATTAAATTTTTGATTTCTGTTATTAGAAAAAGAATTTAAGAATTTTTTAATTAAAAAAAACTGAATTAAGATAATATACTGATTTTATATTAAGACAGATTTTTAATTTTAAATTGCTTAATTTACGCAATTATTATAAACTAATTTTTAATAATGAAATATATTTATTCTTTTATTCTTATTCTTTTACCGTGTCTGATTTTTGCTCAGGTAGATTTACCCGATTATAGTAAACTCAAATCGGTTGTTATTCCACCACCAGGTTATCAATATAGTCCTGATGGTATTACTTCAACACCTAAAATTATTAATGGATTTGATAATTTATTTCTTGGTATTGATTATGGAGAACCATATATAGTTACTAATCCCAATGATCCTCTTAATGCAGTTTGTGCTTTTAATATTAATAATTTGTATTATACAATAGATGGTTTCAACTGGATAAAAAATACTCCATCATTTCCGGGGTATGGTGTTCTCGGAGATCCGGTTCTTGCTTATGATAGTTTAGGAAATGTATATTATACAACTCTGTATCAGAACGGTTCTATTTATGGGCTGGCAATGGTTAAATCAACAAATAAGGGTTTAAATTGGTCTTCACCAGTAAGTATGTTTTCTACAACTGTCGGGCTTGCTGATAAGGAATGGATTACTGCAGACCAGACTGCTGGTCCTTATTCCAATTATTTGTATGCAGGCTGGCGTCAGTTTGGCACTTCCGGAATGCGGTTTATCAGGAGCAGTGATGGTGGTAATACCTGGTCTTCTCCTATTACACTTGCCGGTGACCAGGGTGCATATATTGCAGTTGGTCCAAATGGGAGTATTCCGGGCGGTAGTGTGTATTTTGCCTGTGCGATGGGTGGTTATATTGCTGTTTACAGATCTACAAACGGTGGGCAGACTTTTGGCGCTTATGTTTTAGCAACTCCTTATTTTATCGGTCCGGGTACTATTTGTTACGGAAGATATACAGTTAAAAATTGTATTAGAACAGATAACTTCCCCAGAATGGCAGTTGATAATAGTTACACTTCTACAAGGGGAAATGTATATGTTGTCTATGCTGCTAATCCGAATATTGGTGCAGATAAAGCAAATATTTATCTTGTTCGTTCTACTGACTATGGTGTCACCTGGGCTGCACCTGTTAAAGTAAACGATGACAATACAACCACTGACCAATGGATGCCTGCAATATCAGTAGATAAATCTGGCAGAGTTTTTGTAAGCTGGTATGATTCCAGAATTGATACTGCTTCTAATATTATGACTATGTTGTATGGTGCTGTTTCTACTAATGGTGGGGTCTCTTTTGCTCCCAATCAACCTATTTCAAATGCTCCTTTTAATCCTAACAACATGGCCGTCGGTGGCTCCGGTGATGCTAAATATATTGGAGATTACATCGGCAATAATCCTACCGGCAATTCCTGCTGGCATGTCTGGATGGATGGCAGAGACAATAATCTTGGTAGTTATGTCGGGTATTATCCTGACTTTGGTTTAATTACCAATCCAAATACCATTTCTTTGAATAATAATGATAGTGCTATTATCCTTATTAAAGTTCCTGGTATTAAGGGTCCTTTTAATGACAGAGTTAAATTCACTGCTACCTTAGATTCATTACCACTTACAGGTTCAATTAGTTTAACTTTTCTAAACGGAAAAGATTCAATTACAAATTTTCCTGATTCTACATATTTAAAAGTAAAAGCCAACGGTGTAATTACAACACGCCTTTATAAATTAACAATTTCCGGCGCTGGTAAAAATGGTACCCCTGTACATAAACGGGAAATTGAGATTTATGCTAATTTATCAGTTCTGTCAGTTGGAACAAATCGGGAACCGGTTGTTGATTTCAAGGTTAACGGAGTTCAATATAATACAAGACAACAATTTATTGTTCCTAATAATACTGTTATGAATGTTGAAGCAATAAGTCCAAAGATTGCAGGTGGTTCAAAATTTGTCTTTCAATATTGGTCTGACTTTGGAGATACCGCTCATAATGTTACTGTTAATGGTAATATTTTTCTGACCGCATATTACAAAATACAATATAAAATTGTAGTTGTTTCCTCTATTGGTAATGCATTCGGAAATAATACTTTTATTGACTCCGCTCAGAATGGTACCTTTGGAGTATATTCCAGATTCTATATGTATAACAATGTTCTTTATCAGTTCAGAGGATGGACAGGTGCCGGTAATAATTCATATACTTCACCTGATAGCACCGGAATTGATACTGTTGTAACAATCCCTATTTATAATCCCATCGTCCAGACTGCACGATGGACGCCCGCTGTTGGTATTACACAGATAGGTAATGAAATACCTGATAAATATGAGTTGTATCAAAACTATCCAAATCCTTTTAATCCATCCACTGTGATTAATTATGATTTAAAAGAAAACTCTTCTGTAAAATTGATTTTATATGATTTAGTTGGCAGAGAAGTTTCAATTCTTTTAAATGAATATCAATCAGCAGGTAGATATAAATATGTACTTGATATGAAAAACCTTAACTTATCAAGTGGTATTTATTTCTACCGAATTCAGGCAAATGAGTTCACTGATATTAAAAAACTTATATTTCTTAAATAATCAATAGGTGAAAATAATTTTTAATTGTGCTGGATAGTCCTGATTATTACATTATATCTGAATTTTAGAGTTTGTATATAATTATGAATTCTCAATTTTTATATGTTTTGAAAACATAGGGTTGAATTCCGGATAGATGAAATATAATTACTTACTATGATAATTATCAAAAGAGATATAATTAATCCCTGAAATTTTTCACTTATTATTAATAAAATTAATTCCCTTTAAAGAACTACTTCTCAAATAACATTTCTGTAAGAAAATTCTTATACATCAATTTTAATACAAAAAAAAGTAATTATAAAAGATTTATATTAATTTCTGGGTTCATTTAAAATATTACTTTAAAAAAAATATTTAACTTGACAATAAATAATATAGTTATTATATTTTACCATGTATAATGTTTAATTTAAGTGCCTGTGGTCAATGTGTTAAAAATAGAATTTTTATTTTCATTTATTTTATTGAGTAAAGGGAAGATTTTACAATAAAATATGATAAATTTTATACATATCCTTTTGATGACCACAGGCAAATTAATTTTAAATATATACTTTGAGAAAGACACCTAAAATAAAAATTTTAAATTTGACAGACTTACCTTTAAGTAAATCTTTTTCAGATGAAGGGGGAGTACTTTACAAGGTGAATGATATCCTGAAATTATTGAAGAAAGAAAAATTTGATATAGTAATTTTTGATTTCAGGATGAAAATTAAAGATAATAAATTTCTTTTAGAAAAATTAAAATTTGCCGAATTAAAAACCAAAATAATTATATTTACAAAATATTCCAAAGGAAATAAGTCTCTTATGATAATTAAAAAAGAGAACCCATTTGCTCTTATTATAGAACAAATTCCTGCTTCTGTTGTTGGAAAAATAAAATCTTTAACGAAATATAACTTACCTGAAAAAAGTAAGAAAAAAGAATTAATTACATAATTTTCTCATACCACAAACTTACAAACCCTCCCATATAAGGCTGTCCTTAAAGACAGCCTTTTTAATTTATAGTGTTAAAGTGTAATATATTATTTTACCAGCATCATAGATTTAGTTTCGGAAAAACTACCTGCCTGTAAGCGGTAAAAATACACTCCGCTTGCATAGTTACTTCCATTCCATTCTGCCTGATATGTCCCCGGAGTCAGGTTTTCCGATACCAGTGTCTCAATTTCTCTTCCAAGTGCATCATATATCGTAAGTGTTACATATTCAGCTTTTGGTATAGAAAAATTAATTTTAGTTACCGGATTAAACGGATTGGGATAATTCTGTTGTAAAGCATATTTTTCTGGTATTGTTTTGTTTATATTTTTTATCCCAATTTCTGTTCCCCATTTAGCAATATAATTTACAGTATTACCTCCTGCAATAGTAAAACTACCACCTGAAATTAAGTAATCGTTAAATACATAAAGTGAATAGACAATTCCATTCATACCATTCCCAAGTGATGACCAATTAATTTCATCCCATTTTGCAATATAGGGTACTGTGATAGAACCGGAATAATAAAAATTCCCACCCGCAATTAATTCGTTATTAAATATAGTTAAAGCGTTAACTTCATTGCCAAGACCATTCCCAAGAGGTGACCAATTTATACCATTCCATTTTGCAATTCTGCTTGCATTAATGCCCCCTGCAGTTTGAAAATAACCTGCCGCAATAAGATTACTATTGTAAACTGATAGTGCATTAACCCAGGAATTCATCCCAGTCCCAAATGATGACCAATTTGAACCATCCCACTTTGCGATTCGGTTAGCATTATTACCTCCTGCAATTGTGAAAGTGCCACCTGCTATAAGCTCACTATTAAGAACCATTAGGGTATAGACAAAATTATTCATACCGGTGCCTATTGGACTCCAAGTTGTTCCATTCCATCTGGAGATATACTTTGAAAGTGTACCTCCAGCAGTATCAAACCATCCACCAGCTATTAGTTCATTATTAAAAACAGTAAGTGCTAATACAGAATGATTCATTCCACTTCCTAATGGTAACCAATTTGAACCGTTCCATTTTGCTACTCGCATAATACTAATTCCACCCGATGCTGAAAAACCTCCTGCGGCAATTAATTCATCATTATATACCGTAAGGGCGAAAACAGTGGCATTAAAACCATTTCCAAGCGGTAACCAGTTTGTACCGTCCCATTTTGCGATGTAATTAGCATTGCTACCTCCGGCGACTGTAAATGCTCCTCCAGCAATAAGTTCTCCATTATAAACAGTTAGGGCATAAACTGAACCATTCATTCCCGTTCCTAATCCAGACCATGTTTGCGAATAGCAATATTCGATTTTCAATGTACAATGTACAATGAGAATAAATAAATAAAAGAACAAAATTTTTTTTACCATAAATTTTAATTTTTTATTTTATTAAAACCATTTTTTTTATTTTATTAAAATCTTCTGCTTCCATTTTATAAAAATAAATTCCCGATGTTAATTCATTTCCGTCAAAATTTAATTCATACTTTCCAGCATTCAATTTTTCATTTATTAAACTTGCAACTTCCATTCCAAGTATATTATATACTTTTATACAAACTAATCTTGAATCCCTAATCCGAAATCTTATAATTGTTGTTGAATTAAACGGATTAGGATAATTCTGTTGCAATTCACATCTCTCAGGTATTTCCGTGGAAAAGTTTTTTATGCCGATAATATCTGATAGTGGCCGTCTCCATACTGAAGAGCTAGTTCCAGCAAATATATAATTACCCATTATTAAAAGTGAATAAACTGATGGAATAGAAGAAGTAAACCCTTGATTCCACTGCGTAAAGGATTGCCCGTTATTCGTGGAGAGATAGACGCCACTATCGTCTGTTCCTGCAAATATGTTACTTCCGCTTATGGCAAGAGCATAAACAAGTCGATTATTCAAACCGATTCCAATTTGCGTCCAGCTTGTTCCGTTATTTGTGGAGAGATAGATCCTGTTAAAATATGTACCAGCAAATATATTATCTCCGCTTATAGCAATGGAATGAACACGTTTATCATTCAAAGTAGTTTGCATCCAGCTTGTGCCGTTATTCGTTGAGAGATAGACGCCGGAATCATGTGTCGCTGCAAAGACAAAATTTCCACTTATTGCAAGTGATTCAATAGCATCATTATTCAAAGCCGTCTTTGTCCAGCTTGAGCCGTAATTTATAGAACGATAAACGCCGCTATCAGTTGTTCCTGCAAATATATTATTCCCACTAGCAGCAATGCAATAAGCTAATTTATTCAAAGCTGTTTGTGTCCAGCTTTGTCCATTATTTGTGGAGCGGTAGACGTCGGTATTTGTTCCTGCAAATATGTAATTTCCAGTTATAGTAAGGGACCAAATAGTCCAATTATTGAAACCCGTTTGAGTCCAGTTTATACCGTTATTTGTAGAAAGCCAAACACCACCATATAGAGTCCCAGCAAATATATTATCTCCGCTTGTTGTAAAGGAATAAACAGCTTTATATCCCATACCATATGACATCCATACCCACTGGGCTTCACAATTTTTTATGTTAAATGTTAAATCACCTGAGGTAGGAAAAAGTTGTAAAATTACAACTATTACAAAAGTTGTAATAATTTTTTTCATAAATTCCTCCTTTAATTATATTTGTTTATAAAAAATGTAATATTAAAAGAAGTTTAAATTTTTTTTCCCCACAAATGAATATTATGATGATGTTATCTCAGGATAAATAACTTTTTCCCACTGATTTAAAAAGTGTAATAAAACTAATTATATTTTTCCTCAAATTCATAAGCGAGGAAATAAATATTAAATTTTTAACTATTTAATTTTAAAATATTTTTTTTAAAATCAATAGGGAAATTATTACTGTATCGTTTTAATCAGATATTGAAATAAAAAAGATAAAAGCAGAAAAATTATAATAACTGCGGTGGGAAAACACTTTTTGTTATAATTACAAAGATTAGAAAGAATAGTTTTATCAAAGTTATGAATTAGTAAAAATGTTTTTTCAAAAGAATAAGCAATATATATTGAATCTAATGATTATTGTAAGATACCGTTAAATTAGTTTGCTGGCATTATACAAATAATTAATAATAAATCGAAAGTAAAAAGAATAAAATATCCAATGTTATTAATAGGCTAAAACACTTATAGAATAACAATTAGTATAAAAGGATATTGTATTATGGAAAAAATTTTATTTAATTTTAGTGGGTTATTATATATTTTCTAATATATAGATATTAAAATAAATTTATTAAGGGAGTTTTATTTTGTATTTTTGAAAAATTGGTTAGATTAGAAAACATATCATTATCATTTGGTTCAAGAAATTTATTTAAGAATATTAATCTTACAATAGGAAGTAATGACAGGATTGGGTTAGTTGGTGTAAATGGTTCTGGTAAAACAACACTTTTTAAGATTATTTGTAATATTATCAGTCCTGATTCGGGAAGAATTATTTTATCCCGACATACAACTTCAGGATATCTGCCACAGGAAGGATTGGATTTAGAGGGAACTACATTATTTGAAACAGTTTACAATTCAGCAGGAGATGTTACACAAATAGCAAAAGAAATTTCTGAAATTGAAAGTGAAATTCAAAACTATTCTGATAAGGATTCGGAAGAATATTTAGATTTAATTCAACAATTATCCGAACTACAGGGAAGATTTGATTTGCTTGACGGATATAAGCTGGAAGGGAAAGTTGTAAAAGTTCTTAAGGGATTAGGGTTCTCAGAACCGGATTTTGATAGATCAGTAAAGGAATTCAGTGAAGGATTTAAAATGAGGATAGCTCTTGCAAAATTATTAATATTTAATCCCTCATTATTATTACTTGATGAACCCACAAATCATCTTGACTTTGACTCTCTTTTATGGCTTGAGGAATATTTAAAAGATTATAATGGCAGTTATGTTATAGTATCGCATGAAAAAAAGTTCCTGAACAATCTCGTTAAAAAAATTTATGAACTTTCTAACGGGAAAATAAATGAATATTCCGGTAATTATGATTATTATGAGAAAGAAAGAACTATTCGCCGGGAACAATTAAGAAGTCAGTTAAAGAACAGGCAAAAATTTATAAAACAACAGGAGCGGTTTATAGAAAGATTTCGTTACAAAGCAACGAAAGCAAGTTCAGTACAAAGCAGAATTAAAATGTTGCAGAAATTAGAGCCGATAAATATTGATGAAGAGGAAAAGCAAATTAATTTCAATTTTCCACCTGCCTTAAATAGCGGAAAGGTAATACTGGAGGTAAATAATCTGTGGAAATCTTATGATGGGGAGAATTATATCCTAAAAGAAATTAATCTTTCAATATCAAGAGGAGAAAAGATCGCTGTTCTTGGTTACAATGGCGCTGGGAAATCAACTCTTGCAAGAATCATTGCAGGTAAAGAAAGTTATCAAAAAGGCAGGATCGAATATGGACATAATGTTGTTTTACAATATTACTCTCAAAATCAATCAGAAGAACTTGACCCTGAAGAAAATGTTCTGGAGACTCTCCGAAAAGCTTCTGAAGGTATGAATGAGACTATGCTTAGAAATGTACTCGGGGGTTTTTTATTCTCAGATGATGATGTATTAAAATCTGTTAAAGTGTTATCAGGTGGTGAAAAATCAAGACTTGCACTTGCAAAAATTTTAGTTACTAAATCAAATTTCCTTATACTTGATGAGCCAACTAATCATCTTGATATAAAATCAAAATCTGTTTTAAAACAGGCAATAAAGAATTATGAAGGTGCTGCCTTGATAGTGTCACACGACAGGGATTTTCTGAAAGAGCTTACTGATAAAATTATTGAAGTAAAAGATTGTCGGATTAAAACATATTTATATGATATAGATGAATATAGTTTGGTAAAGAGGGAAGAAATATTATTAAAGATGCCAAAGAAACAAAAACCGGAATTTGTTAAGAAGAAAGTTAATGAGAATTCCATATATTTAAAAGGACTTGAAATTAAAGCGAGAAAAAAGGAAATTACTAAAAAAATAAATAAGTTAAATAAACAGTTAATTTCATTAGAGGAAAAAATTTTATCATTAGAGAGTAGAAAAAAGGAAATTGAGATTTTATTATCAAATGAGCATATTTACAAGGATGTAGAACATTTAATAGAAATAAAGAAGGAATTTCAGATGATAAACAAAAAACTTGAAAAACTGAACGCTGAATGGTCTGATAATGTAGAAGAAATTGAAAATCTTAATAAACATCTTTTAAAAATTAAATAATAAAAAATGAAAAAGTTAATTATTTTTTTAGTCATCTTAATTTGTTTCTTGCTTGCAATCCAGGTGGTAAGAGCAGGTGATCCTGATGATATTGGTAGCAATAATATGATTATGAAGGTTAATAAAAATAAATTAATATCTGATTATGAAATTAAGAAGAAAGAATATGATATTAAAACAGGGAAACCAATAGATTTCTATATAGATTTTCATTTAGGACTTGGCGCAACTTCTGCTTCTATAAGTAATGCAACAAATAACGGAGCTTATGAGACAGCATCAAAACTTGGTGCAATGCTGGGAGGGGTCATACATCTTAATTTGTTTGATGTAATTAGTTTCACCTCAGGTTTAAATTTGCAGGGTAAAAGTTTCAAATTTACACCGCCTGTTACCGATACATTAGCCATTCAAACAATGGGTGCGGGGGAAAAAAATCTTTCAAATACTTATTTGAATATTCCTTTAAATATTAATGTTGGTGGAATGATTTCGGAAAAAGTTGGACTTATTTTTTATGGGGGTCCATATATTGGTATCAGACTGAATAATGATAATTATAATGGTTTAGGATATAAAAATTTTGACTTAGGATTAAATGGCAGTTTAATATTAAATTATGTAATACAATATCCGCTTAGTATAATTTTTGGAACGAAGTTTGAATTTGGTGGCTTAAACAGACTCGGTAGTACAAATTTAATTGAAAATATATCTACAAGTAATTATTCTTTCTTTTCAGGTGCAAGAATATGGTTTTAATTTATAATTATGAAAATAGGTGAATACAAAATAGCATCATTCATTTCAGGTTATTTCAAACTTGATGGCGGGATAGTCTTCGGAATTATCCCGAAAGCGTTATGGTCAAGAACTAACCCTGCTGATGAAAATAACAGGGTCCAGTTATGTAACCGGATTCTGCTTTTAGATAATGGAAAGCGAAGGATTATTGTTGATACTGGTTGTGGCGATAAGTTATCAAAAAAATTAAAAGAGATTTATGTAATTGATAATAGCCAGTATAATTTAATTGGTGAACTTAATAAACTTGGATATAAACCAGAAGATATTACAGATGTAATTTTAACGCATCTGCATTTTGACCATTCAGGTGGCTCTACATATTACAATAGTAATCAGCAATTATGTCCTACCTTTCCAAATGCTGTTTATTATGTGCAGGAGAAACAATATCAATGGGCAATTACACCAACGGAAAGAGATAAAGCAAGTTATTTCAAAAATGATTTCGAGCCACTGATGAATTCCGGACATATGAAACTGATTTCAGATAATTATAAGTTTGATGAATTTATTGAATTGATAGCTTTAAGTGGGCATACAAGAGGTATGATGATGGTGAAAATAAAAGATGATGAGTCTGTCTTACTGCATACCGCTGACTTAGTCCCAATGGAAACGCATTTATCTCTGCCGGCAATATCTTCTGTTGATTCATTTCCTTTAATGTCGCTTTATGAGAAAAAAATGTTTTTAAGTAGTGCAGTTATGGAAAACTGGATGATTTTTTTGTGTCACGATCCAAATACCGAATGTATTAGAGTTCATTTTGATAGAGAAATGTTTTTCACGAAAGAGAAATTACAAATTGTATAATTGAAATTTTTTACTGTAGATTACATAATAGTATTTTTATATCTGATAGCAATTGCAGCGTTTGGTATAATTTCTTCGGGGAAACAGAAAGATGTTAAAGATTATTTCCTTGGCTCCAAGAAAGTCCCCTGGTGGGCAGTTTGTATTTCTATAGTGGCAACGGAGACAAGCACACTTACTTTTATTAGTATTCCGGGGCTTGCTTATCTGACAAATATGAATTTTCTTCAACTTGCTTTTGGTTATTTAATCGGAAGAATTTTCGTAGCTTTCGTTTTTATACCTAAGTATTATAAAGGTGAGATTGAAACTGCATATCAATTCCTGGGGAATAGATTTGGTTCTCCGATGCGTAAGTATGCCTCTGTTACATTTATTCTGCTTAGAATTTTTGCTGATGGGGTAAGGTTATTTATTACATCTATTCCAATCAAGTTTATTACAGGATGGAGTTATTTTGAATGCATATTAATTGTGGGTATTGTAACACTGATATATTCTTATATTGGTGGAGTTAAAGCGGTTATATGGACTGATGTTGTTCAGATGTTTATATATATGTTTGCTGCTATTATTTCAATTTATATTATTTATCAATTGATACCCGGCAATTGGGATTATGTTTTACAGACTGCATCTGAAAAGGGGAAATTTGAAATAATTAATTTAAAGTTTTCTTCTTTAAAAGAGTATTTCACAGGGCAATATAATTTAATAGGTGGATTAATCGGAGGAGCATTTTTATCTATGGCTTCGCATGGGACAGACCAATTAATTGTACAAAGATTACTAACCTGTGAAGATAAAAAATCATCGCAGAAAGCTGTTATAGTAAGTGGTGTAATTATTATAATACAGTTTTTTATTTTTCTTTTCATTGGTGTTTTATTGTATGTACTTTATAATGGTGTCGATTTTCAGAAGTTATCTATTGGAAATTATTTTTTATATAAGCCGGATGAGATTTTTCCGAAATTTATTATAGAAAACCATCCTGTTGGAATAAGAGGTATAGTTGTTGCGGGTTTGCTCTCCGCTTCTATGTCAACGCTTTCTTCTGCATTCAATTCCCTTTCTGCAACAACTGTTATGGATTTATTTAAAAAATCCATTGGTGATGATTCAAAAAAGCAATTGTTTTATTCCCGTCTTGCTACACTTTTCTGGGCTGTTATAATTATAGGCACAAGTATGCTTTTTCAGGATGAAAAAAATCCTGCCGTTGATTTTGCTTTGAAAATTCAGTCAATCATTTACGGAGGCTTACTCGGTGTATTTATTTTAGGTATTGTTAAGAAGTCTGCTGATTTAAAGGATGCTGTAATATCATATACATTTACAATTTTGATTTTACTACTTCTTTTTGTTCTGCCACAATTTAAAGTAATACCTGCTTTGAACTTAACATGGTTTACACTTTTCGGCGTTATAATATGTTTAAGTATTGGCTTCGTTTCCGGTTTATTTAAAGTATCAAAAAGTAATTAAATGAAACCGGAATATGTAAATATTGCTCTTGATTTACCGATAAGAAAGCTATTTTGTTATAAAGTACCAGACTATCTCATAGATAAGGTAGATATCGGAATGCGTGCTGTGGTGCCTTTCGGGAACAAAATATTAACAGGTATAATTTATGAATATACTGAATTTGTAGATTATAATATTAAAGAAATTAAATCATTACTTGATGAAGAAAGAATATTAGAAAATGAATATCTGAATTTTTGTAAATGGCTTTCAGAGTATTATGTTTCCCCGATCGGAGAAATATTATTTTCAGGAATACCCAGAAAAACAAATCTGATTTCAGATGTTTATTATTTTCTCAGTGATAATTATAGAGAAGCATTTGATAAAATAAAATTCAAAGATGATGTTATTGAATGGATTTTTAATTTATTCAGGGATGATACTTCATTAAGTTTTACAAAGAAGCAGATTGAAAAAAGATTAAAAATTACTAATTCAAAAAAATATCTTGATAAATTAATAGAATCAGGTGTCCTTGAATGTGAAAAATCTTACTCAAAACCTACAAGACCAAAATTTATTAAAATTATCAGTAAAAATTTCGATGAAAAAAATATAGAAGATATCATTGCAAAAGAGAAAATTAAATCAGAAAAGCAAAAAAGTGTACTTGAAGAGTTAAGTAAATCAGATAGAGTTCCTCTTTCTGAATTGGTTAAAAAAACAGGTATATCTCAATCATCTTTGAATACCTTATTGAAAAAAGAGCTGATTTTGATTTCTGAAATCAGGATTAACAGACAGGCAGGTGATATTTTTACTGAACCTTTTAAAGAGATTGTATTAAATGATTCTCAGAAAAATTGTCTGAATGAAATTGTTAATTCAATTAATTGTAATGAGTTTCGTACTTTTTTGCTACATGGTGTTACCGGTAGCGGAAAGACTGAAGTTTATATCAGAGCAATAAAACAAGTGGTAAATCAGGAAAAACAGGCAATCGTTCTGGTGCCGGAAATTTCACTTACTCCGCAACTTATACATAGGTTTAGAAAAAACTTTGGCAATATTATAGGGGTAATGCATAGCAGGTTATCAGATGGGGAAAGACTGGATACTTTTGAAAGAATTCGTTCAATGAGATATAAAATTATTATCGGAGCAAGGTCAGCATTATTTGCACCTGTGAAAAAATTGGGCTTGATTGTTGTTGATGAAGAACACGATACATCCTATAAACAGGAAACATCACCCCGTTATCATGCGCGCGATGCTGCTATTATCAGAGCAAAAATTAATTCTGTACCTATCATACTTGGCTCGGCAACTCCTTCTGTTGAGTCTTTTTTTAATGCAACTTCGGGAAAATATACACTGCTTAAATTGCCTGAAAGAGCAACTAAAGTTATTATGCCAAGAATTAATGTTGTTGATATCAGACATAAAACTAAAATTGATTTTGATAAAATTGAAAGAGACGATATTTTGAATTTAATTGAAAAGAGCAGGGTTAGATTTTTATCAAGAGAATTGATTCTTGCCATTGATGATAGATTATTAAAAGGGGAAGGTGTGATGCTATTGCAAAACAGAAGGGGGTATCATGCATATCTTGAATGTTTAGATTGCGGTAATGTAGAAATGTGCCGGAAATGCAGTATTGCGCTTACTTATCATAAAACTGTTGGTTTGCTTAAATGTCATTATTGTGGGTTCTCTAAATCAAAAATCGTAAATTGTTCAATATGTAATTCCAGCAGATTAATTGAAAAAGGAACAGGCACTGAAAGGATTGAAGAAGAGATTATTAAATTATTTCCTTCAGCGAAAATTTCACGATTAGATTCCGATTCAATTACTTCCAGAAAAAAATATGAAACTATTCTGAATGATTTTAATGTTGGTAAAATAGATATTCTTGTAGGTACTCAGATTATTGCTAAAGGGCTTGATTTTCCTAATGTAACTCTTGTAGGGGTTATTAATGCTGATATTGGATTATTACATCCGGATTTCAGAGCAACAGAAAGAACATATCAGATTCTGACTCAGGTTGCAGGCAGAAGCGGAAGAAGTGAGAAGATTGGTGATGTCATTATTCAAACGAGTCATCCGGATTATAAAGTTTTTGATTTTGTAAAGAAATATGATTTTGAAGGGTTTTACAACTATGAAATATCTACAAGAAAAATGGTTGGTTATCCGCCTTTTTTCAGATTGGCTCTTATTGAAGTTAACTCGAAAGATAAACTGTTATCAGAATCAAAAATAAAGGAAATTTTTAATTTTATAGTGAATATTGATAAGAAAAAGTTATTAAATGTTCTGCATCCGGTTCAGCCATTGTTTGCTAAATTAAGGGATAGGTACAGATATCATATAATTATAAAATCTAAAAAGTCGGTTGACCCCGTCGGTAAATATCTTACCGCTGTGTTAAATTATTTACAGGATTATGTTAATCAATATATTCCTTCGTCTGTAAGAGTTCTAATTGATGTTGATCCCATAAATTTGTTGTAAGATAAAATTAGAAAATATTTATCATTTTATCTTAAATGCGCCCCTGCAAGGATTCGAACCCTGACTATTGGTTCCGAAGACCAGTGTGCTATCCATTACACCACAGGGGCTAATTTAATTTTTATAAATCTATTAATTTATATTATTTATTACAATGATTAATCTATTATAATCTGTAATTTATATAGAAAGTTCTGATTCGCTTAAAATTTGATTTTTTATTGGAAGATAAACTTTGAATTAATAAGGGGTTATTTATAATATTAACTGAATGTTGGAATTTATAAGTTTTAAAACGGTTTTGTGTAATTTTAAAAAAACTGTAAAATCATATTTTTATCTTATTTTCATTGTAAATTTTTATTATAAAAATTAAATTAATAGTTTTAAATAATTAAGAAAACATTGGAAGTAAATATTATTGATAAAGGTAATTGTCTTCAGGAATTGCAGGTAAATCTTAATAATGAAGAATTAAATGATTACTTTGAAAGAGCATATAAAGAATATTCAAAGAACTATAGAGTAGATGGATTCAGGAAAGGTAAAGCACCACTACACATTATAAAACTTAAATATGGTGAGCAAATCAGAGAACTCGCAATTACTGATTTTATCCCTCAGGAAGTTTTCAATAAGTATATCGAGGCAAACAAAATTAATGTGATTGGTACTTCGAAACTTATTGATGTGGAAAAAAAGGAAAATGAAGGGTTGAGTTTTAAAATTGAATATGAATTTATGCCTGAAATCGAGGTAAAGAATTATAAAGATATAGAAGTTACAAGAGAAAATTATATTGTTGACGATAAAACAGTGGATGAAGAATTTGAGAATTTAATGCTAAAATATTCCACAAAAGCAATGGATGCAAAAGTTCTTGATGATAAATATGTTGTTACTATTGATTTACAGGCTCTTGATAATACAGGTGCAGTATTGATAAGGGAATCTGCAAAAGATATTGAACTTTATGTCGGAGATAAAAGATTAAATGAAAATTTATATAATGCAATTAAAGATATTAAAGAAGGTGAAGAGAAAATTGTTGAATTACCGATGAGTAAATCTGATGAGACTTCATCGGTCAAAGATAGAAAAATGCAGAGTTATAAACTGACCTGTAAAAAAGTTGAGAAGATAATTTATCCTGAAATCAATGAGGAATTTCTGAAAAAGCTTACGAATAGGGAAGACATTAAATCAGAAGATGATTTCAAAAATTACTTGAAGGAACAGATTCAATCATATTATGATAATATTAGTCAGGAAAATCTCGAATTTTCTTTAATTCAGGAAATAGTTAAATTAAATGATGTGAAAATTCCTGATACTTATGTTAATAACGTTCTTGATTCTAAATATGAAGAATATGTTAAACATATAGGAGAGCATCACCAGGACCAGAAAATAAAACCAAAAGAAGAATTTATTAAAGAGAACAGACCGGATACAATATTTAATCTGAAATGGTTTTTAATTAGCGAAAAAATAATACAACAGGAAAATTTATCCGTTACTGATGAGGATCTGAAAAAACTTGCAGAAAAGGAAGTCAAAAGAATACCTATCGCGGTGGAAAAACTTTTAGAATTGTATAAAAAGGATAAAAAAGCAGAAAGTAGAGCGTTAGATAATAAATTAATGAATTTTCTTATTGAAAATGCAAAGATTACAATTAAGGAAAGACCTTTAAGAACTGAAGAAAAAGAAAATAAAATAATAACATAAAAAAATGGATTTCACAAGCATAATCAAAAAAAATGACGATTTCATTCAGAAAGGGCTGGATGAAGTTCAAAAAGTAAGAAATCAGTTAGTACCGATAGTGGTAGAATCTACCGCAAGAGGTGAGAGAGCCTATGATATATATTCAAGATTATTAAAAGAAAGAGTGGTATTCCTTGGGATGCCGATTTTTGATGAAGTAGCTTCGTTAATAGTAGCTCAATTGCTTTTTTTAGAATATGAAGATCCTGATAAAGATATTGCACTTTATATAAATACCCCGGGCGGTAGTATTTCAGCTGGTTTGGCTATATATGATACTATGAATTATATAAGGTCTGATGTTTCAACTATTTGTGTTGGTATGGCTGCATCAATGGGACAGATATTATTAACCGGCGGTGCAAGTGGAAAGCGCATCGCACTTCCGCATTCTAAGATTATGATGCACCAACCAATTGGCGGAGCGCAAGGTCAGGCAACAGATATAGAAATTTACACAAAAGAAATGTTGAGAACCCGTGAAACTATTTATAAAATCATTGCAAAGCATACAGGGAAACCTTTAGAGCAGATAGCAAAAGATGCAGAAAGAGACAAATATATGACTGCTGAAGAAGCTAAAGAATATGGCTTAATTGATTTAATTTTCACGAAAAGAGAAAAACCAAAAGGAAAATCCTGATTAAACTTGAAATATATACCTTTAATTCGATTTTTTCATAATTATTTTATAAAAATATGAATTTTAAAATCTTTAATTGGATTATAGCTGCAGTTGTATTTATTATTTCAACTGTCGTATTTGTAATTACTGTTCAACCAACTATGTCTCTCTGGGACTGCGGTGAGTTCCTTGCTTGTGCATATACTATGGGAGTGCCACATCCACCTGGGGCTCCTTTACATATATTGGTAGGTAGAATTTTTACTATGATTCCTTTAGCTGCTGATATAGGATTAAGAATGAACCTACTTTCGGTGTTATCAAGTTCGATTACGGTTTTATTGTTATATTTGATTTCTGTTCGCTTAATTATTAACTGGAGAGGAAAGCCTGAAACTATCCTTGATTATATAATAATAACACTACCGTCAGCAATTGGTGCTTTATCGTTATCTTTCAGTGATTCCTTTTGGTTTAATGCTATGGAAGCTGAAGTATATGGTTTTGGTACTTTACTGCTCGCATTAGGAATATATGTACTTATGCTTTGGTGGGATACTGCTGATAAAGAAGGAAGTGATAAGATATTACTATTTGTTTTTTATTTATCTGGACTTGCACTCGGAATACATCTTTTAGTTGTTCAGGTAATTTTTATAGCCGGTCTGTTTTATTATTTCAAAAGATTTAAATTTGAATGGAAGACTTTCTTTATTGCAGTTATTCTTTCGATGATAATTTTCTTTGTATTCTACCCGGGAATAACTAAAAAATTTCCATCTATAATTTCTTCTAACCCGGCTGTTCTTGGTCTTGCAATCATTATATTACTTGCTATTTTCACATATTATGCTTATAAATCAGGTAGAAAAATTTTAACATTTGCACTTCTTGCAATATTTCTTGCAATAATAGGTTATTCTACATACCTTTCAGTGCTTATGAGGGCAAGTGTTCCGAATTTACCTGTAAATAATAATGCTCCTGCAACGATGGAAAGATTGTTGTCATATTTGAATCGTGAACAATATGGAGAGCAACCTTTATTTTTACCAAGAAGATATTCGAAAGATCCTATGCATGAAAGGACCTGGCAACTATATAGTAGTGATATGGATTTTATGTTCAGATACCAGATTTATGAAATGTATATCAGGTATTTACTCTGGCAGTATGTTGGTAGAGCAGGATATAATCAAGGAGATGGATGGGATTTCAGTAAGTTTTACGCAATACCGTTTTTCCTTGGGCTATGGGGTGTAATTTACCATTTTTATAAGCATAAGAAACTGGCGTTTATCTTTCTTGTGATGTTTATTATGATGGGAGTTATTACTGCTTTGTACCAGAATCAACAGGACCCTCAGCCGCGGGAAAGGGATTACTTTTATATCGGCTCGTTCTTTGTATTTTCACTTTGGATTGGTCTTGGTATTACGGGTATTATAGAAATGATTATAGAAAGTATTCAGAAAAAATTATGGATACCTATTACTGCTGTGATTTTAATTTTAGGTTTTATCTTTGTTCCATTTAATATGTATAGAGTTAATGTTAAGTATCAAAGTCGTTCAGGAAATTATTTCCCGTTTGATTATGCATATAACCTATTACAAAGTTGTGAAAAAGATGCTATTCTTATAACAAATGGCGATAATGATACCTTCCCGTTATGGTGTTTACAGGCTGTTTATGGAATTCGGACTGATGTTAGAGTTGTAAATCTATCTCTCGCACAAATTGATTGGTATAACTTACAATTGAAAAACGAAAGGCCTTATGGAGCTAAAACTGTTCCATTTACACTTTCAGATGATGCTATAAAAAGATTACAACCTATAGAATGGGATGAGCGAAAAGAAATCGTTATAGATATACCAAGAAGTGCTTATCCTGATTCAATGCAAAATAAACCTGATTTACCGGATAAATTAAGATTTAAAATACCTGCAACTTTAAAGTTTCAGCAAGGGAATAGAACTATAACAGCTTTAAAGACTAATGATCTTGTAGTATTAGATATTGTCAGAGCAAATAAATTCGAAAGACCAATTTATTTCTCTGTTACTGTTACAGAAGATAATTATATCGGGCTTGGTGAATATTTAATGCTTGAAGGTATGGCTCAAAGATTATATCCATTTAAAGTTGCAGATCCTGAATTAGGAGTTGGAATAGATAAAGTTAAAATGTATAGAAATCTTGTTGAAGCATCAGGAAATGTTTCAAAAACACCACAAGATGGTTTTAGATATACTGGACTAAATGATTCTACTATATTTTATGAACAGGTACAACATAGAATGATTGATGGTTATAGAATGCTGTTCCTTAAGTTAGCTCATTCATATTCTAAAGACCCTGAAAATATAGATAAAGTTAAGACCGTCCTTGATGCTATGAATACTTATATACCACCTGCTTATGTTGATATGGATTACCGTTTCAAATACGATGTTGCAATGTTATACGCAAGGGCAGGAGAAACCAGGTTATCTAATTATTATGCTGACCTTGCTATAGAAGATGCAAAAAAGGACCTTGACGCATACAGAGGAGGAAGAGTATCTCTGCAAGCATATTATAATCCTTATAGGATTCTAATAGATATGTATGAATTGAAGGGTGATTATCAATCAGCATTGGCAATACTAAATGAATTAAATCCAAATGACCCTGCAGTTTCTCTGAAAAAACAGAATATTATGAATAAAATTGCAGGAAAAGTAGATACCAACAAAGATTCTGCTAAATAATGAGAGAAGGAAAAAAGATTGGTATTCTTGTAGTAGCTTATAATGCTGTTACTACTCTTACAAGAGTGCTTGAAAGAATTCCCGCTCCAATTTACAATGAGATTGATGAAATTGCTGTTTTTGATGATGCAAGTAAGGACGATACTTATGCATTATCAGTAGGATATAAACAAATAAAAAAACTTGAAAAATTAAATATTTATTTAAACGAAAGAAATCTCGGATACGGCGGAAATCAAAAGAGGGGATTTAAGTATTACATAGATAAAGGTTTTGATGTTGTTGTTTTACTTCATGGAGATGGACAATATGCTCCTGAGGTGTTAGGGGAAATTTATTCACCAATTGTAGAGGGTAAAGCAGATGTTGTACTCGGTTCAAGAATGATGAAAAGATATGGTGGACCCATAAAAGGTGGTATGCCTTTATATAAATTTATTGGAAATAAAATTTTATCAACTTATCAGAATTGGAAATTAAAAACAAAATTAACTGAATTTCATTCCGGGTATCGTGCATATTCTTTGCATGGATTAAAGAAAATTAATTTAGATAATTGTACTGATGATTTTCATTTTGATACTCAAATTATTATTAAATGTCATCATCACAACCTTCGTATTATAGAAGTCCCGATCCCAACTTTTTATGGCAATGAGATTTGCTATGTTAATGGTTTAAAGTATGCAGGAGAAGTTATTGAAACTACCCGGGATTATTTAAAAACTATTCGGGGTTTAAGAAAGTCAGAAACTTACGAAGAATTTTTTGTACAGTATCCTCTTAAATTATATCCTTTTTCAAGTCATAGTGTTGTATTGAAAATTCTAAATGCAAGAAGTAATTTAAGAATTCTTGATATAGGTTGCGGAAACGGGTTCCTTGCAGGCCATATTCGAAATGATAACTATAAGGTAGGTGTAGATATTCTTGAACCTGATGAAGAAATGAAAAAGAGTTTTAATAGATATTATAAGAAAAATTTAAACGAAGGTTTACCTGAGGAATTAATTAATGAAGAAAAATTTGATTATATTTTGCTACTTGATGTCCTTGATTATCTTGTTGATTATGAAAAAATATTAAAACAGGCAAAACCTCTTCTTAAAGAAGGTGGTAAGTTTATTATTTCATTTGCAAATATCGCAAATTTATATGTAAGATTAAATTTGCTTATTGGAAGATTTCCTTATTCTGACAGAGGAATTCTTGACAGAGGTCATTTACATTTTTTTACCTATGGCATTATAAAAAAGTTAATGAAAAAGCATAAATTCAGAATTAACAAAATTATTGTTACTCCAATTCCTATTATAGAGATTTTACCAAAGCCATTAAAAAATAATTTAGGTAAAGTTCTGAATTTTATTTTATATATTAAAACGAGAATATTTAAACGTTTACTAGGTTTTCAATTTATTGTATTTGCTGATCTTTTAAAAGAAGAACCAAAAAAATAAAATATTAGGGGAATATGACTAAATTGACTAAAACAAAATCAAATGTCAGCAAAAAAATTAATTACTTTGATAGTAGTAATAGTTTTATTAATAATATTTGGGTCTGTTTGTTAATTTTATTTATTTTTTGGATTATATTTTTTAATAAACTTTTAACCGGCGCGGCATATATATTTGATGATTTTCTCCATCAATACTGGCCTGGTAAATTTATGTCCGCTGTTTCTTTAAGTAATGGTATTATTCCGTTCTGGAATCCTTATACTTTTTGCGGTGTACCTTTTGTGGCTGATATTCAAATCGCAGTTTTTTATCCATTTAATTTATTGCTGACACTTTTTGTTAGTAATCAATATTTATCCGCTTTACCTGTACAGATAACAATTATTTTTCATTATTTTCTTTGTTCTGTTTTCTGTTTTTTTCTTGGTAGGTATTTTAAGTGGAATAATTTGGTATCTGTACTTTTCGCAATTATGTTTACCTATTGCGGATATATGATTGCCCATATGATACATATGCCAAATGTAGAAGCAGTGAGCTGGTTCCCATTAATGTTCCTTTTGTTCTTAAGATTTATTGATACGAAGAAGTATTACAATGTTTGGATTGCTACATTTATCACTGCACTCTGTATTCTGTGCGGTTATCCTCAGGTAATTTTTCTTAATCTTTTATTCATTGGTGTTTATGCAGCGATTTTATTTGTTAAATATATTTTATCAAAGGATTACTATTCAATTAAGCATTTAATTTTAGGGTCTGTTATATTTTTTATTATTCCCTTTGGAATTACAGCTTTTCAACTTTTGCCTACATTTGAATTCATTAGTTTATCAAATCGTGATAAGTTCGATTACAATTTTGCAAGGGAAGGTTCAATGCATTGGTATGATGTCATAACATTTTTTGTACCAAAATTCTTCGGTGTCTGGAATTGGAGTGATATACCCGGTGATGTTAAATATTGGTCTAATCATCAGGAGGGAAGGTGGATGTTTTCAACTGTTAATTTATTTATTTCCACACTCGTTGTTATTTTAATAGTTCCCTGTATTAGACTTCTTATAAAAGATAAATCAAAGAAATTATTTACATGGTTTTTACTTGGATTTTCAATTTTTGCTTTCTTCTTCGCACTTGGTGGAAATTTCTTTTTACAGGAACTTATGTTTTATACCGTTCCAATGTTTAACAGATACAGGAATCCTTCTCATATAACCTATTTGTTATCGTTTGCATTAGCGATTGTTATTGGAATGGGGCTTGATTCTTTACTTAAGGACAGAAAATTGTTAACAAAATATTTAAAACCATCTTACCTTATTATTGCTATCTCTATATTTTTATTTTTCCTTTTCCTGTTTCTTATCGGTGCATTTAGAATCAAGCAAGACCAGGTTCTGCCGGATATGATTAATAATCTGAAAGAAATAAACAACTGGATTCGAAATCAATATTTGATTTCCTTTATTTTTGTTTTTCTGTTTGCTTTATCTTTTTATCTTTTCATTAAAGAAAAAATTAATTTCAATACTTTTGCTGCAAGTTTAATTGTAATATTATGTATTGAAATATATGTTATCTGGTTTACACAAAATAATGGGACTCAAAATCCTGAGAAAGTATTTGCCCAAAATTCGCATTTGATTAATGAAATGAAAGATAAACTGAAAAGTGAAATTTTCAGAGTGAATATGCGTTACGGTGGTAATATGTTATTTCAACGAAATCAAGGGCAGGTTGATAGAATACCTTTGATTGAAGGTTATAGTGCCTTGTATATTAAGAAGTATATGCCACCGCAGAAAACTGAAACAGACAATTCACAGTTGCTTGGTTTGCTGAATGTTAAATATAAAATTAATATCGATTCCTTAACAGGACGGTTAAAACAAAATGATAGACAATTGGTTGAAAACCCTTCATATCTTCCAAAAGCAGTTATGTATTACGATGCAAAGTATTTTGATAATGATTCCGATATTGTTAGATATATGAAAAGTCCTGAATATGATTATAGGAAAACTATTGTACTTGAAAAGAAACCGACGAATGCTGTTTTACCTGAAAGTCCTGATACTTTAATTAAAGCAGAAATTAAAACTCTAAAGTACGATTTAAATGAGATGACCTTTAGTGTTAATACTCTTGAGAATGGTTATTTATTAGTCGGAGAAGTATTTTATCCTGCCTGGAAAGCTTATGTAGATGGAATACCAGCAGAAATTTTGAGAGCTGATTATTGTTTACGGGCAGTTTATCTTGAAAAAGGCTCACATACCGTTGAATTTAAATATGAGTCTGATACTTTTGCTAAAGGGCTGAAGATTACTGCCGCTTCATTAGGTATTGCATTAATCGGTTTAGTCAGCTCTATATACTTATTAAGAAGGGGGCGTAAAGTATAATGAAAGTGTTAATTAATGCTTTGTCTGGCATTGGTGATGCTTTAATGTTTACCCCTGCTTTGAAAATCCTTAAAACACGACAAGAGGATTTGCAAGTAGATTTACTCGCTATGTTTGAGTCAGTTAAGCAGATTTTCTGTTATAGTCCTTACATTAATAAAACTTATTTTATTGATTTTTTACATCAATCTAAAATTAAATCATTAAAAGAAGTTTTAGATATAAGAAGAGAGAAATACGATTATAGTATTAATGTTTACCCCTCAAATCGTACAGAATATAACCTTTTAAATTTTTTTCTTTCTAAGGGTAAAAGAATTGGGAATAAATATATTCACACACATTTTTTTAGATTTGAATTTTTAAATCAAATTAGATACCCGGAAATTAATAATAGACACAATGTTTTACAAAATGTTGATTTGATTAAGGATATCGTTGGTGAAATTCCGGAAGAAGAAGTTCCTAATATGGAGATTTTCATTCCGGAGGAAATAAAACAGAAGGGAAAAAATTGGGTTTCTCAAAGAGTCAAAGATAAATTACCAATTGGTATACACGCCGGTTCAGCAACGTTGAAAAATCATATTAATAAAAGATGGGATATAAATAAATATATTGAGTTATGTAGAATTTTAGTTAAAGAGGAAAATGCTTTTATTCTATTATTTGGTAGTGAGAAAGACTTGAATGAAAAAATAAAATCAGAGCTGAAAGAAAATTCCGAAATTGCTTCAACTGGTGATTTTATGGATTCAGCATCAAGAGTACATTCCTGTAAATTATTTATTTCAAATGATACTGCTTTTTTACATACTTGTGCTGCTCTAAATGTTCCTGTTGTCGGTATTTTTGGATATACGAATTATAGAGAATTATATCCCTGGAAATCACCTCATAAAATCGTAAGGCTTGATCTTGAGTGTAGCCCGTGTTTTTATAATTCACCAAAACCCGCTCAGTGTAAATGGAAGGGGATAGATGAGTTTAAATGTATAAAATTAATAACTCTTGATAGTGTTCTTGAATCTTGTAGAAGTTTGTTAAATGAATTAAAAAATTAGTATGAAAAACGCTTTAATTACCGGTGGGAATAAAGGTATAGGTTTCGAAATTGCAAGACAGCTGGGATTGAAAGGCTTTGATGTTATACTTACTGCAAGAGATACTTCTAAAGGGGATGAAGCGGTGAAAAAATTAACACAGATGAATATTAATGCTGAATTTATACAAATGGATGTTACTGATATTAATAGTATTAATTCAGCATACGAAAAAGTATCTGATTTATTTGATGTCATCAATGTTTTAATAAATAACGCTGGTATTAGAACCAATTCAGACCGGGGGCTTGATATTATTCCCTATGATGATATAAGGAGGATTATAGATACAAATCTTATTGGTCCTATAATTGTAACTCAGAAATTTTTGCCTATGCTGAAAGAAGGTAGTAGGGTTATTAATATATCAAGTTCCCTTGGTTCGATAACTAATGGAATGATAAAATATTCGCCAGTATATAGTATATCTAAAACTGGCTTAAATGCAGTAACCTGTCAATTCCACTTGATGTTACAGAAAAAAAATATTGCGGTATTTTCTATGTGTCCCGGTTGGGTAAAAACGGAATTAGGGGGTGCTGGTGCAGAAAGAACAGTTGAGGAGGGTGCAGCAACGGCTATATGGCTTGCTACTAAAGCGCCCCTTTCGTATTCCGGGAAATTTATTAAAGACAACAAGATAATTCCCTGGTAATTTTTCATATTTAATGTACAATTTTTTGGGTCAATTGTTACATAATAAATTATAATTGTTAAATATTATAATTTTTCTTAAATTAATTAATATGAAAAGAATATTTTTAATATTAATTTTTGTTTTATTTTCAGTAAGTTCCTATTCTCAAAGTAGAATAATTTTTTCTATTGATAATCCTCTTACAGCAATTTTCAAGCCAAAATATGAATTTAAGGATTATCAAATTCCTGTGAAATTAATTTCAGTAATAAAAGGTATTTACAGTGGTTTTGAGATGGTATTTTCTGAGAGTACGGAAAATAATGAATTTTATGAATTCGAAATAATGTTACCTTTTAATGAAAAATTTTATATTAAGGGATACAAAAACCAAGAAAATAATTGTCTTATTTATGATGGTACTTTACCCATTGTATTTACTGATAAAGATTTTCTTGACGGAATTTATATTAAAAGATGGGATAAAAAAATTTACCCTATAATAGTATTAAGAAAATATGTAAGAAATGATATTAATGTACTGTCAATAACAGATTATATTGAATTTAAAAGTTTTAATTTAATCTTTTATGACTTCAAATGTGACAATGATAATATATATATAAAAGCTGAGTTAAAAGGATGGGTTAATTTTTCAAGTGAAAATTACGATGCACCATATTGTATTACAGCAGTTATTGAGATTGTTAATGAGTATTTAAACACAACATTTGTCGATTAAAATAGATATAAGTTAAAAATATTGTAGGGTTTATAAAAAGTAGAGAAAGATTATCAATGCTATAATATTATTGATTTTATTTAATATGTGTTTTGTTAATAAAATTTACTTTAAAGATCAATATTTAAAATCCCACACTATAGAAAATCTTGCTAATGAATTGAATAACCCGCCACGATCATCATAGGGAAATACAGATGCTGTGTAATTCAAATGGTTTAGTAGATTCGCAAATGTAAAAGTTACATTTGCAGAACCTATTCTTGCCCCTATATAAAAATCTATATTAAAAAAATCTCTTTCATTTTTAATGGTATTTGGTATGATTTCGTATCTGTACTGGGAATAATAAGGAATATTATATTTAGAAGCATATTTTATAATTATTCCGGTTCTTAGATTGAGTTTATTATCGAAGAAAAAGTTGTGATAACATAATTCTGATTTGATAAAAATATCAGGATAATATTCAAAGCTGAATTTATCAATATATAATTTCCCATCAAAATACTGTGATAGATATTCCAGACTGTAATTTCCATTTATAAAATCTAATTTCCCTGAATTATCATTTGCAAATTGTTTGAGATTAATTTTGAATTTATCTGAATGAAATTTTAAGCCCATTTCTATATATGTGGAATTGTCATCAAGATAGTATGACTCAGATGAATATATAGTAAAATATTTTATTTTGTTTAAATTTAATCCTTTTATTGTTGAATTAACCCCACTGAAAAGTGTTAAATTATAATTATTTATAATAAACTTTATCCCACCTTCTATTCCGTATTGTGTATGAAATTTGTTCTCAAAATAATCTTCTCTTATGCCAGTGGAAATATAGAAATTTGATAAATCTATGTCTGCTCTCGAATATACAGAATAATGATTCAGTGTCATTATATTTAAATTTGATGCTGGGTCAAATTTAATCGAAGTGTCAGTATTAATTACGTTATAATGGTATAAATCAAAAAACGCATCCCCGCCAATAAACAAATTTGCCTTAATATCTTTTGTTATATTAATTCCTAGGTTCTGTTTTAAATTAATTCCGTATCGGATGTATTTGAATGCATTATAAATATTTATTCCATTTGGTGTTTGTGAATTTTCTAAATCGTTATATTCTCTTAATGAGTTGATTGTATATAGGTTTAACTCGGATAATTTATTTACATCATTAAGTAAATTTGCTTTTAATTGAACATTAAAATAATAATTGTAAACTTTTTCGTACGATTCGCTATTTATAACTTTTGCAAGTATGTAGCTTGATAATGTATCATCTGTAGAATTATATAATCCCTCAAATAAACCTCTCTCAAATTTTGAATAATCAAAATCTATTTTAAAATTAAGTTTTTTGCTGGAGAAAAAATTTATTCTACTTCTTGCTCGCCATATATTTAAGTGGTTATTTGTGTATCTTCCCTCTGAAACATTGCTACTTACTCCAAATGTATAATTAATTTTCTTAGAAAAAGGTATAATAATATTTACATCTGCACCAAGCGCCCCGAATCTATCTTGTGTGTATCTTAATTGTGTGAAAATATATGGTAGAAAGTAATTTTTTGAAATTATATTGAGTGATTTTCCTCTTGTATTTATCCCATATAAAAAAGACATAACAGAAGAAATTTCTTCAATCTGTTCTATTTCATTGATTGATATATTCTCGATGTCATATCCTCCAAATATTATGTCATTCCTTTGAATTCCATCTTTAAAAATTCCAATGGAATTTTCATTAAACGAGTTATAGTTAATAACATTTCTACCACCGTATGATAAGTAATTTATGAGATAACCATTTTTGTCATTCAGTACTTCTGCAAGATTTCTTTTATCATTCCATATAAAGTCTTTTATTGTAATAGAATCAGAATTAAAACCAATATTGCGTTTGAATTTTATTTTGTAAATATCGTAATTTTCTTTTATTGTGGTGTCAGTATTTTGTGGGTATGCGTGGAGGAATGAAAATAACAAAAAAAATATTGTTGTACATCTGAAAAATATCACCATTATGAAGGATTTTCTTCAGTCCTGTTATTGTCGGGTTCTGATAAATATTTGTGTTTAATAATTCTTGCCTCTGATAAAAATATTACTTCTTCAGCTATATTTGTACAATGGTCTGATAGCCTTTCAAGATTTGAGGAAATTAGCAACGCATTCAGACCAGCTCTTGTAAGTTCTTTATTAGAAAAAATTTTCTTTTCTATTGTTTCAAATATCTCTTGATTTTGTTTATCAATAACTGAATCATAGGATATAACTTTATAAGCAAGTGATGTATCATTATTAATTAAAGAGTCTAAAGTATTTTTCAATGTGAATTTTGAATTTTCTGCAAGTTCATCAATTTTAATTTCTTTAAGAAAATCTATGTAATTATTTAATTCATCTGTTTTCTCTGCAATATTAACCGCTATATCTCCTATTCTTTCAAAGTTAGTATTAATACTGAGAGCGGAAATAATCATTCTTAAATCAATAGCGACAGGTTGTGTAAGAGCCAAAATTTTCTGACATATTTTTTCAATTTTTACATCGTATTTATCTACTTTTCTATCTTTTTCAATTACTTCTTTTGCTAATTCAGAATTTCCCTCGAATAACGACTTTAAGGAAACAATGATTTGTTCTTCTATAAGGCTCCCCATCTTATATAGTTTCTTTCGAAGTTTTTCGTATTCTGCTTCTAAATACTGATACATTTTTTCTTTAAGTTAACATTTATAAAAATTAATTAAAATTTAAATTTTTATCCGAATTTTCCTGTAATATAATTCTGCGTCTCTATCTTTTCAGGATTCATAAACATCTTTGTTGTTGTGTCATATTCAATTAAATATCCGTTTAGAAAAAATGCACAATTATCACTAACTCTTGCTGCTTGTTGCATATTGTGTGTTACAATTATGACAGTTATTGATTTTTTTAGCTCTGTTATTAATTCTTCTATTTTTGCTGTTGAAATAGGGTCAAGTGCTGAAGCAGGTTCATCCATGAGAAGAATTTCAGGGTTTACTGCTAATGCTCTTGCTATACATACTCTTTGCTGTTGCCCGCCTGATAGTCCTGTCGCAAGTTCGTTTAATCTATCTTTAATTTCATCCCAGAGTGCGGCTCTTTTCAAACTGGTTTCGACTATATAATCAAGTTCTGATTTATTTTTTATGCCGTGTATTCTTGGTCCATAGGCAACATTATCATAAATCGTCTTTGGAAATGGATTTGATTTCTGGAATACCATCCCGACTCTCTTACGTAATTCTACAACATCAATTTTTTCTTTATAAATATCGATTCCATCTATAATCACATCTCCTTCAACCCGATACTTGTAAATAATATCATTCATTCTGTTTAGTGTCCTTAGAAATGTTGACTTCCCGCATCCAGAGGGTCCTATTAACGCAGTAATTTTATTCTGTTCAATATCCATTGATACATTGAACAGTGCTTGCGTATCGTCATAATAGCAATTTAAATTGCGAACTGATATTTTTATCTCTTTCAATCTGTCTGTTAAATTTATTGATTTGAATTTACAATAACGCCATCTGAAATTTTAATAATCCTGTCACAATTTTTAGCAAAATCCTCATTATGAGTAACAATAACAAATGTATAATTAAATTTTTCTCTTAATCTGAATATTAATTCTATAATTGCATTTGCATTTTCGGTATCAAGATTTCCTGTTGGTTCATCTGCAAGTACAATTTTAGGGGAATTAATAAGCGCTCTTGCTATCGCAACTCTTTGTGCTTCTCCACCTGATATTTCTGAAGGTTTATGATTCGCTCGGTCTTCTATTCCAACTTCTTTAAGTAATTTAAGTGCAAAATCTTTTTCTTTCTTACCAAGTATCATATTCGGTATTAATACATTTTCAATTACATTGAATTCAGGAAGAAGATGATGGAATTGAAAAACGAATCCTATCTCTTCATTTCGGAATTTCGCAAGTTGTTTATGATTTAATTCAAATAAATTTTTACCTTTGAATATTAGTTCTCCGGAATCCGGTTTGTCAAGTGCTCCCATTATATGTAATAATGTGCTTTTGCCTGCACCGGATTTACCAACTATTACAGCAATTTCACCTTCATAAATTTTCAGATTAATACCTTTTAATACTTTTAAACGAAAATCTTTTGATATCGGGAAAGATTTTTTTATTTCAATTGCTTCTAATATTACTTGTTTGGTCATAAATGTTAATTTATTTTATTCCCATCTTATTGCTTCTATAGGATCAAGTTTAGATGCTTTTATAGCGGGATAAAATGCTGCTATCGTACATAATAGCAATGCAGCGCAAGGGACAAAAATAAAATCCGTGAATCTTAACTCTACAGGTAAAGCATCAATTAGATAAACAGATGGGTCAAGTTTATATACCTGGAAATATTTCTGTATAAGGATTAGTATTAATCCTAATAATGAACCTACAGTCATTCCTATTAACCCGACAATTGTACCCTGATATAGAAAAATTTTTCTTATTACTTTTTCAGTGCTTCCTATTGCTTTAAGAATTCCAATATCTCTTTTCTTTTGTATAACTGTCATTGTAAGAGAAGCAAGAATATTGAAGGAAGCAACGGTTATTATTAAACTCAGGATAATAAATGCAACCCATCTTTCAATCTTAAGTATAGAATAAAAATCGCTATGTAAATCATACCAGCTTAATATATTATAATCGTTCCCTAATTTTTCTAAGAGTTTATTTTTAACATCTTCTGATTGATTTATGTTTTCAAGTCGCATTTCTATTCCCGATGCACTCCCGAACATTCTGAATAAGGCTTGGGAATTATGTAGTGATATATAAACATATTTAGAATCGTATTCTTTGTTTTCAGCAAAAAAAAGGCCTTTGACTATAAATTTTTTTGTCACTGGTTCTACAAATTGGGTAAGAGCAGATTCAAGTCCTGAAGGGCTTATCATCATTATTGTATCACCGAGATTTATTTTCATTCTTGAAGCAATAACTACACCGAGTACTATGCTGCCATAATCACCTTCATCTTGCAAATCGAACTTTCCAAACTTTATTGAATTTTTTAAGCCAGATACTTTATCAATTAATTCTGGGTCAACACCTTTTACTAAAACAACCTTATTGAATTCTGCATTTGCTATCATTGCTTTATTAAGAGTATATTGCGCTAAATATTTTATTCTTGAATCGTCTATCTGGGAAATAATTTTATTGTAATTTTCTATCCTATCCGAGTTTTTAGGCTCTATTCTAATATGTGGATCGAATCCAATCAATATTGAAGTTACTTTTGTATTGAATCCATTGAAAACTGAAAGAACAGTTATCATTGCTGCAACACCTATTGTAACTCCAACAACAGATATAGAAGTGATAACACTTATAAAATTTACTTTTAATTTTGTAAAAGAATAAATCATTAATGATAAACCAGAAACTATCCCGATAATTACACTGATTATTAACGGATATTTTAATTCAAATAAATTGAAAATATAGTTAAATAAAAATTTAGTAAGTAAAAATGTAATTAGCCCTGCAAGTGTAGCACTGATAAGTATAAGAATAATAAGGTTTATTCTCTTAAGTGATAAGTATTTTTTTGCTATGTAAAATTCAATACTCAAAACATTCTTTTATTTATGTTATTCATCAAATACTATTACAGATTCTCTATATTGTCTTACTTTATCAGTATCAATTTTATTTATTAAATATCTGTGCAGGTCTTTTGACTTTTTTTCTATATTATTACCATCTTTTAATTTTTCGATTTCATATTTAATATGTAAAACTCTATTAACCAATATGTGTCTTGTTATTCCAGCAGGTATTTTATATTTGGATTGTGCTGCTTTAACAACATCCGATTTTGAAAATTTTGGAAACTCAATTAGAATGCCTTTCTTTCTTGAGTATTTTCTCATTTCGGAATATTTAATCTCCTCTTCTGTTCTGTCGAATCTATATTTACCAAAATATAACTTAGTGAATTTGTTTAATACATTTATAATTTTCTTAAATCCTTTCGGTAGTGATATTAGTAAAGCTGAATTATCACTATTGATAACTGAAGCAACAATGTAATGCTTTTGTGATATTTTTGATTTATTTCTTAATCTTTCGGCATAGTAATAGTTATAGTTTCTTGACTTTAATTTATTCTCCTCGCAGAATTTAGTTATCAATCCGATATCAAAATCATAAATAAGATGATTCCAGTTTCTTAATTTTATTTTATTATTATAATATTCTATCACTTGTGCAACAGTCAGTTTACAACCAATGTCCTGTAATGTGCTTAACCTATTTGCACCATCAATAAGTATAAAATCATCTTTTACTTTTCCAATAATTACGGGATTATTTAGAAACCTGCTACCTGCAATTCTATCGAAAATATTTCTTAACCTTTTGGTCTCAGTCGTTTCGTGAAGTTTAATTTTAGAAATCGGAATTAATTTCAAATCAAAAAATCGTTCAGTATAATTTATCATTTAGAAAAAACCACCTTTCCATTTTTATCAAGTGTTACTTTTATAGTGTCATTAGGTAGAAATTCACCACCTAAAATTTTTTCTGATAATGGATTTGCTATATATTTTTGTATTATTCTTTTTAAGGGTCTGGCTCCATAGGTTATATCAAAACCTGCTTTCCCAAGCCAATCACGTACTTCATTTGATACTTCGAGTTTATATTCGTTTCTTTCAAGCTTTTCCTGTAATAATCTTATTTGTATATCTACTATCTGACGAATTTCTTTCTCTGTTAATGGATTGAATAATATAATTTCATCTATACGATTTAGAAACTCTGGTCTGATTGTTGATTTTAATAATTCTAATAGTTTTAGTCTAATTTCTCCTAATATCTCTTCTCTGTTTTTATCATTAATATATTGCAACTGTTCCTGTATAAGCATTGAACCCAGATTAGAAGTCATTATTATTATCGTGTTTTTGAAATTAACAGTTTTCCCTTTTGAATCTGTCAATCTTCCTTCATCAAGTACTTGTAATAAAACATTAAAGACATCCGGATGTGCTTTTTCAATTTCATCAAGTAATACCACACAATATGGTCTTCTTCTTACAGCTTCAGTTAGCTGTCCGCCTTCTTCATATCCTACATAACCGGGGGGTGCCCCAATCAATCGGGATACTGAAAATTTTTCCATATATTCACTCATATCAATTCTCACCATTGCTCTTTCATCATCAAATAAAAACTCTGCAAGTGCTCTTGCAAGTTCTGTTTTACCAACCCCTGTAGTACCGAGAAATATAAAAGAACCTATAGGTCTATTTTCGTCTTGTAAACCCGCTCTTGATCGTCTGATTGCATTTGATACTGCTGCTACTGCATCATCCTGTCCAACCACTCTTCGCTTTATATTTTCTTCCATATGCAAAAGTTTTGTCCTTTCACTTTCAAGAATTTTTGAAACTGGAATACCTGTCCATTTTGCGACAATTTCTGCTATATCTTCAGCATCCACTTCTTCTTTTAACATCTTCATATCCTTTTGTACTTTATTCAATTCTTCTGTCTTTTGTGCTATTAATTTTTCTAATTCAAGTATTTTTCCATATCTAAGTTCAGCAACCTTTCCAAGATTACCTTCTCTTTCATATTTTTCTGCTTCTGTTTTATATAACTCAACTTTTTCCTTTGATTCTCTTATCGTTTTTATTAATTCTTTTTCGAGATTCCAGTGAGCTGCAAGTCTGTCTCGTTCGGCTTTAAGTTCGCTTAACTCTTTTTCAATTTCTTTTAAACGGATTTCTGTTGGGTTAGGAACTTTTTCTTTAGCCATATTTTTTAAATTTTTTATAAATTTACTCAATTTATTGATTGAATTCTATGTATTTACAAATCAATTGAAGTTGTAACATATTAATATAATATTTGAAAAATTTAAAAAAATTATATTATAGGATTTTAAATTTAATGTTATTCAATTATGAAAAAAAATATACATAAGTTAGAAAAGTGTCATTCAGTAAAGGATATGCCAAAGGATATGAGACCAAGAGAAAAACTGCAAAAGTACGGGTGTTCTCAAATGCAGAATTATGAATTAATTGCTATTTTATTAAGAACCGGAACAAAGGAAAGACCAGTTTTAAAATTAGCAGAAGAATTAATGACAAAATACAAGAAATTAGAGTTTTTATTTAAATTATCAGTTTCAGAATTGAGAAAAGAAGTGGGCATTGGGTTGGCAAAAGCTACTGAATTAGTAGCTGTATTTTGTCTTGCTAAAAGGTACTTCGATGAATTAATAGAAAATGAGAAAAAGAAACTATTTAATACTGCTATAAATTCACCTGAATTGGCTATTTCTGTAATTAGAGGTATTATTAATGATTATTCAAAGGAGAATTTTTCTGTTTTATGTCTTGATGTAAGAAACAGAGTAATTGATGTTGAAGTGGTTTCAACCGGAAATTTAACATCAAGTATTGTTCATCCAAGAGAAACCTTTTTTACCGCAATAAAGAAAAATGCTGCAAGTATTATAGTATTTCATAATCACCCTTCAGGAGACCCTGAACCTTCTGAGGATGATATTAAGATTACTAAAAAATTGTATGAAGCTGGTAAAATTTTAAGTATAGAATTGATTGACCATATTATAGTTACCAAGTCAGATTATGTAAGTATGAAAGATAGAGGATATTTCTGAAAATCCGGGTTTTTAGGTCTTTTTTAACTTATTATTTCGGGATTATTTTTCAGATGAAAATTAAATTTTCTTTTTTATTTAAACCATTTATAAAATTTTCTGCATTAAGTTTCTTTTTTCCCTCAAGTTGTAATTCAAGTATTTGTAATTGGTAGTCTGAAGTATCGACAAAAATATTTTTATTTTCTACTGTTACACTTCCAGGTGCATTTATTGATTTTCTATCGGTAATTTTTGATGTATAAATTTTTAAGATTTTATTTCCAAAATGTGTAAAACTGCATGGAGTAGGGGATAAACCACGAATAAAATTATATATATCAATAGATTTTTTCCCCCAATTAATTTTACAATCAGATTTTTGTATCTTTGGTGCTTTTGAAACAAGATTATCGTCTTGTGGAAATGTTCTCACAGAGCCGTCTTCTATTAACTTAACTGTTTCTAATAATGCTTCTGCTCCGATAATGGATAGTTTATCGTGTAAAGTTCCGGCGTTATCATCAAATTCAATTTTGATTTTTTTCTGTAATATTATATTACCGGTATCAACTTTTTCTTTTATGAAGAAAGTTGTAACACCTGTTTCAGTTTCACCGTTTATTATAGCCCAGTTAATTGGTGCTGCACCCCTATATTTTGGCAGTAATGATGCATGCAAATTAATTGCTCCAAATTTAGGTATATTAAATATTTCAGGCGGTAAAATTCGATATGCAACAACTATTATTAAATCAGGATTTAATTCTTTAATCTTTTCTGCAAAATCTTTGTTTTTTAAATCTTCAGGTTGCAGTATTCGGAGATTTTTTGAATTCGCAAATTTCTTGATTTCGCTTGATTGCAATTGCAATCCTCTACCTGCAGGTTTATCAGGTTGAGTTACTACTGCTGATATATTGTAATTATTGCGAATCAGAATATCTAATGAAGGTACAGCAAACTTTGGAGTCCCCATGAATATAATGTTCATCTTCATCAGGGTTTGGATTTGGAATTATAAATTGGATATTCAGTTACTATTTTATTACTTTTTATTTTTTTAAAAAGTTCTTTATTCTTTTCAAGGTCTTCTTCAGATAGATAATCAATAAATAATTTCCCGTTTAAATGGTCTATTTCATGTTGTAATACTCTTGCCAGCAGTCCGGAGAATTCACGCCTGTTTTCTTTACCATTTAAGTCTGTATATTCGAGCAAAATTTCTTCTGGTCTCTTAACATCACCTCTTACTTCCGGAATACTTAAACATCCTTCATTTACTAATGATTGTCCATTCGTGTCAATTATCCTGGGATTTATAATTACTAAAGGTTTTTCGTTTTTATATTCGTCTAAACTTGATATATCAATTATTGCGAGTGAGATACCTTCATTAACTTGTGGTGCGGCTAAACCTATCCCTTCAGCTGCATTCATTGTGTAGAACATATTGTCAACAAGATTTACAATGTCGATATTTATATCTTTGATTGGTTTTGCAACTTTTCTGAGAATATCTCTACCGTATGTTGTTATTGGTAAAACTTTAGGCATTATTGTTTATTATTAATTAATAACTATTCAAAATATTTAAAAGTTTCATAAAATATACTATTGCAAAATACAAATTTATTAACTTTAAAAAATGAAAAAATAATGTTAAATTACAAATTTTATAATAAATAATTTTACATTTTTTAAGGAGATTTAATAATGGCAGAATTGAAAACCGAACAAATACGCAATATTTCATTAATTGGGCATGGAGGGAGTGGTAAAACTATCCTTTCCGAAGGTATTCTTTATACAACCGGCGTGACTAATAGATTCGGTTCAATTGAAGAGGGAAATACTGTTAGTGATTTTAATAAAGACGAAATTGAGAAACAGATTTCTATCAATCTTTCTTTGATGAATACGATGTGGAAGAATTCTAAAGGTGAAAAAATAAAGATTAATATTATCGATACACCTGGATTTATGGATTTTGTTGGAGAAGTTAAAGCTGCTTTAAAAGTTACTGATATTTCTGTTTTACTTGTTGATGCTTTTAAAGGAATAGAAGTTGGTACTGAGAGTAGTTTCAAATTTACAAAAGAGAATGGAAATGGGGTAATAATAGCTATTAATAAACTTGATACAGAAAATGCTAATTTTGATGATGTTGTCAAACAAGTAAGAGATTTATTCGGACCAGAAGTTGCAATCGCCCAATTTCCTGTTAACCAGGGAATGGGTTTTCATATTATTGTTGACGTAATAAAAATGAAGCAATTAAATTTCAATCCCAATAAGAAGGGTGAATTTGTTGAAGAGGAAATACCAGCAGAATTAAAAGAAAAAGCAGATATATATAGACAGAATTTAATTGAAGCAATTGCTAGTGAAGATGAAGTTTTAATGGAAAAATTTTTTGATGGTGCATTGACAGAAGAAGATATCAGGAATGGGCTGAAAAGGGGATTGTTAGAAAGAAAACTATTCCCGGTTTTTTGTACTGCAGTTCATAATAATATTGGAGTTAGAACATTACTTGATTTTATATGTGATTATGGTCCTTCACCAGCTGACGTTAAACCAGTTAAAGCTAAATCTAAAAACAGTAATAATTATTTAGAAATAAAACCTGATTTAAATGCTGAACCCGTTTTATTTGTTTTTAAAACTATGTCTGAGAGAAATGTAGGTGAGTTTTCATATTTTAGAGTATATTCAGGTAAAGTAACAGCTGGTATGGATTTAATAAATGCCAATACAGATAAAATTGAAAGATTATCTACAGTTTATTCTTTAAATGGTAAAGAGAGAAAAGAAATTGAAGAAGCAATATGTGGTGATTTAGCAGCAGTTGTAAAATTAAAAGATACTCACACAAATAATACAATTTGTGCAAAATCGAATCCTGTTTTAATAGATCCTATCATATTCCCTGAACCTAATATGACACTTGCAATTTATCCGAAACGTAAAGGTGATGAGGATAAAATGGCTACTTCACTTCATTCATTTCACGAAGAGGATCCGACATTTTTAGTTAATTATGATGCGGATATAAGTCAGACTTTAATACACGGACAGGGTGAAATCCATCTTAATACCATAATCAATAGGATGAAGTCTAAATATAATCTTGATGTTGATGTGGTTGAACCTAAGATTCCATATAGAGAAACTATAAAATCAGTTGCGAAGGATGTTGAATATAAACATAAAAAACAAACAGGTGGTAGAGGACAATATGGTCATGTGGTAATTACATTAGAACCATTACCAAGGGGGCAGGGTTTTGAATTTGTTGATGAAATCGTTGGTGGAGTAATACCAAATAGATTCATTCCTGCTGTTGAAAAGGGAATTGTAGAGACTATGGCTAATGGTGTTTTAATAGGTTCTAAAGTTGTCGATGTCAGAGTTAGATTAACATTTGGTTCATACCATACAGTAGATTCAGATGAGTTATCTTTTAAGTTAGCTGCTACTATGGCTTTCAAGAAAGGGTTTAAAGAGGCAAATCCTGTATTGCTTGAACCTATTTATGAAGTAGATATAAAATTCCCTGAAGAATTTATGGGTGCTGTTTCAGGTGATGTTTCTTCAAGGAGAGGTAGAATTCTTGGGATGGAATCAGAAGGTCGGCTTCAGGTTATAAAATGTCACTTACCACTTTCTGAAATGAGTGGCTATTCTTCAAGACTTCGTTCGTTAACACAAGGTAGAGGTACATATTCAAGAAAATTCTCTCATTACGAAGAAGTTCCGAAAGAAATTGAATCAAAAATTATTTCTGAATACGAAAAGCGAAAAGCCGAAGAAAATAAATAAATTCTTTTTTGATATAAAAATCTGGTAACGATAATATATTATAAACATCTTAGTTACCAGATTTCACAAAAGCATAGTTGTTTTAAATAATAGGGGAAATTATCTTTCCATATTATATTACCTTAGCTTTGAAGTTTTTATTTAATAGATACAATTTGATTAGATACCAGGTTTTTAAAAATAAAATACTAAGTTTTATTTATTAGTAAAATAAATGTGCTATTCTGATATTATATTAATCCCATTCTGATTTATATCTTCTTTAAAAAATTTTTCTTCTGAAATGACAATATGGTTTAGCTCCCTTTTTTTCATAATAATTTTGATGATAGTCTTCGGCTATCCAAAAAGTATTTGCGGGTTTTAATTTTGTGGCAACTTTGTATCCCTTTGAGGTTAACAAATTAATTATGTTCTCTAAAATTTGTTTCTGTTCATCATCAAAGAAAAATGCAACTGATAAATATTGTTCCCCTATGTCAGGTCCCTGTCCATTAGTTTGAGTAAAATCATGTATTTCAAAAAATAGTTTTGCAAGTTCTTCAAATGATATTTCACCAGGATTGTATGTTATCTCTATTGCTTCATAATGTCCTGTATTGCCTGAACAAACTTCTTCATAAGTTGGATTTTCTTTGTATCCGCCTGTATAACCGACTTGTGTTTTAACAACTCCTTTCGTTTTACTAAAATAATATTCTACTCCCCAGAAACATCCGGCTGCAAAAATTGCCTTTTTATATTCAACAATATGAGGAATAAAACTCAAAGATATTGAATTAACACAATGTCTGGTATTTTTTTCTGTAAATCTTTCACCTTCGAACACATGTCCAAGATGAGCGCCACAATTTGAACAAATTATTTCTGTCCTCAATCCATCCGGGTCTGGTTGCCGTTTAACTGCACCAGGAATTTCATCGTCAAAGCTTGGCCATCCACATCCTGAATCAAACTTCGATTCTGATTTATATAATGGAGCATTACATCTTTTACATACATAGGTTCCTTTTTCATAGTGATTATAGTATTTTCCACTGAATGGTTTTTCTGTTCCTTTGTGAATAATTACATATTCTTCTTCAGGTGTTAATTTATTATAATTAGATTTACCCATGTGATTTAATTCTATTTTATTTTTTGTTGAGCAGGAAATTATAAAAATTAATAACGCAAACAGGAATAAAAATCTATACTTCGAATACTTTACCGTTTTCAAATTTATATTTCTTATTACATTTTTCACAATAAGCATAACCATTTTCATCGAATATTAGTTTCTTTCCTGCTTCACTAACCCAACCTATTATTCTTGCAGGATTTCCTACGACAAGTGCAAAATCAGGAACATCTTTCGTCACTACTGCACCCGCTCCGACGAAAGCGTATTTTCCTATTGTATTACCGCATACAATTGTACTATTTGCGCCCAATGAAGCACCTTCTTTAACGAGTGTTTTTATATAATATTTGGAACCGACCTGAGGATATTTGCTGCGTGGGTCTATAATGTTTGTAAAAACCATTGACGGTCCGCAGAATACATAGTCCTCAAGTGTTACACCTTCATAAACTGAAACATTATTCTGGATTTTTACATAATTTCCAATAATAACATTGTTTCCGACATTTACATTTTGACCGAGTACGCAGTGCTTTCCGATTCTTGCTCCTGACTGAATATGTGTAAAATGCCAGATTTTAGTTCCTTCACCGATTTCAACATTTTCATCTATAACTGCATATTCATTGACGTAATAATTTTTTTCAAATGATTTCATATTATTCTTTTAATTTTGATGTTGCTTCTTCAAGAATTTTTAGTACCTCTAATGCATGTTGTGCATCTGTTAGTGGTTTTGTGTTATTTAATATACAGTTGAAGAAATGTATCTGTTCTTGTTCAAGAGGTTGCTTATCAGGAAAATCTATTGCTTGATAATTTTGATCAAATTTTTTTAAAATTCCATTAACATTTATAAAGCCCTTTGGATAAAATTTAAGTTTTTCTGTTTTTAAACTATCCTCAAAAACAATCATACCTTTTATTCCTGTTATTACCATTCTTTGTTCTTTAAAAGGATGAAGCCAGCTGACGAAAATGTGAGCATTAATGTTTCCCGGATATCTTAGGAATGTTAATGTTACATCTTCTATTTCAGGTTGAAGAAAACAGGCACCTTTAGCATAAATTTTTTTAGGGTAAGATTCAAGCAGATATTGAATTACAGATATATCGTGAGGAGCAAAACTCCAAAGTATATTTTCTTCACTTCTTACAGAACCAAGATTCAAACGATTTGAATATATATATTGAATTTTTCCAATTAATCCTTCATTAATTAATTGTTTTATCTTATTTACAGCAGGATGATATAATAAAACATGCCCCACCATCAATTTCACATCATATTCATTAGCTAAATTCATTAATTCTTCTGCTTCATAAGAATTTAAAGTAATTGGTTTTTCAACTAATATGTTTTTACCCCGTTTGATTAGTCCTTTTGCTAGTGGGTAATGGTTTTCAGCATTTGTAGATATGATTACCGCGTTTATTTGCTCTGAGTTTAATATTGAATTTATATCTGTTGTAAATTCAATGTTAGGAGAAATTTTTTTGACCTCTTCTTCACATTGTTGGTTTATATCACATACAGAGATTAAATCTTCTCCAAGTAGTTTATATGCGGTTTTTATGTGGTTCAAGCCCCATTTCCCCGCTCCGATTACTGATAACTTTATGTTTGTATTATTCATATTTGTATATACTCCAGAGTTTATCTAACACTTCTTTAAGTGCCGGTGCTAAAATTTTAAAATCATCTGTTTTTGATGGCATATTATTGAAAATTATGTATGGCACCTTAATACCATTTATCTTTATATGTGTTTTGGTTTTCTTTAGTTTATGGAAATCTACATTTTTATATAATTTCTCAAGTTTTTTGTCAGGTAATCCGTGTTCAAGAATACTATCAGGTTTATCAGGATTAAATCTTTTTCTGTTTTTTCTAAGTGATTCTTCAAATGTAACATCTACATACAACAATGCTGAATCTTTTAATAACTGCTTCGATAAGTGTTTAAATGCCTCTTTATAGCCACCATGTTCTGAACCTCTTGAGAATTCAATTAAAAAAGTAACTTCATCGAGTTTTCTTTTATTATCTCTTACATATTTATAGTAGTCAAGAGATATTCTTTCAATCAATAAATGCCATAAATATTTATATTTAAAGTATCCATCTTTAGTTGTGTGTAATCTTGGTTTCTTGAACTTCTTTGAAAGTATATCGTCTTCTTCAAACCATGTCCATAACATAGGGAAATCATCTATTTCCACTAATTTCCCGATATGGTATTTATTAACTCTTTCTGAGTAAGAAATGTTTTTCAGAAAATTTATTATTTCTGATTTTCCCGATGCTGGTCTCCCAAGTAAAATTATTTTTTTAAAAATCTTTTCCACAATTTTGCATTAATTTAAAAATTTTTAAATTATGACATTAAAGATAATAATAATATTATTATAACTCTATACCATTAGAATAAAAGGAGAATTTCTTATTTATGGACTTTTTCTAAATATTACTAATATTGTAAAACGTAATATTTTGTTTTCAAATTAATCTATAAACTTTATAGCTAAAATAAAAATTATTTTTTCTTATTATATTTTGATTTATAAAATAATTCGTCTAATTGTTTTGAAATTTTCGCTGGATTTGTTAATGGCATATCATTATTTTCTTCTACTGCATAATCGAGATACTTCGCTTTTTTCATTCTCTGGAAAAAAGGTAATTTAGTTCTGTTAGTTGTTTCTATATGTTTTCCCTTCTCATTTATAATTATTACTTTGGGTAAAAATGCACCTGGTTTCCCTATAAATTTATCCATTATTCTTACTGCCTCATCAAATTCTTCTCTCGTTGCTCTCCCTAATGCTTCGTATCTATATATTTTTTTATCATCCCAGGTTGAAATCGTTGCATAACTTTCTGATATCTTTTCATCAATATTTATGTTAATATTTAATTCATCATACCCTGATGGCATTAATAATACTTTTCCTCTACCACCATCAACATTTGTTACATATCTTGGTACGGTTATACCTGATATCCAACCCTGTAGATGTTTTATATAAATTTGGCCTATTTGAACTGGTACAATGAAATGAACCAAACCTTTTTCTTTATGACATTGTAATAAATAATAAGGATGAATCCCAATCCATAACATTCTTCTGAATGTTTCTGCTAATGTTTTATAATAATCATTAACATGATTAAGCAGAACAGTCTGGTTTCTTATAGTAAAACCAAAAGATTTGATTTTTTTTACTGCATCCCTGAGGTCTTTTGTAATTTCCTGATAGTGATTTAAATGGGTCATAAAGTAAACATATTTTTCCTCGCCTTTGTTATATCTATTTGCAGATTTCTTTATTAATTCAAGTAATTCATCTGTAATTGACATCGGAAGTACAACAGGAACTCTTGTTGCAATTCTGATTACCCTTAGATGTGGAATTTTACTTAATTCTTCCAATACATATTTTAATCTTTTCTTACTGATTCTTAAAGCATCACCACCCGTTACAAGAACTTCATCTATATTTTTGTTATAATTTACATAAAAAATACCTTTATTGATATCAGTTAAATTCATATCAGTAGAAGCATCAAGTGATTTTGCTCTCTGACAATGTACGCAATATGAAGCACAACTTGTATTTTTAGCAACGAAGAGTGCAAGTCTGTTCGGGTATCGCTGGTAAGCAGCGCCATAAGAACGGGAAGATTCAGACATTGCACCTTCTATTCCTGTATTTTTAAAGAGCAAATTTGCTGGGGTTGGTACACATTGCCAGAATATAGGGCATAGTCTTTTATAGGGCTTTTCAAACTCTGGCATTACAGGATTAAACGGGTCTTCTTGCATCAGAGAAGCATAATAGGGAGTTATTCGTAATGGGTCTTTACCTTCACTTCTTAATTTCGATACAACCCTTTCAATTTCGCTTTCCTGATACGAATTTAATTTTATTACTTTTTTTAATTGTTCTACTGTTCGGATAGAATTTTTTAATTGCCATTCGGCATTATACCAATTTTCTTCTGTTATGTCTTTCCAAAGTTCAATTTCTCTGAAATCCCGTGGCGTGTAAAATATTTCTTTCTCCTTATTCATGCTAACCAAACCTCCTTTCTTTTGTTAGTTTATAGAGATCGGGTGTAGTAGCTAAGGAATATCTATCTTTATCAAAAAATATAACAATTTTACTATTTAGATAAAAGTTTAAATATTAAATTTATATATTTTTTAATTAGAAATTTATTTCCCCATTTTTTCAATATAATTCAAAATTGATTGAATACATTCATTCAGGTTATCAGAATTTAAGGTTAATGCGGGCTTTTTAGGCTTAACTCTATATTTCCTGTCATAATATTTTGTTAGTAATATTTCTGTGAATTCTTTTGCATTGCCTGATTCTAAAAATTCAAGTAACTGCTGATAAATTTTATTGCTTAGTTCTCTTTTGAAAAATTTTTCTTTTCCTATTAATACATTTTTTAAATATGGTAATCCCCTTAAATCATCTCCGAAGTAATCTGCTATTATCCTCTCAATTCTCTTTTCATTCGAAGATTCTATCTGAATTGTAGGAGCTGATTCAATTTTTTTATACAATGCCTCCGGAATAAAAAAATCTCCCACCTTTTTACTCTCACTTTCTATTACAAAAAAACCATTGTAATATTTTGATTGTAAGCCTTTCAGAATTTGAGAATAAATATTGTTTTCAAACGAAGCCTGACTTTTAACAGGTTCAAAATTCCTGATTAAATAAGGAATACTACCAAAAAGGGAAGAATAATGATGGGCAGCTTCTTCAAGGTCAATTACAGGGATATAATTTTTCAGATGATTTAGAATTAGAGTCTTTCCAACACCTGTCATACCTGAAAGTTCAATTAGCTTAATTTTATTTAGTTCACTTTCTGATGATTTATCAGAAAAAAAATTATTAACAAAATTTCTATATGATTTAAAACCACCAATGATTGTTTTACATTCATAGCTTAATTCATTAATCATTTTTGCAAGATATTTACTCCTTCCACCTCCTCGCCAACAGTATATATAAATTTTCTTTTTATGTGCTAAATTATTTTCAAGAAAATTTTTTAGATTCTCATATTTTTCATTAGCATATTCAACAGCTAATTGGAATGCAGCTATTGCTGAATATTTTCTGTAAACTAAACCTACATTGTGTCTTTCTTCGTTTTTAAGAATAGGGAAATTATGAGAGTTTGGGATAGAACTTTCTTTATGCTCTTTTTCAGAACGAGCGTCAATTAATAAAATGCTATCATCTCGATAAATATTGGTAAGTACTTCTTTTATGTTTATTTTATCTACATGATAATAGTTAAATGAATTGATTGTGGGTTGGATAGTTTCTAAATCGTAATTTCGCACATATAAAAATAATTCTCTGTCTGAATTGAAAATTTTCATAATCAAATCAAAAATGGAAAACAATAGTTCCAGCCTTATATTTACTACTATCCTCCACATAACCAATAATTCTTGCTGATTCGTCACCCGCGTTATGTAATTCCTGCAAAAGAATTTTTGTATCGTTACTATCAACTGAAATTAAAAGCCCGCCCGATGTTTGCGGGTCGTATAAAAGATGTTCAAGCTTTTCATCAATGTTACCTTCATTTATAACATATTCTTGGGTATAAATTCTGTTGGATTTATCAGCTCTTGTCAACATCTTCTTTTCTATTGCGGTAATTGCTCCGCTTAATATGGGTAATTCATATACACTTATGTGAAAGACTACATTTGATGCTTTTGCCATCTGCATTGAATGACCAGCAAGTCCAAAACCCGTTATATCAGTGCAGGCATTTGCATTTATTTTTAACATACAATCCGATGCGTACTTATTAAGTCTTGTCATAGAATTTACAAGTTCGTTATATATATCTTCATCAAGTTTATCATATTTTATGCAATTATTTAGCACTCCTGTTCCAAGAGCTTTTGTTAATATCAATCTATCTCCTGGTTGAGAAGTAAAGTTGCTTTTAATATTTTTGGGGATAACATAACCGGTTACCGCTAATCCATATATTATATTTGATGCATCAACTGTATGACCACCAATAATTACACAGCCAGCTTCTTTTGCCTTATCATTTCCACCTCTTAATATTTCTTTTAGGATAGATAAGTCTTCTTTTTGCGGGTATGCAACAATATTAAGTGCATTCATAGGGGTCCCACCCATAGCGTAAACATCACTTAAAGAATTAGCGGCTGCTATCATACCGAAGGTGTAAGGGTCATCTACTACCGGAGTAAAGAAATCTGTCGTATGTATCAAAGCATAATTATCGTTTATTTTATAAACACCAGCATCATCACAACAATCAAATCCTATAATAACATTATCATTACTAAACCAGTTAATATCTTTTAACAAATCACTTAAGAGGAAAGGGAATAATTTTGCAGCACATCCAGCAGAAGTTACCATTTGTGTTAATCTGATATTTTGATTTTTCATTTAAATATATTTTTTTATTAAACTTATTAATTGTTCTTTCCTGAATGGTTTAGCAAGATAATCAGAGAAACCACATTCTAATAAATATTCTCTATCTTTAAAATCAGAAAAACCAGTTACTGCAATAAAGGGAGTATTTTCATATTTTTCATTCTTTTTTAGTTCTTCTAATATTAGTACCCCGTCTTTTTCATTGCACAAGTCTATATCAATAATGAAGATATCATAATTATTATTGATTGCAGTATCTATGGTATCCTTAACCGATGTAGTATAATCAATATGAAATTTATCTGCCAGATAAATTTGAATTAATTCTGCATTGGATATATTATCTTCTGCTAATAAGATTTTCTTAATTTTCTTTTGTTTAATTACTTTTTTATCAGTAAGCTTGTAATTCTCGAAATGAATCTTAATCATAAATTTGTTTTTATGAATAATCTCAAATTTGTGTTTAATGTTTAGTCTATTGAGAATCTCGCTTAATAAAATAATTTTTATTGAAAAGTTTTCTGATGTTATTGTTCCTTTATTGCTGAGTATACTTTTTAATGTTATAATATTGCCTCCAATAGATTTTTTTAACTTACCGGAAACATTTATAGAAAATGATTTATTTTTAATTTTCTCTAATTTAATTTCTATAGACCCCTTTTCTGAATGGTCGTTTATCACATTAATTATTTTCTCTAAAACAAATTTAATTATTTCGTTATTAGCATTTATGAAAAATTTCTCTCTGTACCTTTGATGTGTGAACTTAACATTTTCTTCGCTCAGATTTATTTTATCCTTTGTTAAAATATCTTCGATAATTAATGATAAATCAACTTTTTCAGAACTTTCACTTTCATCAATATAGTTTTTCTTGAATAATTCTTCAGCTGTAGAAAGCAAATTATTCAGATATTCAATTTGTGCTGATGTATGTTTACAAAAAATTGCTGTTGGTTTTATCTCTTTGTTCTTAAAATTAACTGATAATTTTTTAATTTCTCTTTTCAGTAAAATATTTATTGAGTCTTGAAGAACTCTTAAAATCTCAATTTCTGATTTTAGATTATGTCTGTTATTGAAGTCTTCATCATCTTCTTTGGTCTCTTGAATTTCTATTATAAAATTTGAGATTTTTCCTTTTGAATTATGTATCGGTGTGATTATTAAATTTTCGTAGTATAGATTACCGTCTTTTTTCTCAATAAAAAATTTCCAACTCCATGCAATACCCTTAGTTATCGCATTTATCATTTCCGGATATTTATCTTTGTTTACATTATCTGATTTATAAACATTGTATTTTTTACCTATTACGTCATCGATACTAAATCCTGTCATATTTTTATAAGCTGAGTTTGCATATTCTATTATTAGTCTATCGTTAGTAATAATTACTGGATGTTGAATTATCTCAAATACATTTAATAATTTATTTAATGTTAATCCTCTTTCGTCTGTTATATCTATTCCTATTGAAATTACACCGATTACTTTTTTATATTTTTTTAAAGGATAATTTTTCCACTTGATTAATCTTTCCTCTCCGGTTTTCGTAAGTATATAATTTATATAGTTTTCTGTTATTTTTCCTCGATTTATAAATTCCTTAAAAATTCCGAATACATCCGGATACTTTTTGGGTGAGACAAAAATATGAAACCAGTTTTTCCCTATTACTTCTTCGCGTTTATATCCTGTTATTTTTTCTGCCGCATTATTAAAAATTTTTATTGTACCATCTAAATCGAGATTTAAAACTATCGAATTTGTTTGTTCTATGAGTTCATTAATGAAAGCAGAACTTTCTTGTAGCTCGTGCTCTACTTCCTTTAATTTGGTAATGTTTAGTATTACACCGATTATTCCGCTTAGATTGCCTTCTAAATCGTAATATGGAGCTTTATGAAGTAGAAAATGTTCTTCTTTCCCTGTTTGATTATTTTTTTGATTATACTCTAAAATCTGATTTTTTTTCGTCTTAAGTAATTCTTTATCAAGTTCCTCAAATCGCTCTGCAGTTTCTTTATTGTATAAATCATAAGCTGTTTTATTTATTATTTCATTTGGCTTTAAATTGAAAAATTCAGAAAATGTTTTGTTACAGCCTTTATATTTTAGATTTAAATCCTTGTAGAAAATACTGGCAGGTATTGAATCAACTAAATACTGTAAGAATATATTTTGAAAATTTAATGACTGCTCATTCGATATTTTATCGGTTATATCCTCAACATACTCTATAATATATGTAACTTCATTGTCATTGTTTTTAATGGGGGAGGACTGCAAAGCAAAATATCTGATCGATTTTCCGGATGGTGTTTCAGTAATTGTATCGTGGATGTCACCATCTTCTAATGTTTTAACACACGGACAGTATATACAGGGTTCATTTCTTGCTGGTTTATTAAAAGTCTCATAGCATATCAAACCAGAATTTTCAATGATATTCGGAAAATATTCCTTCATTTTCTTATTAGCATAAATAATCTGAAAATTACGGTTTAAAATACATATTCCAATTTTTAAATCATCATTTAATTGTTTAAATTTCTTTTCGCTTATTTCATAACTTCTTTGTAAATTCATTAATTCACTTATATCCAAAAACACGCAAATATAATTAGTATTATCTAATTTTATGAAAGAACATTTATATGAAATTTCATTTGAATTATTATATTTTAAATTAATGGAATGTGAATTAATTCCTTTATTTATCCAGATATTAAAATAGTCTGCGAGGGTTTTATTATCTGTTGTTTTTAATTCCTTTAGTGATTTATATCTTAAACAATTTAGATTATTGTCAAAAATAAAACAGTTGTTGCTATATTTTATGAATCCATTTTTATCAAATTTAATATAGGAATATGGGTAGTTGTTGCTCAAAAAATTCTCTATTATTAATTTTTCTTTTAAGCTTTGGATTTCTTTTTTTAATCCTCTGACAAGTTCTATTAATTCTATTTTTTTAAAATTGTTGTAGTCCATTAATTAATTTGATGAGCTAACAGTCGGAAAGACAAATGTTAAATTAATGTATTCATTATTCAGATATTCGATATTGAAGGTAGCATTGTGAATTTTTGCAATTCTATCTATTAATATAAAATCAAGTTCTGATTTATCATTATCGATTAATTCATTAATATCTTCTTTTGAATGTTTAATTTTTGTTAAGTTGTTTAATGTATTACTTAATTGAATACCTGTAGTTGTTATTCTTACTATAGCAATTTGATTATCATTATTGCTGTTTCTTTCTATGTTTATTATAATTTCTCCCACATTGAAGTGTTCCAGAAGATTCAAGAATAATGTATAAAACAATTGATTTATTAATGTCTTATTTGCATTAATAAATATACTCTCCGCTTTTTTTATGGTTTTTACTGTTATTTTATTTTTTGAAAGTTGATCTTTAAATTCTTCAATATTTCTTGCCATTGTTTCAATTAAATCGACTTTCTCAAGTTTGGTATTTTCATCTAATGTTTTTAATTGTATTAACTTCAGAAATTTGTCAAGTCTATCCGCAATACCAAAAGCTGAGTTTAAGATTTTATTAATGAATACATCGTTTTCTTTTATCCGGTTTTTTCCCCTCAACAGCTCAGTGTATCCGATTATTGTATTGACGGGTGATCTTATGTCATGGTTGAGTTTTGAAATAAATTTAGATTCGTATTTTATATAATTTTCAAGTTTATTTTTAAGTTCGTTTATATATTCTTTATTTGTTGAGCCATCTGATTCAAAGAAAATGATAATTTGATTATTCAATAAACTCTCATTACTCTTAACACCATAAATGCACACTTCATAACTTTGTTCAGAAACATTTCTTATTTTTATTTTCGATTTTGATTTCCAATATCTTTTTTCTTTTAGGTCATTATGGATTTCAGATATATTCAATATATCGGTGCTGAATAAAATATCGAAATAATTTTTACCTGTTATTTCGTTAACAGATAAACCTAAAACACTGAGAGCTTTTGAATTCGCGAATAATATATTCCCTTTATTATCTGTTAGTAATATACCGTATGGTATATTTTGTATTATTATTTCTTCTTCTGATATTGATTTTTCTGTTACATCTTTTAAGATAACTGCTGTCATTTTGAATTTATTATCTATTACAATCTTGCTTCTTATATCTTCAATTAAGTGGTATTTCCCTGATGAAGTTTTACATCTATATATTTGTTTTAAAGTGTTATCAGATGAGGTTCCCCAATCTTCTAATTTAGTTACAACATTTTTCTTATCTTCAGGATGAATTATTGTGTATAAAAATTTATTTTTTTCTTTAAAATTAGTAGCTGGATATCCAAGAAAAGATTTTCCTTCTAATGATAAATTTATTAATTCAGTATCATCATGGAATAAAACAATGCTATCGGTATTAGAAAGCAAAATACCGAATAATTTATCTAAGATTAAACATTTTTCCATAGACTCTTTTAAATCTTTTATACTTCTGCTTGCTCCTCTGATACCGGCTATATTTCCTTTCTCATTATAGATTGGAATGCAAGTGTTTTGAAGTGTTACATTATCTGAATTTTTACTGATATATGTGGCTTCAAATATTATGAAAGGTAATTTATTATTATAAATATTATTTAAATGTTTTTGAACCTTGTCTAAGTCCTTTGGTGAAATTAAATCCAGGTAATTTATCCCGATAATTTCTTCATTTGTATAGTTTAAAATATCAAATATTTTTTCACTCACAAAACTATATATCCCATCTTCGTTTATTTCCCATATAAATTCGGAAGATATATTCATTAAGGTACGGAATCTTTCTTCACTTTTTATTAATTCAGCTCTACTTTTTTCCCTTTCCGTAACATCAATTAAGGCTACAATCAATCCTGTTATTTTGCCTTCAAAATCTTTTATATAATCCCATCTTGCTTCTAATTTTCTGAGATTTCTGTTTTTTCTTATTATCTCAAGGTATAGAGGGGTTGCCTCAATTTCTTTTATAAAAATATTATCTAATATTTTTTTTGTTTCATAATAAACTGCATTTCGTGGTATTATTTCAAGTATATTTTTTTTCAGTATTTCAGTTAGTCTATATTCCGTTATGTTCAGGAATTCGAAATTTACATATTGAATGTTCCCGTACTTATCAAGCTCTATTATTCCTGCGGGTACTGTATTTAGTAATTCTCTGTATCTTTTCTCACTTTTTTTTATCCTTTCTTCTGCAACTTTTCGGGCAGTTATATCAAGTACATTACACAGTATTGCAGGTCTGTTTTCATATTTACTTCTTCCACCGTATATCTGAATAAATATTTCATTCCCATCTTTTTGTAACGCTTTCAACTCAAAATTGAAATCATCTATTTTATTTTTCAGGCAGTCAACAATATAATTGTTAAGGGTCAGTAAAGAATCTTTATGTATTATATCTTTAATTTCTAAATTCTCATCTGATTCAAGTTGAAATATATCTCTGAATTTTGGATTTGAATATATAATTTTCCCGGATTGCAGAATGAATACACCGGTTAGTGAGTTCTCAATTAAGGAACGATACTTTTTCTCTGTTGATGTTTTATATTCTGTTTGTTTCTTAATCCTTGTCTTAATTGTTGTTATAAGTTTATCAAAGTCAAATGGTTTAGTAATATAATCCTCTGCTCCAAGTTTCATACCCGTTTTAAAATCATCTATCCCGGTCATCGCTGTTAAAAATATAAATGGAATATCATTTAGTAATTCATCATTTCGGATTGTTTGTAATAGTTCAAAACCATTCATTTTTGGTAACGCTATATCACATAATACAAGGTCTGGCAAAAATTTCCTTATCTTTTCCAGCCCTTCAACACCATCTACCGCATAATCTGTTAAAAATCCTTCTGTGATTAAAAAGTCAGATATGTTTTCTCTTAATGTCGTATCATCTTCAACTATTAATATTTTATTTTGTAATTCTTTTTTATTCATAATTTCATTTGTTTTCTTCAGATGGAATTAGAATATAAAAAGTTGTTCCGATATTCTCTTTGCTTTCAACTGTTATTTTACCATCATTCATTTCTACAAGTTCTTTTGTAATTAATAATCCTAATCCTGAACCAATTTCATTATTAGTACCTGGTGTAGTAAAACTGCTTTCTGAATGAAACAACTTTTCTAATTTTTCTTCACTAATGCCAACACCATTGTCTGATATGGATATTTCAACATAGTTGTCTTTACTGGTACTGTTTATTATTACTTTGCCACCGCTTTTTGAATATTTTATTGCATTGGATATCAGGTTATGAATAACCGAACTTATCATTATTTTATCAGCATATATGTATGTATTTCCATTGATATAGGAAATCAATTCAATTTTTTTACTTTTTGCTGATATCTGGAACAGTTCAATTTTATTATTTACTATCTCCGCGACATTTATTTTTTGTTTATTTATTTTAAAACTTCCGATTTGGATTTTCGACCATTCAAGTAAATTTTCTAATAGTTGATATTGCCGAAATAGTGAATTATGTAATTCTCTGGCAATTTCTTTTATTTCATCCTGACTAAAACTATCTAAATTTTCATCTAAAAATTTTGTTAATCCTAAAAATCCGGTAAATGGTCCTCGTAAATCATGTGAAATTAAAGATATGAATTTATCTTTATTTTCATTTAATTTTTCTAATTCTGAAATTTGTTTATTAATTAAATCTCTTGACCTTTTTAAATCAAGATGTGTCTTTACTCTTGCGAGCAATTCCTGTGCTTTGAATGGTTTTGTTATATAATCAACAGCTCCAAGGTCAAATCCTTTCACAATATCTTCCGTTTCTGTTTTCGCTGTCAGAAATATTATTGGTATATCTTTTGTATCCGGATTTTCTTTAATTTTCATGCATACTTCAAATCCATCCATCTCTGGCATTGAGATGTCTAATAATATCAAATCCGGCTTCTTTTTAAATGTTGTATTTATTGCTTGTTTACCATTCATCGCAACTGCAATTTTAACTTTGAGGCTCGATAAGATATTTCCTAAAATTTCTAAATTCTGCTGCAAATCATCTACTATTAAAACCAGTTGATTATGTTGATTTGAGTATGACATATGTTTTTATTTAAAATTAAATAAACATTCTCAAAATTAATAGATAATATTTAATTCTTGAGACTTTTATCAATAAATTTTTGTTTATATTATTAAATCATTTGAAATCTAAAAATAATAAAATTATTTTTGTATGATAAACTTAAACTTTGAAAATCCGGAATTAAAAGAAACAAGACAAGCATTTTCCGATGCTATTGTTGAAATGGGTAAATTTAATAAAAAAATTGTTGTTTTAGGTGGTGATGTTAGTGGTTCTGTTAAAACAGATAAATTCAGAGATAATTATCCTGATAGATTTTTCTCTGTTGGTATTGCAGAACAGGATATGATGGGTACAGCTGCGGGTTTAGCACTTACAGGCAAAATTCCTATTGCTTCTACTTATGGTGAATTTGCTACAGGAAGACCCTATGATCAGATTAGACAATCTATCGCTTATAGTGAAATGAATGTTAAAATTTGTGCTTCACATTGTGGTATTTCTGTTGGTCCAGATGGAGCTACACATCAGTCTCTTGAAGATGTTGGCTTAATGAGAGGATTACCGAATATGACTGTTATAACTCCGTGTGATTATAATCAGACTTACAAAGCAATAATTGCGGCATTGGAAATGAAAGGTCCTGTGTATGTTAGATTCTACAGAGATAAAACCCCGAATTTTACAGATAAAAATGCTGAATTCAGGATTGGTAAAGCAGATATTCTGGTTGATGGTGATGATGTTACTCTCATTGCAAGTGGTTTATTGGTTTGGGAAGCGCTGAAAGCCTCTGCAGAATTAAAAAAATTTGGTATTAATGCTCGCGTTGTAAATATGCATACTATTAAACCACTGGATACGGAGATGATAATAAAGTGTGCAAAAGAAACTGGATATATCGTAACTTGTGAAGACCATCAAAAACACAATGGTTTATTTTCTGCGGTTTCTGAATGTGTTGTGCAAAATTACCCCGTTAAAGTTGATTACATCGCTGTAGAAGATACTTTTGGTGAAAGTGGAACTATGATGGAATTAATGGCTAAATACAAAATTGATTTTAAAGCGATTGTCGAGAAAGTTAAAAAAAATATAAATAAAAATGGAATTAACAATAAGACGAATCAGCCAGCGTGGAGTTATTCTAATAGCAATTTTAATTCTTAGTGCTATTGGGGTTATTCTTGGTAAATTACTATATGACAATATTTTTTATAATAAACCAGACCCGAATGTAAAATTATCCACCTTTCAGCAAACTGAGCAGATAAATGATGATAGGAAAAATGCAATTACCAGAGCAATAGAAAAAGTTTCACCCGCTATTGTAGGTATTAATGTTGAAGAGGTGAGGGAATTTAGGGATCCATTCTTTGATGACCCGTTTTTTAGACAATTTTTTGGTGAAGAATTCTCACGCAAACAATTAGTCAGAGGGCTCGGTTCCGGATTTATTATTTCTGATGATGGTTATATTCTGACGAATGACCATGTTGTAGGTAATGCTACCAAAATTTCTGTTTCTCTTACGACAGGGGAGAGACTTGATGCACAACTTATTGGTACAGATCCGGTAAGTGATATAGCGCTTTTAAAAATTGATAAAAAAGGTTTACCTTATGTAAAGTTCGGTAATTCTGATGAATTAATAATAGGGGAGTGGGTTATAGCTTTAGGAAATCCTTTTGGATTATTTGAAATAAATGATAAACCTACAGTTACTGTTGGAGTGGTCAGCGCAACCAATATGAAAGTCTCTGCTGACAATAAGAGGGTTTATAAGGATATGGTTCAGACCGATGCTTCAATTAACTCTGGTAATTCTGGTGGACCATTGATAAATGCTAATGGTGAAGTTATTGGAATCAATACTATTATTTTTACTGGTAGCTCATATAGCTCCGGAAGTATCGGTGTCGGGTTTGCTATCTCTATTAATCGTGTTATTAAGATAATGGAAGAATTAAAAAAGTATGGTAAAATTGATCGCAGTTTTAATCCGGGGTTTAGAATTCAGGGCGTTGATGAACAAATTGCAAGGTATTATAATTTAAAAACAAAAACAGGTGTTATTGTTACACAGGTTTATAGAGGTGGCAGTGCAGATAAAGCTGGTCTACAACCGGAAGATATAATAATTGAAGCAAATGGAGAACCAATAAGAGAAGAAAGAGATTTAATTTTCGCTGTTAATGATTCTAAAAAAGGCGATGTACTTGTCTTAACAATAATAAGAAACGGCAGCGAGAAAAAAATTGACCTTAAACTGGAGTAATATAATTCACCTTAAGTGAACATATAACCAGTTGTAAATATTTTTGTATTTATTAGTCTTCTTTATTTTATTATATCTTTCCCACAATGGGTGATTTCTATTATAGTTTATCTTTATCAATAATTCTTTTTCATACTCTTCTATTATTGTTTTCCGATCAATATCATCATTTCCTGTATTAATAGCTTTAATTTTTACCATCCTTAAATTTGATGGTTTATTGTTTAATAAATTACCGTCAATATGAGTTATTTCATAGTCTTCAGGAACTATATTGTAAAATGCTGATGCAATTAGTTTATGCACCTGCTTTAAAGTTTTTTCACCTTTTTCATCTATTATATATACGGATAAATATTTACCGTATGGCTGTATTATTTGTGTCAGTTGTCTGTATAATTTACCCTTTTGTCGGTAAATCCGCCCATTTTCATTAGCAAAATATAACGGATGATTAGGAATATCCTTCATAGTTTTGCATTATTTTATATTTGAAAAGAATTCAGAAGTACTTGTTGCCATTATCACTGCACCTACAAAAGCTCTTTTCTGAGCAACCTTTTTTATAATGTTCTTCTTGGCAAGTATATCATCATTTAATACTTTTTCACACCAAACCCATTTATCATCGAATTTTATCCATTTACCTTTACCTTCATTTTTTAATTTAATCGATTGATTTTTATCAGGTCTTAAATTTGTTTTTCTGTATTTATATTTAAAAATTGTTTCTTCACTATTTGCAGAACCTTCACAGATTCCTAATCTTTGATTTCTGTCCGATTTTATAATACATCTGTAAGTAACATCAATGTATGGCTTTTCTCTGTCGAATATTTCGTTGATACATTCAAGTGTTTCTATCTGCAAATTAAAAGCTTTCATTAGTTTTTCCGCACCGGGTTTAAATAATACGGGCTTTTTTATTCCTGTTAAATTACCGTAATCAACATTCTCCCTTAAAATTTCCTTGCCAAATTCCATCATATTTGTTTCCCATAATTTCATATCAGGTATTGATATTACTTTCGGATTTCTGAATTTTGCTGATTTTAATTCTTCTATTTTCATTTTTCTCTCCTTTTTTTGTAATCAAATTAATATTATAATCTTCATATGTCAAATATAATTTTATATTACTAAATTTATTCTAAAAATCTTAGAATTTGGTGAGATACATTGAAATTTCAAAATGAGAAGAAAAATTCTTATTATGATACTTTTTCTTTTAAGGGAATTTGAAGAAATGGGAAAAATCTTGTATAAAAGATAGGAATGATTTTTGCATATTTCTTTTAGTATTGGTTCCCATAGCAACAAATCTTTTGCAAACAAAGATTTTTTGCTGGAGTTTGCAAAAGGAAAGAGAGGTCCTCCGAAAGGACCTCTTTTTTATTGCAACTTTATTTTTTGGAAAAATTTATTTCCTTGTCCCTATATAAAAATTAAACCCAGCAAAGAATGAAAAATTACCCATAATCCTTGATGACGATAAGTTCTGGTTCAATGATTGGTCTGCCATATCATTTAAATATAAATATCCGTTTTCGTCCGTTGTTGATGATGAACGAAGCAGTAAATTCATTAATTGATATCTCATTCCAACTGTTATACCAAATTCTGGTACAAACCTGTAATTATATGCAATATTTCCTCCAATGCCCAATCTTACATTTCCGTGATATGTATTAAATGTTTCCTGCAACCCCCATGGTTGATTAAAAACCCGCCCTGTTATTATACTCATATTTGCATCTATACCAAAATTAAAAGAAGATTGTAGTAATGGGTCAACGAATATAGCATATTCACCTCCAACAGCAACATAGGGTATATTATATCTTACACTACTCGTTCCTCCAATTCTAACAGGATTAATATATCCATATTGGGGCCACCCGACAGGAACAACATAAATATCCTTATATGCACCTCCATCACTATTAACATAATGTGAATAACCTAAATTTAAAGTTAATCTAAACTGGCATTGTTCAAAAGTAGCCACTGCAAGTTTAACATTTACACCAGTGTGAAATCCTATACCTGCTGCGTAACTCTGGAAGTTATATATTTCATCAATATAACTCCCCTTAAAATCATGAACAGGAATATTTAATCCTCCAACCACATCAATTACCATTAAGGGCTTTTTAAATCTTTTTGAAGATATGTTTTGCCCATAGGTTAATGAACAACTTAGAATTATTAATAGGCAGTAAATAAATACCTTTTTCATAATAAAGTGATTTATTTAAATTTTAGAATTTATTCAATGATTATTTTTGAAGAACAATTTTTTTGTTTTCTTTATAATTGCCTGCAATAAAATTAATAAAATAAATTCCAGAAGTTAAGTCATTTGCATCAAATAAAAATGTGTATATACCTTTAGTGAGATTACCATTGAAAATTGTTTTTATTAATTTTCCTGTTACATCATATACTTTTATGACTACCTCTGAGTTTTCTATTATTGAAAATTTTATATTTGTTGTTGCATTGAACGGATTAGGATAGTTATCATATAGTTTAAATTCTGTTGCAGTACTATTTTCATTTTTTATTATGCTGACAGGAGTAACTGTATATGAGAACCTCGAAGACGGGGGAGTGCTGCCTGGTGGATTTACGCCGCTTCCTCCTGATGGTAAGGTTGATACAAGTGGTGTCGGTAGTTTTATATCCTGCGCAGCAAAATAATATTCTACCTGTGTTGTATATCCGCTACCTGGAATTTTAAAATAAAATGTGTCTTTTACAACGGAACTATACAGTGCTCCTGCAAAATTTGTCCAGCCACTCCCTGAATTTTTCCTGTAATAAATTCTTGGTGCTTCATTTGTTCTTGTATATCTTATTATTCCGTTATCTTTTATTATGGCTTTTAGAATTATTGTATCAGTTGATGTTGTTGTAGTGAATGGTTGTGTATGGATAATTACAGGTTTTGTTGTATCAAGTTTTCTTGCAGAATCAACTGACTTTTGTGCATCTATTATTCCCCAGCCTATTTGAATATTCGGATTAGAAGCATTACTTCCAAATTTCCGCATTATCATTACAACTTGCATAGGGGTTAAATCCTTATTTGCTGATAGGATTAATGATGCTACTCCTGCAGCTAAAGGACAGGAAAATGAAGTGCCACTACCATTTGAATAACTTGTTATCGTCGTTGTTCCTGCGATATAATTACCAGATGCAAGTGCAACAACATCTGGTTTTATTCTTGGTGGATTATCAGTAGTGGGACCAACTGATGATGTTGTCCAGTATGTATTTGATGTTGTTACTCCTCCAACCGTTAATACACTATCACCATCAGCAGGACCATTTAAAGTGTTGTGTGAAGCATTATATCCATTATTGCCCGCTGAATTGCAAACTACAATACCTTTTTTTACAGCTAAATCTGCTGCTATTGTAATCGGAAGTGTATTGCCATTCATATCCTGCCAGGTATAGCTAATTTGCCCCTGGTCAAATTCAAGATATCCCAATGAACTTGAAATTACGTCTACCCCTAAACTATCCGCCCATTCAGCTGCAGCAATCCAGTGATCCATTTCATAATTCATTTCACCCGGGTCAACTTCTGTTCTTGCAAGATAAAATGTTGACTTAAACGCTGGTCCTATTAATTTAGTTGGTTTATATCCTCCTACCAGTGATAAAGTTGCAGTTCCGTGTGAATGATTTGCAAGAGTTGTATCATTATCGTGGAAATCATACCTCCGTTCTATTTTCATTGGTAAAGTATTAAATACCTCATGCCCGAGATTTGAAAAACCTGCATCGAAAACTGCTATTTTTACTCCTTGTCCGAATATCCCTTCATTATGTACAATGTTAACTTTTATTTGTGTTATTTGAATTACAGCATTTCCAGTACCGTAATTTAAAGAATCAACATCCGGCTCATCAGTATAATTACTATTATCGCTTTCATTTTCGCTTATATATTCAAAATTATTTCTTCTGTATCTTTCAACAAGTTCTATTTTATTTACGAAATCATAGTTAGATATCTCATATAACTGTGGTTTCGTTGCTTCAATACTTATTGAGTTAAGCCATTTTGATTTCGTCCTTATCTTTATTGAATTATTTCTGATGCTGTTTATATATGGCTCAAATATTGGTATATCTGTATAATCTACTAATTTGTCTTTTGGTAATACTTTACTTCGTCTATTTAATGACTCTTGTGTAACGAGTTTTAATGGATTTGATAATTGAAGTTCTGCATTTGTTCCTTTATCTTTAAAATATACCCAGACCGTATATTTTGTTTGATTTGTTTCCTTTAATAATTTACTTAAATGCGGTCCGAATTTTTCTAAATTATTCTCATTCACACTATTAAATGCGAATATCATCACTAAAGTGATAGCCAATACTCCCACAGTGGATATAACATTTTTCATTTTAGTTAAATAAATTTATTTGATAAAAATAGACTAATATAAAAATTATTTCAATGTTATTCATTATTTAATTAAACATTTTTATTTCGATATTTAGTTCAAAATAAAAAACCCTTCGGTTTTTTCCCGAAGGGTTTTTGTTAAAGAAATCTATATTAATGATGTCTTACTTAACCAATATCATCTTTTTAGTATCAGAGAAGCCATTAACATTTAACCTGTAAATATAAATTCCCGAATTCAAATTGCTTGCATCGAATGATATTGAATATGCTCCGGCATTCATATATTCATTTATCAAGTTTTGAACTTCTCTACCGAGTAAATCATATATTTTAAGTGAAACGAATCCTGAATTCATTAGCTGAAATTCTATATTTGTAACCGGATTAAATGGGTTTGGATAGTTTTGTGATAGTTCATATTTATATGGAGTTGAAGTTCCTATAGGTTTGACCCCAACGGCTGGTAAATTCTCAGCATTGAAATATACATTTGTAGGACCATATCCGGGATATGCAAATGTGGAATATTTTGTTGTTCCTTCTTTATATATTGCAACTACTGGTGTTAATATTCCTGATGCAGGATAGGAATTTCTTTTGTATAAAACTGTACCCATACTGCCCGGTACTCCTCGTCTTACGTTTACAGAATCACCGTTAACATCAACATAAGTTGCAATCAGATATCCACCTCCTGTCTCAAGAGAATCAGAGTTACACCAGGTATAATCTGCCTGATGTATGGTTGTACCAAGATAATAATTCACATTCCAACTTGCACCACTATTTGTTGAATAGTGATATCTTGCTACTCTATTAACACTATCTTTTACACATGTTATTAATATTTTCCTTGGTACTCCTGAAGCTTGTTGTGGTACTGTTATGCAGGGTTTTTCATATTTAGTGGTTCCGTATGCTGTTGTTAAATAATATGTGCGGAAATTTGTAGATGGAACTGCAGGTGTAACTATAACCCTTATTTCTGATACATTTGTGAATCTTCTCTCTATTGCTATATAGATTGAATCATCACCTGAAGATTCTTTTGAGTATGCGCAACTTGGATAATAATCATTATAACCCGTTATAATTTCAGCAGATGTATGAGTCAGGCACCAATCTGTTGTTCTGAAATGGATTAATTGAACTGGTTTTCCGGAATTGCTATCTAATCTAACTAAACAATGCATATATGTTGCCGTAGTATAATACATACCATCGCTGCATGATGTTGGATATTGATATTTCATTCCAGCAGGTGGTGTACCAATCCATGCAGAATAAAAAGCACTTCCATCTCTTCTCATTGTTGCATATCCAATCAAAGCATTGTCCATATTAGAAGAAGAACTTCCAGTTAAGTAGATAATCACACGGCTTGAATCATTAAGTGTCAGATGTCTTTTTTCAACAAGCATTGTTATCTGGCCAAAGTAAAAAGTGGCATGCGCTACATTTGAAACAACTAACCAATGTCTTCCACCATTTGTTGAGCGGTAGATTGTTAAATATCCGTTGTATCCAGAAACACCGCTCCTGTTCACAACTAAATAAATATTACCATCTTCGGCAAACTTCATATCTATTTGCCTGAAACCAGAAGTTTTTATACTACCGCTATGAACTTTTATATCTCCAATACCCCATTGTGGTTCTGGGGCGCCATTTTCACTACTTTTTACCTGTATTGGTGCATTATCAGTTATACTTATATGTTTTTTAAGATATTTATCTATTTCCTTCCCTAATCTTTCTTTTTCTGCTTCATTTCCGCTCTGTGACGCTTCACTATACTGGTTTAATAGTGCTTGTGGAATAGGAGATATATCTTGAATTACGGGGTCAAATTCATCTACCCTTTTACCCCAATCTCCTGGTAAGTTCATTCTTGTATCTGGTACTATATCTGTTTGAGCAAAGACCCCAGTAATTGAAAATAAAGTTAAAATAAAAATGAAAATTGGGTTTTTCATAAATTAGTCCTTTCTTTAAGTTTACAGGGCAATTTATAATTTTTTTTTATTAATGTCAAGCGATTTATTTTTAATAATTAACATAGTATTTTAAAAATTTCCCATTAATTTATAATATTGGTTATTAGTAAATAAAAAATGAATTATTAAATATTTATTTTTAAATTATTTAATTTTTAAAATTAATAAAAAAAAGATGCTGATAATTAATTATATCAGCATCTTTTTTTAATTCTTTGAGTATTAATATTATTTTATTATAACCATCTTCTTAGTATCTTTAAATCCTTTTGTTTCAAGTGTATAAAAGTATATGCCACTTGATAAGTTAGAAGCATCAAAATCGTAAGTATAAATTCCATAATTTAAGTTTTCTGATATCAAGGTAGCAACTTCTTCCCCAAGAACATTATATACTTTTAAAGTAACAAAACCATTTTCTGGTATTTCAAATTTTATAGTTGTTGTTGGATTAAATGGATTTGGATAGTTTTGTTCAAGAGAGAATTTCTCTGCTGTTACGCTATTTTCATTTTTAATTCTTGTTGTGTACAAAAGTCTATCCCAATATACTCTCTTGGATACACCATCGGCTCCAACCCATGTAACTCCAAAATCATTTGAAGGTATCTCTATAATTGATGGTTTATAATCTGCAGCAGACCAGCCAGGAGGATATTGACTTATTTGTACTGGAAGTGAGAATTCTGGTAATGTTGTTGGAGAAAAGCAATATAACAATTTATCAGTATTATTTGTAGATGGACCTGATTGTAAACTATCAGAGTAATAAACTAAGTCGAATCCTCCGACTCCTACTTGATAAACATCAATGCTAAACCAATACTCGTCTACATTTGGATTTACAGCTACATTTATGGCAGATGAAAAATTTTGGCCAGCGTTTATACTTCTTCTGCCATATATATTAATGTTTCCAGTTGTTCCAGTTGTGTATATTAACCAAACTACCCCTTTTGTCATTGCGGGTTTAAATTCGTGCTTTGGTAAACCTTCAGTAGCAACATCCTGAAAGTATGCTGAAGCTAAAGTACCATTTGAAGTTTGAGAGTATCTTGCAGTCCTAATATAAGCTGTTGCTGTATCCGAGCCAACTATTGTAGTTATATTATAATAGCTTAATATTAAAGTATCACCAGTTACCATTTTTGAAACTCTTGGTATTGCTCCTGATGATGTTACTACTGCTGTTATTGGCCATGTATATCCTCCATCAGTCGAAGCATATCTTGGTATTTGATTTGATGAAATTGCATCAAGGAAAATATATAATGCTCCTGTGGAAGATCCTGTTATATCAAATGACCTAAAACCTCCCGTCGTAAAGATTTGAAAACCTATGTTATTAATAACATTCCAACGATAAATTGTGTTTTGGTATTGAAAGAATAAATATATAGAATCAGGTCCTGGACCACAGTTTGCAAAAACCATTCTATCCATCTTACCTCGTAAAGCTATTCCATTTAGACTAAGTGTCCAGTTGTTCCCATTGTTCGTCGATTTAAATAAAATTATACCTAAATTACTAGTAGCAAGTGTATCATTAATAGCTATGTATAATGTATTACCAAGTTTCCCACCTGCTATAGGTCCTATTGGTTCAAAACTTGACACAAGAATATCGTTTCCCCAAGTTGGATTCTCTTGCAAATTGTTATTTGATAGAATTGCTTTTTCTACAATATTTTGTGAAAATGATACCCCTGAGAGAATAATTAACAGAAATAATATTAATTTCTTCATTTATTTCTCCTTTTTTTGAAAAATAAACTATAAAATTAATTGTTAATAATCAATAGAGAAGTTTTATAAAAATTATTAATTGGTGAAATAAACATGTATAAAAAGTATTTAAATATTTGTTGTAATAATATATTAACAAATAATTTACATTCGTTTATTTTAAAAAAGGTCAAATTGCTTCTTTATAATTTGTATTTAAATTTTATTGTACCAGAATAATCATTAACCCCTTTTCTGTATTGGACTGCAAAAGAAAGCTCATAATTATCCATTATTTTTATTCCTGATTCTATTCCAAAAATATAATTAACCTTCTCATTATTATTGCTAAAATTATACTCAAAACCTGTAAAGATATTAATTCCACTATATTGAAATTTTTTTGTCTCAAATATTAAACCATTTGTTGTATTTTTAATTTTGAAATCTTTATTTATTTCCGGTAAATCATACTCTTTAAAAATACTATCTTTTAGATTTAATGAAATAACTTTTAATTTATTATCTATATTTTCTGCGCTTATAATTACTTCCTTTGGAGTTTCTATGGTATCTGACTTTATTACCTTTATACTTTTTGGTTTCACTTGTTTATATAGGATTTTTTCTTTCCAATTAATTACAGTATCACTGATGATTTTATTTAAATATATTGTGTCTCTATCTGTTATTTGATTATAATTATATCTACTTTTCATTAGTATATAAAATAAAAAAATGATACCAGTTATTATAATGAAAGAAATTAAATATTCACTTTTTTTCATAGTTTAAAATCTCCTTAATTAATAATTCTTTATCAATTTTACCCGGACATAATTTATTAGCAAATTCGCGATGAAAATGTAATTTGCTTTCTAAAGTTTCTTTATCTGTTTCCCAATTTAAAATAGAAAATACATATATTATTGTATCAATTAATGATTTATATTGTTGAGGTGTGACATTGTTATATTTCCCGGAATGATTTATGCATATTGCCAGTGAATATTGATTATGACCTTTGCAATGCCATGTATAGTAATTTATTCCTATCAATTGAAATATTTCTCCTGCTTTATTTATATAAAAATGATATGTGGCAAAAGGGCATCCTTTCCTTGAAATATGATTTGAGTTTATGTCATATTTTATTAAATTAATCGGATTTTCGAAACTTATACTATCTGTTGCAGAACAGTGAATTATTAATTCCCTTATTAAGTTAATATCTCTTAAATAATTATCAGAATTATATTTTTTATTGATAAATTCAAAACCTCTTTCTCCATCAAAAAGAAAATCTTTGTTTATTTTTATTTTTTTCATATTCTTATCTCCTTATATCGGTTTAATATTACTGAATAGTCTTCTTCTTTATATATCCATTCATTATTTCTTAAACCTGTTATACCTTCGGTCTTTTCTCTTAACCCTATTCTACCATCTCCTTTAAAACTTTTTAGAAAAAATTCTGTTGCTGACATCAGGCATACACTTTTTAAATCCAATGGTGTTTCACATACGGGATTTGGAGAATTGACTGAATAACCTGCTAAATATTTTATTTCAACATTTGATGTCCCTATCGGTAAAGTATATCCTTTCAAAAGAACTACTCTGCCCGTATTTTCATCGAGATATATGTTATCTTCTACAGGTTTATTGTTAAATAAATCCTTATTAAATTGATTATGCCCTCCTCCCGGTGGCATTGTCCATTCATCACGATAATGTATATATATTACTTTATCTACGGGATAAACCTTTAAATTTATTATATCTTGATTATTACCACTGATTACATCATACTTTACGCCATATACTAAATCCCTTCTGCAATAAGCCATCATTTTCTGTGTAGTAAACTCTATACATTTCATTAAAAATGGATCGTGTATCGTATCAGATATGTTTAAATATTCTTTTAATTCCTGTAGCTCTATCATTTTCTAATTGCTTTTTTCTTTTTTTTAAATTTATCTGAGTTTCCTTCTGGTTTGATATCTTTATTATTAGAATCAACTTTTTTATTTATTTCTTCAAAAAAATGTGGATATTTTTTTGCTATCGAATCTTCAATTTCCAGTTCATCATCTTCATAATAGTTTCGCTGATTCCAGAAGAGATTACATTTTATTTTATATTTCTTTATCATTTTTAAAATATTTTAATTTTTTTAAAAATGCCCGATGGAAGATATAAACGGATATACAGGTGGTATCATTTGCGGCTATTAATGGTGTGTCTTTTTTGGGTTCTTTAAGATATGCTTCCATCGGGCTAAAAGTTTTTTTATGTATCCTTTGCTGATATACCAAGCATTAGAGAACCTACTGCAATTAAAATCTGTCCCAACCAATGTAACCATCCTAAATCCCCTGAAGAATTTATATTCACAAGCGCTGTTCCTATCGCTATACAAATACCCCATATTGTTGTTTTTGGTGAAGTAAACATAATAAACCTCCTTTCTTTTATTTTTATGCCCCACCGGTTCTACCCGTTGCAATTACTTCCGGATAACTATAACCAATATCAAATGCAATCCCGAAGTTTAATCCAACGAGTCCTTGTTGCCATAAATTGATTTGTGAACCCCCCACTTCTACACTTGCTGCATCTGATACATTTAAAGTTATTGAGTCTCTCATCATTAATAACATATAACTTAAATCACCGAATACAATATAACGATATCCCGGCGAACCTTCATATATACTATAAATATAATCACTTAATACCACCGGAAATCCTTCAAGTGTTAATGATTTTTTCTCATCCGGAGTTATAACATACTCACCATTTTCTGAATATTTAAGTTTTTTTATTTGTGCCCACATTGAACGATGCATATACCATTTGCAATTAGGTAGTGTTTCACTTGGCACTGCTGATATCATTTCTATTAGTTTATCGTATGTTATCTCATCGGGGGAACCACCGATTAATACATCAGTTGTACTTACGGAAGTATCAAGTATCCCTTTTATTGGACTTATACCTTTAAAGCCTGCTAAATCTATTGCATTACTTATGACTCTGGTTGCCATATCTGTTACAAAACCCTGTAAATCGTATTTTGAATCCTCTATTAATTGTTTCGACATTAAAATTATAAAACCACCATCATGTCTGCTCATTTGAATTTGTTCAAAACTTGGATTTGAGACACTTTTCTTTGAACCTTCATTTACAAAAGAAAATGCCGGTAATGTACTGAGCTTCGGTATTAATAAATCTTTCCTCTCAGTGCTTATTAAAGTTGCGTTTTTCCTTATAACACTTGAATCCCATAATTTAGACATTATTCTTTCATAATATTCCGGTGGCACTGTATATCCTCCTGCTGTACCAGAACCTTCAGATAAAAAATTCTTGAATTTCTCCGGCATAATTGAGTTATTTCTGTAAACGATTGAGCGAATAAAATCCCTGTATTCTTTATCAGAATCTGAATTTTTATTCGCTGTATTTGGAAGATTTTCTGGCGGTAGAGAAGTACTACCATTTTTTTCACTGAAGAATTCCTTTAATACTGATTTCGTCTCTCTTTTCATAATTCCAACTAAATCACTTATCGAACCATTCATACCAGATTCTTCAGTTGTCTTTTTCTCATCCATTTTTTCCTCCTTTGTTTTTATTTCTTTTTTTAAGTTTTGTAATTGAAATTCCTTTAAAATCAGATTCAAACATTCTGGATTTGCTGGTATTGGCACATTAGAATATTCAAGTAAAATCCATTTCTTTATATGATTTATCCCATCAATAATTTCTGAGCCTCCTTCAGGTATTGTAAATCCTATACTCCATGCATTTAAATAACCATCCCGGTTTAACCTGTATAATTCCCTCCCTAATTCCGTGTCTGCGAATTGCGTCTTTGCTAAAATCCCTTTTGAATCCCTTTTTAGCCATATATTTTTACCAATTGTTAATTTTCTCGAATCATGCGCAAATAATACTATGGGATTTTTTCGGTAATCAGTGTCATCCATTCCTTCCGGATATACTATATCCATAAATCTATCTACTGATTTTGTTGTTATGTAATGGACTATTGTCCTTTCTTCATCATTAAATTCTTTTCTGTAAATATTTTCCTGACATTCTTTTGTGAACATAATTATTATTTTTTTATTATTATTGAAGTTTTTTTAAAGTCCTTCCATCTCCCTTAATTCTTCTATTGTTGCAATTCCGTATTTCATATATAATTCGTATGCTTTTAATTGTAACTCTCTGTCATTTTCAAAATCATATTCCATTATAAGTTTTAAATTTTCATCCGGATAATTTTCTTTTAAAAATATATTGATTTTACTTTCTATTGTTAATTTGGCAAATGGTCGGATAACATTATCATTAAATGTTCTTAATTGTTGGATTGCATTAGCACGATTTACATCTGTAGTTACTCCAAGAATTATCTTTGGAACGCGGAATATAGACATTATCTCATCTCTTATCCACACTCTCGCATTTAATATCTCTACATCTTTTGGATGTGCCTGAAATGGTTTTGCTTTTGCGCCACTATCTAAAAACAAGGTTCTGCCTGTATTTCCCGCTCCTTCATATAATGCTCTGAATTTTTCTTTAAACCTCTCGAACTCAGCTTCCATCATTTCTCTTTCTACTTCTATTATCATTCCCGGTGATGCATCATTGCGATAAAAATTCCTTTGATATAAATTCTGCAGATAATCTATTTCCAGTGTCAGATTAAATCCCTCTATTGTTGCTTTACCGGTAAAATTATTCTCAGGGTCTGGTATTAAAAAATGTATTATATCATCTTTTGAATAATTAATCTCTTTGCCACTTGCGTTATATATATAACCATCAATTTCTGTCATATTACTATTTAATTTTATTCTCACATTTTTTGTGGGTAAAAAATATAATCCTTTTGGCTTTTTATCTTCTCCTCTTTGTATAAAGAGATATGAATTGCCGTATAAATCAAGACTTACTGCTATTCTATATATTAATTCCCTGAATGTTTGATTTCTTATATTAGGTTTATTTATTAAGTCAAGAAATGGATGTTTTAATATTTCCTTATCATGTCTGCCGGGTATATCTTCATATAAATAGAATTTCGCTTTGCAAATATTTTCCGCTCTTGCATTGATACAGGCATAAGCAAAACTTTTGTAAGCGCTAAATCCTTCTGAATTTATAAATGGGAAATTAATACTTCCGAAGGAAGGCTTATATGATTTTATGATTGAGTTTATCCCTATGCTTCTGTATCGGTTTTTTATTTTATTCAGATATTGTTTTAATTTTCCCATTACTATATTTGATTAATTCTATACATCACCATACAAAATTATGGTTATTGTTAAGGAATGTCAAATATAATGATTTTTCAATGTCTGTTATTTTATTAAAAATCAATATATTGCAATCTTCAATAATTTGAATATGAAATTTTGATTAATTAAAAATTATTTCTAAAATAAATCATTGATAATACATAAAATTATACCAGATATTTTTATATTTAAAATATTTTTTTATTTATATGTTGACATTTATCATTTATATTATTATATTGTCAACATATAAATATTTTAGATATGGAATCTAATATTAAAAATATTATTTCAGATCCTAAATTTCCTGAAATGTTAAGAGCAGCACGTATAAAAGCAGGATTGAGTCTTGCCGACCTTTCAAAAATGATTGATTATATAGTCAGCAGGCAGGCGATTGCAAAATATGAAAAGGGAATTATGAGACCTTCTGAAGAAGTATTAAAAAAAATCATGCAGGTTATTGATATTAAAATGACTCCATTTGAACCAGGTTCTGCTTATACACATGATAGTCTGGATGATTCCATTGAAAAAGAAGTATTAGTTAATGCATGCCGACCAATTATACACCTTTCCGAATTAAAAAGTAATGCTCGCTACTGCATAAGTTTTGACAATAGTGAAGATATTAAAGAAAGTGAAGAAATATCTAATAAAAATTTACATTTTTATTCTTCTCTGGAAAAAAGAAAAAAATGGTTTAAAAAATCATTTAAAGAAGCAAAAAAGGATATAGTATTAAGAAATGAAACTAATCTAAATCATAAGCAATTATTAGCAATTGAACTTATTATATCGGAAAAGATGCAAAATTATATCTATTTAGAAAATCTGTTAAATCGTGAATTAAAATTTAATTGGCAGTATCTTATGCTTGATTTATATAATGAATTAAAATTTAATCCTGTTTATGCATCAGAAATATTAAGGAAGCTTTGGAAACTTGGATATGAACCTATTTATAATTTATTAGGTTTACTTGAAGAAAAAGGGATTAAGGTTTTCTCTTTAGAATTACCTTTTGATTTTAACAGCATTTCAGGTAGATATAAAGGATATCCTTTTATTGTGGTTAATAGCAGACTTTCCGCTGAAAAAGTAAGATTCAATGCTGCAAAAGAGTTGGCATTTATATTGGTTGGATTTAATAATCAGGAAATTAATGAAGTAAATTTAGATAAATTTGCAATTTCTTTTTTACTTCCAAAGAAGGTTTTAAAGGATTATCTGATTCCGGTTGGTAGAAAAATTGCAGTTGGTGAACTCAATGAAATAAAAATGAGATATGGTATTTCTATTATAGATTTTATGAAATATGCTCTTGACATTAACCTTATTACAGAAAGAAGATATCGTTCTTTTCGCGAATTGGTTTTAGAAAAAACCTGGCAATTGAATGAACCTGCTGATAATATTGCTAAAGAGTATCCTTTCAGATTTGATAGATTGCTTAATTATTCGGTAGCTACAGGAATATTTTCTATGGAAAAAGCTGCGTCAATTGCAAATACTTCTTTAGATGAATTTAAAACTAAAATAGGAGTAATTTTCTGAATGAATTTTAAAAACTTATCATTGTTGTTTAAAATTGTTTTATCAGAAAAATTTATTTCAAATTATTTTTTTTATAAAATTATCCTTAGATGTAGAATCTAAGGAAATTTATTAACTAAACTATTAATGAAAGGAGCACAAAATGCAAAGCACAGTCAACCTTTATCTTGAGGGAATTGAATTTGATAATCCTCAGGTCAGTGAGGATATCTTTCTTTTCCCGATTTTGTCTAAACTTGATTCAGGTCCGGATTATATTTGTTTGCAGGAAGCGTTGGATTTAGGGGTTATTGTTATTTCTGAAATTGGTGAGGGTGGTTCTGTTCCTGAATTAAAGGCGGTAAATAAAGGTAAGCAACCGATTCTTATTGTTGATGGTGAAGAATTAATTGGTGCTAAACAAAATAGGGTTGTAAATACTACTATTATGCTTGCACCGGAAACTACTACTATTATTCCGGTTAGTTGTGTTGAAGCAGGGAGATGGTCATATTCAAAAGATTCTAAAATTTTTTCTAAGTCTGAAAATGTAATGCCGGAATCTGCCAGAAAGGAAAAGATTAAACAAGTAGATGCTTCACTTAAAAGGAACTCCCAATACAAGGCTTGCCAGAGTGAGATATGGGATGATGTTGAGAGAGACCTGAATTATTTAAGAATAGCATCATCAACAGCCGCAATGGCAGAAATTTTCGAAAAAAAAGAAAAGGATTTAAATGATTATTTAAAGGATTTCAGCATTGTGCCTGAACAAAAGGGGATACTCGTATTTTTTAATGGAAAACCGGTGGGTTTGGAGTTTATTTCTAAGGATATTGTTTTTAAGAAAATGTATAATAAAATTTTAAAAAGTTATGTTATTGAAGCATTAAAGGAGAAAGAAATTCAAAAATACAGAATGAGTAATAAAGAGACGAAAGAAATAGAAAAAAATAAAGAAGAAAAAATTATTCCGACCATTGAACATGCAAAAGATTTTATCAACAAAGCAAAGAAATGTAAAGAAGCAATATATGACTCAATAGGAATGGGTAAATCATATAGGTATCATGGTGAAAAAATTGTCGGTGCTGCTCTGGGTGTTGATGATTCGGTACCTCATATGGTCTTTTTAACTGATGAAAATGACGATGATACTAATTACTATGATAGGAATTTTCAAAGAAGAAGATTTACTGATTATTATTAATAATACGAAATATATATTCTTTTGATTTTATAATTGTATTTGTAAATAAGCCCTCAGATAAATTCTTGAGGGCTTAATTTTTTTATTGTATTTTATTTATTATTAAAGATTAAATATTCTTGTCAAAATAAATTAAAATCAGTAAATTTGATGAAAAGGTAAAAGATAAAACGAGTAATTGTTATATCGTATTATTTCCCTCCACACGGTATGGGGGGTGTTCAACGTACTACTAAGTTTGTCAAATATTTAAATCATTTTGGCTGGAAACCAATTGTTATTACTTCTTCGCCTAAATTGTATTATGCTTTTGATTTTGAAATGTTAAATGAATTAAAAGATATTGAAATTGTAAGAACAGATGGGGAAGTTGAGAGAAGTATTGATAGAAAGGAAATTAAGTTTAAAAATGAGAAGTTAAGGAATTTTTTTAGTAAATTATCTCAAATATTTTTAGTTCCCGATACAAAAATTCTCTGGGAAAAGAAAGCAATCAGATATGCTGAGAAGATTATTAATTCTGAGAAGATAAATTTGATTTTTTCGACCGCACCTCCTTACACTGATTTTTTAGTCGGGTATGAATTGTCAAAAAAGTATGACATTCCACTTGTTCTTGATTATCGTGATGACTGGATTGAATGTCCCTATAATTTTTATTTCACTCCATTTCATAAAAGATTACACTTAAAACTTGAAAGAAAAATTCTCAATTATGCAAATGCATTTATTACAATTAATTATAAAATTCAAAATTTAATTTTTGATAGATACCCTGAAATTGATATTAAGGACTCCGAAGTTATCCCACAGGGGTATGACCCCGATGATTTTATTAATGCGAAAGATATTGCTGATAAATTAATTTCTGAAAAGAAAAAATTTAGGTTTTGTTATTCAGGTAGTTTTTTTAACCTTATGACACCTGAATTCTTTTTAAAAGGTTTACAGCTTGCATTCCTTAAAAAACCGGAATTGAAAAATAAAATTGAAATGTTTTTTGTTGGTATCTTTCCGGAAAAATTTATAAAATTAATTAATGATCTCGAATTAAAGGATAATATCGTTTTAACTGGTTATTTAAAACATCTTGAAAGTACTGCATACCTTCTTACTGCTGATGTGTTGTGGATGATGATTGGTAAATCTTCTAAAAGTTTTATGATTTCGACTGGTAAACTTTTTGAATATATCGGTACAGGTAAACCAATCCTTGCTTCTGTCCCTGGCGGTGCTGCAAGAGATATTTTGAGTGCTTACGGTGCTGAATTTATTACTGACCCTGACGATATTAATGATTTATCTGAAAAAATAATTCATTTATATGAATTATATGAACAGAATAAATTACCTGTTGGTAAAAAAGATTTTATTGATAAATTTAACAGAAAATACCTGACACAAAAATTAGTAGATATTTTTAATAAGGTGTGTATTTAAGATTTATTATTTTTCCCGGGATATTAAATTCCGTCTAAAAAAGTTTATACGAAAAATAATTTAATTCAAATTATTTTTCTTTTATATTTTCAATAATTTCATTAATAAGGAAAACTAATTGCTGCCTGTTAAAAGGTTTTGATAAATAATGCGTGCACCCTTTCTGTAAGAATTCTTCCTTTTCATGTATCATTGCAAATGCAGTTATTGCAACTATTGGAGTCTTTTCGTATTCTGGCATCTTTCTTATTATTTCTGTTACTTGTACCCCGTCAAGTCCTTTTCTTAAATTTATATCCATAAGAATTATATCGTATCTTTTACTTTTCGCTTTTTCTATTGCTTCCTCCCCGTTAAGAGCAATATCTAATTTACATCGTCCTTTAAGCATATATTCTACAAGCGTAATTGAATCTTCCTCATCTTCGACATATAGAATTTCCGGAAGCCATTCTGGTATTTTTAACTCTTCCTGAGTTTCCATTGTCTGTAATTTTTCTTTTATTTTTTTAATATCTTCGGTTTTAGTTACAAGTTCTGGTGTTAAAGGAAATCTTACAGTAAAAGTAGTCCCTGAATTTATTTTGCTTTCCTTAATAAAAATCTCACCTCCAAGTAATTTAACTAACTTCTTACTTATTGATAACCCTAATCCTGTCCCTTCAAAGAGCCGCCCGCGACCCTCACTTGCCTGCCTGAATTCTTCCCAGATGATTTCTCTCTTTCCATCTTCTATACCGATACCTGTATCAATAACATCTATATCAATATATGAATTTCCGTTTTTTGTTTGTTCTGTTATTCTTACTTTAACTCCTCCTTTTTCTGTATATTTTATCGCATTGTTTATTAAATTGTCCAGAATCTCTTCAATAAACTTTTTATCAAGTTTTAAATATAAATCTTCAAATTCTGATTCAAATTCTAAATTTAGATTCTTTTTGGCTGAAACATCTTTGTACAAACTGACAGTATCTTTTGCTTCTTTTATTATATCTAAATCTTCTAATTTCACTGGCATTTGTCCCGCTTCTATCAGAGATACATCAAGGATTTTGTTCAAGGTTGACATTAAACGAGTGGCTCCCTTATATACCAGCTCAGCATTTTTTCTAAGCTTCTCATCTGTGATTTTCTGAGTTAAGATTTCTGAAAATCCTAATATTGCTACCATTGGTGTCCGTAATTCATGACTCATATTCGCAAGAAAATGTGTTTTTATTCGGTTCATCTCTTCTGCTTTTTCCTTTGCCTGAATCAATTCTTTTTCATAATTCTTTATTTTTGTTATGTCTGTTATAATATGAACTGCGCCTAAGATATCTCCATTTTCATCTAATATTGGGTCAGTTGTTACATTACAAATCATCCCATTAATATTCATTTCCATAGATTCTCTCGTTTTCGTCTGTTTTGTTATTACAAACGGACAATTATCAACTGAGCAATCCGTCGAATGAACAATATTATGACATATATTACCTATTACCTCTTCCTCTGTTTTATTAAATAGTTTTAGAAATGTTTTATTACATTTTATTATTCTTTGGTTTGCATCAAGCAGAACCATCCCATCATTAATTGCATTATAACTTATATCCCATTGCTCTAATGCAAGTTTTAATTCATTCTCTGTCCGTTTTAATTTTGTTATATCTGTAAATATTGTATAGACACGATAAGGTTTCTTTTCGTTTAATCTGAATTCCGGAGTTGCTGTGACAAGCAGCCAGTGATATTCATTATCTTTTGAATTTAATATTCCTGTAACACCATATGATTTCTCTCCTGTGGCTAATGCTTTTATTGTTGGACATTCTTCAATTTTGTATTCTGAACCGTCTTCATTTATCATTTTTATATTTAAGTCGTAAATTTTTTCCCCGATTAATTTTTCTTTTGGAACTCCCAATATTTTTTCTACTGCGTCATTTGCCATAATAATTTTTCCTTCTGCATCCAGATATATTCCTCCATTTTCCATAGTATTAAATAAAATCCTGAATCTTTCTTCACTCTCTTTTATTTTTTCATCAAGTATTCGTTTTTCTGTAATATCTCTTGCAGTTGAAATTATTCCTACTATATTTCCTTCAGTGTCTTTTATTGCTCTACATCGCCAGGAAAGCAATCTTTTCTCTCCATCTTTTCTTCTTTGCCAGCTTTCGACATTTATTGTTTTATCACTTCCTTCAAAGAGTTCCTTAACTTTTTCATAAGTATCCTGTTCACCTACAAAATAGTATGATGCTTCTTTTCCTATAACATCTTCACCAAAAAATTCATATCCAGCCTGATTTGCCCAGGTGTAAATCTTATTTGTATCAACTTCCATTATAATATCCGCAACAGAATCAAGAACTGCCTGATTCTTGATTAATAAATCCATATATCCCTTCTGTATTCTATTATATGATATTATTTCCCACATTCGGTTCATAAATGTTAAGAATGCGTTCAAATCAGATTCGGTGTAATTTTCTGCTTTATTGGCTACTGCTGCAACTGCGACTATTTTTTCTCCTTCAAAAATAGGAACTGAAATAAATCTTTCAATTTCTACATGGCCTTCAGGAATACCTTTTTTATTTTGATATGATTTATAATCATTTATTATTAATGGTTTTCTTAATCTGATACAATCAGCCCAGATACCTGATTCGGATAATATAAAATCAAACGGTACTTCCTTTACTGCGCATTCTTTCATTACCTCCTTTGACCAGGAATGTATTTTCATTATTGATTCATCTTCGCTGATTAAACCAAAAAATGCATATTTACTTTGCAGTGACTTTATTGATGCTTCAATACAGTAATCATATATCTCTTCTTCTGGTCGGTTTTTCATATTATGTAAGTTTATAAGAGCCTTTTGCCTTATATTATTTAATTTTAATGCATCTTCCTTCTTTTTATTATCAGTTATATCAACAATATTTGTGATGAAATACTGTGGGTTATTGTTTTTATCGCGATATAATGATACAAAAATATCCACCCAGATTATTGAACCATTTTTATGTAAATATCGTTTTACAAATCTAAATGAATCTATTTCCCCTTTAAGTAATTTATTTACAAGTACCATATTTCTCTCTAAATCATCAGGATGTGTAATTTCTGTCCATTTTTTCTGTATAAATTCTTCTTCTGTATATCCAAGTAATTCACAAAATGCTTTATTAGGATATACTTCACCTGAAACAAGAGTTATTGATTTTGCTACATTTGATGCTTGGAAAACATTTCTGAATTTTTCTTCACTTTCTCTTAAAATTGCTTCTTGCTCTCTTTCTTTTGTCTGGTCTCTAAAAACAAGTACAACTCCTATGATGTTATTATTGTCATCTATTATAGGTGCTCCGGCATCCGCAATTGGATATTCATTACCATCTCTGGAAATTAATACCGTATGATTTGCAAGTCCTACTATTATTCCTTCCTTTATAACTCTTTCCACTGGATTTTCTGCTACCTTACGGGATTCTTCGTTTATTATATTAAATACTTCTTCAAGCTTCCTTCCTTTGGCTTCCTCTTCTTTCCAGCCAGTTAAATCCTCTGCAATTTTATTCATTAATGTAATATAACCTTCAGTATCGGTTGTTATTACAGCGTCTCCTATACTGTAAAGAATTGTTCTGTATTTCTGTTGTGTTTTTAAAAGTTCTCTCTCATTTTCAAGTAATTTTATGCTAATTTCTTTTTGTCTTAATTTGTAAATAAATATAATAATTGATGTAGCAAATAGTATAAGTAATGCCATAATAATAATTCCATAGATTGCCCTTACTCTTAATTCGCCCATAATTTCTTCTTTATCTGTTTTTGCAACCATAATCCACGGTGTACCTTCAACTTCTGCAATATAACCAAGAACTTCTTCCCCTCTGTAATCCTTTCCTTCAATGGGTCCTCTTTTTCCTAAAGCGCCCTGCACTGCTAACACTTCTTCCTCACTTAGTGGAATTTTAAATTTTAGTGCTGTTTCTTTTTTATGTTTGAGCTCATTTAAAAATACTATTTCATTCTCAGTTTTCTCAAATAAAAGCGTCTCACCCGTTTCTGAATCAATAGGCCAGGATTGTATCAAGGGGTAAAGAAATTTTGATGGTTCTATTTGTAATATTAAGTTCGCTACAATTCTGTTTTTATCAGCAAAAATAGGGGAAATTATAATTATATGAATATTATTATGACTCTTACATAACTGAAAATTTGATAATATCGTTTCTTTCTGTTTCTTTACTTTCTGTAAATCTCCTGAAAATACGGAATCAATTTGTTTTAAACTTGTATCTAATGTTATTAATACTTTTCCTTTACTGTCTGCTATACTTACATATTCAAAGGATGCATATTTTTTTAGTACATTAAGTCTGTCAATTATTTGTTGCTTTTGTGATAAATCATCTTCTTCTAAGTATTTTCGGACACTTGTTCTGAATAACGGACTTTTCGTTACTACTTCGGCAATTTTTATATTTGAATTTTTCCACTCGGTTATCTGTTTGATTTTTAGTTCTGCAATCGTTTTTAACTCTTGTAATTTTTCCTTCTTTATACTATTCTCACTATATTTATAGTATTGGTATCCGATAAATAAAATTATTATTGTATATAATAAAATCAAAGGAACTAATATCCTTTTCTTTAATCTTTTTGGTTTATAATTATTATCCATATAATTAAAATTTTGTATGTAATTTTATTGTGAAGACATATACATTCTTCCCAATATTTTCCCTCCGTTCCATAAACTATATAAATGTTAAAATGTTTAATTTTTTAAACTCTTTGGAATATAATTTTATTTTCAAAAAATATCAATACTTAAAATTGTAAATCCCTCTATTTTTATAACTATAACCTTGAAATTATTTTTTATATAAATTAACTATATGTTTTAGTTTTTGTTTTAAAATTTACACATATTATAATATAACTTATGTAAATGTAGTATAATTGAAAATAGGGGGTAATTTATTTATTTTAGTAATAATTTGATTAACTATGAAAAAAGTTTTATTTATTTCCTATTATTTTCCACCTATGGGATTTGGTGGGGTGAAAAGGCCCTTGAAATTTGCTAAATACCTGAATCACTTTAACTGGGATGTTACAGTTTTAACCGATAGCCCGAGAAAGTTATTTCTTGTTGATGATTTTCTTTTAAGAGAAGCATTGGATTCAGGAATAAAAATTGAAAGAACAGGTGCAGAGATTCTTGATACGAATAAAATAATTACTAAAGTACCGAACGATAGTTTTCAATCTTTTAAAAATTATTTTTCAAGCTGGTTCTATATTCCGGATTCTAAAATCTTCTGGTATTCAAAAGCAGTAAAGAAAGCAATTCAGCTATGGAAAGAAAACGGTGGTTACAATTTAGTATTTGCTGTTGCACCACCTTTTACTGATTTCCTTATCGGGCAGGAATTGAAAAGAAGATTTAAAGTCCCGTTGGTTGTGGATTTTATGGATAGTTGGGTTGGTAATTATACTTTAAGATATTATCCCACTTTATATCATAAAAAAAGAAATATCGCACTCGAAAGTGCAGTTGTTAAGGATGCAAATAAAATTATTACAACAAATAGGCGAATTAAGGAGATGATTATATCAAGGAACTCTGATATAACTTACAATGATATAAAACTTTACCCTCATACTTTTGATAAAAATGACTTTGAATTAGCGAAAAAGAAAAATCTTCCATATACTAATAAAATGCGAATTACTTATGTCGGTAGTCTCCATTCAAGAGGGTTAAAATTATTATTCAAATCTATCAGAGCACTATTTAATGCTGTCCCATTATATAAAGATAGAATTGAATTCCTGTATCTTGGAATTGTCCCGAAAAAACTTCTTAGATTTGCAAAAGATTTTAAAATTCTTGATTCTTTATATATGCCGGGCTATGTTAATCATCTTGAATGTATTAAATATTTGCTTGCTTCCGATGTTCTTTTTTTACATATAAAAAATATTAAAAATAATGATGCTATTTTACCGGGTGTCATTGGTGATTATATCGGTAGTAGAAAAAATATCCTTGCCTGTGTTCCTGATGGTGTAACTAAAAATGTATTACTTAATTATAATGCCTGTAAAATTGTTACTGATTATAACCCTGCTACTATTGCTGAAGCAATTTACGATTATTATAATGAATATGAAGCAGGGGTGCTACCATCACCGAACGAAGCATTGATCGAAAAATTTGAAAATATGCAATATGTTGAAGCGCTTGCAAGAGAATTTAATTATTTACAAGATATTGAATAACTAATTTTATAATTCCTTATATGAAAATATTAATTGTTGGAAATGGTGGCAGAGAACATGCATTAGCATGGGGAATAAGAAATTCTCCGTCATTTAAAAATTCAAATGGTGAACTATTCTCTACAATAGGTTCTGCCGGCTTGAATTCTATTTCAACCCCTGTTAATATTAAAGCAGATAATGTTTCGGCAATTTGTGAATTTTCAAAAGAAAATAATTTTGATTTCGTTATCGTTGGTCCTGAATTGCCGCTCTCGCTTGGATTAGTTGATGAACTTAATAAACTTGGTATAATGGTTTTTGGCCCTACAAAATCTGCTGCTGAAATAGAAAGTAGTAAAATTTTTGCTAAGGAAATGATGAAATCTGCCGGGATACCTACAGCAGAGTTTAGAAAATTTACCGCTCGTGAGTTTGATGATGCTATAAATTATTTGAAAATTTCCCAATACCCTTTAGTTATTAAAGCAGATGGATTAGCAGCTGGAAAGGGTGTGGTTATTGTTGACTCTTTCGCTGTTGCTTGTAAAACACTTGAAGATATGGTCATTAATAAAGCTTTTGGAAATGCTGGTGTTAATTTTGTTATTGAACAGTTTTTAAACGGTTATGAATTATCAGTCTTTGCTATTACAGATGGATCCGATTATGTGGTCCTTCCTCCTTCTCAAGACCATAAAAGAATAGGAGATGGCGATACTGGTAAGAATACTGGCGGTATGGGTGCATATTCACCAGTCCCGGAAAAGTTTTATGATAAATCGCTTGAAGAAAAAATAAAATTAAAAATTATCGAACCCGCTTTAAAACAAATGAAACTTTTAAATCGTGAGTATAAGGGATGTCTTTATTGTGGTTTGATGATTTCAGAGTGTAATGGTGAAAAGGAACCCTATGTTGTTGAATTTAATTGTAGATTTGGAGACCCTGAGTCGCAAGCCGTTATTCCGTTAATTAAATCTGATTTTCTGCAGTTATTGCTTGCTTCTTCTACTGATAATATCAGGAATTATAAACTTGAAATTCATAATAAATTTGCTGTCTGCGTAATTATTGCTTCTGGGGGATACCCTGATAAATACCAGACCGGAAAAAAAATAACAGGATTGGAAAAAATATCACCGGATGTTCTGGCTTTTCATTCCGGTACTACTTTTGATGATAACAATAACATTATTACTTCAGGTGGTAGAGTGCTTGGAATAACTGCTTTATCTGAAACTTCTGTAAGTGATGCGATTAATAAAGCATATGAAAATGTATCATTAATTAATTTTGAAAATTGCTATTATAGAAAAGATATTGGATATAGAGTATTATAAATTAAATATACTATAATGATTTTAGTTACTGGTGGAGCCGGATTTATTGGCTCGCATATTGTTGATGCTTATATTAAAAAAGGATTTAAAGTCGTCGTAGTTGATAATCTATCAACTGGTGATATTAGTAATGTAAATAAGTCCGCAGTATTTTATAAATTGGATTTATATAAAGACTCTCTTGAAAAAGTTTTTAAACTTCATAAAATCAATATTATTAACCATCACGCTGCCCAGATAGATTTAAGAAAATCTATCTCCCAACCTTTATTTGATGCAAGGATAAATATTGAAGGTTCAATCAGATTATTTGAACTTGCGGCTAAAAATAATGTGAGAAAAATCATTTTTGCTTCTTCCGGCGGTGCTGTCTATGGGGAACAAATACATTTTCCTGCTGGTGAAGACCATATTACAAAACCACTTTCTCCTTATGGTATTTCTAAATTAACAGTTGAAAAATATCTTCATTTCTACAAACATTACTATAACATAGATTATGTAATATTAAGATATAGTAATGTTTATGGTCCCAGACAAAGTATAAAGGGAGAAGCAGGAGTAGTATCTATCTTCTGTAAAAAGTTGATTAATAGTAAAATACCCGTTATTAATGGTAGCGGCAGGAATACCAGAGATTATATTTTTGTTTCTGATGTTGTAAGTGCAAATTTGTGTTCTTTAGATTATAAGGGTTCGGATATTTTTAATATATCAACTGCTGAAGAAACAAGCGTAAATAAATTATTTAATCTTCTTAAAATAATTTCGGGGAAAAAAATTAAAGCAATTCACGGTAAACCTGTTTCAGGTGAGCAGAAAAGAAGCTGCCTTGATTACAGATTTGCTTCCTGTAAATTGAAATGGAAACCCCTCATAAGCCTTGATGATGGTCTTAGACTTACTTATGAATGGTTCTCTGAAAATAGAAGTAAATTATAATAAAGATTATCTTATTTTCCTGTATTCAACAGGATCCATAAAAAAGTAACTGTTATCCTGATTTTTCTTAAAGAATTTTTTGAGTTCTTTTGAATCAGAAAAATCCTCCTTAATATAAGGGGTTACTCCCGTTAAGATTATGTTTCCATTTTCAAACTCAAATTTATATATATAGTATTTGCCTTCACTATTAGTCTCATCTAAATCTTTTAAATTTAAATATGTAACATTTCCTATTTTAGACAGATAACCTTCATATTTTGAAGATATTTCTTCTATACCATTAGAATCGAGCTCTACATAAATAATACTGTATAGATAATTTGACTTTTTTGATACCTTGTAATAACTTGTATTACTTGTACCCCAGTTCCCGATTAGTTTTGAATCAACTGATATTTCAGGCGTATCATCAATTGGAATAGTGGATTGATAAGGACAACCTGTGAAAATAATTGTAAAAGCAAATAAAACGAAAAGACCGATAATTTTTTTCATATAATTTTTTTTGTTTATTCAATATAGTTAATTTATTACATAATATAAATTGATATTCTTTAAACATTTATCGGTTTATGAAAGTTTCAAATAATTAAATTCCTGTTAAATTTAAAATATTTATGATTTTTCAGATTTTAATATCAATTATTGTTGTGCTATGGTTTTAACATATTCATTGATTTTACATTTGAAAAAATATAATTTTAAAGTTTGTTTTAAAAGAATTTATTTATAATTATGGCAAAAAATAACATTGAAAAAGGACAAGAAAAGAAAATCCAGCCTCGTGGGATTATGAATAGAATGAGGGATAAAATGCCCCTGATTCTTATTATTGTTGTTATTGCTTTTCTCGGTACTATTATTTTTGACTGGGGTATGAATTATCTCGGTTTAAGCAGAGGGCAGATTGATTTTGCTGTTATTAATGGTCAGAAGGTTGAATATAAAGAGTATATGGAAGAACTGAATAATCAGATTAAAGGTTATCTCGAAAGAAATAACAAAAAGGAAATTGATGAAAGAACTCTTCAGCAATTGAAAGAACAAGTTTGGCAGGGTATGGTTCAAAGAATTTTGATTGAGCAGGAAATCGACAGACTTGGGATAAAAGTTTCAGAAGAAGAAATTAAAGATTGGGTATATAATAGGCCTGAAACTCTTCCTCAATGGTTAAAAAACTTTTTTACTGACTCTACCAATGTGTTTAGAACTGACCTTATGTACCAGACACTTCAAAGTAATAATCCAGAAATTGTTAAAGCTTGGGCAGATATTGAAAAACAATTGTTCCTTCAATTAAAATATGAAAAACTGCAGGATGTAATTTTAGGTTCCACTGTTGTTACTGAAGGTGAAGTTTTAAGAAAGTATTTGGATGAAAATATCAAAGCAAGCTTTGACTATATGATGCTGGGTTTAAATTCAGTTACTGATTCTAATTTATATTCTGTTACAGAAGAAGATTTGAAAAATTATTATGAAGAGCATAAATCTGATTACAGACAAAGAGAAATGGTGCAGTTAAAGTATGTTATATTTCCTGAAAGTGCTTCTCCTGAAGATTCTGCTTTTATGAAAAAACAATTTGAAACAACTTATATTACTGAATTGAAATCTTTGGAAGATTCTAATTTAATAGCATTCGTTAATGAATACTCTGAAGTTCCGTATGATAGCAATTTTAAAAAACTTGGTGATTTGCCAAGAAAAGGTGCCTGGTTTTTCCTCAATGGAAAAATTGGTGATGTATCTGAATTGCTTATAGATTTTGACGCTTATAAAGTGGTAAAAATAATTGATATTAAAGAAGGTGATGAAGAGTTTGTATTCGCTCAACATATTTTAATTAAATTTGGAAATGATTCTATCGCTGCGAAAAAACAAGCTGATGAAGTTTTTAAAAAAGCTAAAGAAGGTCAAAAGTTTGAAGATTTAGCACTAACTTATTCTGAAGATGAAGGTTCTAAATATTCCGGCGGTGAACTTGGTTGGTTCAGTAAAGGTAGGATGGTCAAAGAATTTGAAGATGCTTGCTTCAACTCTAAAGCAGGTTCTGTTGTCGGACCAATTAAAACTACTTTTGGATATCATATTATTAAAGTTATTGCTAAATCTAAGAAAGAATACAAGGTCGCTGAGATCAGGAAAACAGTTTCAATGAGTGAAATTACGAGAAATGCCCTGAAAAATAAAGCTTATGAATTTTGGAAAGACCTTGACAGGGGAATTCCTTTTGATTCCGTTGCTTCTATATATAAATTAACTCCTATGTTGACACCGGAATTCTCAAAAGACGATAATCTGCCAAATGTTAGTAAAATAAAAGCACTTATGAATTTTGCATTCAGACATAAAGCCGGGGATTTTCTCGAGCCTGTGAAAACTCAAAACGGTTATGGTGTTTATCAAATTGTTAAAGTAATACCAGAAGGCTATAAAAACTTCGATTCAATTAAAGTTTCTGTTATTAAACCTCTCGTAATCAGAGAAAAGAAATTCCAGATTTTATTAAATAGTGCTAACCAGATCAGACCTAATATTCACGCAGGAGATATTCTTTCACTTCAGAACTTATATCCTATGTACACTTTCGCTTCCGCAGATAGTATTAGTTTTAGTCGTCCTGATAATAAAATTGGTCTGGATTATGCACTTTACAATAAAATCTTTGAATTAAAACCCGGTGAACTTTCTGAACCTATAAGAGGAAACGATGGTATATATATTATAAAGATGAAATCGATTACACCTTTTGATGAATCTGATTATCTTACTAAACGTAGTGAAATATATAAGAATATTATGAGCACTAAACAACAATCAGCATTTCAGGAATATTTGAACAATCTTGAAGAGAAATCTGATATTATTGACAATCGTGAATTATATATGTGATTCTAAGGCTGCTTGTTGAATCTAACTTTTTTCTATGCAAAAAGAAGAAACCGAGCCTTTATTAAGTAATAAACAAAATGTTGTTTCAGGGGCTGCAAAAGCAATAGTGCTATCTTCTGTTATGTTTGTTTTCATTTCTTTCTGGAGAGCAGCTGCTATCGTTGTGGGTGACCTCGGTTCTACTGCTTATTACATTGGCGGAATTGCTGAACAGTTTGTTGGCGAAGTTGCTCCGTATTTTATTCTTTGTGTTATGTTATTTTCTTTTGCCGTCTCCGGATTGTATATGGAATCCTCACCTCTGTTCGTTAGGGGTGGTGTTTATAGAGTAGTCAAATTTGCACTTGGTAACATTATTTCAAAAATTGCTGTTAGCGCACTTGTATTTGATTATGTACTTACAGGTCCTATTAGTAGTGTGTCCGCAGGACATTATTTTGTTGGTTTAATTAATGATACTTTCTCACATTTAAATATTAACATTTCTCTCAATAAGAATTTGTTTGCAATGTTTGTTGCGATTGTTATTGTTGCTTATTTTTATTGGGAGAATATTAAAGGAATTGAAGAGTCTTCAGGAAAAGCTTTGAAAATTTTTATTATTACCGGAATTATGGGTGTGTTGATTATTGCCTGGAGTCTTTTCACGTTGTGGATAAAAGGTGAACCTTTCTTTAAAAATTTGCCTGATTTAAAAATTAACTTATCTGATGAAGCTTTTGGTTGGTTTAAAAATTGGGATTGGATTAAATCTATTACTGCTTTTAGCATATTAATCGCTTTCGGACATTCTTTACTTGCTATGAGTGGTCTCGAAACTCTTGGGCAGGTTTATAGGGAAATTGAATATCCTAAATTAAAAAATTTCAAAAAAACTATTTTAACTATATTTATATTCAGCGTTGTTGTTACCCCTGCTGTTTCTTTTCTTGGAGTTATGTTAATACCGGATTCTGTCAGACCGCAATATATTGATAATTTAATTGGTGGTATTGCAATGTTTCTTGCTGCTCCTGAATGGCTTAAATTGGTTATTCACACTTTTGTAGTTTTAGTTGGTGTCCTGATTCTTTCTGCCGCTGTGAATACTTCAATTGTTGGAGCAAATAGTGTCTTAAATAGAGTTGCTGAAGATGGAATCTTAACTGATTGGCTAAGAAAACCACAAAAAAAATATGGGACTACTCATAGAATGTTATCTTTAATTGCAGGTATGCAGATCTTAACGATTATTTTATCAGGCGGGGAAATTCTTCTGCTCGGTGAAGCTTATGCTTTTGGGGTGATCTGGAGTTTGACTTTAAAAGCTTTCGCTATGATTGTATTAAGATATAAAGATAAAAGACCAAGAGAATGGAGATATCCTTTAAATTTAAATATTGGTAGGTTACATATTCCTCTTGGTATCATTACTGTCTTCCTTGTCTTGTTTTTTGTTGCTATGACTAATTTATTCACTAAACCTGTTGCGACTCTATCTGGATTTATTTTTACTTTCTCTTTCTTTATTATCTTTTCAGTTTCAGAATTAATTAATAAAAAGAAAACTAAAGCTAAAGAAATTAGTCCTGAGGAAGAATATCTTACAGAAAAAAGTAAAAGAGTTCTTGAACATTTCAACCTTGAGGATGAATTTGAAATTACTCCGAAAACTATTGGGAGTGAACTAAATGACAGGGTCCTTGTCGCAGTGAAAGACCCGAATAACTTAAGCCATTTACAGAAAGTATTGAGTGAAACAGATATTGAAAAAACCGATGTTATAGTTATGATAGGTAGAGTCTTTACTGATAAATTTTCTACTTTTGTGGAAAGAGATTTACAAAAAGACGAGAGAGAACTTTTTAGTAATGTGGTCGATGTATCAGAAAAAATCGGAAAACCTGTTATTACTATTATTGTACCAACTAATAATGCGTTCTTCTCAATTATGAATACTGCTAATATGCTGGGTGTTCGTGAAGTTGTTATAGGTTTATCTGCAAAATATAAACCTGATATTCAATTGGAACAATTAGCTCTAATTTGGGGGACTGTTCAGTCAGATGAATCAAAACACATTAGAATTAGAATTATTAGTTATGACAGAGAATTTATTGCTGATCTATAAAAACGAATTCACTAAGAATAATTACAAATTTTTTTGAAGGAATTTATATATTGAATTGTTGAAATATTCGGGATTCTCAATATTTGATAGATGTCCTGAATTCGGAATGATATCAAGTGTAGAATTGATAAGTAATTTATTCATACTTTCAGAATATTGAATCGGGGTCAGAGTATCTTGTTCTCCAACTAAAATTAAAGCAGGTATTTTCAGGTTTTTTAATGATTCAAGAGTTGTTGTCCTTGTTGCTATTGCAAGTAATGCACCTATAATCCCTTCTTCTGAATTGCTTTTCATTATATTGAAAACATATTCCTTTATATCTTTATCATTATAGCTTTTTTCTGAAAGTAATTTCTTTAAATATTCGTTCAGAACATCATATACTTTTCCTGATTTTATATCTATAATTGCATTTGAACGTGAAATTAAAACTTCATCGGTATCTCTTTCTGCTCTTGTATCTGCAAGTATTACACAGGAAAAAATTTCTGGAGCTTTTTCTAATGCCCTTAATATAATATAACCACCCATTGATAATCCGCAGGCACATATTTTATTCAAATGTAAATTTTCATAGATTGATAATAAATCATTAGCATATTCTTCAAGGGTAAATTGATTATTATTTTGTTTGCTCTTTCCTAATCCACGTACATCATAAGTTATAACTCTATATTTGTCTTTAAAAAAACTTACTTGCTTTGACCACATTTCGCTTGAAAGGGGAAAAGCATGAATAAATATAAGAGGTGCTTTTTCTCCTTCATAATCAAATACAGTAATTCCATTTATATTTATTTCTTTCATAATTAATGTTTTTATAAATGTTGTTATTAATATTAATAACTAACTATAAATTTCTGTGTGTACCATCACAGAAACAGCCATTAGCAGAATGTTTGCATCCGCACCAGGCAATTTTCTTTTCTTCTGTAATTTCTACTGAAATAGGTGTGAATTCTGTCTCTTTATGTGAACCATCGCAAAATGGCTGATTTTTTGATAATCCGCAGGAACACCACCAATATTGTCCTGGTTTTACATCTTGTATATAAGGTGATTTCTGAGCTATTTTTGGCTTTGACATAAGCTTTTATTTTGATTTTTATTTAATTTATTAAAATTTCAGTTAATTTAATATTCATTAAAAATCCGTTTTGACTTCTGTTAATTTTATTTTTAATCTGTCAAAATACCTATTTTGGAAAAATAAAAGTCTAATTTTCGGGAACATAGTTTAATTAAATTGACTATAAAATTTAGATTTCACTTAATATGTTAAATAATTAAAATAATAATATATGAAACCCAAAAAATTTCTTTTCAATTCATTTTTAATGTTATTCATTGTTATGACATCAATCAGTAAACTTTATTCTCAAACTGAAGAATCCAACACTTTTAGTGTTTATATGACAAATCTTTATTATCCAAATGAAAAAGTAACCCTGCAAGTATATAGTTATGATTATAATGCAAAAGAAAAAATGACTAAAAAATTTGAGTTTAAGATTCTAAAAGTTAAAAATATTGTTGAATTTTATTCCAACCAATCTTCAAAGTATTATTTAAATACTATTGGTAAAGACAGCTCTAATTTACTATATTATACAGAGGAAGTGAAATCTATTACAAAGAAATATTCCGGGATAAAAGACTATTATTATTTTTATATAAATGAAAATGTGGATTTAGGGAAATATGATGTTGGTGCATATATTGTTCAGGTAAAGTCAGGCAGGTTCGTTGCTTATACCGGATTTATCGTTTCTCCCTATGGAGTAATTACAGAAACTGGTAATAATAATGTTCTTGCATTTGTAGTTGATAGAAAAACTGGGGAGCCAATTGATGGTGCAACTTTGGAGTTTTTCCAGAATGGGAAAAGCAAATTTAAAAATACAACTAAAAACGGCGTCTTTTATGGTGAATATACCCCTGATTTCTCTTTAGTCAATAATCAGGGTCCTGATATTTTAATAATAGGTCATAAGGATAATGATTTAATTATATCTGACCCCTATGCTTATTATTCTTTCCCAAATGAACTTTATTCTGTTTATATTACAACTCAACAACCTGTGTATAGGACGGGTAGTGAAGTACTATTTAAAGCTACCATAAAGCAAAAGGATTTATATGGCTTTAAATCTTACTCCAATAAAGAGGTTACAGTAAAAATCACAGACCCCAAAAGTCAGACTGTATATGAAACTAAAAGTTATACTAACGAAAATGGTAGTATTAGTGGTAATTATAAGATAGATGATGAAGCTAATTTAGGTGATTATTTAATTAATATTGTTGTATCAGACAATAAATCGTATTCAAAATCTTTTACCGTAGAACAATATAAAAAGCCTGAATATAAAGTTGCTGTCTCTACCGACAAAAGTCAATACTACGGTAAAGATCTTATTAAAGCATCTGTCTCTGCTAATTACTTTTTTGGAAATCCTGTGGTTGACGCAGATGTTGAATATAATATTTATAAGGTACGATATTTTACCCCCTGGTGGAAATTTACTGAGTATGCCTGGTGGTATGAAGAAAATGAGTTTTATTCCAGTCTTGATGAAAATTTTACAGGAGCAAAGATGATTTATTCCGGGAAAGGAAAACTTGATAAAGAAGGGAAATTTGATTTTGTTTACAATGTAAATGAGGATTTCAAAGAAGAATACAATGGCTATTGGTGGTGGTGGAGAGATTATTACACGGATTACAGATATATTGTTCAAGCAAGAGTTGTAGATAAATCAAGAAGAGAAATTTCAGGGTTGACAACAGTTTTTGTTACAAGGGGTGGGTTTTATACAAACATAAAAACATCAAGATATTTTTATAAACCAGGTGAAACTGTCAGCTTTAATATAAATGCTATGAATTTCGGTGATAAACCAATTGAGACTGGTTATAAACTGGAAATTTATAGAAGTAGATATTATTATTATGATAAAATGGAGAAAGAATTGGTTAAAACTATCAATGGTAGAACTAAATCTGATGGTAAATCTACTGAATATTATGAAATTCCTGATAAGGAATCTGAAGGCTTTTATGAAGCTAAACTTATCGCTTATGACGAAAAAGGCAACGAAATTACATCTTCCACTTCTTTTTATGTTTATTCTGGTAATTACTGGTATTGGTATGGGCAGGATTCAAAACAATTACAAATTATGTTTGATAAGGATTCCTACAAAAAAGGAGATATTTGTAAAGTATTCATTATGACGCCTGATGAAGATGTTGATATAATTGTTTCGGCTAAATCTGATAATATTTTATTTTATAATTCTTTGAAAACAAATAAGAAATCTGCAGTTGTTGAATTTTTAGTTGATGATAAATTTAATTCTGCTTTCGCTTTTACAGTAAGTTATGTAAAAGATTTTCAACTTTATAGTGAAACAAAAAAAATTACTGTAATTCCTGAAGATAAGTTTTTAACTGTAGAACTCTTACCTTCTAAGAATTTTTATAAACCCAGAGAAGAAGGAGAGTTAAAAGTTAGAGTTGTTGATTATAAAGGAAATCCTGTTAGCAATGCTGAAGTATCACTTGGAATTGTTGACGAAAGTATATATTCAATAAAAGAAGATAAGACTAAAGATATAAGACAGTTTTTCTATTCTTCATTGAATACATTTGTTAATACAACTTTCAATTTACGTTCAGTCATCTATGGATATTCAAGGTTGATTACTATTTATGAACATTTTAATTTAAAGTCTGCAAGAGAGTCTGAATTGGGTACTATCAAGGGTACCCTTTATGATAAAAATAAAAATCCTGTCCCCGATGCGATTATTTTAGTAGACGACGAATTTTATGCTGATAAAACAACTGTTACTGGTGAATTTGAATTTAAGTTACCGGAAGGTGAATATGAAATCAGTGTATTTATGGGAGAAGAAAAAAGCGATGCATTAGTAAAGCTCAAAGTTAAAAAAGGGGAAACCAAAACAATTAAACTTTATACCGAGAAAGATTTAAATAAAATTGTTGATTATGAAATTCAGTCAGAAATTGATGCTCCTCGGGGCGAACTGAAAGAGGAAACCGGAAAACCTTTAAGAAAGGATATAAGTAAGGATGGTAAGGAAAAGGATAAGGATGGTAAATTAGTTGAACCTGAAGTTAGAACGGATTTCAGAGATGCGATCTTATGGATGCCTTATGTAAAAACAGATAATGATGGATACGCTTATGTAAATGTTAAATATCCTGATAATCTTACAGAATGGCGCATGACTGCAAGAGTAATTACTGAAGATACAAAAGTAGGTCAGGTAATTGCAAAAGTAATTACAAGAAAAGATTTACTGGTAAGAATGGAAACTCCAAGATTTTTGCAAATGGATGATGAACTTTTAATTACAACAGTGATTCATAATTATCTTGATAATGATAAGAATACAAGAATTAAATTTAAAGCTGAAGGCGTTTCTTTAATCGGAGATTCTGTTAAAATTCTTAAATTAAAATCAAATTCTGATGAGAGTATTGATTGGAAAATTAAAGTAAACAATCCCTTTGGGTATGCAAAACTTTATTGTGAAGCACTGACAGATCAGGAATCTGATGCAGTGGAAATTTCAGTTCCCTTACAACCAAGGGGTCTTGAAATGGTTAATATGATAGCATCGAATATATCTGAAGAATGGAAAACAGATTCAAAATCATTTTCCATACCTGATTATGTTGATATTCGTTCGGCTGGTCTGAAATTTTCATTATCTCCATCAATCGCTTCTACTATTTTAACTTCTCTTGATGAACTTGTTGGTTATCCATACGGATGTGTTGAGCAAACTATGAGTAGGTTCTTGCCATCAGTTGTGGTTGCTGAAGCATTTAAGGAATTTAATGTCCCGCTTGAAGATAAAACCAAAAGAGAACTCCCGGAAATGGTTAATCAGGGTCTGAAAAGATTATACAGTATGCAACATTCTGATGGTGGTTGGGGCTGGTGGGTGAATGATAAAAGTAATCCTTATATGACTGCTTATGTCGTTTATGGATTAACAATTGCTTCTGATGCAGGATTTGATATCAAAAGTGGTGTTTATACCAAAGGTATATCAGCATTGAAATCATTACTAAAATCTGAAAGTAATTATGTTACAAAAGCATATATGTTATATGTTTTGTCTCTTACTAAAGATAAAGATGTTAAATTTATCGATAACGAATTGTTAAATATTAAATATAAAGATGTTAATGATTATGCAAGAAGTCTAATTGCTCTTTCATATTCTAATATAGGAGATAATGCTTCTTCTTTAGTTGAAATTGATAAAATTATTGAAAATGCTAAAATGGTTGGTGATGAATTAACTTACTGGGAAGGCTCGTCATTTCATTATAATTGGCAGGATGATAAAGTACAAACTACAGCTATGGTTCTTAAGGCACTTGTGAAAATAAAGCCAAATAGTCCATTGATTGATAAAGTTGTAAGGTGGTTGCTTATGCAAAGGAAAGGGCTATCCTGGAGAAGTACTCAGGAAACGGCTATTATTGTTTATTCATTGATAGATTACCTAAAAATCACGGATGAATTGGATCCGGATTTTAATGTCAAAGTATTCTTAAACAATGAATTTATTTATGAGCGAAAATATTCTAAAGACGATGTATATAAAAAAGATTCATTGATAAGAATTTCTTACGATAAAATTCAAAAAGGGAGCAATGAAATAAGAATTGAAAAATCCGGTAAAGGGAAATTGTATTTTTCCGGTAATGTATATTATTTCGATAACTCTAATAATATAAGCGCAACAGAAAACTGGTTTAGAGTTGAAAGAGAGTATTATAATCTTGAAAAATATGTCCATTATTCAGGTGATAAAATTACTTATAGAAAAAAATATTTCAGTGGTGAAGTCAAATCCGGTGATATGATTTTTGTGAAAATAAAGGTTTATTCAAAAGAAAAAGAATTGAATTATTTTATGCTTGAAGAACCCCTCCCTGCAGGTTGTGAAGTGATAAAAGACGATTGGGCTTATCAAATAGAAGATGAAAAGAACTATGAAGGATACAAATACTATTTCTGGAGATGGTGGTATGCAGATAAAGATGTAAGAGATAACAGAATAACTTTCTTTGCAACTTATCTATATGGCGGAGAACAGGAATTCTCTTACATAATGAGAGCGCAGATTCCCGGTCATTATTATGTTAATCCTGCAAGGGCAATGCTTATGTACTATCCGGAAATGAATGGTAATACAACGGATTTAAAACTTATAATTACCGAATAGATTTTATTAAATATGTGCTAACCCCGCTGAAAATTATTCCGTTTCAGCGGGGTTTATTTTATTAAAAAACATAGACTTATTTTTTTTAAATTTTAGTATCAATCAATATCAAAAATATTTTAAAAAATGATATAATAATTAGTAAATAGAAAATTTTTAAAATTTTTAGAAATTAATTACTCTTTTTAAATTTTTATATTTACTTTTTAATTTTATTTATATATGTTTGTTTGCTGTATTTTTTAATTAAATTAAATTATTTAAACTATGGTAAAAAAATTATTCGTATCCCTTTTTGTTGTACTGCTTTTTTTTGCATTTACAACTTCTACTTTTGCTGCTAATTGGCCTGGTGATAGGGCAGGTAAAAAAGCAGATTACCTTTGGAAAAAATTAAAACTTTCCAATGAGCAGTATGTTAAGGTTTATCAGACACTTTTAGAATATGAAAAGAAAGTAGATGCATTGAAAGCAGAAAAGAAAGATAAAAAGGCTCGTGAAGAAGAGATGAAGAAGATGCAGGAAGGTGTTAATGCAGAATTCGCTAAGATATTTACAAAGGATCAATCTGATTGTTATAGCAAAATTAAAGATAAATTCTTCAAGAAAACCTTTGTAAAGAAGAAAAAAGTAAAGAAACTTGATGAACAAACTACTGAGAAAAAGGATGAGAAAAAAGATGAAAAGAAAGATATAAAGAAGGATGAAAAGAAAGATGTAAAGAAGGATGAAAAGAAGGATGTAAAGAAAGAAGAAAAGAAAAATTAAAATTTTTTTTCTTTTAAAAGCAACTTAATTTTATCGAGGCTGTCCTTAAAACAGCCTCGATTATTTTATACACATTTTTTTAGACTTATTATCTGTTTTAATTTGCTGATTAAATTTATTTAGAATCAGAATATATTCTTTAAAGTATTAATAATTATTTTTTTATCATTTTTAAGATATTCAGAGTGATAAAAATTTTAATTTTTTATAAAATTTGTTCATTTCCTACTTTTAAGCTTTATGTTCACAAACTAATATTTTTTTTATAGGAATTAGAAGAATGAAAATTATTCCTTAATATTAACACTAAAAAAGTAAATATATCAATTACAGATTGTTCCTTAATTATATTTGGGATTCACCACTAATATCACTTGACAATTTTAATTAGTTAACTTACTTTACCTTAAGAAAATAAATAAGGGAGCAAAGTATGAGAAAATTTTTCCTCCTACTTAATTGTTTATTTTTTTTATTTAATTACTCTCAAAGTAAAAGTTTTCCAATCAGTTATAAAGGGTTTGAAATTAATTACGGGCAAATAACAAGTTTTGATGGACAGAAAGTAAATGATATTGTTTTCTTTTCGAAAGAAAATGGTTATTCAATTTTTTTTAAAACTGATGGATTCAGTTATGTGATATATCAAAGTGAAAATGGGGATATTTTATCAGGAGCAAACCAAAACCTAAATGAGTGGGATAAAATTAAAAACTCAAAATTACATTACGCAAGGATTGACATTGATTTATTAAATTCAAATATTGCGAAAACTAATGTAATCTGTGATGAAGAACTTCCTGGTTATTCTAATTATTACCTTGCTCAATGTCCTGAAGGTATTCTTTATGTAAAAAGTTACAATAAAATAAGGGTCAAAGAGGTATATCAGGGAATTGACCTGATATTTAAATATGATCATCAGGGAGTGTTACACTATGAGTTTGAAGTGAATAAAGGAGCAGATGTAAACCAGATAAAATTCAGAGTAAGATGGGCAGATGTCAGATTAAGTTCGGATGGTAGAGAAATGATATTATTCACACCATTGGGAGAAATAAAAGATGGTAGGATAGTATCTTATGAAGGAATAAATGAGGTAGATATAAGATACAGGATAAATGAAAATGGAATAATAGGTTATGAGGTTATGAATTGGAGCGGTAATGATAAATTAATAATAGACCCGCCGCTTGCTTTAGTATGGGCTACTTTTTACGGTGGAAGTGGTATTGATTATGCCCGTACACTTACCACAGACAGTTCAGGAAATTTATTTGTTACTGGATTGACAACATCCGTTAATTTCCCATTACAGTATCCTGGTATCGGTCCCTATTTTCAGGGTACTATTGGGGGAGAAGGTTATTATGATGCATTTATTTTGAAATTTTCAAACTCCGGGGTAAGACAATGGGCTACTTATTATGGGGGAAACGTTAATGATTATGGATATTCTATTACTACTGATGCTACAGGGAATGTTTTTGTTGTAGGAATAACACTTTCGAATAACTTTCCTTTGCAGGATGCTGGTGGTGGTGCTTATTATCAAAGTTCTAATGGTGGAAATGAAGATGTGTTTATTTTAAAATTTACAAATACAGGTGTAAGGCAGTGGGCTACTTATTATGGAGGAGTTGGTACTGATTATGGAACTTCTATTGCAACAGATGCTTCAGGAAATGTTTTTCTTACTGGATATACTTATTCAACTTCTTTTCCTTTGTTTAATCCTGGGGGTAGTGTTTATTATCAGGGAACTTTTGGTGGATGGTCTGATGTCTTTTTATTAAAATTCACAAACTCCGGAGTAAGGCTATTGGCTACATATTATGGCGGTAATGGAGGAGATTATGGCAATTGTCTTACTACAGATGTAACCGGAAATGTTTTTATGACAGGAAAAACTGAGTCACTAAACTTTCCTCTTCAGAATCCTGGTAGTGGTGCTTACTTTCAGAATTCAAGTGGAGGACTTAATGATGCCTTTATTCTGAAATTTACAAACTCATGCACAAGGATATGGGCAACATATTATGGAGGTGATAGTAATGATTATGGTACTTATCTTGCAACCGATGTTTCGGAAAATGTTTTTATAACCGGATATACCAGTACTGCAAACTTTCCTGTATTTAATCCCGGTAGCGGTGCTTACTATCAGGGGGTAAAAAGTGGAAGAGAAGATGCTTTTATTTTAAAATTTTCAAACACAGGTGTTAGGCAATGGGCTACTTATTATGGCGGAAGTCATAATGAAAAAGACCTCTTTATTTCTACTGATTCCTCTGGAAATATTTTTTTAACTGGAACAACTTTATCAACTGACTTTCCTTTATATAATCCCGGCAGTGGTGCTTATTTTCAGGGTACTATTGGGGCAACAGGCTATGATGATGCATTTATTTTAAAATTTTCAAATTCAGGTATTCGGCAGTGGGCTACTTATTATGGAGGAAATCACATTGATCTTGGTTTTTCCATAAATACAGATTGCTCTGGAAATATTTTTGTTGCAGGAATTACTCATTCGACCTATTTGCCTTTATATAATCCGGGTGGTGGTGCATATTTCCAATCTACCTACGGCGGAGATTATTATGATGCATTCATACTGAAATTTGGAAGCAGTTCTATTGGAATAAAATCTTTAGGTAATCAAATACCTACTGAATTTTCTTTAAATCAGAACTATCCAAACCCCTTTAATCCTGTAACCCATATTTCATTCTCCATACCAAAATCAGAATATGTAAAACTTACAGTATATAACGCATTAGGAAAAGAAATCGAAAAATTAATATCCTCATACTTGCAGGCAGGAACATATCAAACGAGTTGGAATGCAAGTAATTATCCAAGTGGAATTTATTTTTATCGTCTGGAAGCAGGTAATTTCACAAGGACATTTAAAATGGTATTGGTGAAATAATTTATAATTGCAGTTTTTAAGAAAATTCAGTCTTTCCTTTTAGTAGAAGAGTGAATTTCAGTTGAGAAAATCATAACAACAATCAACGGGGAAAATGGTACGCCCATTTTATTAAATCATCCGATTTGTAATAGCATTTAAATTATATAAAGTATTAATGCTAATATACTACTAAAATTTCATTAAACAGCCTTAAAATTAATCTCCATAAAAATTTATATATTTACTTCGCATAATTATAAATTATTAATTTACAATAATATGTTATTACTTTTTATAAAATACAAAATATTATGTAAAGTTGTATGTTGGTTAAAATGATAATATTATCTCATTATGAGATTAGTTTTCTCATTTTTATACTTCTATGCGTTAAATAGCAAAAAAATCCCCTTTTTTTAAAAATTTTTTTTGGTATGAAATTTGTAAAGTATAGAAGTGTAAATTGTAATTAATATGGAACAAAATATTACTTATTTAGAAAAAATTTCTGTAAATAAGTTAATATATGTTATTTTCTTATTGTTATTAATTATCATTTTATTTAGTGCATTTATAATTTTTCAAAATGAAACAGATAAAAATATTAGAATAAATGGTAATTATTTTACTGCTTATCCTTCTGTTTTAAGTAATGATTCTTTAATCCCTGCTGAATTAAATCAAAAATCTTTAAATGGGGATATTGGTTTTGTTGAAAGTGTTGGAAAAATTATGGAAAGGGATAAATATATTACAAAAGAAGTTGTTCAGAGATTCAGGACAAATTCCAAAAAGAAAGCTGATAGAAGTAATTTAGAGCAGAATTCTGATGTTATTACAGCTTCAAAATTTTCTATTGAAGATAATTTTTCAGATTTTTCTTATCGCGAAACTAAAGTAAGTCATAAATTTAAAGCAGGGAACATTGTATCTTCCGGCTATATTCCACCAGATGCAATGGGAGCTGTTGGTCCTTCTCAATTTGTATATATTGTAAACGGGAGAATTATTACATATAATAAAAATACTTGCCAGCAAGATGGCTACTTAAATACGACGACTGATAATTTTTTTAATTCCGTAAAGACTACAGGATGGACTACGACTGACCCCAGAGTTAGATATGATAGACTTTCAGGCAGATGGTTTATTATAATGGGTGATATGCCATATACCGGATTAGGAAGAAACAGAATTATGATTGCAGTCAGTAGCTCTTCTGTTATAACATCATCATCAAATTTTACATTTTTCTATTTTCGAGATAATAATTATTTTGTTGATTTTCCTTCTTTAGCTGTTGATAAAAATGCTGTTTATATTGGTGGTAATTTATTTAATACAAATAATGGAACATATCAGGGGACCCGTGGATTTGTTGTAAGGAAAAGTTCAATTTTAGGTAGTGGACCTATTGTAAGAACTACATTTACATTTGTAAGTAAACCTAATAGAGCAGGTTTGTTTTCACCGCAAGGAATTGATAATTACGACCCTAACGCAACTGAAGGATATTTTATTGGAGTTGATAATTTATATTATGGATTATTAAACCTCCGAAGAATTTCAAACCCCGGTGGAAATCCTTCATCATCAGAAGATATCTCTTTTAGTACAGCACTTACAACATATAGTCCTTTAAAAGTACCACATCTTGGGAATAACTATGGAGACTCTGCAAAAATTGATGCGTCTGATGACAGACTTTTTTATGCTCATTATCGAAAAATCAATAATGTTGGAAGCCTTTGGACTTCTCATAATTTAAGGGTTGATAGCAGTGGTGTAGCTGGTGCCAATGGTGATAGAAATGGTATAAGGTGGTATGAAATTAAAGGAATAGAAACTGGACAAACACCTTATGTGTATAGAGCTGGTACAATATATGATTCATCTTTAAATAATCCGGTATATTATTTCTTTCCTACTATGACTGTCAATGGACAGGGTAATGTTGTCGTTGGTTTTACTTCTGCTGGTGCAAATCAATATCTTTCTGCATCTTACACTTACAGATTGAATAATGACCCGCCAACGAGTTTCAGACCGGTAATTAACTATGAATTAAGTAATAGTGCTTATAATTTGCCATGGGAGAATTATCAGAGTAGGGGATGCAGACGATGGGGTGATTATTCATTTACTTCTCTTGACCCTTCAGATGATATGACTATATGGACTATACAGGAATATTGTGATTCTACAGATTCATGGGGTTGTATTGTAGGAAAAATTCTTGCTCCTCCTCCGCCACCCGATACTGCCTTGACTCCTAATCCATCTGCTATTACTGCACATATGGATTCAGTTTTTGTTACGATAAACTCATCAGTTGAAGGGTTTTATGATCCCGGTCAAGGTTTCACAAACAGAATTTCTGCTTCCTGTTCACATGGTGTTATAGTTAATAGCATTACATATAATAGTCCTACTTCGATAACACTAAATTTAAATACACAGAACATTCAAAGGAACAATCTGGAAGTAGATATATTTATAGATGTAACTATTACAAATCCTGATGGACAAAGTATTACAGCAAACAATTTTATTAAAGTTGAAGGTGCATTACCTGTTAAACTTGCTTCATTCGATTATTCTGTAAAAGAAAGAGATGTTAAATTAAGTTGGACAACAATTGAAGAAATAAATAATTCAGGTTTTGAAATATACCGAAAATTAAATAATGATAGAGATAATTGGAATAAAATTGGATTTATAAAAGGTGCTGGTAATTCTAAAACACCTGTTACTTATAATTATTTTGATAGGAGTTTAAACAAGGGTATTTATAGATACAAATTAAAACAAATTGATTACAATGGCAATTTTGAATTTTTTGAACTGAATAATTCGGTTGAGATCGGAAGTCCATCTAAATTCTCATTGTTACAAAATTATCCAAATCCTTTTAATCCGAAAACCAGGATATGTTTCAGTATTCCTGAGTTGACCTATGTAAAACTTAGTGTATATGATATAACCGGAAGGGTAGTTGCAATATTAATTGATAAAAAAATAGAGTCTGGATATTATGAAGTTGAATTTAATGGGATGGATTTACCAAGTGGTATTTACTTTTATGTATTGAATACGGAAAGATTTACTGAGACTAAAAAAATGCTCCTCATAAAATAAAAGTTCTTTTAAAAATTTTTCCCAAACAAAAAACCCGTTGCATTACGGGTTTTTTTATTCTTTTTCCATCCTTTCCGGTGCTGATATTCCTATTATGTCAAATCCATTTTTCAATACCTGTTTGACAGCAAGACACAAATACAAACGAGCTAACATTAAAGAAGTATTTGAAATATCAAGAACTCTGTTATTTCTGTAAAATCTATGAAAACATTCTGCTAAGGAATTTAAATAGGAAATAATTCTATGTGGTTCAAAGTCAATGCAGGAAGAAAGTACCTCATAAGGAAATTTAGTCAGTTCTTTGATTAAGTTTATTTCATCTGCTGTTTTCAGCAAATCAAAATTTACATCTGAAAAATTACTTTTTTCAAAGTCAGGAAAAACTTCCCGGCTATGTCTTAAAATACCACAAATTCTTGCATGTGCGTATTGTAAATAATAGACAGGATTCTTATCTGATTGTTCCTTTGCAAGCTCAATATCAAAATCAAGATGGGAGTTAGAACTGCGCATAATGAAAAAGAATTGTGTCGCATCTATTCCTATATCATTTATCAAATCATCAAGAGAGTAAAATGTTCCATATCTGCCACTCATTTTCAATGATTTATTACCAGACTTAAAAGTAACCATCTGATGAATTATAACTTTTATTTTGCTTGTATCATAACCAAGTAATTCAATACCGCTAAGAACTTCCTTATATGTATCGCTGTGGTCTGCTCCGAATATATCTATAATCAAATCATAATTTCGTTGTAATTTATCTATATGATATGCCATATCTGGTAACCTGTATGTGTATTCACCAGTTGACTTTACAATTACTTTATCTTGTTTGAGTTTTTCAGATAATTTTAACCAGATTGCACCATCTTTTTTATAACTCAGATTCCTGACTTCAAATTCCCTGATAATTTTATCGATAGAACCATTTTTATATAAATCTGATTCATTAAAAAAAATGTCATGTCTTATTCCAATTTTTTCAAGAGTATTTTTAATTGATGTAAAATTGTATTTTTCCCCTTCTTTTTTAAAAAATTCTAAATCATCAGAGTTTCGGTATTTATCACCGTATTTGTTATAAATATTTTTTGCAATTTCTATAATATAATTTCCCTGATATCCATCTTCAGGGAATGGGTATTCGCTGTCGAAAAGCTGTTCATATCTTGCCTTAACAGATTTAGCAAGTAGAGTCATTTGCATACCGGCATCGTTATAATAATATTCTCTCACAACTTTATAACCAATCCATTCAAGCATGTTCGCAATTGCTTTACCAAGACATATTTGTCTTCCGTGACCTGCATGTAATGGTTTGGTAGGATTTGCGCTTACCCATTCTATATTTGCGGTTTTTCCTTTGTTTAAGTAAGATTTTCCGAAATTTGATTTTTCTTTTAAAATACTTATTAACCCGTTAATGAAAAATTTATCTGAAGCAAAAAAATTGATGAAACCATTCCCTGCAATTTCAATTTTAATGATATAATCTTTATTATATTCAATTTTATTGACAATTTCTTCAGCAATTTTTTTAGGTGGTAATTTTAATTCTTTTGACAATAAGAAAGCAATGTTAGTTGAAAAATCTCCATTCTTAGCTGATTTTGGGATATCTATCTGAATAGTAACTCCGGGGTATTGGAGTTTTTTAATTGTGTTTGATATTATTTGATTTAAATATTCTTTCATCTATTTTATCCAACCTTTTTCTTTATACCATTCTACAGTCTTTCTAAATCCATCTTCAAGACTATATTTTTCTTTAAATCCTAATATTTCTCTTGCTTTTTTATTTGAGCAAACCCATCGTGTTTGTGTTATATCCTTGCATTTTTCTAAATTTAGTGTCGCTGCACACTTTGAAAAAAAACTAAAAAATTCTGATATTGCACCTGCAGAATATACAATCCAGTGTGGGATTCTTATTTTTAATGCCTTTTTGTTGAAAACTTTTGCAGTGGTGCTTGCAATTTCATCCCAATCATAAAATTCTGTATTTGAAAGAAAAAATATCTCGCCATTTGCTCTTTCATTCTTTGTAGTGAGTAAAATCCCATTAATTAAATCATCTATGAAAATTAAACTCAAATATTTTCTTTTAAATCCTATAATTGCGTTTAACCCTTTCGAATATGTTTTAAAATATACAAGTATTTCAGTGTCTCTCGGTCCAAAGATTGCACATGGTCTTATTATTGTAACTGGTATTTTATCTTTATGAAGTAGAACTTCCTGTTCCGCTTTTAATTTTGTCCTGCCATATGCAGTTATAGGTTTTGGAATATAAGTTTCATCAATTGGCTTTTCATCAGGATTAGGACCACATACTGCCTGAGAAGATATAAATACAAATTTCTTTAATTTGTGATGTGATTTTAATACTAAATCAAGCAGGTTTTTTGTTATTATATAATTTCCTTTTTCATATTCTGATTCAGTCTTTGCTTTAACTATACCTGCAATGTGAAAAATATAATCAACATCTTCTATTATTTCTTTTATAAAACTATCATTCAGAGAATTACTTTCTATTAAATTTAATTTTTTACCTTTTAACCATTTTAAGTTTGAAGTCTTCCTTATCGTACAATAAACATCAAAATTGTTTTCAAGAAGCTTATCTATTAAATGGCTTCCAACAAAACCTGTTCCTCCGGTTACAAGAGCTTTCATAAAAAAGATATTAATTTATTTAAATTATCAATAATTTAATGTATTTTCTATTAATAAATTTTTACCGATATTTGTAAGATTAATTATTAATTATGGATTTATTTCAGAAGTGTTATAACTTTACCCGTGCTGATGAAGTAAAAGCGTTGGGACTTTACCCATATTTCCGGGCAATTGAAGAAAATGAAGGTCCGGTAGTAAGAATTGAAGGACGTGAAATTATTATGGCTGGCTCTAATAATTATCACGGTTTAACAACTCACCCGAAAGTAATCGAAGCAGCAAAAAAAGCGATTGACAAGTACGGCACTGGTTGTTCAGGTTCGCGTTATTTAACGGGCACTCTTGACCTTCATATTAAGCTTGAAGAGAAACTTGCTGATTTCATAGGTAAAGAAGCCGTCTTATTGTACTCGACAGGTTATCAAACTGCGCAAGGTATTATTCCAACTCTCGTTAATAAGGATGAATATATAATCTCTGATAGGGATAATCATGCAAGCATTGTTGCCGGTAACATTATGGCTAAGGGTATTTTTGCAGAACACTTGAGATATAAGCACAATGATATGGAAGACCTTGAGAAAACTTTAAGCTCAATTCCTCTTGATGCTCCGAAACTTGTTGCAACTGATGGTGTTTTTTCCACAACGGGTGATATAGTAGATTTAATTAACCTGAACAAAGTTTGCAAAAAATACAATGCGAGAATTTTAATTGACGATGCTCATTCTTTAGGTGTTTTGGGAAAAGGTGGTAGAGGTACTGCATCTGAATTTGGACTTGATAAAGAAATTGATATGATTTTCGGTACTTTTTCTAAAACTCTTGCATCGCTTGGTGGTTTTGTTGCTGCGGAAAAGGCAGTTATTAATTATTTAAAACATCATTCTTCTGCTCTTATATTTTCTGCATCACCTACACCAGCTGCAGTTGCTGCTGCTGACGCTGCACTGGATATTTTAATTCAGGAACCTGAAAGAATTATTAAATTGGTTGATAATGGAAACAAAATGAGAAAAGGTCTGAAAGAACTTGGTTTTAGAGTTACTGATGGTAGAACCCCTATTGTTCCGGTTATTTTAGGTGATGATATGCTAACTTTTAAATTCTGGAGAAAACTTTTTGATGCAGGTGTTTTTGTAAATGCATTTGTCTCTCCAGGCGTTCCTCCTAATTTAGCTATGCTCAGAACTTCTTATATGGCTACACACGAAGATAAACATTTAAATAAAATTCTTGAAGTGTTTGGAGATATTGGCAGGGAAATGAATATAATTAAATAGATATATGACAAAAAACTCTTACTTATTTTTCAGATTATCATTATTATTATTAATAGTATTGTTTTCATTAATCGGGTGTGATAAGAATGATAAAAGTTTATTGGATGTAAATACCGATGATAATGATACAACTTCTGTTTCACCTGCAGAATCATTTGCTTTAAATTTAGTTGATGATATCCTTAATGAAGAAGATGAGTATCTTACTGAATATCTTGAAAATGAAATTTATCCTATCATTTCCAAATCTGAAAAAGTTACAATCGATAAGATTTCTTCAACATTGTATATTTTGTCATATCAGGACGGTGACAAAGAGAAAAATTTACTTATAGAAAAGTTTTACAATCCCATTAAAGATGAAATCTCATTTACAAGGAGAGAAATAGATTTAAATTCATATAAGATTTTCCTTAATTTAGAAAAGTAAATGAACAAGATTATTGCTGTTGTTGGATTGTGTGGCTCTGGCAAAAGTGAGGCGGTTAAATTTTTTTCGGAAAATGGATATTTGAGAGTATATTTTGGTGAAGTTGTCTTAGATGAATTGAAAAAAAGGGGGCTTGATATTAATGAAGAAAACGAGAAGTTTGTCAGAGAGGAACTCAGAAAAAAATATGGTATGGGTGTTATGGCTATTAAAAGTCTTGATAAAATTAGAGAATTCTTTAAACAAGGTAATGTTGTTATAGAAAGTTTATATTCCTGGACTGAATTTAAGATTATTAAATCAGAATTTGGAGAAAATTTTAAGCTGCTCGCTTTACATACTTCAAAACCTTTACGATATAAAAGATTATCTGAAAGAAATGTAAGACCATTGAAACTCGAAGAATCAATCCAAAGGGATATAAACGAAATTGAAAATATAGAAAAAGCTGGTCCTATAGCATTTGCTGATTATCTTATTATTAATGATGGTTCTTTAGAAGAATTAAGAGAAAAGTTAAAACTATTATTATGAAAGCAAAAGATTATATTTCATGGGATGAATATTTTATGGGTATTGCGCTTCTTTCTGCTTATAGAAGTAAAGACCCGGCTACAAAGGTTGGTGCGTGTATAGTAGATGAAAATAACAAAATTGTTGGCATTGGGTATAATGGATTTCCCATTGGCTGCAGTGATGATGAATTACCCTGGGAGAAAGAAGCAGATAATATTAATGATACAAAATATCCCTATGTAGTTCATGCAGAAGCTAATGCTATTTTAAACTCTACCAAAGATTTACATGGAGCAAGAATGTATGTTGCATTATTCCCTTGTAATGAATGTGCAAAGCTTATTATTCAATCAGGAATTAAAGAGATATTATATTTATCAGATAAATATAAAGATACCGATAGTGTAAAAGCTTCTAAGAAAATGTTTGATATGGCAGGTGTGAAATACAGATTACTTCATTTGAAAGATAGAAAAATTATACTTGATTTTCATTCTTATTATTAGCAGTTTAAATACATAAAAAGTTCTTTCTCATATCTTCAGGATGTTTATAAAGGGAATCCGGTGAAAGTCCGGAACTGTCCGCGCAACTGTAACAGTGAAACCATTTCTTTTTATCCACTGTCCATCTGGATGGGAAGGTGAAATGGGAGACGAAAGTCTTACTGAAGTCAGGAGACCTATCCTGAAGAGTTTCTTCATCCAATCTTCCAGGTAAAGATTGTGAAGAGTTTTAAGGAATCCTTTAGCCTTCAAAATCTTTACTGGATTTTGAAAACTAAAGGATTTTTTTTTAATTAATTAAAATATAATGTTATGTGTTACAAAGTAAAACTTTTTCTTTTAGTTTGTTTTCTTTCTGTTTCTGCTTTTGCACAGCAGGATTCTGTAATTTACAAAACTGATGAAATTGTTGTCTATGGTAATAAAGTAGTTCATTCACTTTATTATTCTCCTGCGGATGTTAAAATTTTTACAAAAGATAAAATTAATAATCTTAATGGTGGAAAACTCTATGATGTAATTAATTATTGCGGGGGAATCCATCTGAAATCTTATGCCGGAATTAATTCTTTAAAAACAATATCTTTTAACGGATTGGGTGCAGAACAAACCGCAGTTTTATTAAATGGAGTTAAATTGAATTCACAACAAAATTCTCAGGTAGATTTATCTATGATTCCAATGGAAAATGTGGAAAGGGTTGAAATAATTAGTGGGGGAATGGGTTCGCTTTATGGCTCTGATGCATCAGGGGGAATTATAAACATTAGAACTGAAGAATTTGATTTTAAAAATGAAAAAAAATATAATTTCTTATGGCGTGTAAATAGTAGTGCTGGTAATTATGGATATTATTTTTTGAATATTAATTCAACATTTTTAAATAAAAATGGTTTTGTAAATGTTGGATATTCAAAAGAAAAATCTAATAATAATTATGATTATTTCTTTTTTAACGGAGTATATAATGAAAAAAGACAAAGAGAAAATGCCTCATTCACTGGTGATAAAATATTTCTGAACTCTGATTTTGAAATTTCTAAAAGTCTTAAAATAAAATATTATGGCTATTATTATGTTTTAGATAGAAACTTACCATCTGCATTAAATTCTTTCTTTATGCTTACTGAAAAACAAAAAGATAGAAATTTTGATAATATATTACAATTTGTATTTAACAAAAGAGAAGATTTCTTTTTGAAAACTCAATTGGCATATCAGGAAAATATTATTAACTATGAAGCTGTTTCTTTGTTCAGAGATTATTATAATAATAAAAACTATGTTTTTCAGTTAGATGCTTCAAAATCATTTAATCAGATAAAAATATATTCAGGGGTAGAATTAAATTATAACAAATTTGAAAGTGAATCATTAAAAGATATTAGAAGAACTTTATCAAGTATTTTTTTAACCGGAGAATATAGCATTATAAATAATTTTAGAATTTTTCCATCCATCAGATTTGAATCTGCTTCTGATGTTGATTATAAAAAAATATATTCTAAAATTGGAATAAATTATAAACCTTTTTATAACATAAATTTTCATATCAGAAGTAGCCTAAGTAATAACGGGAGAATTCCTACTTTTAATGATTTGTATTGGGTCCCCGGTGGAAATAAAAATTTAAAACCGGAATCCGCTGTTAATTTCGATATTGGTTTTATTTACGGAATAAATTTATTTGGTGAGAATCTGATTGAATTATCATATACTAATATATTGATGACAAACAAAATTACCTGGCTTTATAATCCTGAATTAGGTATGTATTCTCCTGTTAATATTGGGAAATCAAAGTCAAATATTATTTCTGCTTCTTTAAAATCAAATTACAAAATTAATACTGATATTTCATTAAATTTCGAGTTTAATTATACTTTTAATTACGCAAAGAAAATAAATGAGGATTTTCAGGGAGACTTATCAGTAAATAAACAATTACCAAATGTTCCATTAAACATTCTGAAGTCTAATTTAAGTTTTTGTTATAAGGATATCGGAATAAATTTATTTTATAACTTAATTGGAAAGAGATATACAGATTCTGAAAACAATAATTCCCTTAATCCTGCAGGCGTTCTTGACGCGAATTTATTTTATAATATTTATTTTGGTTATATTAAATTGCGTTTATCATTTGAAATCAATAATATTACAAATACTGATTATTCTGTAATTGAAGGATATCCTATGCCATTAAGAAATGTTATAGCAAAAATATCCATATTTAATTAGTTTAAATTGTTTTGTAAATTATTTTTTTAGTTAAATGAATAAGCCAAAAATAAGAGATAAAATGAATTTTATACATATTTATTTTGGTAATGGAAAAGGTAAAACCACAGCTGCTTTAGGTTTGGCTTTTCGTTCGCTCGGTTCAGGAAAAAAGGTTACAATAATTCAATTTGATAAAAAAGGAGATAGTAACTTTTCATCAGATGTTAATATCATAAATTCTTTAAAGCAAAAAGGTTTTAAAATTGATATTTATAACACTGGTATTATGAGAATAAACGATAAAGGCATTTTCAGGTTTAAAAATATTAAAGAGGATTTTGAGGAAGCAAAAAGAGGTCTGAAAATTGCTGAGGAAATGATCAATAATGGCGAGCAGGATATTTTAATACTTGATGAAATAATTTCTGCTGTCTCAACAGGATTAATAAAGAAAAGTCAGGTTGAAAGAATAATCGAATTGTATAATAAAAATAGAAATTTTGAATTAATTTTAACTGGATTAAAAATCTGGAAAAAACTCAGGGATAGCGCCGATTTAATAACTGAAATGAGAAAGATTAAACATTATTTTGATTGTGGCATTGTTGCAAGAAAAGGAATAGAATATTAATAAATTCTTTTATTAATGCTTAAAACATATTTAGGGATAAAACCAAAAGTTGATGAAAGTGTTTTTATTGGTGATGGCTCCATTATCATTGGCGATGTTGTGCTTGAAAAAAATGTTAGTGTATGGTTTAATTGTGTAGTCAGAGGAGATGTGAATTACATAAGAATTGGGGAAGGAACAAATGTTCAGGATGGAGCAATTTTACATGTAACTTATAAAAAATATCCATTAATGATTGGGAAGTTTGTTTCTATTGGGCATGGCGCTATTATTCATGGATGTAATATAAAAGATTCTGTTCTTATCGGTATGGGTGCATTATTACTCGATAATTGCACTATTAATTCAAATTCTTTAATTGCTGCTGGTACTTTAATTAAAGAGAATTTTATAGTGCCGGAAGGCGTTCTTGTAGCCGGTGTTCCTGGTAAAATAATTAGAGATTTATCTTTAGAAGAAATTGCTTCTATAAAACAAAGGGCGATGAATTATATTATGTATGTAGAAAATTACAAAAAAAATCAGAATATGGAATATTAATAAAAATTTGAAATTTTTTTTTACTTGACATTAATTTTTATTAATACCATATTTAATTATGCATAAATTAACTAAAAAGCAAAAAAGGATTCTTGATTATATTGAAAAATATTTAAGAGAAAATAACTATCCACCCACATTGAAAGAAATCACTGAATATTTTAATTTAACTATAGGTACCGTGCAGGACCATATTTACGCTCTTGAAAGAAAAGGTTATATAGAAAGAAGAAGAGATACAGCAAGAGGGATTAAAATAATCAGGAATTCAGAAGGTGTTTCAAAACCAAATTTAAATGAATTTGATTTAATTCCGATTTATGGTAATGTTGCTGCCGGAGAGCCTATTTTTGCAAATGAAAATATTAACGGGTATATTACAATTGAAAAAACCCCGAATGGACAAAAGATGCATTTTGCATTAAAAGTGCAGGGAGATAGTATGATAGAATCAGGCATTTATGATGGTGATATTGTAGTTGTTAAAAAGCAGGATACTGCAGAAGATGGGGATATAGTAATTGCGCTTATTGACGAAGAAGCAACTGTTAAAAAATTAAGAAAGAATACATTCAGGATTTATCTTGAAGCTTCAAATCCATTTTATAAATCAATTATCAATAGACCTTTTAAGATTCTTGGTAAGGTAATTGAGCTAAGAAGAAATTATGAGAAAATTAAGTTATAAATTCAGACGGGAATATATATAATCAATATTCTTTAAAAATCTTTTCAAATCAAAAATAGTTTCTATTTCCTTAACAGAAAGTAACTGAGTAACCTTCCTGTTTTTAATAAGTTCATTTTTAAAATCAGTGTTATTCTTCCAGCATTTAAATGAAATTTCCTGTATTATTTTATAAGCTTCTTCCCTTGTCAATCCTTTTTCAATTAACTTCAACATCACAGTTTGAGAGAAATAGATTCCATTTAAAAGCTTTAAATTATTACTTATATTATTTTTATTAACTACTATATATTTAAGTAAGTTAGCAATTTTATTTAAAGTATAATCTAATAGAATAGTAGAATCCGGGAGTATTATCCTTTCTACTGAAGAGTGGGAAATATCTCTTTCATGCCAGAGTGCTACATTTTCTAATGAAGGTATTGAATTTGCTCTTAATATTCTTGCCAGTCCGCATATTTGTTCTGCTGTTATTGGATTTTTCTTGTGGGGCATAGCAGATGATCCCTTTTGTCCTTTTGTAAAACTTTCTTCCAGTTCGAGAACCTCAGTTCTTTGTAAATGTCTTATTTCTAAGGCTATTTTTTCAAGAGTTGCACCTATTATCGCTATCGTATTTATATATTGACAATGTATATCTCTTGATATTATTTGTGAAGTGATTTTTGGGGTTCTTAATTTAAGTTTCCTGCAAACATATTCTTCAACTTTAGGTGATAAATAACTATAAGTTCCGACAGCTCCGGAAATCATTCCAACACTTGCTGTTTTTATTGCATATTCCATTCTTTCTATATTTCTGTTTGTTTCATCATACCAGTTTGCAAATTTTAAACCAAGTGTTATTGGTTCAGCATGTACTCCGTGTGTTCTTCCAATTTGTGGCAGATATTTGTATTTTTTTGCTTTTTGTTTAAGTACAGTTTTAAGCATTAATAAATCTTTGATTATAATTTCTCCGGCTTGTTTCATTTGTAATGCAAGTGTTGTGTCCAATATATCAGAGCTTGTTATTCCTAAATGAATGTATTTAGAATCTTCTCCCACATTTTCTGCAACATTGGTTAAAAATGCAATAACATCATGTTTTATTACTTTTTCCAGTTCATTAATTCTTTTAATATCAAATTTTGCTTTTTTCTTAATATTTTCGAGCGATTTATCAGGAATAATTTTGAATTTATTTAATGCTTCGCATATTAAGATTTCTATTTTTAGCCAGATTTTGAATTTATTTTCATCTGACCATATATTGGACATTTCCGGTCTTGTATATCTCTGAATCATTTTTTAATCTTTTTTTTACAAATATGTAGTTTTTTATTTTTTATATCAAATTAATTAGTTTTTAATAAGAATTTTTGTTTATAAATCATATCCTATTGTAAAATAAAATGTATTTGGACCCCAAATAATAGTATTTTTTTTATCCTCTTTTATAAAAAAGCACTTTCCTGCAGAAAAACTTGCTTTCCCTAATGGTGTATTAAATATTGCTGACATTCCGAAGCCGTGTCTTAAATCTATTAGTTTTATATCTGAGGTATTACTCCAGATTCTACCTAAATCATATCTGCAAGAGATATAAGTATCGAAGAATATTTTAAAAGGTAGTTTATATCGGAATTCTACTGATGATATAAAGAGTTGTCTTCCATTTAGTTCATCTTCGACCATTCCCATAAAGTTATTTTCTCCGCCCATAAAAAACCAATCTGTGAAAGGTGTAGTATTATCTGCAAATGCAAAAACAAATTTCGGTTTTAATGATAATGATTTATCAATCTGAAAATAATGCTCGAAATCTAAATAAAGTTTTGAATAAGCTTCAGAGCCTCTTAATTGGTTTTGTGCAGTTTCATAATAATATTCGATTATTGTTCCTTTATTTGGGAAAGGATATTCATCCTGTGTATCTACTTTACCACCAAATCTTAATTTAAAAATTCTTGTTTCAATATCATAATTTGTATTGCTTATATTTCTTGTAAGCGTGTTTTCTATCAACAATTGAGAATATACAATTCCGATTTTTTCCAGTTGAGTACCTATCAGAAAACTGCAGCCAAATTTAATATTTTTAAATTCTCCTAATTGAATTACTGAAAAAGAACTTTCAGATTGCTCTTCTTTATACAAATAGTGGTCTATAAATGAATAGTATCCTGAAATGTTTACCGTAAAATCTGTTTTGAATATTTTATATCTGTTTATTTCTAATTTTAAATCTAAATTTCTTAACCCACCTATTATAGAAAATCCTGCCTCAGTACCGGATTTGAATATATTTTGGTCTCTAATATCTATAAATGCCTGAAGATTTCTTTCATTGTCGGCTCTAACTGCAAGACTTAAATTCTTGGGGCTTTTTTCAACTAAATTAATTATTAATAATTTTTTATTGTCTTTATTTATAATATTGAATGTTAGTTGTGTAAATAAATTCAGACTGTATAAATTTCTCAAGTTTTTTAATATATCGGATTCTATTACCGGTTTTTTCTTATCTATCGTTAGTTCAGAAAATATCATTTCTGATTTTGTATTATTATTACCTATTATAATAATATCATCTAATAATCCATTGTCAAATTCTATTTCTAATGTATTATTATCCCAGTTGAAATAAAATTTTGTGATATCTACTGAACTGTAACCATTTGCTTTAAGCTTACCCAATAACGATTCATATAATGATTCTAACTTTCTGTAGTTAATTATTTTATTCGTATTTTCATTTGCAAATTCATCCAATATATTATTGATAAATTCAAATTTCGAATTTGTCTTTATTGATTTTAGTACCGGATTTTCTTCAAATTTATATTTTAAAATCAGAATCCCGTCATTTCTGTATATTTCGGCACTCAAATTTTTAAAATATCCGAGGTCATATAGTTTTCGCATTGCTTTCTCAATATCTGTATGTTTCACAAACTTATTTTCCTGTTCTTCAATTATATGACTTTTTATGCTTTCAGGTACGATTTGTGATTCTATAATTACCTTTGGATTAATAATAAAGTAATTTCTTTGTGGTGATGCATTTGCTTCGAGCGAATCAAGAGCGTTTTTTAATTTATCAATTAATTCTATAGTAGCTTCACGGCCTTTAAATATTAAATTTTCTATACTTCTGAAATCTTCAGCATTATGTCTGCCGATATCGGGAGTAATTGTAAAATTTGATTTCTTCAACTGCTGTTCATTTAATCTTGCCATTGTAATTGATACAATCTGGTCTGCAGTATTTATTGGATTTTCTTTTAACTCTTCCTCCGTTTTTAAGGGACTTGTTGAATTTACTGTGATAACATAATCAGCACCTTTTTCTAAAGCAATGTCCACTGGGATATTTGCTGTCAAACCACCATCAATTAACATTTTTCCGTTAATGTTCATTGGGGTATATAATAGCGGAAATGTGAAGGAAGCTTTTACACACTCGGTAATATTTCCGTTTGAAAGGATCTCTCGTGTTCCAACATTTAAATCGGTCGCTACTGAGAAAAATTTATATCTTAAATTTTGAAAATTTTCGTCAGGTCTGTGCCTTGAATTTAAAAATATTGTATTTAATATTTCTGTGATTTGTTGACCGCTCGATAGGGAAGTCGGAATTATTGGTTTAAATCCTTTTAATGAAACAGTGAGAATACTTTTATCCTGAATACTCTTTTGTGTGGGAAAAAGTTGTTGCCTGCTGTATTTGTTCGTTAGTTTAAGATTTTCTTCCCAATTAATATTCCTTGCTAATGAATCTAATTCACTTGCAGTATAACCTGTAGCATATAGTCCGCCTATTATTGCGCCTATACTTGTTCCAACAATAATATCGAAATTTATTCCATTTTCTTCTAACGCCTTCAAAACTCCAATTTGTGCAAAACCTCTTGCACCACCACCACTTAATACGAGTGCAACTTTTTTGTAGTTATATTTCTTTGGGAAAATATTGAATTTATTTGTATCTAAATTTTCTTTTGGGTGTAATGGTAGAGTAAGTATTGTTTTAGAACTGTCCGGAATTATTTGAGGAAAAATTACCGAAGCTGAAAACAGATAAAATAATAATGAAATTGCATAATATATATTTTTAAATCTTATGTTTATCATTTCTTACTAAATTAATAACTAATCCCATTAAAATAAATATTATACCGACTCCCAGACCTGGGTATAAGGGTTCTATATTCAGTAAATACCTAGATACATTTTCGCTATTTTTGAGATTGCCGTGAATAAACCAGAACAGTGATACAGAAAAACAGGATATCATTGATACCAATATAAATTTCTTTTGAATGTAGTTTTTACTTGTATAAGAAAAAATTATTGCTATAAGTAATGGTGGTATTACAAGACTTCCTATTGTATACCACATATCAACCACAGAGGGAATAATAAATGGTAATAGAAAAGATATTGCAGATGTAAGAATTATTCCAGCTTTGGATAACTCAATATAATTAGATTTATTTGAAAACCTCGGAAATGATTTCATTATATCTTTACCGAAAGTGGTTGCTGAAATAAATAAATATGAATGAAATGTTGACATAATAGTTGCAAGTAGTGAAGCAAAAAAGAATCCCTTTAATATTTGTGGAAGAATTTTATCTGCTAAAGTTGGATATGCTGCTACCGGATTATTTAAATTTTTAAGATAAGAAGCCGAATATAACCCGGTTGTTACAGTAAGAAAATCAAATAAAATCCAGAAAAAGAGTGAAATTAAAACCCCGTTTCTTGCTACTTTTGTAGTTTTTGCTGCATAACATCTTTGATGAAATGATGGATCAACTAATGCCCATGATCCTATAAAAAACCAAACTATTATATATAACGTACTATGACTTCCGCTAAGCGAAAAATGACTTTGTGGTAAGTTGCTTTTTAAAAATTCTAATCCTCCTATTTTAAAATAGCAAAATGGTAATATCATAATGAAACCTGCAAACATTACAATAAATTCTAATATATTTACTCTTATATCTGCTTTTAATCCACCCTTAAAAAGATATACTATAGAAACAAATATACTTATTAGCATAGCAATCCATAAATCAATCGAAAAAACCATTTGTACTAACACGCCAAGCATTAATAAGTATGGTGCTGGTGTAGTAAGGAAAAAAATCATTATTGAACCAAAGAAACTCACTTTACTACCGAACGATTGCTCTAATTTTTCAGGAATAGTTCTTAATTCAGATTTTCTTATTTTTTCTGCAAAAAAGAAGGCAAATATTAAAATGAAAATATAGTAGGGTAGTGCATTAAGTAACCAGCTTGATATACCATATCGATATGTAAATTCTCCAATTCCAAGAATTCCTCCGTAAAAAGTTGAAACAAGTGTTGCAACAAAAGCAGGCAATGTTATAGCTCTGCCTGCTATTAAATAATCTGTTAAATTATCATCGCTTTTCTTCGTTGTTGTACCTAAAAAAATACAGACTAAAAAATAAGCAATTATGACAATATAATCTCCAATTTCAAGATTAATAGAGTTCATATCGTATTAAAAGAAATGTTTTCTTATCAATAGTAAATCACCTTCAATAAATGAAATTGAGATATTATCTGATATAGAATAGTTTAGAGTCCCTTCGCGAATTCCAAGTGTTAAGTCTTCGTTATTAAGTGGATATTGCAAGCCCTTGGTTGTTATTCCTTTAGCGTAGGGAAAAGGTAAGAGTGATATTACATTATTTCTTTTATATTTAAACCTTGTTTTGTATTTAATAAAATTAGTCATATAATCTTCATCTATAAAATAGATATTCATTTTCCTATAATATCGTTTCAATATACTGAAATTATTTAAAGTGTGGTCAGGTCTTAAACTTATATAACCAAAGACAATGACTTCATTAATGCCTTTTTCCACCAAATGCAAAAGTGATTTTTCAAAATCTGTTGTCTCCTGGTCAGTAAATTTCATAACAATTACATTCCTGTTAAGGAAATATTTTAATGTATTGTTTGTAACTGAATCAAGATCACCTAAAATAACATCTGGTATTAAATTTTTCTTTTTCATTAAATCAGCAGCTCCATCAGCAAATACAATATAATCATTTCTTTTTATAAAGTGTTTATAAACGTTCTTTCCTGGAATACAACCATTAAGAAATATAATTCCTTTTTGTTTTTCCTTCATAAAATCATTTCATATAATTTTATACTTCATTATTTTTCTAAAATACATTGATAATCTTGTAAAAACAATAAAATTAGTTTTCTGAAGTTATGACATTTTTGAACCCATATTTACTGATTGCACTACTCGCTGTATTTATTCCTTTGATAATTCACTTGCTAAATCTCAGGAAAGCTGTAAAAATTGAATTCAGTACAATAATGTTTTTGAAAGAAGTAAAAGAGAAAGAAATACATAAAATTAAAATTAAAGAATTAATCCTCCTGCTGATAAGAATTTTAATTATTACATTTCTTGTTTTATCTTTTTCAAAACCATTTATAAAAAGTGAAAATTACGGGAATGCTTCTATAAATAAAACTGGTATAATTTTAGTTGATAATTCTTTTAGTATGAATGTTTATCAGGGAGATAAAAAATTAATTGAGACTGAACGCGATATCTTATCTGACATATTAAAAAACTTTAATCCGACTGATAATATAATAATTCTGAATTCTGATTCAGAGTTTAATTACAGAGATTTAATTGATTCTAATATTTTCAAAATATCATATACACCGTTCTCAATTTTTTCTTTACTTGGAACAGTAGAAAGTATAAGAGAAAGAATTCCGGAAAGTTATTTGGAAATTTTTATTCTGTCAGATTTTCAGGAAATAAATTTCAGGCAGGAAAGTTTTGTGCTGGACGAAAATTCACCGCTTAAAAATGTCAGTTTTTATCTTATACCTGTACTAAAACGAGAAACGAGCAATATCGGTTTATTAGGTATTGAAAATTTGTCTGGTATTATTGATACATATACAGAATCAAAATTTAAATTACGAATAAAAAATTTCAATAATAATCAGGTAACTAATAAGAGATTGAATATTTTCTGCAACGATAGTTTGGTTTTAGAAAAGTATTTAACTTTCCAGCCTGAAGAGATTCAAAACATAGATTTTAATTTTACCCCTGAAATTAAAAACTTATTTTATATAATTGCAGATATACAAAATATAGACAATACTTATGATGATTTTATTGAAGACAATAAATATTATTACATATTTAATCTTCCGCAGCAAATAAAAGTTTTTATATATGGCGAAAATATAAAGGATTCTGAATTTCTTAATATTGCAATTAAGTCTTTCAATTCAATTCAGAGCAGGGAAGTTATTGTTTCTGAGACTTCCAATAAATTACCAAAAGATCTTTCTAATTATGATGTTTTAATAATCAACTGTAAAAGTAATCTGAATAATGAAGAAATTTCTAAAATTAAAGACTATCATGAAAATGGCGGGGGAATATTGATTTTTCCATCCATTAATGTTGATATAGATAATTTTAATTCTTTTCTCCAGTTAATTTCTTCAATTAAGTTACAGAAATTAATTGATGTTTATAATAAAGATGAAATAAAATTAAAATTTTCTGAATTCAATCATTATATCTCCGAAGGGATATTTAAATTCAAAAATAAAGATAATTCTGAAATATTCCTGAAAAATTCTCCACAAATATCTAAATATTACAAGTTAAGTAATCCAAGAGATGCTATACCAATAATTAAGATAAATGATGAAGATTATTTTCTGTCTGAAAGTTCTGATGCTTATTCACCGGTATTACTTTTTGCAGTATCATCAAATTTATTAATGTCGGATTTTCCTTTAAGTGATATATTTCCTGTTTTAATTATAAAAAGCATTTATTATTTATCAAATAAGAATTTTTCCAATAATATAATCACTGGTAAAACCGGGATTATATATGCAATGTCAGATTATGATTTTATTAAAAAAATTGACAATACTATTATTCATTCAGAAAAAATTCATAAGGGCTTTGCTTCGATTTCAGCAACTAAGGAATTAAATAACCCCGGGATTTATTTTCTTAGTGATTCTTCAGGTTTGAAGAAGCAATTTTTCACTATTAATATTGATACAACCGAAAGTGAAATTAAATATCTTGACGATAAGGAAATGAAATCCAAATTAGAAAATCTTGGATTTCAGAAGATAAGTGTTGTTAAAGATATCAATAAATTGGAAGATATTTTATATGAAAACCGAACCGGGAAAGACTTAACCAATCTTTTTTTATACCTTGCAATAATATTTATAATATTAGAAATTATATTTATTAAAGTATTTTTTAAAAAATAATAATTAAAGTTATGCAGGAAGATTATACACAACAAAATTATCCGCAACAAAAACAATATCAAAGTTACAATAGGTCTGAAACAAGTACAAAAGCATTACTCGCTTTAATTTTCGGAATTCTTTCTTATATAGTTTGCCCCTTAATATTTGGTATAGTTGCTTGGATCCTTGGAGCAAGTGAATTGAATGATATAAAAGAGAACAGGTCAGCCCCGGAAAATAAAAGTATGGCGCTTGCTGGTATGTGGTTGGGAATAGTTAATGTTGTATTAATTGTGTTATCAATTATTATAATAGGAATTCTTATTATGTTTTTTGCATTCACTATTCCTTATTCGTATTCCTGAGAGATTTTCTACCCTGTAATTATTCTATAATTCAATCTCACTGAAATCACCTATACTATATTCATTTCTTTTCCCTTTAACTTTTGAATGTTCCCCAAGTAGTGAATTCATTATAATGGAATTTTCTATCCTGCAGTTTTTTTCTAATATTGAATTAACTATGATAGAATTTTCTATGACACAATTATCTGATATTGTAACATAATTTCCTATAATGCTGTTTATTATTTTAACATCCTTTCCTATATAGCAATAGTTATTTATCAAACTACCTTTAATACTGTATGTGAGATTCATCTTTCTTAATAAATAAGCATTTGTTTCAAGTATTGTTTCTTTCTTTCCACAATCAAGCCAGTTATCTACCTGAAATGTGATTAACTTTTCACCGCTTTCTAAATATTTACTAAGGGCATCAGTGAGTTGGAATTCATTATTTGTTTGAATATTTCTGTCGATTAAATATTCGAGACTTTCAAATAACAATTTAGAATTTTCTATTTTATATATACCAACTATTGCATTCCTTGAAGGTGATATTTCGGGGGATGCTGGTTTTTCCACAAATTTTGTTATAAAACCATCTTTATCAGTTTCAACTACTCCAAATCTTTTAGGATCTTCCACTTGCTTAACTCCAATAACAGAAAAATTACTTGCACATATTTCTTTCAACGATACATCAAATAAAGTATCACCAAGAATAATTAACATATTTTCATCCTTGAATGCTGGTTTTGAGCAATATACTGCATGTCCGAGCCCCAAAGGTTTTTCCTGATTTATAAAAGTGAATTTGAAATTAAACTCTTTTCTCAAATATTTTTTCAACATATCACTCATTGTACCGGTAATCAGAATTATTTCTGAAACTACCTGTTCCCTTATTAATTGTTCTATAATGTAATATATCATTGGTTTTCCGGCAACTGTCATTAATACTTTTGGCTTTGTCAGCGTATGTGGTCTGAGTCTTGTTCCTGACCCTGCAACTGGAATTACTGCTTTCATAACTTATAAATATTTTTTTAAAATATTACTAAAATTTATTAATGTATTTTCTAATTTTTCTAAATCTGTTGCTCCTGCTGTTGCCATTTGTGGTCTTCCGCCGCCTTTTCCATCAAGTTGAATTGCAACATCATTGATTATTTTTCCTGCATTTAAGTTTTTTTTACTGAGTATATCGTCTCCGATTGTACAAAGCAGGTTTATTTTGCCTTCTGCGACCAGTGCCAATAATCCTACACCATCTTTAAATTTTTTTCTTAATCTATCTCCAACTTCCCTTAACTCATCCATATTATTTAATGTTACCTGTTTTGCTATGTATTTTACATCATCAATAGATTCAGGATTTGATATAGCAGCATCAATTTCTTCATTAACGCGTTCAATATTTTTACGCTTTAATTCTTTATCAGATTTTTTCTTTTCTTCTTCTAATTTCTTTTGAAATTGTTTCAGTTCATTTGATAAATTGTCAAATTCTTTATATAAAAATTTTATTAATTCGGTATTTTCATAATCAGCAGTATTAATTTGATTCTCTAAGTTAAGAAATTTATTCCTTAAATCAGAGGAAGTCTCTTTCCTTATATCATTTAAATAATTAATATTTAAAAGTAATTTTTCCTTTAAATATTTAATATTTCCTCTTCCGGTAACTGCAAATATTCTTCTTACACCTGCGGCAACGCTTTCTTCTTTTATTATCTTAAAGTATCCTATTTCAGATGTATTCCTTACATGTGTACCTCCGCACAATTCAGCGCTAAAATCTTCACCTGCTATTACTACCCGTACCTTATCTTCGTATTTATCTCCGAAAAATTTTCTGATATTAGGGATTTCATCTGCTTTTTTTATATCTAACTCATTAATCACATTTACATCAATTTTCTCAATTATTTTTTCATTTACATAATTTTCTATTAATTCAATTTCTTTGTGGGTTAATTTCTTAAAATGTGGAAAATCAAATCTTAAGTATTCATCCGAAACAAGAGAACCCATTTGTTTTATATGCTCTCCAAGTACTCTCCTTAGAGATTCATGCAAAAGATGTGTTGCTGTATGATTGCGTTGTATATCTTTTCTTCTTTCATAATCAATTAATGCTATTACTTCTGTTTTCGGTATTTCAATATTATTATCTGTTTCCAGAATCAAAATATTTTTCGCTTTTACATCAATTACTTTTAATTCTTTTCCGTCAGGTAGAATGATTTTTCCTGTGTCACTTATTTGCCCTCCGGATTCAGCATAGAAAGGATTCGTTTCGAGTATAACTATTGTTTTATCTCCAATTTTATATGTATCTATTATTTTTGTTTTTATTCCATCGGGATTAATATCATAAGGATTATAGTTAAGTTCATAATTTTTAATTTTTGCATTGATTTCTGCAATTTCAGTATTTATATCTTCATCCTTTAACTTTCTTGCATTTCTTGCTCTTTCTTTTTGCATTTCCATTTCTTTTTCAAATCCTTCCAAATCTACCTCTAAACCTTTCTCTTTCGACATAACTTGAGTAAGGTCAAGTGGAAAACCATAAGTATCATAAAGTTTAAAAGCTTCTTCTCCGGGAAAGATTTTCTTTCTTTCTCTTTTTATTTTTTCATATACTTCGTTAAATAATTCTATACCTCTTCCTAAAGTTAAATTAAAGTTTTCTTCCTCTGACTTTATAATATTTTCAATGAATTCCTGTTTTTCTTTTAATTCAGGAAATATATGCTTGTATATTTCTGCAATTATCGGTACAAGTTTGTATATGAATGAATCATTAAATCCTATTTTTCGTGATAATCTGGATGCCCTTCTTAGTATTCTTCTCAATACATAGCCACGACCTTCATTTGATGGAATTGCTCCATCAGCAATTGCAAAAATCAGGCATCTTGAATGATCAGCTATTGCATTAATTGGAGAAATATTTTCACCAGCATATTCTATTTTTATTAAATCAGTAATCTTACTGATTATTTTTTCAAATATATCAATTTCGTAGTTGGATTTTTTATTTTGTAACACCCTTACAATTCTCTCAAATCCCATACCGGTATCTATGTGCTTTTTAGGTAGGGGAGTAAGCTCACCATTCTCGTTTCTGTTATATTGAATAAAAACCAGATTCCATATTTCTATTACATCTTCCAAATTTGCATTTATGTCTTCCGCTTTACATAGGTTTTCAGTTAAATCATAATGTATTTCAGAACACGGTCCACATGGTCCGGTTTCTCCCATTTCCCAGAAATTATCTTTATCACCAAATCTTAATATATGTGCTTTATCTATATCTGTTTCATTCAGCCATATTTCATAAGCTTCATCATCTGTAAAATGAACTGTTGCCCATAGTCTGTTTTTAGGCAATTTCCATACATCTGTGAGAAGTTCCCATGCCCATCTTATTGCTTCTGATTTATAGTAGTCTCCAAATGACCAGTTACCAAGCATTTCAAAAAAAGTATGATGATATCCATCAAGTCCAACTTCTTCAAGGTCATTATGTTTACCACCTGCCCTTATACATTTTTGCGTATTAGCGCATCGGGTATATTCACGGGTTCCTATTCCAAGAAAAACATCTTTAAACTGATTCATACCTGCATTAGTAAAAAGTAAAGTCGGGTCTTCGTATGGAATTAGTGATGAGGATGGTATTATTTTGTGTCCTTTTTTCTTAAAAAATTCTAAAAAACTATTTCTTATTTCTTCTGAACTTTTATAATTTTCGCTCATTTTACTTTCCATTGCAAAAAATAAAATTAATTATCGTTAATATAAATGTAATTAAACATTTAATTAATTATATTTTAAAGTACCATATTAATCAGTAATAAATAGTTTGAAATATTATATTTATGAAAATAAGATAAAACTATTTTTAATCCTTTTAAAATGTAATAAAGTACAATAATAAAAAGATTTAAATTATATACAAGAAGATTGTATTTTTAAAAAAATTTATTCTAAATATCCCCGTAAATTTATTTCTTCAGATGCAAATAATTCCAACAATTCAGATAAATTTATTATGCCATCGCCTTTTTGTTTGTATTAAGAAATACCGGCTCTTTTTTATCTACAACAACTTCCTTTGTAATTATACAATGAGTTATATTTTGTTTGGAAGGTACTTTATACATGATGTCAAGCATTACATTTTCAAGAATTGATCTTAGCGCTCTTGCTCCTGTGCCTCTTTTAATTGCTATATCGGCAATTGCTTCTAATGCATCTTCTTTAAATTCCAGTTCTACACCTTCCATACGGAATAATTTTTTAAATTGTTTAATTATTGCGTTTTTGGGAACCGTTAGTATATTTAATAACGCTTCTTTATTTAATGTATCCAGTGTACTGATAACGGGTAGTCTTCCTACAAGTTCTGGGATTAATCCATATTTTATTAAATCCTCGGGTTCTACTTTTGCAAGAATTTCATCTTTTGTTATATCTTTTTTACCATGTATCTGAGCACCGAATCCAATTGAACTTGTAGCTATTCTTTTTTCAATTATTTTTTCAAGCCCATCAAATGCACCGCCACAAATAAATAATATATTTTTTGTATTAACATAAATTAGGGGTTGTTCCGGATGTTTTCTCCCACCTTTAGGTGGAACGCCCGCTACAGTTCCTTCTATTATTTTTAGTAATGCTTGCTGTACACCTTCTCCGGAAACGTCCCGGGTAATTGATACATTCTCACTCTTTCTCGATATTTTATCTATTTCGTCTAAATATATAATCCCTCTTTCTGCTTTTGCTAAATCGTAATTACAATTTTGTAATAATCTTACTAGTATAGATTCTACATCATCTCCTACATATCCTGCTTCTGTTAATGTTGTTGCATCAGCAATTGCAAAAGGTACATTTAAAAATTTTGCCAGTGTCTGAGCTAAATATGTTTTTCCCGTTCCGGTTGAACCTATTAAAAGAATATTACTCTTTTCTATCTCAACTTCATCTAATGTGATAAAATTATTTGTATCTATTCGTTTGTAGTGATTATAAACAGCAACAGCAAGGGACTTCTTTGCTCTATCCTGTCCTATAACATATTCATCTAAAAATGCTTTAATTCCGGCTGGAGTAAAATTAGACTTAAGTTTTGCGACTGATTTATCGGTATTATTTGTTAAACTCATCTTAATAATCTGCATTGCAGTACCTACACAGATTTCACAAATATAAGCAGATTTTCCGCCTTCATTAGCAGGTCCCTTTATCATACTGGTAACCTTATCAGCTGTCCTTCCACAGAAAGAACATCTTGGTTGAGATGTTTTTGTTTGTGTTTTATTATTCATTTTTAAATATTACTTATCTTGTGCGCGATGGGGGAGTCGAACCCCCACGGGTTGCCCCACTAGATCCTAAGTCTAGCGCGTCTGCCAGTTCCGCCAACCGCGCTTAAATATCCAAAATAATTTAATTTATATAAAAATAAAATGAATAATTAAATTACTTAAACGATTACCTTAATTGTTGAATTTTTGAATGGATATATAAATATCTCTTTATATTTTTAATCTTCTTTTAGCCACAAATCTATGTCTTCATCATTTATAATAAACATTTTGGCACAAAGTTCCCCTTTGAATTTTCCTGTTTGTACACATCTTTCATGGTTCTTCTTTACTGCTTCGGTATTTTTGGCTCTTTCTGATAACCAAAAGATATCTAAATCATGGTCACATTCCGTGCAGAACAATGGATTGTCAGAAGTATATACTTCAGGTTGTTGTATATATTCAGTTTTTGAACTTTTACGCTTTTTAGAAATCTTTGATTTTTTCTTCATAATATTTCAATAATATGAATTTATTATTCTTAACAAATTATTAAGTATAAAGTTCAATCTTTAGTTAATTTAATGATTAATTTCCTTTATATAAATAACAAAATTTTTCATAGTTTTATTTTTTTTAGTTTAAAGCATATTGTAATATTGTTTGAGTGATAATTATCCAAACCCATTTAATACTACAACAAAAATTGATTTGAAATACCGAAACAGGGATTTATTAGATTAAAAATTTTTGACCTTTTTGGTAAGGAAATAAAATCATTACTAAATATGGTAAAAGCGTCGGGTATCTATACAGTTCAGTTTAATGGTTCTGAATTAGCGAGTGGTGTTTATTTCTACAGACTTGAAACATACGGATTTACTGATATAGAGATAATGATGCTGATAAAGTAATCAATCGAATTGCTAAAATAAGTTATTTAAAGAATAAAACCCTTTGGCTAAATAATCAAAGGGTTTTTTATTAAGAATTATATAACAGATTACAAACTCCTTTATTATTGCGAATCTGCAATCAATTAAGTAAAACTTATAATAATTTTATTTAAAGTTATACGCAATCATTAATGTATTGTTTGAAAAAATAAGCATTAATATATTTGTTAGTAGCAATAAAAAAATATGAAAATAATTGAAGCATTATCAATACTTAAGAATAATTGTTCAACTCAATTAGATAACATTAGATTAAAAATAAAATTATCACCATCGGAATTTAATGCCTTACTTTCAATAGATAAAAATGAAAAATTAACATGCCAGAATCTTTCTGCTAAAATGGGGTTATCTTCTTCCCGTGGTAGTAGAGTGATAAGCAAACTGATCCACCGGGGTTATTTGAAAGAAGAAAAACATAAAAAAGATAAAAGATGTAATATTATTTCCTTATCATCAAAAGGTCTGAAAGTTAAAGATGAAATTGAAGAATTATTAAGTGAATGTGAAAAGAAAATCAGAACAAAATTAACTAATCAGGAATTACAATCTATAAAAGGAAATTTAGAAAAGTTAATAAAAATTTTATAAATAAAATTTCTTCCGGATGAAAAGAAATGGTTATTCGAAGTATATAAAGTACTGGGGTTTGGATAAGGATATAGTATTTCTTAATCATGGTTCATTTGGCGCTTGTCCTAAACCAGTTCTAAAAAAACAGTTTTCTTTAAGAAGAAAACTTGAAAGTGAACCAGTTAGATTTTTTTTAAGAGAATATGAAGAGTTATATTATCAATCTAAAAAGGCATTAGCCGATTTAATAAATTGCGATTATGATGATTTAGTATTCGTAAATAATGCAACTACCGGGGTCAATACAATTTTAAAATCTTATAATTTTAAAGAAGGTGACGAGATTCTTATTACTAATCAAATTTATCCTTCTTGCAGGAACGCTGTTAATTTTGTCGCGAAGAAAAATTCTCTGTTTGTTAATGAGGTAAAAATAAATTTACCTATAAATGATAAATCACAGGTTATTTCCTTGATTTCATCTGCTATTACTCCGCGAACAAAACTTGCTCTTATAGATCACATATCTTCCATACCAGGGATTGTTTTCCCTGTTAAAGAAATTACTGATATTTTGCATTCGTATAATATTGATGTTCTTATCGATGGCGCTCATACTGTTGGGATGGTAGATTTAGATATAAAAAGCATTAATCCGGAATTTTATACAGGAAATTGTCATAAATGGCTATGCACACCTAAAGGTTCTGCTTTTTTATATGTTAAAAAAGAATATCAGGATTCTATTCATCCATTAGTTACAAGTAGGTATACTAACAATGATACTGTAAATAAATTTCAGCTGGAATTCTCATGGCAGGGGACTTTGGATATTACATCATTCCTTTGCATTCCAAAAGCAATTAAATTTCTTAGCTCTCTCCATAAGGATGGGTTAAAAGGTTTATTGGGAAGGAACCATAAATTAGCTTATACAGCAGGTAAAATGATTTGTGATGAATTTAATATCGAATTGCCTTATCCTGAAGATATGACAGGTACAATGTATGGGATTCCTTTTTTTGAAGACAAACAAATCAATTATTATATTACAAATAATAGAAGTAAACTGCAGGATATTTTATACTACGATTTTAATATTGAAGTAATCGTAACATATTGGGAAAAGCCTCCAAACAGAATTTTAAGAATAGCGTCTCAGGCATATAATACAATTGAACAATATAAATATTTAATTAACTCTTTAAAAAAAATTCTAAAGGATAAAAAATATGAAAACATTATTTAAAACCGTTTTATTATTTCTGTTAGTATTAACCATTTCTGGCTTTTCACAGGTCAAAAAAGGTGTAATTGATGAAAAGACCATAAAAGAAGTAATAAATATTTTATTATCTCAATATGGTGATACTCAAAAGTTTAGAATTCAAAAAGGTGTTAATCAGGTAGCAGAATTCTGGCAGGAATCTGATGGTAATGTTGAAGAGTTTAAAAAATTTTGTATAGAAAATTTTGCCGGAGATGAGAATAAACAGAAATATTTATTTGATAAATTTGAATATTATAATGAAATCCTTAATGGTTATTTAAATGAAATGATGATTGAATTAAGATTACCTATAGATTTAGACTGGGGGAAAACCGAACCAATTGATTTAATTATGGGTAGCTATAATCCTTTTGCGCATTTATATGATGATTTATTTGCAAATAAATATATCTTTCTGGTGTTATTAAATTTCCCTAAATATTCACTTCAAGAAAGAGAAACTCTTGGTGCAGATTGGAATAGATTACAATGGGCCTATGCAAGACTTGCTGGAAATTATACTGCAAGAATCCCCGCTGATGTAAATCAAAAAGTAAGTGATATTCTTACTGATGCCGACCAGTATATCTCAGAATATAATATCTATATGGGAAATCTTCTTGATGATAAAATGCAAAAATTATTTCCTGATGATATGAAACTTGTAAGTCACTGGGGTTTGAGAGATGAAATTAAAGCGCGATATACAAACCCGCAGGACCTTGATAAACAGAAAATGATTTATAAAGTTATGGAAAGAATTATATTACAGGAAATTCCTGCTGATATCGTGAATTCTCCCCAATATAAATGGAATCCATATACAAATGAAACTTATAAAGATGATAAAAAAGTCGAATTGCAAAGAGAAAATGATATGAGATATCAGAAGTTTCTTAATGCATTCAACGCAATGAGAATGTATGATGAATATTATCCTGATTATAAAACTCATATTCTAAGAAGCTTTGAAGGCGGCAGGGAAATATCTCTTAAAAAAGTGGAGGAGATGTATGAAGAGTTGATGAGTTCTGAACAGGTTAAACAAGTTGCTAATATTATAAAAAAGAGACTTAATAGAGATTTATTACCTTTTGATATCTGGTACACTGGTTTTAGAAAAAAATCCACAATTGATGAAGCAGAACTTGATAAAATTACTAAAGCAAAATATCCAACCCCGGAAGCTTTTGAAGCGGATTTATATAATATATTATTGAAACTTGATTTTTCAGAAGAAAGCGCAAAATATATCGCAGATAAAATTCAGGTTGACCCTTCTCGTGGCCCGGGACATGCTACAGGTTCTTTAATTAAAAAATTTAAAGCCAGATTAAGAACCAGAGTAGGTAAAGATGGTATGAATTATAAAGGATATAATATTGCAATGCACGAATTTGGGCACTGTGTTGAACAGACACTTACTTTATATAAAATGGATTACTATACTCTTATTGGTGTTCCTAATATAAGTTTTACTGAAGCATTTGCTTTCGTTTTTCAGTCAAGAGACCTTGAAGTCCTGGGTATAAAAGATACTGACCCTGATAAAAAGTATTATGATATTCTTGATAATTTTTGGAAAACCTATGAAATTATGGGCGTTTCCCTTGTTGATATAAAAGTCTGGAAATGGTTATATGAGCATCCTGATGCTACGCCTGCAGAACTCAAACAAGCTGTAATTTCAATTGCTAAAGAAGTATGGAATAAATATTTCGCTGATGCATTTGGTTTAAGAGACCAGATAATACTTGCAATATATTCCCATATGATTGATAATCCTTTATATCTCCCGAATTATGCAATTGGTCATATTATAGAATTCCAAATTGAAAACTATTTGGAAGGGAAAAAACTTGGTGCGGAAATGGAACGTATGTGTGCAGCAGGGAATATTATTCCTCAGGAATGGATGAAAAACGCCGTTGGTTCTGACATTTCAGTAAAACCAATGCTTGATGCGGTTAATATTGCGCTACAAAAAATTAAATAAAAATTTTTCTGAAATATTAATAATATTCTATAAAAATTTTTTTCTATTTTATTTTTGGAAAATTAAAAACTGAATAGAATAACTTTTAATTATTGTCGTCGGTTCATCTAATATTATATTTTGAATCTCTTGTGAATTATCATTTACTTGATACAGTTGAATATTTTGTTCTTATATATCTTTTGTAGTGTATTGTATATTTTTATTTGTTGGATTTGAAATCAATAGGGCAAGGTTATTTTCGTTATTAATCCTACCTAATATCCATAATTCTGTTTTTGGGGTCGTGTATTACTTATAATTGTTTCGTAAATGTTTTCATTTAAATAAATAATATTATTTAATTATTATAATATTACGATACTAGATAAATAAAAATCTATCAATGAGATATGTAAGTCTATATTTTTTTAAAATTAATTAAAATAAAAAATATATGATAAATTGAATTATAGTTGTTAAAGCCCCTTTTTGTGGTACTATTTGGACAAAATACGAACTTTTTTGACGAAAATCCTGACAACAATTTTTAATTGTCGTCAACATAGCAACAATCCAGCCGAAAGTTTCCGAAAAGTTGGCTGATGCCAACTGACAAAGCCGGCAAAATTTTATTAGGACGAGCGACGAATTTTTTTCACTTAAAAATGATTTAATTTTTGGCAGCTTTGGTACCCAGTCTTTTTCTAAAAGGACTGGGGTTTTCAGAAACGCCTCACGGCCCAAGTCCTGCTTATGCAGGGTAATGAATAGGGCAGAGTTATCTTCCAACATCTCTTGCTGCTTTTTCTATCCAATCGCCTATATTTTTATAACCTCTATCATAAACCCAATCGTAAGTATGGTAAAGAGATGAAAAATAAATTATATGTCCATTTCTGTTTAAATACCAATTATCGAATGGATTTTTGCCTTTTACATCTGTTCTACCAAATTGATCCTTCATATTATGGATATAAATCCCCAGCATGCCATTTCCAATTTCATAGCTTCTCTTAATTTCGTATTTAACATATTTCCTTTCGCTTGTCTCAGTACCAATCAACACTACTGTCACCGATGTACCATGTAACTGATTATTAATCCATCTTTCTATTGCGTCCTCACCTATTTTCTTCGCTGCTTCCCAAGATGCAGAATCCCAAAAACCAGCTGATTCTCTATTTGGTTTTGTTACCCAGCTATTTCTAATCTGACTTGCCCGCCAGATATCTCTTTCGTAATGAAAACTGAAAAATACTCGTCTTGCCATATGATTTTATTTTATTAAATAATACACGATTAGCATAGCGCCGACCAGAGAAATATAAAAAAATAAAAGTGTCTTAGAAAAAACTGAACAAAACCAATTAATTTTCCACTCCTTAAAATTAGATACATCCATCGAAAAGTCAATTTCCTTATCATTTTTCTTTCTTACTTCATCATATAGGTACCGAAACTTTCTTTCTCTAGATAAGAAATACCCATCTAAAATCCAAAAAACTACAACAGGTAAAAAGGCAATCACAATACACTTCTTATCAGGATGCTTTGGGACTAAAACAAATAAAGCAACAACCAATGTAATAGCCCAACCCTTCATTATAAAGGAATGGTTTGCCATTCTATTAATTATTGCTTGGATAAATTCTAAATGTTTATGTTTATTTTCCATACTATATTTAGTATCAAACATCGCCTTCGGCTAATAAAGCTTGAGTTGTATACATTTGTTTGTTTGAAGAGTTAAACTCATGTTTGATTTGTCCAATAAGATTATCTGTACTAAAGATTTTATAGTATACAGGAACAAAAGCCCTTTCTCCTTCTCGTTCTGCGTTTTCAATTTTGAAACTGATTATCAAATGTCTTGCATCATAAATGACCTTAAAATCTGTCGGTCTTTCTGCAGGGGAAAAATAAAATGATCTCTGTGTGGTCTGGTAATTTCTTTCATTATAGGTTTTACACTCAATATAGTTTGGTCTTCCTTTTCTATCCCAAACGAAGATATCAGGATAACCAATCGCTTTTTTTTTCCCTTCTTTTGTTTCAGGCCTATCTGCTTCAAGTCCGATTTGATTTAAAGCTTCAATCATAAAAGGTTCGATATGATTTCCTACTTCATTCTCTCTTCTTGTAAATATCCCTTTCTGATTGGCATTCCTAGCAGCTATTTTTGTTGCTTCAATTAAATCTTTTAACAACTGCTGATCGTCCGGATTATTTTTATTAAAAGGTATTACTTTACAACCAGATATTGCTTTGATAGCAATTTTAAACGGAATGTTCTTTAATGGTTTTAAGAACTGGGAAATTGTTTCCTCTAATTCTTTTATGTATTTTTCTTGTTCATTACTCATATTTATTTATGGTTTTTGAAATATTAAAACATTTTCTTTTTGCATCACATTATAAAGACCAAAAATTATTTTATCTATATTTTTGACCAATCTAAAACCTACATTTTGACAATAATCAATCGTAAATTCAACGGTTTTAACCTCTTCGCGCATGTAAGTAGCATTTCCAATAACGATGGCAGCAAACCCTTTTGGTTTAAGTACCCGATACATTTCTTCATAACTCTTTTTCATGTCCTGATTATATAAATTAATTCTTTCTGGGCCACGTCCCCTTACTCCGACAAATTCTTCTCTAATTTCTGACAACTTATATCCTAATACTTTTAGAGCATGAGCATCATTTGAAACATAATCCAAAGCAATCGAATAAGGTGGTGATGTTATTATCCCTTCAATACTCTCATCGTCTTGAGGTAAATTTCGAGAATCCTCTAACATAATTTCTGTTTTCCCCAATTTTAAATTCAATTGTTCGGCAATATCTCTAAAATCTCTAACCGATTTAATCATCAATTCCAAATTTTTATAAAAAGATTGATCAAAATTTCTTCCCCTCCGAGCATTATCACTTACTGCCACTAGATAAACCATTTTATAAAAGTTTTTAACCTTCTCATCTAGTATAGAGTTAATTGTTTCTAAAAATGGCTTATCTTCTTGATTAAAAAGTCCAGGTTTTGCCTTGTTTAAAATACTATCTTTAATTTCTTCAATTTCATTAATGACTTCAATGCTTTCTGTTTTGACCTTACTTTGAAGGACACATAAGGGCGAGATATCTATACCGATACAATCAATCCCCAGCAACTTTGCCTCTAAAGCTGTAGTTCCACTACCAATAAAGGGATCTAAAACCTTATCACCTTCTTTTAAACCAATAATATTCAAAAAAGCCCTTATCATCTGAGGATGAAACTTCCCTTTATACGGATAAATCCAGTGAGTTAAATATTGATTTACAGAACGCGTAATATTTTTTTGGATGATATGGAAATAGTCAGTTAATTTACCGTCAACTATTTTAAAGTAAGCTGTTCTTCTTGCTAGTTTATCTAAATTCTTTGTAGTTAAAAGCTTAAACTCCCTTAAACCATTTGTGACTTGAAAATTAATATTTAAAGATTGAAGTTCCAGCTGCGCAAGAGCCAATTCATAGATAAACTGAACATTATCTAAAAGAATAAGGTTACCTTTTTTAAGGCTATCATTTGTTTTATATGCCCAAGAAGTATTAATATCTTGATCTCTATAAATCATTCTTTTTTTCTTAAAATTTTTATTGTTTTGAAGTGTCATATTCTTATCTTTTTAACAAATCGTCAACGCTTATACCTAAAGCGTCAGCAATCTTTCTAACAGTTTCAATTCTAGGATCAGGTGTTGCCCCTGATTCAATTTTTGTAATTGTATTCAAAGTAATACCAGCAAGTTTTGACAACTTGTCTTGGGAAATACCATTTTTCTCTCGGTACTTTTTGATATTCTGGGCGATTATTGAAAGTTTCTTTGACATCGTAGTAAAATTTTACTATACTTAGTATATAGCAACAATTTTAATAATATATTAATATATGAAATTTTTAAATAAAAATCAAGTAAAGTTTAACTACGCTCCGTTTATTATCCTACATAAGCAGGATTTGTGTTTTTTTGGGGGCCGAAAAACCCAGTCCTTTTAGAAAAAGACTGGATGCCAATGCCTCCAAAAAATTAAATCATTTTTAAGTAAAAAATCGTTGCTCTTCATAATAATAATAAAAATTTTTGTTGGCTTTGGCAGTCAAAGTAAGCGCCAACTTTTCGGAAACGCTACGCTGTATCGTAGCACTGCTGGCGAAAATTAAAAAATGGTGACAGGATTTTCGCCAAAAAAGTTCGGATTTTATCCAGAAGGTAACGCCAATTTACAATTTCAGCGTTTTTGAAGGGTGTTGCCACACCCTCACTACCTTCGGGTTCGGAAGAAACGATAATTTTATACGGTTTTTTAAAATCCATAAACAATTTTTTCTCGCTCAAACGAAAGTTTTGTTTTCCGAAGGCGAATATAAATTTGAAAAATTTATTAAACAATCATTTTTTATCCTTTGACGAAAGACAAAGTAATAATTTTAAATATCTTGACTGCCTAATAACAAAAATAATATGACACAAGAAAACAATCAAACCCGAAAGTTTTTTATATAAACCCATAAATCAACTGATAGTGAATATAGACAAGTGCGTATTATCATGACCAAATCGCCGAGCTTAAATAATTGTCGAAAAAAGAAATTCTGGAAGTGGTTGATATTCTTATCGAAAAACAAACTGCTAAGAAACCTGGACGACCGGTATTCGCCGAGATGTTGAAATGAATTGAGTCGGGCGAAGCCAAGGGAATTTTAGCGTTGCACCTTCATAGATTAGCGAGAAACAGCATTGACGGCGGTCAAATCATTTATCTTGTGAATACTAAAGTTATCTAAGAGCTAAAATTTCCGACCTTTTGGTTTGATCCGACAATGCAAGGAAAATTTATGCTTTCAATCACCTTTGGGTAGTCAAAATATTATATTGATAATCTTTCGGAAAATATTAAGAGAGGGGTACAGACAAAAGTTAAAAAAAGGTTTATGGCCTCAAATTGCGCAACTTGGTTATCTCAATAATAAGGCAACGAAAAAGTTTTATGTTCCTAAAGAAAAAGCCCCACTCATCAAAAAAGCATTTATGCTTTATGCCACCGGAAAATATACCTTCAAAGGAATTCGAAAAATTATCAATGAGCATGGATTACGAGATCTGCGATACAAAATGCTTTCCGTTTCTAATTATCAGTATCTTTTACAAAATTCTTTTTACTATGGATTGATAAGTTATAAAGGAGAATACTTTGAAGGAAAGCACAAACCGATTATTACAAAAACTTTTTGACCGAGTGCAAGAAGTGATAAAGCAAAGGAGCAAACCGCAAAAAGCAGACAAAATGAAATTTTTTCTTTATCGGTAGTGATTTAAATGCGGCGAATGTGGCTATACAATCTAGGCTGACAGAAAAGATGAAAAGAGCGGAAAACAATACACTAGCTACTATTGCACCAAGAAAAATCCTAATCGAAAATGTTAGCAAATGTTTTTACACAGGAAGAAAAAATTTCATCTCAAATTAACGAAGCAATACAAAAAGTTTCTTTGCCTGATGATTGGGTTGATAAAATGTTAAACGAATTGGAAAAAGAGAAAAAAGAAAATTCAATCATCTCACTTTTTTCCTCAAAAGATAAATAAGGAAATTTTGGAAATCAATGAAAAACTGGAAAAACTTATTAATGCTAATATTAAAATGTTTTGTTTTTAGACGAATACCGAGAAGCAAAGAATAAACCCGTCAATCAAAAACAACTCTTGAGAACATTTTAACGGTTTTTGAGGAAAAATGCAATAATCGGTTCGAACTCGCCGCCCGATTCATAAATACCTTGAAACAAAGCCAAATTATCGCTTTGCAAGAAAATCCCGTGAAGGGTTTTGGATTTTCTTAAAAAGATTGGTTCGAACTTTGGTTTGATTATGTAAAATTTTTTTGGATTTCAAAAATCCATATAAAATTCTCATTACTGCCGAGCCTTAACGAAACGATGGCGAGGCAACAATCAGTCAAAATACTAATTTTGAAAATGGCGGAAGGGGCGAGATTCGAACTCGCGCTACGGGTTTATCCGTAGGACGGTTTAGCAAACCGTTGGTTTCAGCCACTCACCCACCCTTCCTGTGGTTGGTCCTATTTTTGATTTTATTTAAAGAACTATTTGCAAAATAGATAAAATATTTTTTTACTTCAACGCAAATGTATTTTAAATTAATTTTTAGCTTATAATAAATATTATTTTTACAGTTATTTTAATTAATTGCATTAAATATATTTTTTTTAGGAGTATTTTGTTTTTTAAAATTAATTAATTCTTAATTTTTCAAAATTTGAAAATTTGATTTATTACGGATTTTTTTCTACTTTATATTTTAATATTTGAATCAATAAATTATTTTTAAAATAAAAAAATGTATGAAAAAATTATTAATTTTATTTTCCTTAATGCTATGTCTTTTAAGTGATTTAAAATCACAGGTTAAAGATGATGGGAAATTTGGTATTTCTTTATCCGGATTTGTGAAATATGATATGTTTTATGATTCACGTGTTACTCAATCTATTCGTGAAGGACATTTTATGATTTTCCCTGAAAAAGAAGTGTTGAACTCCTATAATGAAGACATTAATGCTAAACCATCGTTTAATTTCCTCTCAATTCAGTCTCGTGTTTTAGGAAAAATTTCAGGACCTGATTTCTTTGACGCAAAAACTTCCGGATTAATAGAAGGGGAATTCTTTGGTACGAGTGATGCTGATGTTAACGGATTCAGATTAAGGCATGCTTATGTAAAACTCGACTGGGAATCGTTTTCGATTTTAGCAGGGCAATTCTGGCATCCTATGTTTGTTACTGATTGCTCTCCTGCAACTATATCTTTTAATACTGGCGCTCCATTTCAACCTTTTTCAAGAAATCCTCAATTGAGATTCACAATAAAAGCAAATAAATTAAATATTATTGCTGCTGCAATGTCTCAAAGAGATTTTCAAAGCAACGGTCCAAATGGTTTCTCTTCTGTTTATTTAAGAAACAGTTTAATTCCGGATTTACATTTACAATTTCAGTATAAAGAGGATAAATATTTATTTGGATTTGGTGGTGGATATAAATCTTTAATGCCGAGAACAATTACAACAAAAAATATCACAACTGATATTAGAATTAATAGTTTTTCTGCCCTTGCTTATGCAAAGTTCGTTTTTAATGATTTAACCTTAAAAATAGAAGGTGTATGGGGTCAGAATCTTGCTGATTATACTATGCTTGGTGGATATGCAGTTAAATCTTTTGATACTACAACAGGTAAAGAAGAATATACAAATTTAAGTTCTCTTTCATCTTGGCTTGAATTATCTTACATAAAAAATATAGAGCTTGCAATTTTTGTCGGATATATAAAAAATATTGGTACTGATGATAATACAACAGGTATATATTATACCAGAGGAGGAAATATAGATTATCAATTTAGAATCTCTCCAAGATTTGCAATTATTTCTGGAAAAACAAAAATTGCAACAGAACTGGAAATTACATCTGCGAGTATAGGAATTAATAATAATAACGATAAAGGAAAAGTAATAAATGGTAAGACAGTTACCAATATAAGAGGATTAGTCTCCTTTATTTACAATTTTTAGTACGATTATTTTTTATTGAAGATTAGTCTTTTTGTGAGAGAATTTCGTCTTTTATTTTAAAAAGGTATTCTTTTGCAGCATTATAATCATTAGGAATTATCCCTTCAAGAATTGCTTCCTCAATTTTCTTTTTAATAATTCCTACTTTTTTACAAGGTTTAAGATTACATATCTCCATTATTTCGTCACCCCTTACCGGTGATTGAAAATTCCTTAAATTATCCTTTTCCTGAACCTCAATTATTCTTTTTTCTACATTATCAAAGTTTTTTAGATATTTCTGAACTTTATCTTGATTTTTAGAAGTGATATCGGCTCTACATAGTAAAAATAAATCTTTTAAATATTCACCTGCCTCAGAAGCCAATCTTCTGAATGCTGAATCAGTTACATTTTCTTCTGTTAAAGCGATAGGTCTTAAATGCAAGAGAATAAGTTTTTTTACATATTCAAGTTTATTCATAGGTAATCTCATTTTAAGAAAAATATTTTTCATCATCCTTGCACCTTGTTCAGGATGACCATGAAAAGTCCAGCCATTTTTGCTATCAAATTTTTTTGTCTGTGGTTTTCCTATATCATGTACAAGTGCTGAAAATCTTAACCATAGATTTTCTGTCTCTCTTGCGACATTATCAACAACTTGAAGTGTGTGATGAAATACATCTTTATGATGATAATCCGATAACTGTTCTACACCTGATAGTTTTGATATTTCAGGAAAAACTACATCCATTACACCCGATAGAAGCATTAAATTTAATCCAATAGAAGGTTTACTAGATTGTAAAATCAATAAAAATTCATTTGTAATTCTTTCTTGAGAAACTACAGAATCTTCTTTTAATCTGTTTGCGTATTTATTTATTGCTTCAAAAGTTTTTTGCTCAATTGAAAAATTCAGCTCAGATGCAAATCTAATGGCGCGCATAATTCTTAGAGGGTCATCGTCGAAAGTCTTTTCCGGGTCAAGTGGGGTTCTGATTATTTTATCTTTTAAATCGGTTAATCCATTAAATTTGTCAATTATCATATCCGGTTTATGTATATCTATAGCAAGCGCATTAATTGTAAAATCCCTTCTGGACAAGTCATCATCAAGATTTGAATATTCTACAATTGGTTTTCTTGAGGTTCTTTTATAACTTTCTTTTCGCGCAGAAGCAAATTCAATTTTATAATCATTATAATTAATTAGAGCAGTTCCAAAATTTTTATAAACTGCAAGTAGGGGAACATTTATCTCTTTAGAAACGATTTTAGCAAATTTTATAGCATCTCCAATTATCATAAAGTCAATGTCATTTGAATCAATACCAAGTAATTTATCACGAACAAATCCACCTACAATATATACATTAAACTTTTTTTTCTCTGCAATAGATTTGATTTTATTAATTACAGGATGTGATATTAAACTTTCAATATTTATCTTTTCAGGCTTCAATTATTTTTGTTTTAAATTCACTTCTTTTTGTTTTATTATCTAATTCAATCAGAGTGAATAATCTTTTTTTAACATTTGATAGTGGTTTTAAACAACCAGAACTATTTATTATTGTAATATTATTCTTCTTATATATATTCGTGTAATGAGTGTGCCCATGTAAAATTAAGTCAATGTCATTTCTCTTTAGAAAATTAAGTACTTTTTTATAATTATGCATTACCATTGTATCTCTTTCAGAATATAACCATAACCTGTGCAACTCATCATAGAAATGATTTGCTGTATAATAAAAATGGTGATGAATGACTGCAATTTTGATGTGATTTATGAAAATGTTATTTTTTAAAATTTTATTTGCAATTCTAAATTGTTCAGTATTAACATTTCCATTTGAACCAATTGGGTTTTTGTTTGCTGACCAATTAGCAACTGAATTAAATATAAATAAAATAATATTATCAGAAATTTCTTTTAATATTGGAAATTTAGGAGAAGAGTTTTTCGATAGAATTTTTTCAAAGAACACCAGAAAACTATGAACATTTTCTTTATAATTTGTATATTTACATTGATAGGGAAATGTATGAGTTTTTTCTGCGCCACCAAATATTTCATGATTTCCTATTGTTACTGTTAATTTATTATAACTCCAGAATCCATATTTTTTTAAAATATTTTTTAAAATAAAATAATTTTTTTCTATTGGATTATGAATTAAATCACCGGTAATAATAAGGTGATTTACATTATTTGAATTAATTTTTTTTAACAATAGTTCAAATTCTTTGATTAAATTTTTATCATTATAATCAATGTGTAAGTCTGATATATGTGCAATCTTAAATCTACGCATTTAAAATAAATTTTTGTGATTCTTTAATCTTTTCTATAATTTCTTCCGCAACTTTAATTGCTTTAATACCATCTTCGATTGATACTATAGGCTTCTCATTTTTTAGTATGCACTCAAAAAATTTGATTTGCTCTATTTTCATTGGGTTTTTATGCTTTATCACAGGTTTATCATATACAATTGCTTTTCCTATTTCAGGGAATTTAATTTTCTTTAGTTTCAATTTTGAAACTTCTTTTAAATTCTTTAATAAATACACCTCTGCTGTATTTTCCTGAAAATCTATTGATATATAAGCATTTTTTTGAAATATACGCATCTTTCTCATTTTCTTTTGTGAAATTCTTGAAGCAGTTACATTAACTACGCAACCATTCTTAAACTTTAATCTTGCATTTGCTATATCAATTTTTTCTGTTAATAAAGGTACACCGCTTGCGTCTATACTAATAAGTTCAGATTTGACCAAATTTAATATTAAATCTATATCGTGTATCATTAAATCTTGTATAACGCTCACATCAGTACCTCTTGGATTATATTGTGATAATCTATGACTCTCGATGAATAAAGGGGATATATCATATTTTTCTACTGATAATAAAGCAGGATTAAATCTTTCTATATGGCCTATCTGAATTACAATGTCTTTATTTTCTGAAATCTGTTTTAATTTTTTTGCTTCCTCTAATGTTGATGTTACAGGTTTTTCAATAAATACATTTTTATTATTTTCAATAAAATATTTTCCAATTTCAAAATGAGTATTCGTTGGGGTTGAAATTAAAACTGTATTTACATCGTTTAATAATTCATTTAAAGAGCTATAAATTTTTATTTTATATCTTTTCTCAATAGTGTGCAATCTTTCTATATCTATATCATATACTCCCGATAGCTTTACATTTGTATTTTCTCTTGTGATTTCTAATATATTCCTGAGATGCATTTCACCAAGATGACCTACTCCTATTATTCCGACTTTTATTTCTTTAATCATTTATTTATGTCCTTTTGGTTCAGGATGAATAATTATATTTGTAAGAGGTGGTACATTGTTTTTAAATTCATTTCTTAATTTACTCTCTATTTCTTTTATAGTATTATGTGCTTTATCAAACTCTGTATCCTCATCAAACTCTAAATTAAATGATAATCTTAATCCCATTGGTGTATTGAAAATTCTAATATCGTGGTAATAAATATCTTTATAATTTAATTCTAAAATATTTTCAATTTTTTCAATCATTGATTTTGATTCTGATGTAATATCTTCTGTTTCGTGTATCATTTGCGCAGAGGGATCTATATGAATTTGCACATATTCGATTTCTTTAAGTTCTTTTTTAATTTTTTCTTCAAGCAAGGTAATTTTATTATGTGCAATGTTTAAGTCAGTTCTGGAATCCATCTCAATGTGAATATCGGTATAATATTTATCGTTAATTTTATATGTAAATAAATCATGACATTTATATCCTTCCTTATTTACTATCAATCGTATTTTATCAATTAGAGTTTCATCCTTAGATGGTATCGGCTCTGTGTGTATTACAATATCAGAATCAGGATATATTGATTTAATTGTATTTTCAATATCATTTACAATATCGTGAGCTTCTGCAAACATTTTTGTCCGTCCTATTAAGATTTGAGAATCAATAAATATTTTCCTGCCTGATACTCTAACTCTCAGAGATTTAATTCCTTCTATTCTTTTATTTTCTGAAATAATATTTTTAATTTTTTCATATAACTCTTCTGGGGCTTTATCCATCAGTAAATTAAATGCTCTCTTCGTGAGTCTTAAAGTAGTTATAAATATTATTACTGATACGATTATAGCAGCTATGGGGTCCGCTAAAGGAACATCTTTATACAAGGGTGGAATTTTATAGTATGTAAATACCATACTTATTAAAACAAATACAGAGCTTAAAATATCAGAAGAAAAATGCAAAGAATCTGCTTCCAGTGCTTGTGAGTTTGTTTCTCGTGCTATTTTCATTAATGCACGCGCTCGTGAGTAATCAATACCTATACATAGGATTATTACAAGGAATATCCAGATATTTATATTGGGATGATAAGGATTAATTATTCTATCAATTGATTCATAAATTAAATATATGCACATTAAAATCAGTATTAATACCTGAAATAGTGCAGATAAACTTTCAATCTTTTCGTGTCCGTAGTGATGTCCCTTATCAGGTGGCTTTGCGGAATATTTAACTGATATAAGTGTAGCAGTGCAAGCTAATAAATCAATGGAAGAGTGAAATAATTCGGATAGTACTGCAATACTTCCGCTGATATAAGTAGCAATAAACTTTATTGTGACAATAAATAAAGCAGCAAATAAAGAATTTAATGCAATCTTAAATTTCTTTTTATTTTGTGCTTCTGTTTCAGTCAAAATTGTATATTTCAGCAGAATTAATAGTAATAGTAATTAATTAGTTGGTCACCTTCTTTTTATTACTCGCCTGCTGGAGTAATAATTTTTTCCTTTCTTTTCGCTTTTTCTCTTTTTTTCTGTGTTTTTTTAAGACTAACTTTTTCGGTTTATTCATAGTTATTTTTTTTATGCTACTGTTATACTTTTTTCTAAATATACATCTTGAATTAGGTTAAGTAATTTTATCCCTTCTTTCATTGGCTTCTGAAATGCTTTCCTCCCTGAGATTAGTCCCATTCCACCAGCGCGTTTATTAATGACTGCTGTCTTAACTGCTTCTGTTAAATCTGTTTCATCTTTTCCTGTTGAAGCACCGCCGGAATTGATTAATCCGATTCTTCCCATATAATTATTTACTACCTGATATCTCGTTAAGTCTATTGGATTATCAGTTGTAAGTTTTTCATAAACGAGTTTATGTGTTTTTCCGAAATTTGGTAGTGCAAGATATCCGCTATTATTTTCGGGTAACTTTTGTTTAATTATGTCTGCTTCAATTGTTGCTCCTAAATGATTTGCCTGACCTGTCAGGTCTGCTGATACATGATAATCTTTATCATTTTTAATTTTGAAAGCGGGATTTCTGAGATAACACCACAATATTGTTACAAGCCCTAATTCATGTGCATAAGAAAACGCTTCAGAAATTTCCTGTATCTGTCTTGTTGATTCTTCTGAACCAAAATAGACAGTCGCACCTATTGCTACCGCTCCCATATCAAATGCTTGCTTTACATTTGCAAATAATATCTGGTCATATTTGTTTGGATAAGAGAGTAGTTCATTGTGATTAATTTTCAATATAAAGGGAATTTTATATGCATATTTTCGTGAAACAGCACCTAATACACCAAGTGTTGAGGCAACTGCATTACAACCACCTTCTATTGCTAATTTAACTATATTTTCAGGGTCAAAATATAAAGGATTTGGAGCAAATGAAGCGCCTGCTGAGTGTTCTATTCCTTGGTCAACAGGGAGAATAGAAAGATACCCTGTACCTTTTAATCTGCCAGTGTTAAAGATTAATTGTAAATTTCTTAATACAGATGGATTTCTGTCAGAATCTTTGAATACTCTTTCAATAAAATCCGGACCAGGTAAATGTAAAACATCTTTTGAGATAGTTTTACATTCATGATTTAAAAGGTATTCATTTTCTTTTCCAAGTAAATTTATGATTTCGTTATTCATAGTAGTTTTTTTATATTATGAAATTTAAAAAATTTTTTTCACTCTTTATTTTAGTGTAATATTTGTCTTTTATTTTGATATCAAATGGGGATATGAAAGCTAAACAATAATGTATATTGTCTTTAATAGCAACACTGCTAATAAAGCCACAATTGTTATCATTGTTATATATTAAATCTTCAGGATTTAATTCGCTATAAGAAGAAAAACAATGCATCTCATTTCTTAAAATTATATCGTTTTCTTCTTCATTTGTGTTAATTGTTTTTCTATTTAAATAAATATCAAGATTACAGGATTCTGGTTTTATTGATTCATTAATTTCATAAGGATGTTGTGGGATTCGCCTTGTAATACGATAGTAATTAAAATCATTAGTATTAAGTTCAATATATTTTTTTGCTTTGGAATTAAACTCCGTCATTTTGCTTTCCGGGATTAAGATACATACTGACTCGTTAATTTCGTCATAGAATGAAATGCAATTTTCATTATGCGTAAATTTATCTGCAACTGGTATTTTTAATCCTAAATCTGCACATATACTGTAAGTATTATATGAAAGTAATAAAACTTTATAGTAGTTTTCGGTCATTTTTGATATAACTATATCTTTATTATTAATATTATTTTCTAAATATCTTACTACTTTTTCTTCATTATGTGAATATGCAATTATTATCTTGTTCTCTTGATTGTCATAATTGAAAACATATAGTACATCTATAAGACCACCGGATTCATTTAATAATAAAGTAATTTTTACAAAGTTAGGTTGTAAATTTGTAATATTATTTGTAGTTAATTCTTGGAGATATAATAAACTGTCTTTTCCTTCAAGAGTGATTAAGGAAACCTTAGATTTATAATATTTATCTGATAAATCAAGCATTAAAACAATTAAGAAATAGATTACAAATACTTTGCAAGATAACAATTAAGAAATTTAAATTAAATGAACTTTGTTAAAATAGACTTTAATAATTAAAGAATAATAATTAATTTTAATATTTTAAATAAATTTTATATAATGGCTAAGACACTTAAGAAAACATCCGCTCACCAGAGAAAAATTCACCAGGATAACAAATTGTTTAATTATTATCTTGTTATTTCAGATTTTATTGATAAAAATAAGAAATATTTTTATTCAGCTTTATTAATAATTTTAGTTGTTGTTGTAGTTGCTATCTTATATGTTAAGAAAAAATCTTCTGAAAATGAAGAAGCTTCTGCTGAGTTAATGAAAGTAAGGCAGGTGTATTTAACTGGTGCGTATGATCAGGCAATATATGGCGATTCACTTGGACAATCAAGAGGGTTATTATTTATTGTTGATAATTATGGATCAACGGAAAGTGGAGAAACAGCAAAAATACTTCTTGCTAATTCCTTTATGGCTCTTAAAGATTATGACAAAGCAGAATATTATTATAAGGATTATTCCGGTAGGGTTGAATATCTTAAAGCTGCTTCACATTCCGGATTAGGTTCGGTTTATGAAGCAAAAGGGGATTATACAAATGCTGCAAAGGAATTTGAAAAAGCCTACAAAGTAAATAAAGAACAATTAAATTCAGATGAATATCTGTTTAATGCTATTAAAAATTTATATCTTGCTAAAGATTATGAAGGTACAAAAAAGCTGATAGAAGAGTTCAAGACTGAATTTCCTAAATCGAAATATTTAGGTCAACTTGAAAGATATTCACCACCAAAATAATTTAATATGAGCTTAAAGGAAAAAATTAATAACGACTTAAGAGAAGCAATGAAGGCACAGGATGCTGTATTGACTGAAACGTTGCGTTCAATTCGTGCCGAAATATTAAAGATGGATAAATCCGGGATGAACAGGGAAATGAACCCGGAAGAAGAAATTCAGCTTCTTAACAAACAGGTAAAAATGAGAAAAGAAGCTATTGAAATGTTTGAACAAGCAGGGCGGAATGATTTGGTTGAAAGAGAAAAAAAACAATTAGAAATTATTTTGAGATACTTGCCGGAACAGTTGTCTGTGCAGGAAGCTGAAAAAATTATAGATAATATTATTTCGGGTTTTTCGGAAATAACCCCTAAGGATTTCGGGAAAATAATGGGGCTTGCAATGAAAGAACTTAAAGGGAAAATTGATGGGAAAATAGTTCAGGATATCGTTAAGTCTAAAATTCAACCAACACAGAATTAAATGACAATTTTTTATACAGATACATCTTTTTAATTTGAATTACTTAGACTTTATAATAATTATTTTAATTTTGATTCCTGCACTACTTAATTTAAAAAGAGGATTATTAAAATCCATATTCTCTTTAGGTGCTATTATTGTTGGTTTATATATTGCAACACGATTTCATCAGGGTTTAGTATATGCTTTGAAGAAATTTTACTACGATGAAAGAGTTTTAAGCATTATTACCTTTTGTGCTATCATTATTATTATTTATCTCATTGCTTTATATTTTGCTTCAAAAATATCTAACCTTAACTTCATTACAAAATTTGTTGATAAAGTTGGTGGCTTTGCTTTCGGAGTTTTAAAAGGTCTATTAATTGCAAGTATATTGCTTCTACTTGCAAATTCAGCAAAAATATTAACTCAACAAGATAAAGATAAATCCATAACATATCCGTATGTAGTGAATGTTGCTCCTAAAGTTTATGAAACAATTAGAGTATATATAACAGGTTCAGAAAAGTCATTTATGGATTTAAATAATTTTTTCTTTCCGGATTTAAATATTAATAAATGAATGATAATCAATTAAAAAATCTTTCAGATAAACTTGAGATTAATAAGATTCTTGATAAAATTAAATCTTTCTGCTACTCTGATTCTGCGAAAGATTTATGCGATAAAATACCTTTTTATACTGATTTAACTGATTTGAATTATGAATTGAATAAGGTTCAGGAAATGAAAGATTTGATTTTAATTGAAGGTGGAATTGATTTTACGGGTTTAAAGGATATAAGAAAGATTTTAAGTAGTATGAATGTTGAAGGTTATTATATACCAGCTGAAAAACTGTTATGGGTTCTGGATTTTTTAAAAATTGTGAAAAATGTTAAAAATAAAATATATTCAGCATATAAAGAAAATAAAGAGAGATATAATTTATTATTTAAATTAACCAATGAATTATTCTACGAAAAGTCTATTGAGTATCATATCGAATCTACAGTAGATGATAATGGCTTGGTAAAAGACTCAGCCTCCGTAAATCTGAAAAGAATAAGAAATGAAATAAATAAAAAATCTGAACATTTAAGAAAAACCTTAAACAGAATTCTAAATCAGGTATCTGACCAGGATTTAGTGAGAGATGATATAATTTCTCTTCGTGATGGCAGATTAGTAATTCCGGTTAAAATTGAGAATAAAAGAAAAGTTCCGGGAATTATACATAGCACATCTGCTTCCGGAGTTACTGTATTTATAGAACCCGGTGAGACTATTGAAATGAATAATGAATTAACTGAATTACAATATGAAGAGAAGAGGGAAGTAGAAAGAATTTTGAGGGAATTAACCCGTAAATTATCAGAATATTATATTAACCTTGTTAATAATGAGAAAATAATATCGGAATTGGATTTTCTTTATGCAAAAGCTAAATATGCTATAGAAATTAATGCTGTTAAACCTGAATTCTCAAATAATGAAATTAATTTAATAAATGCATATCATCCACTACTTCTTGAACAATTAAAAATTAACAATGTTGTCCCTTTAAATTTTCAGATTGATAAAAATGTTAATACAATTATTATTACTGGTCCGAATGCTGGTGGGAAAACAGTTGCTCTAAAGACAGTAGGAATTCTTCAACTTATGTTACAAAAAGCTATTTTTGTGCCTTGTGAAGCTCATAGTAAATTTAAAATTTTTAATAAAATTTTTATTAGTATAGGTGATGAACAGTCAATAGAACATAATCTTAGTTCTTTCAGTTCGCATTTAATTCATATAAAGGAAATTTTAGAGGAAGCAGACCAAAATACTCTTGTGCTCATTGATGAGATTTGTGCTGGTACTGATCCAAAATCCGGAAGTGCATTAGCTGAATCTATAATTGAATATTTATCTCAAAAGAACACTCTTACTATTGTTACAACACATATTGGGGAATTGAAAGTGTTAGCGCAGAAAAATCAAAGAATTAAAAATTCTTCACTTGAATTTGATGTATCAACGATATCACCGAATTACCATTTTGTAATGGGTGTACCCGGTCATAGTTTCACATTTGAGATAGCAAAAAAATACAAAATTCCCGATGAAATAATAACAAAGGCTAAAAGTTTGGTCGGAGATGAGCAGATAAAACTTGATGACATTATTCTTGATCTTGAAAGGGAAAAACAATTGTATAATAAATTGAGAACAAAATATGATATTAATAATACAAAAGTAGAAGGCTTGATAAAACTTTATGAAGATAAAATAAACGAATTAAAGAAAAGGGAAAAAGAGGAATTAAAAAAAGCACAGGAAAAAGCAAACGAATTAATAAATAATGCAAATAAACTTATTGAAAATACAATAAAGGAGATAAAAGAATCAGAGAAATTAAATGTAAAAAAAATTAAAACTGAGTTTTCAGAAGAGGTAAATAAAATTCTTAATCAGGTACCTGATATCATTCCAGAAGAAAAAAGGAGCAATGAAGTTTTTAATATAAATGATAAAGTAATTATTAAAAATACTAACTCAAAAGGTGTGATTACAGAAATTGAAAAAGAATATGCTAAAGTTGATATAAATGGTTTAATATTGAAAGTAAAACTATCCGAGTTAGAAAAGATAAAGGATGAGTCACCCATAAAAAGCAGACCTTCAGTAAGTACTACTGATTATAGCTTCTTGAGTAATGTAAATATGGAGCTTGATATAAGAGGTATGTATTCTTATGAAGTTGAAAATAAAATTGAAGAGTTTTTAAATGACGCAATAATCCATAATCTACCGGAAGTACGTATCATTCACGGGAAAGGTACAGGGAAATTAAGAAATAAAGTTCACGAAATATTAAGAAAATCTAAGAATGTGAAATCGTTTAGATTTGGAAACTGGAATGAAGGTGATTCAGGTATAACTATTATAGAACTGCAATGAATACAAACAGAATAATTATATTAGGTGCAGGATTAGGCGGTTTATCCAGTGCTATTCTATTATCTAAACTAAATTTTGATGTGGAGGTATTTGAGAAAAATTTACAAACAGGAGGAAAAATAAATGAATTTAAAAAAGATGGATTCAGATTTGATACAGGAGCAACTTTATTAACAATGCCTTTTATAATCGAGAAATTTTTCAAGTGTATTGATTATAATATTAATGAGTATATAGAATTATTTCCTATTCCGATTATATGTAAATATTTTTGGTTAGATGGTTCAAATTTCACAATTTTCAATAATAAAAAATTACTTGGATATGAAATAGAAAGTAAATTTGGTGAGAAAGAATATAAAAATTTCCTGAGATTATATAAATATTCCGAAAAATTATTTAAGACTGTTTTTGAAAAGTTTTTATCAACAGAGTTTAAGTTGATAAATTATTTCACCCCGACAAGCTTGAGGAATTTTAAAAGAATCTTTACCAATGAATACTATCATTCTTTCATTACAAAATATATAAGAGAACCCAAACTAATTCAGGTATTAGATAGATTTACTTTATACAGTGGCTCTTCTCCGTTTCTAACTCCAAAGTTTTATATTATTTTACCTTATATGTTTTTAAACTTTGGAGGATGGTTTATTAAAGGCGGAATATACCGATTGATTGAATTTCTGAATAATGAATGCAATGAAAGGGGTATTAAAATTAATTACGGACAGGAATTTGTTCATATTGACCATTATAAAAACAAAATAGTAAATTTATATTTTAAGAATAACATAAGCAGAGAATCTTATAAGGTTAGTAATTTTGAAGCTGTGGTTTCAAACTTTACAAATAACGAGGAACTATTCCCTAAATATTTATATTCAGAAACTGATTTTAATTGGTCTCTTTCCCGTTTTCTTCTATTTCTGGGAGTAAAAGGAAAAACTGAAACATTAGAGCATCATAATGTTTTATTTCCAAAGAATGAATATAAAGAATATGATTATCTTTTTAATAAGAAAATTCCAACAAATGAGATGACTATATACATATCTATAAGTTGTAAGAATAATACTGAAGACGCTCCTTTTGGATATGAAAACTGGGTTGTTCTGGTAAATGTACCGACACTTGAAGGAACTACAAAATGGTCTGATTTATTTTCTGAAACATTTAAAAATATTATTTTAGATCGTATCGAGAAATATGGTATAAAGATTAAGAATAGAATTTTATTTTACAAATTCTTTACTCCGGAAGATTTTCTCAATAAATATAATTCGGAATATGGCTCCATTTATGGTATAGCACCAAATTCATTAAAGTCAGTATTTTTAAGGCCAGGTAATAAATCATCTCTTTATGAAAATTTATTTTTTACTGGTGGAAATGTACATCCTGGCGGTGGTATTCCTTTATGCTTTTTATCTGCTAAAATTATTACTAAATTAATTGCAAAAAAATATGGAAAGAATTTTAGTTGTTGATGATGAAATCAATATTGTGGAATCATTTAATATGGTTCTAAACGATAAAGATTTTGAAATAGATACAAGTTATGATGGCTTGGATGCTTTAAAAAAAATTCGGCAGAAAGATTATGATTTGATATTTCTTGATATAAAAATGCCTAAAATGGATGGTATAGAAGTGTTGGAAAAAATTATGGAGTTTAATAAAGATTTAATTGTAATTATGATATCAGGTCATGCTACCATTGAAACCGCTGTGGAATCAACTAAAAAAGGAGCTTACGATTTTCTTCAAAAACCATTCGGTCTTGATGAACTTGATATTAAAATTAAAAATGCTCTTAAATATAAAAAATCAAAAGATGCTTTTAAGAAATTAAAAGAGGAAGTCCTTCAATCTATAGAGATTATTGGTGTTAGTCAGCAAATTAATAAAGTCAGAGAATTAATACAAAAATATTCAAATCTCGATTTCAATGTTTTAATTACAGGTGAAAGTGGAACAGGTAAAATGCTTGTTGCAAAACAAATACACTTAAAATCTACAAGAAGTGATTTTCCTTTTATTACAATAAATTGCGCAATTCTTGACGATAAAAATGTTGATAAAGAATTATTTGGCGTTTATGAAAACAACCGATTAATTTCAAAAGGTAAATTACATGATGCGGAAGAGGGGAGTGTTTTATTTGATGAAATAAGTAATTTATCTGTTGAGGTTCAGTCAAAATTACTAAAAGTTATAGAAGAAAGAAAATTCAATACTGCGGGATTATCTTCAGAAATAGACTTGAAATCAAGGTTTATTTTTTCTACAAATCAGGATATTGAAGCATTAATTGAGGAAAATCAATTCCGTGCGGATTTATTCCATAGGATAAATGTATTATCAATAAACATTCCTCCATTAAGAGAAAGGACAGAAGATATTCCTCCTCTTACGGAGTATTTTATAAAACAGGTTTCGATTCTTTATAATATTAGAGAGAAAACTCTGACAAACAACGCCCTTGAAAAATTAATAGGATTCAGATTCCCAGGAAATGTTAGAGAACTAAAAAATTTAATTGAAAGACTTATGTTCACTGTTGAAAAAAGTGTGATTGATGCTGATGATATTTCCATACCTGATACGAGGCATACAAAATATTTTTCTGAACTTCTTAATAAAAATATGACATTAAATGAATTTCAAAATGAATCAGAAAAAATATTTTTACTTAAAATGCTTAACGATTATAAATATAATATAAAGCAAACAGCTGATGCTTTAAAAATTCAAAGAAGTCATTTATATAAATTAATGAACAAGTACCAAATACCGCTCCCCTCTAAAAAGGCAGAAAATGATTAGTCTAAATTTTCTTTAATCAATTCGACTATGTTTTCGAAGTCTTCTTTTGATTTTACGAAATCGATACAATCCGATTCAATAATTAAACACTTTCCTAAATTATAAGATTTTATCCATTCATCATAACTTTTATTCAAATTGTTAAGGTAATCTGTTTCTATATTTTTTTCAAAATCTCTTCCTCTGAGGTGTATTTTTTTCAATAAACATTCTAAATTCGATTTAAGGTATATAAGCAGATCCGGCGGTTTTAAATATGAAACCATCTCATTAAATAATTTTGTATATGTATCATAATCTCTGTCATCCATTCTTCCCATGTCGTGTAAGTTTTTTGCGAAGATATAAACATCTTCATATATACTTCTATCCTGAATTACTGACTTTTTCTGGTTTAAAATTTCTTTATGTATATTGAATCTATGTGCTAAAAAATATATCTGCAGATTAAATGACCACCTTTTCATATTTGAATAAAAATCCTGTAGGTATGGATTATCACTTACCGATTCATAATATGGTAGCCAATCGAATTTTTCGGATATTAACTTCGTTAATGATGATTTACCTGAACCTATATTACCAGCAACAGAGACAAAATATTTTTTATTATTGTCCATTGACTATGTATTTTGGGTCTCTTGTATGTTTTCCTGTGTTGGTTTTTCTGTTGTTTCTTCTACAACTTCTAATTTTCTTTTCTTCTCTTTAATTTTTGTTGCCGCTTTTCCTGTAAGTTTTCTGAGATAATAAAGCTTTGCTCTTCTTACATTACCGTGCTTTAATATTTCAATTTTTGCTATACGAGGAGAATTTAAAGGGAATATTCTTTCAACACCTATTCCGTTAGAAATTTTTCTTACTCTGAATGTTTTACTAATTCCGGAACCTTTAATACCCATTACAATCCCTTTGAATTGTTGTATTCTTTCCTTATCTCCTTCGATTACTTTGACATATACCGAAACTGTATCTCCCGGGTAAAATTTCGGTAAGTCTGTTCTTATTTGTGATGCTGTAACTAAATCGATTTTTTTATTCATTTTATATTTACTCCTTATTCTTTTTATATTGAGAAATTAAGAATTTTTTCTTATTTAATTCAAGATACCTTTCAAGTTTTTTTCTTGAAGAATCTTTACGCCATTTTTCTATTTCCGAGTGATTACCACTTAGTAAAACTTCCGGAACTTTCATATTATCGATAATTTCAGGCCTTGTGTAATATGCACAGTCAAATATTTCTTCCGTTTGAAATGTATCTGTAATTGCAGATTCGCTATCATGCAAAACACCCGGAATAAGTCTTGAAATAGAATCTATAAAAATCAATGCCGGTAAATCACCACATGATAAAACATATTCACCAATAGAAATTTCCTTAGTTACAAATTTTTCTATTACCCGTTCATCAATGCCTTTATAGTGTCCGCAAAGTAATAAAAAATTATTTTTTAAAGAAAATTGATTTGCCATTCTTTGATTTAATAACTCACCTTGTGCTGTAAAATGAATTATTTCATCGTAATCTCTCTGTTGTTTAAGTATATTGATAACTTTGAAAAAAGGTTCAGCTTTGAGTATCATTCCTGCACCGCCTCCATAAGGTTCATCATCTATCTGCTTATAATTCCCGGTTGCATAATCCCGTAAATTATGAACAAAAATTTCTATATATCCTTTGTCTTTTGCCCTTGATATTAGTCCATAATTTAAAGGGCTATTAAGAATATCAGGATTCGCACTTATAATATCAAACCTCATAAAACTAATCAATTAAACCTTCTACATTCTTTATGAAAATGTTTTTATTTTTCAATTCAATTTTATCAATGAATTGCTCTCTCATCGGAATGTAATATTTCTTTTTATTATCACTTATTACAACAAGTAAATCATCTGAGCCGTAATTTTCAATAGCATTCACACATCCGATAAATCTATCCTTTAAGTAAACCTTACAATCAATTAATTCGTAGTAATAATAATTTCCTTCTGTAAGTTTTACTCTTTTCGATTCCTCAATACAAATATAGAAATCGCTTTGTATTTTTAATTCATCATCTCGAACGTTATCGAATATAATATATATATATTTACCGGATGTATTTGTATCCTTAATTATAAATTTTTTAATCTCATTATCTTCCTTAATAAATTCTTTTTTCGTATCGTCATATATATATACATATTCGATATCTTTAAATCTATCTCGAAAATCTGTTAAAGGGTAAATTTTAAATTTCCCTTTTTTTCCGGAAGCTTTTAATATTTTTCCTATGAATATATAGTCTTGTAGCAATTATTTCTTCTGTGCAGCATTTTTATCCGGAATTTCTAATGAACACTTTTTACCTGACTTTGCGCCTACTGCAGTAAGTAGTGTTCTCATTGCTGTTGCTGTCTTTCCAGATTTACCTATTACTTTTCCTGTTTCAGAATCATTTACATAAAGTTTGAAGATTAATCTATCGTTTTCGACTACTTCTTCGACTTTTACATCCTCTGGTTTATCAACGAGATTCTTAGCAATAAATTCTATGAATTCCCGCATTGGTTGACCTCCTGTTGGGTATTTAGTTAAACAATATTAGTTAAGTTTGTTTTTCTTCTTTAGGTGCTGATTCTTCTTTACTTTTCTTCTCTTTCCTTTTCTTTTCAGATAATTTTTTCTTTTTCTCTCTTATTTTCTTCTCTCTGTATTCCTTAGCCAATTTGAATTTTTGTAAAGCTTCTTCTATTTCTTCTGCTGTTTTACCTTTTTTCTCAAGGTAAATTCTGTATTTAATTCCTTCCTTCTTAAGTAATGAATTCACTGTTTCTGTAGGAATTGCTCCGTTATTTAACCAGTATTTTAATCTTTCGATTTTTATTTTAAATCTTATCGGATCAAAATTAGGATCGTAATATCCTAACTCTTCAATTGCTCTGCCATCTCGTGGTGAACGGGAATCTGCTATCACGATTTTATATACTGGTTTCTTTTTTTTACCGGTCCTTTTTAATCTGATTTTAACCAATTTATATCTCCTTAATTTTATTTTCAGTAGTTTAAAATATCTTTTGGTAAATTCATCCCTTTTATTAGTCCTCGAATTTTGCCTTTAGTAAAACCTTTCATAATCTTTTTCATCCCTTCATATTGTTTAATTAAATTGTTGACATCTTGAATTTTCGTTCCGCTACCGTTTGCAATTCTTCTTCTTCTTGAACCATTTAATATTGAAGGATTTTCTCTTTCTTTTTCCGTCATTGATAAAATAATAGCCTCAAATTTATTGAAGATTTTATCATCGATTTTAGCTTCTGATAATTTGCTACCTAAACCCGGAATCATAGAAATTACACTTGATAAAGGTCCCATTTTTTTTATTTGTCTCAATTGAAGCAGATAATCATTAAAATCAAATGTATTTTTCCTGTACTTTTCTTCTAATTTTGCTGCTTGTTCTATATCAAATGTTTGTTGAGCTTTCTCAACAAAACTGACTATGTCTCCCATTCCAAGAATCCTTGAAGCCATTCTTTCCGGATGGAACAATTCAATAGCGTCCAGTTTTTCTCCGACACTTACGAATTTAATTGGTTTATTTACTATTGAACGGATTGAAAGTGCAGCACCACCTTTAGTGTCACCATCAAGTTTTGTAAGAACAACTCCGGTATATTCAAGTTTTTCATTGAAAATTTTTGCAGTGTTGACAGCATCCTGACCCGTCATAGAATCTACTACAAAAAGAATTTCTGATGGAATCAGGCTTTTTTTCAGTTCTGCAACTTCTGACATCATCTTTTCATCAATTGATAATCTTCCAGCTGTATCTATTATTAAAATATCCCTTGCATTCAACTTACAATATTGTACTGCATCTTTTGCAATTTTGATTACATCTTTATTCTGTTCATCCGCATATACGGGAATAGAGCATTGAGACCCTAATATTTTTAATTGTTCGATTGCTGCAGGTCTATAAATATCACAAGCAGCAAGGGTAGGACTATAACCTTTATTTTTCAGATACCTTGCTAATTTGGCTGAAAATGTTGTTTTACCAGAACCTTGTAACCCTACTACAAGTATTATTGAGGGAATAATATTAGAAACTATGACATCAGATTTTTCTGAACCTAAAAGTTTGACTAACTCATCATTAATAATTTTGATAATTAATTGGCCGGGCGTTATACTATTGATAACATTTTGTCCGAGTGACTTCTTTTTAACTTCAGTAATAAAATTATTGACTACTTTATAATTGACATCTGCATCAAAAAAAATTCTTCTGATTTCTCGGAGGGGTTCTTCAATATTTTTTTCATTGATTTTACCTTGTCCTCGAATAACTCGCAGAACATTTTCAAGTTTATTTGTCAATTCTTCAAACATCAGAAAAATCTCTAAATTAAAAATATGTAATTTACTAATCACTTAAGTTTTTTTCAAGGTAATTGTAAAAACAGTTAAATTCTTTAATCCTTTATGAAAAAATTTTATCTTGACAATAAATTTATTATAATTTAATTTTAATCTACAAAAATAAATTTATATAAAATTAATTATTAAAAGAAAGGAACATTTATGAGAAACAAATTATTCTTCTTGATTATTTTTTGTGTATTGTTTGCATTTTTATTTACACCTGTTACTTCTTTCGCACAACAAGATACTTATGAAGTTGTAAAGGGTGATTGTTTGTGGAAGATTTCAAAAAAAGAGTTGAAAGACGGTAAATTATGGCCAGAGATTTGGGCCCTTAATAAAGATGGTGTGGTTAATAAGGATAAGTTTGACAAAGAGAAACATAAAACCATTAAAAACCCGAATCTAATTTATCCTACACAAATTCTTAGAATTCCAAAAACTTTAAAGTTATCTCAAGCTGAATTGAAGGATGCATACAAAGAAGCAAAGAAATATTGGAGAAAAATGCATCCATGGAAACCTAAGAAAGAAGAAACGACTGAAAAGCCAAAAGATGAACCAGTAAAGAAAGAAGAAAAGAAAAATTAGTTCATTAGTTTTTTTATTTTTAATGCCATTTCCCATAGTTATATTGGAAATGGCATTTTTATTAAATATTAGCTTATGTTAATTTGTGGAATAGATGAAGCAGGTAGGGGACCTTTAGCTGGTCCGGTAGTAGCAGCGGCAGTTGTTTTTAAAAGTAATAAAATTATCACGGGAGTCAGGGATTCAAAACAAATTAGCAGAAAAACCAGGGAAATTCTTTATAAAGAAATAGTACAATCTTCAGTAGAATACAAAATATCTGTAATTGATAATCACATAATAGATAAGATAAACATTTTAAAAGCTACTATGTTAGCAATGGAAAATTGCCTACTTAATTTATCAAATAAACCTTCAAAAATATTTGTTGATGGAAATTATTTTAAATTCGAAAACGATAGGCATCTGAAATATAACTTTGAGAAAGTCGTTAAAGGTGATGAGAAAATTTTTGTGATTTCTGCTGCTTCAATAATAGCAAAAGTTGAGAGAGATAGAATAATGCGAGAACTAAATAAATTATATCCTCAATATAATTTTATATGTAATAATGGTTACCCCACACGGGAACATATAAATAAAATAAAAAAGTATGGTCTAACCCCCATTCATAGAATTTCTTTTTGCAAAAAATATTTATAAATGTTACTTACAAAATCAAATATTGGAAAAAAAGGGGAAAAAATCGCAAAGAAATATCTAAAGCGGAAAAAGTTGAAGTTTATAACAAGCAATTTCATCTACAAGAAGAAAGAAATTGATCTGATTTTTGAGGATGTAAAAAATAAGATCTTGATATTTGTTGAAGTTAAAACACGCTTAGATGATTCTTTTACTTTACCTGAAGATAATATTACATTAAATAAAATAAAAAAATATCTTTTTGCAATAAATGGGTTTCTGCTTAAAAATCCTAAATATTCTGATTATGAAATTCGCATAGATTCTGTTGGAATTGTAATTAAGGAGGGAAAAACTTTTATTAATCATATAGAAGGAATTAACCAAACTTATTAAAAGTATCTCACCATTATTTCATCAGCTAAAAAGAATCCTTCTTTTGTTAATTTAAACTTATTTTTAAAAAGTTTTGCAAATCCGTTTTTAGTCAATAATTCAATTGATTTTCTGTATTTTTCTTTAAAATTAATGCCGGTGTAATATTTTATCTTTTGCACATCTACCCCGGAACTTCTTAAACCAAGATATATTAATTCAGTCTCTATATGTGATTTTGATAATTTGTATTCATTTTCAATAGGTAATCTGTTATTATTTAAAAGAATATTATACTTAATAATGTTTCTATAGTTATTCCACCTCACTAAATTCATCATAGAATGTGATGATGGACCTAATCCTAAATAGTTTTGAAAATTCCAGTATTTTAAATTATGTTTTGATTCATAACCTTTTTTAGCGAAATTTGATATTTCATAATGAATATAATTATTTGATTCAAGTATTTCTTTTATGAAATTATACTGTTCATATTCTTCATCGCTATCTAATGGTTTTACTTTCTTTTGTTCTATTTTTAAAAATAATGGGGTCTCCTCTTCATAGATCAATGAATAACTTGATATATGAGGGATATTTAATTTTATTAAGTATTTCAATGTATTTGAAATATCTTTCAGGTTCATCCCTGGTATTGAGTGAATTATATCAACATTTACATTAATGATATATTTCAAAACTTTTTCAAGTGCAAATTTTATTTTTTCAATATTATTAAATCTGTTTAAAAAATTCAGATGTCTTTTTTGTAAGCTTTGCATTCCAAAACTGATTCTATTAATACCCAGTTTTTTCAGGTTATTAATTAGATCTTTTTTTTCAATTATATCTTCAGGATTTACTTCAAAAGTTATTTCTGTATTTGTATCAATTTTGAAATTCTTATATAGGCAATTTAAAATTTTCTCAATTACTTTTATCTCCAATAATGAAGGGGTTCCGCCTCCAAAATAAATTGTGTCAAATAAAAAAGTATTATATAATTGGTTATAAATCTTTATTTCTTTTTTAATGCTATTTGAAAATTTATCAACAATATTAAGATTTGTAATCGAATAGAAATCGCAATATCCGCATTTCTTTCTGCAAAATGGAATATGTATATATATACCGGCTTTATGACTATCTTTGTTATTCTTTAACTTCATAATATTTAAATTTCAATATATATATCACAAATATATAATACAAGCTATTGATATTAAATCAATAATTTTAAATAGATTATACATTTGTCTTAAAATATTAAACAATATTTTCTTGGAAAATTCTAAATGTTCTTTAGATTTGTTTATATTAGTTATTTTAGTTTTAAAAACAAACTGTAATTTTATAAAATACAATATATTATTAAATAAAAAGTTTATTTAAAACTATAAATTTCGTACAATATATAAACCGTTCCTATTTATATTGAATTTTTAAAATAAGTTAGGTAATTTTTTTAAAAAAAACATTATGGCTAAATATAAAATTGCTTGGTTACCCGGAGATGGGGTTGGTGTAGAAGTATTAGAAGCTGCCCGAATTATTCTTGATAAGATTAATCTTGATGCCGAATATATTCACGGTGATATTGGTTGGAATTATTGGTGTACAGAAGGGGATGCTTTACCTGAAAGAACTATTAATTTACTAAATAATGTAGATGCTGCATTGTTCGGAGCAATTACTTCAAAACCAGTGAAAGCTGCAGCAGCAGAGTTAATACCTGAACTTCAAAATAAAGGGCTGACTTACAGGTCACCCATAGTCAGAATGAGACAACTTTTTGATTTGTATATCTGTCTCAGACCTTGCAAAGCGTACAAAGGAAATCCCCTGAATTATAAGGAAGGTATTGACATTGTAGTTTTCAGAGAAAATACCGAAGATTTATATTCCGGTGTGGAATTTAATCCTGTCCCAGAAAAATTAGCGAAAACTTTATCAGATTTATCAAAACCTTTTTCATCTTTTAAAGATGTTCCTTTAAATGATTATGCAATTTCCTGTAAGATTAATACAAAAAAGGGTTCAGAAAGAATTATCAGAGCTGCTTTCGATTTTGCAAAAAAATTTAATAGAAAAAAAGTAACTGTTGTTCATAAAGCAAATGTAGTACGGGCAACTGATGGGCTTTTCCTTGAAACAGCAAAGGAAGTTGCAAAAGATTTTCCTGATATACACTTGGATGATGCTAATATTGATGCTATGACTATGTGGCTATTGAAGAATCCATTTAATTATGATGTTCTGGTTGCTCCGAATTTGTATGGTGATATTATATCAGATTTATGTGCTCAAATGGTAGGAGGGCTTGGCTTTGGTTGTTCAGGAAATATCGGCGAGAAACTTGCAGTATTTGAACCAACTCATGGTTCTGCACCGAAATATTCAGGTATGTATAAAGTTAATCCTATTGCTACTATCCTTTCTACGAAGATGATGTTAGATTGGTTAGGTGAAAATGAAAAAGCAGTAATTATAGAAAATGCTGTTGCTAAAGTTATTGCAGAAGGAAAAGTGAGGACTTATGATATGGGTGGCAATAGTTCTACTATCGAAATGGCTGAGGAGATAGCTTCAAAAATATAAATTTTATTTCTCTTTATAGATATTTCATTTTCTATTAATATTAATGAGCAATTATGAATTCTATTATCATTCACGAAGTTGGACCAAGAGATGGATTGCAAGTTGAGAAAGAAATTGTTCCAACTCAAACAAAAATAGAATGGATTAAAGAACTAATTTCTTCGGGAATTGATATTATACAGGTTGGTTCTTTTGTTAATCCTAAGAGAGTTCCTCAAATGGCAGATACTGACGAAATTTTTAGGTTCTTCAATCTGCCTGAAAACAAAAATGACAAAGTCATACTATCAGGTCTTGTCTTAAATGATAAAGGATTTGAACGAGGAATGGAATGTGGAGTTGATATGTTCTGTATGGGTGTTTCAGCAAGCAACACGCATAGTAAGAATAATACCGGAATGTCCACAGAAGAGGCTCTTGAAAAGATAATAAATATTGCTAAATCAGCTTTATCAAATAATAAAAAAGTTCAAGTTTCTGTTCAATCTGCTTTCGGTTGTGGTTATGAAGGGAAAATTCCGGAAGAAAAAGTTATGAATATAGTAAAAAAATATCTCGATGCTGAAATAAGAAATATTAGTTTAGCAGATACAGCTGGTCATGCAATCCCTAACCAGGTTGAGAATTTATTCGGAAAAATAAAAGAACTTGATAAAGATATTAATCTTGCTTGTCATTTCCATAATACTTATGGCTTTGGGATTACAAATGTCTATGCTGCATTCAAGGTTGGAGTTGTTTCTTTTGAATCATCATTTGCTGGTCTTGGTGGTTGTCCCTTTACCGCTATAGCAAGTGGTAATGTTGCGACTGAGGATTTAATCCATATGTTTAACAAAATGGGACTCAGGAAAGATATCGATTTAGATAAAGTTATTGAGATTTCCAAAAAGGCTTCAGAATTTTTTAAAAGAGAATTACCAGGTGTTATTTATAAAACTGGTCCAATACCAGAAATTATTCAACAAAATTAAATTAATTAAATATGAAAAAAGCATTAGAAGGAATAAGAGTATTAGATTTAACTAATGTTTTAGCTGGTCCTTTTGCCACGCTTCATCTTGCACTTAGTGGTGCAGAAGTTATAAAAATCGAAACCCCTGGTTCAGGTGATTTAGCAAGAAAACTTGGTAATGTTCCTGAGTTAAATAAAAAATTAATGGGAACAAGTTTTCTTGCTCAAAATTCAAATAAAAAATCACTAACACTGAATCTTAAGGAAGATATTGGAAAAGAAATATTCAAAAAGTTGACTTCAACTGCTGATGTTATTGTTGAGAATTTTAGACCTGGTGTAATGGAAAGGTTAGGGCTCTCATATAAAGTTTTATCAGAAATAAATCCAAGAATTATTTACTGTGCAATCTCTGGTTTTGGACAAACTGGTCCTGATGCTTTTAAACCTGCTTATGACCAGATTATTCAAGGTTTAAGTGGTGTTATGGCAATAAATGGAGATGAAAGACTCAATCCCTTAAGATGTGGGTTTCCTGTTTGTGATACTGTAGGAGGTTTGAATGCAGCTTTTGCTACTCTTGTTGCTTTGTATTATAGAGAAAAAACCGGATTGGGACAATTTATTGATGTTGCTATGCTGGATTCTATTATGCCTTTAATGGGTTGGGTTGCAGCTAATCTGTTGATTGGTGGTCAGCAACCTGTTTTAATGGGGAACGATAATTTTACAGCGGCTCCATCAGGGACTTTTGTAACTAAAGACGGATATATTAATATTGCAGCGAATAAACAAGAACAGTGGGAAGATTTATGCGATGTTCTTGGTGTTCCTGAATTAAAAGAAGATGAAAGATTTAAAGAACGGGATACAAGAAAAGCAAACAGAAAATTATTGACTCCTTTATTAGAAGAAAAACTAAAAACTAACAATACAGCATATTGGGTTGAGAAATTAAATGAAAAGGGAATTCCAAGCGGAGAGATTTTAAGTCTTGAAGATGCACTAAATCAACCTCAAATAAAACACAGGAATACAATTAAGACAATTGAAACTCCTTCTGTCGGTGAAATTAAAGTTTTTAATCTAACCGCTAAGTTTGATAAAACTTCCGGAGAAATCGATTCTCCTCCGCCTTTACTCTCTCAACATACTGAAGAAATACTTAAAGAACTCGGATATTCTGAGTCTGATATAAAGGAATTCAAAGAAAAAAATATTATTTAAATTTAATAGGAGAAATTATTATGGGAATGACTATAGTTGAAAAAATTCTCGCTAAAGCTTCAGGTAATAATATTGTAAAAAGCGGTGATGTAGTTGAGCCGTTGGTGGATTTAGCTATGTCTCATGAAAACGCAGCATTGGTAATAAACCAATTTTATGATATTTTCAAAGATACAGGAATTGAACCGAAAGTATGGGACCCGGAAAAAATCGCAATCATATTTGACCATCGTGTTCCAGCTGAAAGTTCAAAAACTGCTACCAATCAAAAGAAAATACGTGAATTTGTATATAAAAATAACATAAGAAAATTTCACGATATAAGGGCAGATGAAGGTGGTATTTGTCATCAGATTCTTGCTGAATATGGTTATGTTAGGCCGGGTTATGTGGTTGTTGGTACTGACAGCCATACCACGAGTCACGGCGCTTTTGGTTCCTTTGCGTTTGGAATAGGTGCTACTGAAATGGCAAGTGTATGGACATTAGGTAGAGTTTTAAATGTTGAAGTCCCGGAAACTATTAAGATTATTATCAATGGGAAATTAGATAATTATATCTCCCCGAAAGATATAATTTTATATATTATTGGAAAGATTTCTGCACAAGGTGCAAATTTTAAAGTCCTTGAATTTCACGGTAGTACAATTGAAACTATGGCTATTTCTGGTAGGTTAGTTTTATGTAATATGTCAGTTGAAGCTGGGGCTACTTCCGGAATTGTCCCAGCTGATAATGAAACTGTTAAATATTTGAGGGAAATTGCCGGAGTCAATGAAGAAGTAGTTTTTATCAAACCAGATGATGATGCAAAGTATATTAACACGATAGTTATTGAAACAGATAATCTCGAACCGCAGATTGCTTGTCCGCATACAGTTGACAATGTTAAACCTATTAGTGAAGTTACAGGTATAAAAATTAATCAAATAGTTATTGGATCCTGCACTAATGGCAGATTAGATGATATAGAAATTGCTGCAAAAATACTGAAAGGAAATAAAATTGCGCGTGGTGTAAGAATGCTTGTTTTTCCTGCAAGCTGGAGGATTTATAAAGATGCTATGAAATTGGGTTACTTAGAAATTCTTTCTGATGCCGGGGCAGTGATAATGAATCCGGGTTGTGGTTGCTGTCTTGGAGTTCATCAGGGTGCATTGGGTGATGGTGAAATTGCTTTATCAACAACTAATAGAAATTTCAAAGGTAGAATGGGTAATCCAAATGCTGAAGTATATCTTTGCTCTCCTGCTATTGCTGCTTTCAGCTCAATTAAGGGAGAAATTTCAAAACCATTTTAGAAAGGAGTTTTATTATGGCTAAAGTAATTTATATACTTGGGAATGATATTTCAACCGATATAATCTATCCGGGTAGATATATGGCAACTGTTTTACCAACAGAAACTCCGCAATATGCATTTGCAGACATTCCTGATTTAAATAAGTTATTAAAAGAAAAATCATCTTCTGAAAATTTTGCAATCGTAGCGGGTGATAATTTTGGATGTGGGTCATCAAGAGAACAGGCTGCCTCATGCTTAAAAGGTCATAATCTTATTGTTATAGCGAAAAACTTTGCAAGAATATTTCTACAAAATGCTATAAATCTTGGGTTGAATGTCATTACTTGTCCGGAAATTGAGGTTAATGTAAATGATGAAATAGAAATTAAGGATACTCAAATTCTTAATTTAACAACAGGGAAAAGTTTCCCGATAATTCCTTTTCCTAAAACAAGACAAGCAATTATCGATGCTGGTGGCTTAATTCCTTATACCAGAAAGAGAATGCTGGAAGAGAGAAGAAAATAATTTTAGCTTCATATTATATTCCAATTATCCACTTTTCTAATTACTTCCTGATATCCAGTTAATTGATGAATTATTCAATTAATTTATCATAAATTTTTTATTATTTTATATATGAATATTTATTTTTCTTAATTGGTAAAGAGGCTTAAATTATATATTTCGAATATTTCCTATTATATCAAAAAACTTTATCTAAAAGTTATTGATGATATCTTATGGACTTTATCTGCAGGTATTGCTTTTAATTTTATTTTAAGTTTAATCCCTTTTTTTCTTTTATTGTTAACAATGGTTGGAATTATTCTTGATAAATATGAGGTAGTTTCTTTAATAAATACGCATATTAATGATTATATATTACTACCGGAAGGAACTAAAGAAAAATTTTTAAACGCTGTTATTGCTCGTGTAAATGAATTAACTTCTAATACTTTCATTACAGGGATTATTGGTGTTGCAGGATTTATGTGGACTACAAGCAGTTTATTCTCTTCAATGAGAGATGTTTTACATAAAATTTACTGTGTGAAAGATAATAAAAGTTTTATATATGCAAAATTAAAAGATTTAATTTTTGTTATTATATCTGTGATTATGTTGCTTTTGTCTTTCAGTATTACATCGCTTGTCCAGATATTTACTTATTTTAAGATTTCTTTATTTGATTATGATTTTGATTTAAGTTCTTTTGATAGTATAATAAGTCTTTTAATTGGCTTCGTTATAACTTACGTTATGTTCTTGATATTATACGGAAATATTCCTCATTTTAAAATCCCCTGGAAAGCATTAAGATTTATGTCTTTTTGGGCTGCTTTTTTCTTTGAAATATTTAAATATTTATTTACATTCTATATTTTAAAAATCTCCAACTATACTATGATTTATGGTGCTTTTACCGCCTTTGTGTTAACTTTTTTATGGATATATTTTATTTGTGCTATATATACTTTTTCTGCGGCTTTAGGAGAAATTTATTTAAAGAAAAATAACATTAAAATTATTTTAAGATAAAGTATGGAACAAAGAAAACTCTATAAGACAATTGAAAGTATTATTCGGGAAGCACCTAATTTCGACTCTAATGAAAAATTTTTAACGCATGTAATTAGCAAGATTATAGAAATGGAAAATGTTGAAATATTAGGTGGAAGGCTTTGGAAATTAAATAAAAATAAAGATGCGTATGTCCTTGTAAGTCAAATAGGGGATGTTGCTCATATTGACAAAAATTTTAAACTCAAAATAAAAGATTATCCGATATTCAGACAATTTAAACATAAAAGAGCATATCTCGCAAAAGAGACTGATGAATACCTTTTAAAAAAGGGTATTTATCATTATTCTGCAACAGGGGTAGGGGAGAGATATAAAATTAAAGTTAAAGGTTCTTTATTCCCGGATTATTACTACTTATATCAGTATTTGATTGCTTTAAATGGTAAGGAACAGGATGATGATTTTTTAAATACATTAAATATCATCAGTGTAACGTTAAGTTCTGTTCTCAGAGCAAAAAAGCTTGAGACAAAAGCGAAGGAAGAATTTGAAGAACTTGAAAAGGCAAGCGAAATACAAAAAAGTATTTTACCTGAACACGAACTTAAATTCGGTAATTATGAAATTTTCGGAATTTCAATTCCAGATAAAATTGTTGGAGGCGATTTCTTTGATTATCTTATTATTGATGAGGATTATAAAATTTCCGTTGTTATCGCTGATGCTGCATCTAAGGGCATATCCGCTGCTGCACAAGCCTTGTATGTCTCCGGAGCTTTGAAAATGGGTGTGTTCTATGATGTATCAATTACATCTCTTATTAAAAGAATAAATGATTTAGTGTACAACACATTTCCAAATGAAAGATTTGTCACTTTATTTTATTGTGAGTTGTATAAAGATAGGAAAGGTCTTTGCCTATATGCAAATGCGGGTCATAATTCTCCGCTTCATTTAAATTATAAACTTAATAAGATTGAGCCTCTATTGCCAACAGGACCTGTTCTTGGACCTTCTTCAAACCAAAACTATAGAACTGATAGTATTAATCTTGAAGAAAAAGATATCCTACTTTTATATACAGATGGAATTACTGAAGCTGCAAATGAGAATTTTGAATTTTATACCGAAGAAAGACTTAAAAGTCAGTTAGAAAAATACAAAGATTTAAGTGCAAAAGAAATTTGTGAATTAATCGTTGAAGATGTTCAGAAGTTCAACGCTGGTGGAAAGTATTGTGATGATAAAACTTTAGTTGTTATTAAAAGAATAAACTAAAATAAAAAACAAAGGAGTTATTATATGGCGATAAAAATTACATCTGATTGTATTAACTGTGGTGCTTGTTTACCCGAATGTCCTAACAATGCTATTTATGAAGGTGGTGCGGAGTGGTCCCTTGGTGGAATTAATTACGGAACAAGCAATCTTGCTCCATCTGGTGCTACTGGTTTCTTTTCACAGGATTTTTATTATGTTGTGCCTGATAAATGTACTGAATGTATCGGATTTTATGATAAACCACAATGCGCAGAAGTCTGCCCTGTTGATTGCTGTATCCCGGACCCTGAACACGAAGAGGATAAAGAAACTTTACTAAAAAAGAAAGAGCATTTAGACAATATTGGAAGGTAATAAATTTTATTGATTTTTGGGAGAATTTTAAAGCTTTATTACACCAATAAATAAGCGTGTAAGTTTGTAATAGTATTATATATACTTTTATTGAAAGTATTTTTCTTCTTCTTTACTTATTTTATTAATATTATCTTCTTCTACGATTTGCTCTTTAACTTTTTTGTGAAAAACTTTTTTGTATCCAAAGATAATCATCAGAAAACCAACAGTAACATACATATCTGCTAAATTGAATATGGGCCATGAGGTAAATGTCCGTCCCAATATTGTTACATCAGGAATATTTATTTGTAAAAAATCAACTACCTTTCCTTGAAATAGCGGAGCATAATCATAGATTATACCATAGAATGTTCTATCTAATAAATTCCCCAAAGCACCCGCAAGTATAAATGAAAGTGAAAGTCTTAAATAATAACTTTCTTTTCTGTTTATATATATGAAATAAATAATCAATATTGAAGCAACGATTGTAAAGAGAGACCTTCCCAATCGTCCTCCAAATTCCATTCCGAAAGCCATCCCCGGATTTTCGATAAATGTTATTAAAAACAAATTATCAATTATTGGAATACTTGTACCATATCCCATACCGGTAAAATTCAAACTAAATCCCAGAATATTAAGATTAATTCCTTTTACCAGAAATTTTGTTATTTGGTCCCCAAAAACTAAAATCAATGTAATGTATAATATCCGCAATTTATATATTAACCTCTTAATTTTTTACATTCGATACAATGCTGTGTTATAGGTACCAATTCTAACCTTTCTTTTGGAATTAAAGGACAGGTATCACATAAGTTTTTTGGCTCTTCAAGACAATCTATACAAACTCCATATATACCCTGGTCTATTCTTGTTAGTGCTTCTTGTATATATCCTAAATATTTTTCATCGCGTTGTACGAATAAATAGTTCTTTTCTCTTTCCATTTCATCCGTGCCTTGTTCTGCCATATGTGAGGCATAAGTCGAGTTATCTCCAACATATTCTCCCGATTCTATATCAACAAGTGATCTCATATTTGCTTTTGCATTTTCTAAAATCTTCTCTCTTTCTTCTAACAATATCTTTCTGAAATGTTCAAGTTCTTTTGCTGTATATCTTGTTTTTCTGTTCTTGGGTTTGACTTTTGCAGTTTTAGAAATCTTCTTTGCTATTCTTTTTGCTTTCGGTTTCTGGCTACTTTTCTTCTTTATAGATTTTTTTGATTTCGATAATTTAATTTGTCTAATCTTTTTTACATTCTTTAAAGATTTCTTTTTTTGCGTCAGTTCCTTTGTCTTTTTTATCTTACCAGTTTTCTTTTTGGCTTTGGGTTTTAACTTTTTTTTAGCTTTCATTTTATCTCCTTTCAGCTTTCTAATTTTTCAATTTTAAAGAAGCAGGTTATATCATTAACATCTGTTTCATAATATTCATCGCTGTTTTCATCAGTCATTATTATATTTTCACAATACACTTCATTTTTAATTTTTTCTAAATAATTATTTATTGCATTTTTTATTTCTTCTGATGTATTTAAATATATATTTATTTTATCATTAACATTATAGTTGTTCATTTTTCTGTAGTTTTGCATCCGATTAATAAATTCTCTGACATGTCCTTCTTCTATCAGTTCTTTTGTTAGTCTCGTATCTAATGCAACTGTAAGATTCTTTTCTCGTTCCACTACCCATCCTTCTATATTCTCTGTAATGATTTCTATGTCTTCATTTGTTATTGTGAAGCCATTTTTCTCGATTTTCCCTTCGATTTCTATTTTAGTTATTTCTTCCGAGGTTAACTCATTAATTATTTTTTGCAATTCTTTAACTTGTTTTCCATACTTAGGACCAATCACTTTGAATAAAGGTTTTGCTTTCTTTGTAATTATATCAGAATTACCTTCGATTATATTTAATTCTTTTACATTTACTTCTTCAAGAATGATATCTTTTACTTTTAATAGTGTCTCTTTCTCTTGCTGAGATAAAACAGGTATTAGAATCTGTTGTAATGGTTGACGAACTTTTAAATTATTTCTTACTCTTATTGCTCTTACAATATACACAACCAATTGTGCTAATCGCATTTCTTCCTCAGCGGTTTTATCAATAATTTCTTCATTAACCGGAGTGAACTCTTCCAGGTGAATTGAAGTGGTTTTCTTTGTTAATTTAGAGTATATTATTTCAGGAAGAAATGGAATTATGGGCGCAAGCATTAGCATCAGTTCAATTAATACTTCATATAATGTTTGATAACAAGAAATTTTATCTTTTTCATTTTCAGGAGTTCTGAATCTTTTTCTATTTCTTCTTATATACCAGTTTGATAATTCATCTATTGTAAAATCAAATAAAATTCGTGATGCACTTGTTATATCATAAGAATCTAATGATTCAAAATATTCTTTCTTAACAGAATTAATTCTCGACAATAACCACTTATCAATTGGCTTTCTCTCATCATAATTTAACTTATTATTTTCATCATATTCAAAACCAGCGAGATTGGAATAGATTACAAAAAACTTAAATGTATTTATTAATGTATCAAACAGTTTATTTCTTATATCAACTAAATCTTCATCATTAAATGGTTTTGATTTCCATACAGGGGAAGAATAAACAAGATACCATCTTAATAAATCAGCCCCAAATGTTTCCAGTACTTCAAGCGGATCAACAACATTTCCAATTGATTTACTCATCTTCTTCCTCTCTTTATCGAGAATCAAACCATTTACTATAAGATTTTTATATGCGGGTTTGTTAAATAAAAATGTACCTATTGCATGTAGCGAATAAAACCAACCCCTTGTCTGGTCTAATCCTTCTGCAATAAAATCCGCAGGATAATTTTTCTCGAATTTTTCCTTATTTTCAAACGGATAGTGAAATTGTGCAAATGGCATAGAGCCACTATCAAACCAACAGTCAATTACTTCAGGAACGCGAGTCATAACATTTTTACCATCTTTAGACATAATTTTAATATCGTCTATATATGGTTTATGTAAGTCTATCTTATCAGGAAATACATCTTTAAAATTAATTGCTCTTTGTTTCAATTCTTCTATACTTCCGATAATTTCATATATCTCTTTCCCATTATCATCTGTATAATACCAGATTGGTAGGGGAGTTCCCCAGAATCGGTTTCTCGATAATGCCCAGTCTTTATTTTCCTCAAGCCAATTTCCAAATCTTCCTTCTCCTATATCAGGTGGATTCCAGTTAATTTCTTTATTTAATGATATCATTCTATCCTTATACTCTGTGGTTTTTATAAACCATGAATCAGTCGCATAATATATCAAAGGAGTTTTATGACGCCAGCAGAAAGGATATTGGTGTTCATAAATTTCTTTTTTATATAATCTACCATTTTCTTTTAAATTATCTATTAGTAGTGGATCAGCATTCTTAAAATTCATCCCTGCATATTTATCAACCTCCTGAATTACATTACCGTCTTTACCAACAGCCATTAGTATTGGTAAGCAATATTTCAAACCGATATTGTAATCATCTTCACCATAAGCGGGGGCTATATGAACAATTCCGGTACCATCTTCCATAGTAACAAAATCTCCTGTCGTTACATAATATGCTTCTTTATCAGGTTTCAGAAACTTAAACAAAGGTTCATACTTTACCTTTTCTAAATCTTTTCCATAAAACTCTTTTTGGATTTCATATTTTTCCTTTACAACAACCAATCTATCCTTTGCGAGAATGAATTTATTCCCGTTTTCTAATTTAATTAAAACATAGACAGATTCAGGATTTACGGCGAGTGCAACATTCGAGAGTAAAGTCCAGGGGGTAGTTGTCCAGACAAGAAAGTCAGTATCTTTAAGTTCATCATTTAAAATTGAAAATTTTATATATATTGATGGGTCCTTAACTTCTTTATAGCCTAAGGCAACTTCGTGAGATGAAAGCGGAGATTCACATTTTGGACAGAAAGGTTGTATCTTAAATCCCTTATACATTATACCAGCATCAAAAAATTGCTTTAATGCCCACCAGACCGATTCTATATATTCATTATGAAATGTTATGTATGCTCTTGATAAGTCTATCCAGTATCCCATTCTTTCAGTAAGTAATTCCCATTCGTACAAATACTTAAAAATAGATTCCTTGCATGCTTTATTAAATTTTTCAGGTCCGTATTCTAAGATTTCCTTTTTGGAATGAATCCCCAATGTTTTTTCTACTTCTACTTCTACGGGTAAACCGTGAGTATCCCAACCAGCTATTCTTTCTACTCTATAACCCTTCATTGTTTTATATCTGCAGATAATGTCCTTAACTGTTCTGGATATTACATGATGGATACCCGGCATACCATTAGCAGTAGGTGGTCCTTCGTAAAAAGTAAAGTATTTTTCTGGATTTTTCGTTTCGATACTTTTTATAAAAGTATTATCCTTTTTCCAGAATTCCAATACTTCTTTTTCTAAATCCGGAAGACTAACTTTATCTGGTAATGAATTATACATAAGCAAAAAATAAATTGTTAAAATATAAATTTGTTTCTTAAATATCAATGATAAGAGATTGATTTTTTAAGCAACTATTTTATATAATTTATTTAAAAAATAAAAAAATGCACTTATAACACCAACTAAACGCAGATAAGATTAATTTATTGATTTATTGTAATTTAGCAGCATTAAGTTAATATTATTAAAGGAGAGAAATTTTATATGTTAGAAACAAACCGAAGGTATTCTGTAAAATTAAACCAAAAAATAAAGGGCTGTATAATTACAGCCCTTTTAATAGTGATATTCTTTTTTAAAAAATTAAGTTAATCATTTTTCTTCTTTTTCTCTTTTTTATCTTTCATTTTCTCTTTAATTACTTTTCGGGTCTCTTTTCTTAGTATCATCGTTTTAGCAATCTGTTCTGGGGTTAAAATTGCTTTAATGGATTCAATATAATTTTTTCGGTTCTTATAAGCTTCATCATCAAGGGAGAATAGTTCATCAAGTTTTTTCCCGATATCTGATGCTTCCGGATTTTTTTCAATATATTCCATTAATTGCTTCCTTTTTTGCGCTATGTCCTTCATTTTCTGACGATGTTCTGTTGATATGTCTAAAAATTTATCTGCTGTTTGTTCACTCAAACCTACTTGTTCTACTAATTTCTTCTTAATTGCAGAACGAAATTTTGCTGTCTTTCCTGATGTGTCAATTTGTGCCAAACATAGTGATGTTGTAAAAAGCAAAACGACAATTGTAATTGCAAGTTTTGTTGTTCTCATTTTTTTATATTTTAATTTTTTCAAAATTTTCTAAAAATAATTTTTGTTCTTCCGGAGGTAATTTTTCGAATTCTTCTTCAATATCAAAATATTCCTGATATATTTCAATTTCATCGTCTTCAAAAAATTCAATAACTCCGTTTCCATTATTAGTTTCAATAAATTTCGTTTCGTTTGAAGGATATTTATATGTTTGTTTAATTTTTATTCCCTGGTCAAACTCCTCTGTTTTCGTTTCAGTTTTATTAATTGTTGTATCTAAAAATAAATCATTACTTGATATAAAGGTCGAATCACTAAGTTTTACCATTATTTCTTCTTTTACGAAGTAGTTGGCAATTGGTTTATATAAAATGAATACTAATGCAATTACCGCTAAAGAAATTGCAAATTTCCAATTGAAAATTATTTTTCTTAATCTAATAAATAAACGATTATCTAATCTTTCATTTAATTTTGGTAAAAAATTATTGAAATAATTATCAGGCGCATTAAATATTTCTGTATTTTCCAATTTTGAAAAAATCAACTTTAATTTTAAATATTCATTATTCAATTCATCATTAACTTTTAATTCTTTTTCGATTTCTTTCTTTAACTTCGTATCCTTAATATTGCCTTTTATATAATCAGGTAATTCATTTAAATATTTCAGCTCTCCTGACATTGTTCTAATCTTTTATATTATTTAATTTATAAAATGATTTTAAGTTTTTTATTGCATGAAAGTAGTTTGCCTTCAATCCTCCTATTGAAGTACCTAAAATTTCGGATATCTCTTCATAACTCAAATTTTCATAAAATCTCAATATAAATACAGCTCTCTGTTGTGGGGGTAAACTCTCTATTGATTTTCGGATAATGTTCGTTTCTTCATCAAATTCAATTCTTTTTAATGCATTATTATTATCTGAGTATTCTTCAACATCTACTCCATCATTTATTTTTTTTAGATTTTTATTTTTATTGTATAAATAATTCAAACTTAAATTAACTGAAATCCTGTAAAGATATGTTGACAATTTTGATTCGCCTCTGAATTGATTAATTTTTTTATATAAATTAATAAATACATTTTGAGTAATTTCATCTGCATCATCATGATTAATCAATATTTTACGGCTTACATTATAAACCATTTTTTGATATTTTAAAACTAATAAATTAAAAGATTTTCTGTCGCCAGATTTGAATTTTTCGATTAATTCTAAATCTTCATCTTTCACAAGTTTTTTGGATACATCATTCATTTAATTTCAAATTTTAGACAATTTATTTTTTCTATAGGTTTAATGCTCTATAATTAATGATATAGAAATATTCATAAATATTCTAAATGTAGTTAATTTATATTTATAAATTAGTTATCAAAAAGAATAAAAATTTAAGATATATATCTTTTTGAAAAGTTACACAGTAAATTAATTCTCATGCGGATTTTCAAAGTAAAGAGGACCATCTGGACCAAGTGGGATACCAAGCAGAATCCATAAGATAAGTAAAATTATCCATACAATCGTGAAAATTATGGTATATGGCAGCATAGTGGAGATTATTGTGCCGATACCATATTTCTCACTGTACTTTTGTGCATAAGTTACGATAAGTGCAAAATAACTCATCATAGGTGTTATTAGATTAGTAACAGAATCTCCAATTCTGAATGCTGCTTGGGTTAAAGCAGGATGATAACCAATTAACATAAACATAGGAATAAAGACAGGAGCCATAATAGCCCATTTAGCCGAAGCACTACCCATAAACATGTTGATAAATGCAGATAGGATAACAAACGCTACTATCAGTGGAATTCCTGTTAGGCCAATACTCTTAAGTCCGATTGCACCTTTAACTGCTACTATAATACCGAGATTACTATAATTGAAGAAATAAACAAATTGTGCTGCAAAGAAAACGAGAACAATATAGCCTGCGAGACTGCTCATCGATTTTGTAATATGTTTCACAAAATCTTTATCATTTCTGATAGTTTTCACAATAATTCCAAAAACAAGACCGGGGACAAGAAAGAAAATTAAAATCCCAATAATAATACCATCAAAGAAAGGGGAGTGAAGAATAGATTTATTTTCAGGATTTCTAAAAATACCATTTTCGGGTATGACAGTTAATGCGAGCAGAATAACAACAAATATCATTGATAGACCTGCCCATTTTAGTCCTTTTTTTTCTGTGGTTGTTAGTTGTTCTATTTGTAATTTTTCTGCCGGACCTTCGTATGAACCAAGACGGGGCTCCACTATTTTTTCAGTTACAATTGTTCCGAGAATTACGATAACAATTGCTGAAAGAAACATAAAATAGAAATTGACAGCTGGGTTAATTACCATATCAGGAACAATTATCTGGGCAGATGTAGTTGAAAGTCCGGCAAGAATTGGATCAACTGAACCAATTAAAAAGTTTGCACCAAAACCACCACTTACACCAGCAAATGCAGCCGCAAGGCCAGCCATTGGATGTCGTCCGAGTGAATGAAAAATTATCGCTCCGAGTGGTATTAAAATAACATATCCTGCTTCTGAAGCTAAATGGGATAAAATTCCGGCAAAGACAAGTGAAGCAGTTATTAATCTTTTAGGAGTGTTTAAAACAAGCGCTCTTATCAATACAGTAAATAAGCCTGAGCCCTCTGCTACCCCAAGTCCAATCATAACAGCTAATACAAGCCCAAGTGGTGGAAAGTTTACAAAATTTTTTACAATATTTGTATATATCCATCTGATTCCATCTGAGCTTAGTAAATTTTTTGGATGAATAACTTCATTACTTACTGGGTGAATTGCAGTATAATCGAAATAATGTGCTATAGAGGAAATAAATACAACAATTACAGCAAGTATAAGAAATAAAATAGCCGGGTGTGGTAATTTATTACCAATGTATTCTACTTTATCGAGAAATCGTGTAAATAAATTTCTATTTATAGCTTTCGACTTTTGCATATAATTTTCAAATGAATTTAATTTTTAAAGATATAATTTTTTTGATTTATTTAAAATACGCTTCACTATTTCAAAGTCTTTTTAATAAATTTTATTTTTTGAATCGCGTTTTATAATAATTTTGAAAAATCATTTATGACTCAGGTTAATTTATCCTAATATATTTTAAAATATAGATTTTTGAATTGATTTTTTTTATGAATCGGTGGATTTTATTAATGATGAAGAAATTGTATAAAAAATATTACATAATATTACCTTCAGTTTTAATATTACTAACTATTGTTTTAATGTTGTTTGAGAATAGTAATCACAATGATAATATAAAAGATAGTAATAAAATAAATGAAATTCTTAAATCTCAGAATACTATATTAAAGTATGAAGAATTTAAAGTTAACGATTTAAATTTAAAAAGCTACCTTCAAAACCTTATTGTAAATTGGAATAAAATTTTTGATATATTTTATTTAAATCTAAATAAAAACAAATATGTTAGTTTTGAAGAAGATTTTGAAATTGATGAGAGTGGAAAAATTAAATTTCCTAAGATTAAAGTAAGATTTTCCAAAGGTAATATTGAAGGAATTATAAAGAATTTTGGTGATATAATTATTGAGTATTGTAATGAATATAAACTCGATTGGCGATTAATTTTAGCAATAATTCATCAGGAATCATATTTTGATTCAAATGCAGTTTCAAGAGCCGGAGCATATGGACTTATGCAACTTATGCCAAGAACTGGTCTCGGTTTGCAGAATCAATTAAACCTTGAAGATTTTAAATCAGCAAAGAATAATTTAATTGCTGGAATATATTATTTTGCAACTTTGGTAAATTCGTTTGAGAGCGTTGGTGAAGATAAGTATAAATTTGCTCTTGCTGCTTATAACGCAGGTTTTGGCAGGGTAGTAGATGTAATGACTTTGGCTGCGTATGAAGAAAAGAATTATAAGAAATGGAATGAAGTTAAAGAATATCTGCCATTTCTTGCAGCAAAATATGATACTGTTTATAGAAATGCATTTAAAATTATGGGAAGACAAAGGTCTCAATATTTAAATAACTGGAGAGAACCTTATTTGTACGTTGAATATGTTTACTATTATTATGAAAGATATAAAGATATTTTCCAGAGTAATTTAAAGGAAAAACAGACCAAAGAGAAACAAAAGGGGAAACAGAAGAAAAAGAAACACTAATCAAAAACTGTAAATGCTGCACTTATAATAAAAATCTCTGATGCGTGTGCTTTATATAATGTTTTACATGCTTCACTTATTGTCGCACCGGTTGTTATTACATCATCTACCAAAATAATCTTTTTATCTTTTATTAATTTTCTATAATCAGGGATTACCATAAAAGCATCTTTCATATTTTTATATCTTTCTTCAATTGTTAATTTTGTTTGTGATTTAGTGTTTTTCTTTCTGATAAAACTATAATTATTAAAATTAATTTTTAAATGCTTATTTATGCCCTTAGAAATGTAATCACTCTGATTATAGCCACGTTCTCTTAATTTACTTTTATGCAGAGGAATCGGTATAATCAAATCATAATTTTGTAAATCAGTATTTGCTTCAGTCAATTCTTTTGCTATTAATTCACCAATATAAATACCTAAATTTTTAAATCCGTTATATTTAATATGATGTATAATAATCTGGATGTCTGAGTTTTCTCTGTATTTGTATAAACTAAAACAATTATTTTTTTTTGTTTTTTCTTTCAGTTTACTGATATCAAATAATGTAGTTTTCTCTAAATTGTTTATTACTTCATCTTTGACAAAATTATTTGAATTTGTATCTTTTATTCTTTCTCCTGTAACAATACATATCTTTGGAAAAATGAAATCAACAAATGGGGTAAATATTTCTTTAAAATTAATATTCAATAACTTTAAATTTATTTTTTGAAATCTTTCTCTATCAATCTATCAACTATTTTTGCAGAACTAATCACCATAGGAATGCCAGCTCCTGGATGTGTACCAGCGCCAACAAAATATAAATTTTCAATATCTTCACTTTTATTATGCGGGCGAAAATAAATTGATTTAAACAATGTACACTCATATAAAAATGCACTTCCTAAAAATGAATTATGTTTATCTTTAAAATCTTCCGGTGTGATAAAGAATTCGGTTTCTATATTTTCTCTCAATTCTGGCATATATGAATATTCAAGAAATTCTAAAATCAGATTTTTATATCTCTCACCAAAATTACTCCAGTCAGTTTGACTTTTGAGATTTGGAACAGGAGATAAAATATACATACAATCTTTATTAGGCGGTGCTACTGTTTCACCAATAGCGGTAGGTCTGTGTATATATAAAATAAATTCTTCCGGAACTTTGTAATGAATAAAAACATCTTCAAAAAATTGATGGTATAATCTATTAAATATTATTGCATGCTGTGGAATATTATCGTATTTTCTCTTTAATCCTAAATAGATTATAAAAAAAGAATTACCGTATTTAAAAGAATTTATTTTTAAATCAGAATATTTTTTTCTGTATTCTTTATTTATTAAATTCCTGTATGTATAAGATATATCTGAATTACAAATAACAACATCTGCTTCAATTTTCTCTTTGTTATTAATTTTGATACCTATTGCTTTAGGTTTTCCTTTTTTCTTTTTACATAAAATTTTTGTTACTTCAGAATTATAATATATTTTCCCACCATTTTCCTGAAATAGTTTACAAAGTCCTTTAATAATAGTATTAGTACCACCTTTTGCGTACCAGGCACCCCATTTCTTTTCAAGTTGATAGAGAAAAGTATAAATACAGGAAGCTCTAAAAGGATTTGCTCCCAGCAGATATAATGGTTGAATAGTGAATGCTATTCTTAAATATTCATTCTGAAAGAATTCTGATACAAATTTATAAATCGGTTTATAAGCTTTTAACTTTAAATATTTTGGTAATGTCTTTAGAATACTTCCAGGTGTTAAAAATGGGTTATCAAGAAATGAGAATGTTTCTAAAAATATTCTATCGGTTATTTTATTAAATAGTTTATATCCATTTATATCATTTAAATTAAATTTCTTTATTTCTCTCAATATATTTTCTTCACTATATGTGAATATATTTCTGTTATTGAAATATAATTTAAATAATTGCTCTAGTTTAACTAACTCATAATATCCGGAGGTGTTTTTATTGAACAGTTTAAATAATTCTTCCAATAACCAAGGAGCAGTTATTATTGATGGTACGAAATCAAAAATATATCCATCTTTTTCAAACCATGAAGCTTTACCACCCGGAATTTTTAATTTTTCAAATATTGTTACTTTATGACCTTTTGATAAACATCTTAATGCTACTGCTAATCCCCCAAAGCCACTACCAATTATAACAATATTCATTACTAATGTATAACATTAAATATTTTATATAACTATTATAATTATATATATGTTTACTCTAATTCCTCAAGTAAGTTAGAAAGAAAATTCCTCAATTCTTTAAGATCATTTTTTAATTTATCCTTTTTATTATCTTTTTCCATTTCATCACTCTTAAATAATTTCAATTCTCCTGATTTATTTGCCTGACTAACATTTTCTCCTTCTCTATACAATGAGATTCCGGATTTTTTATCTTCTTTTTGCAGGTAAGATTTTAAAATCTTTTTTGCTCCTTCAATTGTATATTTCTCATCTCTTAATAATTTCTTTATTAAAAGTATTAGTTTAATGTCTTTATTTGTATATATTCTGTTTCCTGCAAGATTTTTTGCTGGTTTAAGCTGTTCAAACTCTGTTTCCCAGTATCTTAACACATATTGCTCTAAATCAGTGATTTTACTAACTTCACTGATAGAGTAATATAATTTTTGCATTGCGAAATTTTTTCTCATAATTTTATTTTTTTAAATATATATATTTTTTATCCTTTTGTCAATATATATATTTAACTTATTAATTTAATGTAATTATTAATATAAAACATATAATTTGCATAAAATATTAATAATTACCCGCCTTATTTAAATTATATTATTTTTATTTTCCCCTTTAAGTTTTTTGAATAACTTATAGGAATTATTATATACAATCTCAACTAATGCGTCAAATTCTATATTTAATATTTCTGATAATCTTATTATTGTATATATTATATTTGCGGGTTCGTTAATTTTGTTTTTAATTGGAATTGGCGTCATAAACGGACTGTCTGTTTCAAATAAAAGTTTTTGTGGCGGAATTGATTTTATAATTTCTGTTTTTTTGTAGTTTTTATATGTGATATTTCCGCAAAACGATATAAAAAAGTTATCATTTGATAATATCTTCTCTAAATTCTCCTTATTACCACTAAAGCAATGAAACTGACCTTTAATTTTAATATATGCTTCCTTATTTAACAATTCTATTGTATCCTCGATTGAATTTCTTGTGTGTATAATAATTGGCAAATCATATTCTATTGCTATATTTATTTGTTCTTCAAAGAAATATTTCTGTTCATCTATATTACTTTTATCCCAATAAAAATCTAAACCTATTTCTCCGATTGCAACTACTTTGGGATGTTGTAAATATTCTTCTATTAATTTTATATGTTTCCGCTGAGAATTTTTTACATCTGTTGGGTGTATCCCTACAGCCGTATAGATTATTTCATATTTATCTGAAATATCTATGATTTCTTTTATTGTTTCTATGTTTACCGATGGTATTATTATTTTTTCTATCCCAATATCTTGAGCTCTCTTTAAAATCTCATCAAGATTTGATTTCAGTTCTGGATAGTATAGGTGGGAATGTGTGTCAACTATCATATACTCTTAATATAATTTCTAATAATTTCTCCAATTTACTGGAAGATCTTAATGCAGATTTTACAACATTATCATGATTTATCAACTCTGTAGATAGTTCTTTTATTACATTTGTTATTATTGATATTCCTAATGTTTTTATGCCGTACCGAGAACATAAATAAATTTCCGGTATTGTTGACATACCAACTGAATCTATGCCAATTTTTTGTAAAAATTTAATTTCAGCTTTTGTTTCATAGCATGGTCCAGTCAATGCACAATAGACCCCTTTCCGGATTTTTAGTGATTGATTTACAGCACTATTATATATTTTATTTACTAATTCTGAATTGTAATAAGGAAAGTAGCCCCAGTCCCTGATTAATTTCCCCATAAAATTGATATGAGAAGTCATTAACATTAGGTCTGATTCCTTAAAATTAGGATTTAAAGCACCAGCTGCATTAGTTATAATTAAAAGTTCAACATTATTATTCTTTGCATAGTTTACATTATAAAAAATTTCTTCAAAATTGTTTGATTCATATAAGTGCGTTCTGCCCTGAAATACGATTAGTTTTTTATTTTCTATAATTAATTCTTTAATGGATTTTTTATGTATTCCTTTGGATTTAATATGTTTTAAATCATAAACATATTTATCATAAGACTTTAAATTGATACCCGATCCTAAAATAATTCCTATTGTTTTCATATAATTATACAAAGATAACTTTTGTTATTTTCATAAAAAATTACATTTTATGTCATTTTTATTTAAGTTATATTTCTGAAAATAATTATGATATTTTTAAAATTAAAATATTATTATTCAAATATGAAAAAAATAATCTTTATTGCGGTACTTTTATTCTTTTTAATTAATATAAATAGTTACGCTCAATCCTTTGAATTTTATAGGATTTCACCTCCTATAGTTCAAGGTGATACTTCAAGCTTTACACCTACAGTAACAAAGGGTATTTTGAAAAATACATCTTCCACAGCATTATCATTCAAATATGTAAGAGTATTAAATGACCTACCTCCCACCTGGATTTCTCAATTATGTGCCGGAGGTTATTGCTTCTCACCGGAAACTGATACTTTGCCACCTGCTCCGTTTCCGCCTATAGTTTTACAACCAAATCAAATTGATACAATTACTATTGATGTTATGGGATTAGTTGCTGGTATAGGAACTATTGTTATTAAAGCATATCTTTTTACAAATCCTGCAATTTATCAGATGGATACATTCAGAGTACAATTAAATTATCCAAGTATTGTTAAATATAAAAATGAAATTGTTCAGGATTATAATTTAAAACAAAACTTCCCAAATCCATTTAATCCATCAACATTAATTGAATTCTCAATTCCTCAAAATAATTATGTTAGTTTGGTTATTTATAATGTTTTAGGTAATGAAGTAGCAAGGTTAATTGACAATCAGTTATTGAAAGCTGGTTCTTATTCTATTGATTTTAATGCATCAAGATTTAATTTATCAAGTGGTTTGTATTTTTATGCTTTGATAACTGAAAATTATAGAGACTCAAAGAAAATGGTGTTAACAAAATAATTATTCTTCTTATGGCAATTGTTAAGGAAAAAGATTTAACTTTTTTCGAAAAGACTAACATCCCGCAAATATTAAAAGGTTTAGCACTTACTTTTAAGGAAATATTTAAACCCAAATTTACAAGACAGTATCCTGAAGTTAAATGGCAACCACCACCATCTTTTAGAGGAAGACCGGTTCTTGTTATGGAAGATGATGGAAGGGAAAGGTGTGTTGCATGTGGTTTATGTTCAAGAGTATGCCCGGCTCTTGCAATTGAAGTTCAGGCAGCAGAAACGGAATTAGAAAAGGAAAGATACCCGGAAAAATTTGAAATTAATATGGTCAGATGTATTTTCTGTGGATTTTGTGAAGAAGTATGTCCTGAGGAAGCTATTGTAATGAGTGATGAATTTGAACTTGTCTTTAATTCTCAGGAAGAAGCAATTTTTGGTAAAGATAAATTGCTCGTTCCTAAAGAGAAACTTAAAAAGCGTCTTGAATTCTTAAAAAAGTATCATTGATAATTACGTGTGTATATAAAAGGTTGGGATTTTTATTTTTGAATTTAAATTTATAGATGGAAAATATTGAATCGCTGCTGTTTGAAGTACTTGTTATATTTGCCCTGATTTTTATTAACGGGGCATTCGTTGCATTCGAGTATTCACTCATCAGAATTCGTGACTCAGAACTTGCTACTTTAATCCGAAAGGGGAATAAGAAAGCTCTTTTAGTTAGTAATACTAAAGCTAACATAGAAAAATATATCTCAGCTACTCAATTAGGAATAACTCTTGTCAATTTAATTTTAGGATGGTTTGGAGAAGGTGTGATGCATAAAATATTTTATCCATTATTTACTCTTTTTGGCTTACATGATAAAATATCGGGTACATTGACAGTGGTAATTGGAATATCACTTATAACATTTACAACAATTGTACTTGGTGAACTTGTTCCTAAAGTAGTTGCTATCAGAAAATCAATGAGTGTTTCTTTCTGGTTAGATTCTTTTATGAAACTTTTCTATAAAATTTTCAGACCTTTTATTTTTATTATAGAAAAGACAGGTAATTTTGTTCTAAAGTTAATAAGAGTCGAACCAATTTCAAAAATGGATAAAATTAGTTCTGAAGAAGAAATCAGGTTTATTATTGATGAAGGAGTAAAATCTGGTGTAATTGATTCTACAGAACATCAGTTAATTGAAAAGATTTTTGAATTTAATGATAAAATGGCAAAAGATATTATGGTACCGAGAAACAATATTGTCGCAATTGATATAGATTCTCCAAGAGATAAAATTATCGAAACAATTATAGAACAGGGATTTTCAAGAATACCGGTTTATAAAGAAACAATAGATAATATAATCGGAATTTTATATTCAAAAGATTTAATTAGCGCTGCTGAACATAGGGATCTTATTGTATTAAATGATATTCTCAGGACTGCCACTTTTGTACCTGAAACGAAAAGGATTGGTGAAATATTAAAAGACTTCCAGAGGAAAAGGATCCATATGGGAATTGTAGTTAATGAACACGGAGGTGTCGAAGGACTGGTTACTCTGGAAGATATTATTGAAGAAATTGTCGGAGAAATTGAAGACGAATATGATGTAGAAACTTCAAAAATTCAAAAAGATAAATTGGGAATTTACTTGATAAATCCGAATATTGAAATTAAAGAATTTAATAAGTATTTTAATTGCGATATCCCGGAAAATCCTGATGAATATCAGACATTAAGTGGTTTCTTACAGTATGTTACTGGACATATTCCGGAGATTTATGAAAGAATTGATTACAAAGGATTGATTTTTATCATTACTAAGAAAGCTGGAAATAAATTATTACAAGTAAAAATTCAGAAAAAAGTTTTATAAAATATTATGTACACAAAAAAATTTATAAATATATTGTATGAAAGATTTATAAATTTTTTTACTGACATTGGGAATTTTTCAATTCTCTTTGTCGGTATTTTGTCAACTTTACATAGAGTTTTTAAAGATAGGAAACTTATTATTGACCAGATGGTTCATATTGGGGTTAATTCTCTTTTACTTGTTTCAATTATAGGATTTTTCACTGGTGTGGTTGCTTCCTGGCAAGCATCATATCAGATAGGGGATTTAATCTCGAAAAATTTTCTTGGTTCCGCTACTTCCAAAGCAATTATTCTTGAACTCGGTCCCGTCCTTTCTGCTATTGTTCTTGCTGGTAGAGTAGGTGCTTCTATATCAGCGGAAATTGGAACTATGAAAGTTACAGAACAAATAGACGCTCTTGAATCTATGGCAATAAATCCTGTAAGATATCTTGCAATGCCAAGAGTTGTTGCAACAACACTTATGATGCCCATTCTTGTTATTTATGCAAGTGCTGTTGCAATTTTTGGTTCTTATCTTGCAGCTGTGGTTTTTCTTGAAGTTCCACCTACTTCTTTTATGAATGGATTTCGGAATAATTTTCTTGTGAAAGACGTTGTTGCTGCTATTATTAAAGCTCTGTTCTTTGGCGTTTCTGTTTCTTCTATTGGTTGCTTTTATGGTTTTAAAACGACTGAAGGTGCTCAAGGCGTCGGACTTTCTACAATTAAATCTTTCGTTATTTCTGCTGCTGTGATTTTAATTCTTGATTCATTATTGTGGAATTTCCTTATTGGTGGCTAATCTGGGCAATTGGCGCAGTTGGTTAGCGCGCTTCCTTCACACGGAAGAGGTCACAGGTTCGAATCCTGTATTGCCCACAGATGGATATAATCCTTAAAAATGTTAATGTCGTCTCACCTATAGATAATTTAAATCAGGTTCTTAACATTTTAATTCGGAACGGTAAATTTGAAAAAATTACAACCGAAGCTATTAATATAAACGGCATTCAACAACTTGATTTATCGGATAAGACAGCTGTACCAGGTTTTTTTGATATGCATGTCCATTTCAGAGAACCCGGTCAAACTCATAAGGAAGATATTTTTACAGGTTCACAATCTGCCGCAAATGGTGGATTTACAGGTGTGCTATTAATGCCTAATACAACTCCTCCTGTTGACAACCCCGAAATTATAAATTATATTAAAGAAAAATCAAAGGGAAACATTATTGATATATTTACAACTGCTTGTCTGACCAAAGAAAGAAATGGTAAGCACTTGTCAGATATTGAAGGTTGCCTGAAAGCAGGAGCGATTGCTTTTACAGATGATGGAAGTCCCGTTCTTAATTCAGAATTGCTTAATAAAGGTTTAGAATTATCCGCTAAATTTAAATTTCCTTTTCTTCAGCATGCAGAAAATTCCAAACTCCATAAAAATGGTGTTTTAAATGAAGGAAAAATATCTAAATTACTAAATCTTGAAGGCATTCCGGCTGAAAGTGAATCTTCAGTAATTTCAGCTGATATTTTACTTGTAAAACAAAATATAGATTCACGATATCACATACAGCATATATCAAGTGAAAAATCTATAAATATAATAAGAGATGCTAAAAAAGAAGGTTTAAACATAACTTGCGAAGTTTGCCCGCATCATTTTATACTTGAAGAAGACGACTGCTTAAAATACGGAACAAATGCGAAGATGAACCCTCCACTCAGAACTAAACAAGATAGAGAATCTATTTTAAAAGCAATATCTGAAAATATTATTGATGTAATATGTTCTGACCACGCTCCTCATTCAGATGATGAAAAGTTATTGCCTTTGAGTATTGCACCTTTCGGAATAATAGGATTAGAAACTACGATAAGTTTAACATATACTTATTTGGTAAAAAATAATATTATATCTTTTGAAAGAATGATAGAAATGCTTTCTATAAACCCAAGAAAAATTTTAGGACTAAAACAAATAAATATCAGGGAAGGTGAATCTGCCAATCTTACAATACTTGATACAAATATTAGCTATAAAATAAATAAGGAAAAATTTTATTCCAAAAGTAAAAATACCCCCTTTAATAATTTTTTAGTTCAGTGTAAGCCTTTTGCAGTTATAAATAATAACAACATCTTTTTTTCTAATTTATAGCCATATATTTTCAATAAATTTTATCTATATCTTTTAGGTTTGAATAAGAAATTTTAATATCATATTTTTTATGATTATAATTTTTTAAATGAATTAATGAGTAAAATTATTTCAGTTTGTATTCCTAAAGGAGGGGTTGGTAAAACAACCATTGCTGTTAATTTGGCGGCTTCATTAGCAGTTGCGGAAAGAAAAACTTTACTAATAGATGCAGACCCGTTCGGTGCTTCAGCTATTGCCCTTGGGTTTACACAGAATAAAATTAAAGCCGGAATTTCCGATATTTTCAATCTTTCAAAATCAATTCAGTTCACTATTCACAACACTGAATTAAAGTATCTACATTTTATCCCGGCAAACATTAATTCAATACGACTTGATGAAAAATTTTCCAAATCTACGAATGACCGTTCGGTTCTGAAAAAATCATTAAAGTCTATAAGAAATCAATATGATTATATAATTATAGATTGTCCACCCATTTTAACAGGAATTACTACTAATGCACTTAATTCATCTAATTCGATACTTATTCCAATCAGAAGTGGTCACTTATCACTTGAAGCAGTTGATAAGTTAATTCAATTTGTTAATTGGATAAAAGATACAACAAATCCCGTTCTTGAAATTGAGGGTATAGTATTTAATATGTATGAAAAATACTCTAAAGTAACTGAAATTTCTGAAAAAGAATTAAAACTTAAATATAAAAATTACATTTTAAATACTGTAATACCAGTTTCAAATTTACTTAATGAAGCAACATTTTACGGAAAACCCTTATGTTTATATAGAATTAATTCCGTTGGTGCGATTGCATTTTTAGATCTTGCTTATGAAATTATTTGTAAAAATGAAAATATATTATGATTATGAAAGAAATCCCTCCGAAATATGACTATAAAACCATAGAAGATAAATGGCGTAATTTTTGGGAAGAAAGAAAAATTTATCACTCTAAAGTAAATAAGGAAAAACAGAAATTCAGCGTTGTTATTCCTCCACCTAATGTAACCGGGATTCTTCATATCGGACATATTCTTAACAATACAATTCAGGATATTTATTGCAGATGGAAAAGAATGCTCGGTTATGAGGTATGTTGGGTTCCCGGAATGGACCATGCCGGAATTTCTACACAAATTATGGTTGAGAAAAGTCTTGCTCAACAAGGTAAATCAAGAAAAGACTTTACCAGAGAAGAATTTTTAAAATTTGTCTGGGATTGGAAAGAAAAACACGGCGGAATTATTCTGAAACAATTAAGAAAACTTGGTGTCTCTGTTGATTGGTCGAAGGAAAGATTTACTCTTGATGAAGGTCTTTCAAAAGCAGTAAAACAGGTTTTTGTTGACCTTTATAAGAAAGGTTTAATATATAGAGGGAAAAGAATAATTAATTGGGATCCCGTTACAAAAACAGCTTTAAGTGATGATGAAATCTCTTATAAGGAAGTTAAGGACAAATTGTATTATATTAAATATCCGCTATTTAAACATGAAGATGAATTCCTGGTAATTGCTACAACAAGGCCTGAAACAATGTTCGGAGATACTGCAGTTGCGGTTAATCCTGATGATGAAAGATATAAATCATACATCGGTAAAAAAATTATAGTTCCTCTGGTAAATAGAGTTGTTCCAATAATAGGCGATTCTTATGTTGATATGGAATTTGGTACAGGCGCACTTAAAATTACTCCGGGACACGATATGAATGATTTTGATGTAGGACAGCGACATAATCTTGAAATAATAAATATACTGACTGAGGATGCTCATTTAAATGAAATTGCCGGAGAATTTCAAGGATTAGATGTCAATACTGCACGAACAAGAGTTGTAAAAAAATTAAAATCACTTAAACTTTTAGAAAAAGAAGAACCTTATAATCATAATATTGCCATAGCAGACAGGTCTCAAGCGGTTATAGAACCAATTATTTCTGACCAGTGGTTTGTTAAGATGGATAAGTTAGCTAAACCCGCTATCGAAGTTGTTAACAAAGGATTGATAAAATTTCATCCTGAAAGATATGTTAAAGTGTACAACCATTGGATGGAGAACATAAGAGATTGGTGTATTTCAAGACAGTTGTGGTGGGGGCATCAGATTCCAATCTGGTATAATAAAAAAACAGGGGAGATGTATTGTGATATAAATCCACCTGAAAACCCTGAAAACTGGATTCAGGATGAAGATGTACTCGACACCTGGTTTTCTTCATGGCTTTGGCCCTTTAGCGTTTTTAACTGGGAAAATGATGAGGAAAAAAATAAGAACAATGAGGAATTAAATTATTATTATCCCACTGATTTTCTCTCTACTGCTGCAGATATCATTTTTCTATGGGTTGCGCGGATGATTATGGCAGGTTTAGAATATATGGGGAAAATTCCTTTCAAGGATGTATATTTTCATTCCATAATCAGAGATGGTAAAGGGAGAAAAATGTCTAAAACTCTTGGGAATTCTCCTGATCCTCTTGAAGTTATGGAAAATTATGGAACCGATGCTCTAAGATTTACTTTAATCTATCTTGCACCAATTGGAAATGATGTTTTATACGATGTAGAAAAAACCGAAATAGGCAGAAATTTCATTACAAAATTATGGAATGCCGGCAGATTCTTAATGATGAATAAGAAGAATATTTATTCAATGAAAAACCTGTCTGAAGATACACTAAATCAGGATTTAATTGATAGATGGATTATTAGTAGATTAAATCATACACTCAATGAAATTACAACGAATTTAAATGAATTCAGATTAAACGAATATACAAAAGCTTTATATAACTTTGTTTGGAGTGATTTTTGTGATTGGTATATTGAATGTCTTAAAGTAAAAATAAATTTAAATAAAGAGTATAGTAAAAGTATTATAGATTCAGCAATAGAAATATATGAGCAGATTTTAAAAATGCTTCATCCTGCTATTCCTTTTGTTACTGAAGAATTATGGCATTTAATTCAAGAGGGAAGAGATGATTTGTCTATTTCAAAATCAGATTTCCCGCAGTTTAATGAGGTAAATATTAATTTAGATATAGAAGAAATGTTTGAGGAATTTAAAGAAATTGTTAATGCAGTTAGAAATATGAAAATTGAAAGTATGATTCCTAATAAGCATATTTGTGATTTATATATAATAGCAAGTGATGAATTAAGGAATAAATTAATGTCGGAATTAAGCATATTTATTAATTCTTTATGTAAGGTAAATTCATATATAATCGATAAACAAAACCTGAAATCCGTAAAATATATTACAAGAGTTTTAAGTAATTATGAACTTCATCTTAGTTCGAATCTCGATAACGAAACTAATAATGCCCTTATCAATAAGTACAAACAAGAGTTAGAAAAACTTGAAAATTATTTAAATGGTTTAGATAAAAAACTTTCAAATAAAGAATTCCTTGAAAAAGCTTCCAGAGAAGTAGTTGAAAGAGAAAAACAAAAGCGTGAAGAGACTATAAAAAAGATTAATAAATTGAAAGAATTAATCCCTTAAAGGGATTAATTATAAATATAAAAATCCCACTTTAATAGTAAAATAATAAATAAATCCTGATAATTCTTTATGCTGAATAAATGAAATTTATGATTATAATTATAACCTAAAATAATAGTTATATATAATAAAGTAATTTCCGCTATCTTTTTACGCTAATCTTATAAAATCTTTCAACAAATCTTTTAAATCTGGCTTTCCTATTTCCTGTAATTCGTATGTTACTCTTACTGCTGGTTTCTTAATATCAATAATTCGTCTTAAATCAATTGGGGTTCCAATTATTACTGTATCACATGGGACTTTATTTATTGTCTGTTCTAAATCTTTTATCTGATTTGGTGCATACCCCATAGCGGGAAGTAATGTTCCTGTGTTTGGATATTTCTTATAAGTATCTTTAATACTTCCAACTGCATATTCTCTCGGGTCGATAATTTCTTTTGCACCGTATTTCTTTGCTGCTAAAATACCAGCGCCAAACTTCATCTCACCATGAGTTAATGTCGGACCGTCTTCTACAACAAGTACTTTCTTATTTTTTATTAGCTTGATGTCTGCTGATTTTTCTAATGATATTGGAGATGCTGCTTCAATTAAAGTCGCAGATGGATTTACTTTATAAATATTTTCTCTAACTATTTGAATATTTTCCGGTGAAGCTGAATCTATTTTATTTAATATAATAACATCTGCAAGAAATAAATTAGTCATACCGGGATAATATTCCAGTTCGTGTCCTGGTCTATGTGGATCAACTACAGTTATATATAAATCTGCTTTTAAAAAAGAGATATCATTATTTCCACCATCCCATACTATTATGTCTGCTTCTTTTTCTGCTTGACGAACGATTTCCTCATAATCAACACCTGAATAAATTACATTTCCACGGGTAATATGTGGTTCATATTCCTCCATTTCTTCAATTGTGCATTTGTGTTTCTTTAAATCTTCTAAAGTAGCAAATCTCTGAACTTTTTGTTTAACTAAATTACCGTATGGCATTGGATGTCGTATTGCAACGACTTTTTTATCCATCTGCATAAGAATTTCTATTACCTTACGGGATGTCTGACTTTTTCCACAACCTGTTCTTGCTGCAACAACTGCGATTACAGGCTTTTTTGATTTTATAAATGTTTGATTGTATCCTAACATTTTAAAAGTTGCGCCAGCAGCATTTACTTTTGCACCAAGTGACATTACATAATTAAATGAGACATCCGAGTATGAAAAGACAACTTCATCAATTTCATATTTTTTAATTAGATTTTCTATTTCTGATTCAGGATAAATCGGAATTCCTTTAGGATATAGTTTCCCACTCAACTCTGCTGGATATTTTCTATCGTCTATATACGGAATTTGTGTAGCAGTAAAAGCTACTACTTCATACTTTGGATTGTCTTTATAATAAAGATTAAAATTGTGAAAATCCCTACCAGCAGCACCCATAATAATTACTCTACTTCTCTTCATAAATTATTATTATTTAATAGTTTAAAATAATACAAATATACTAAATTTTTTCTTAAAATTAAGGCTAAAAATTAAGATACTTATCATTATTATTATAATGATAAAATAATATTATCTGTCTTATGGACAGGAAAAATGTAAAATATCTGATACGGTATTCTATTTAAAAATGTAAATTTTAGAAGGGTAGGGGAAGGGGTTATTTTTCCAAAACCATTTTTTTAACTTCTGTATAAGAATTTGTTTTTATTCTATAGAAATATGTACCGCTTGGTAAATCAGATGCATTAAAAATTACAGTGTGTGTTCCGGCTGATTGCATTTCATCAACAAGTGTCGCAATTTCTCTACCTAATCTGTCATAAACTGTAATTCTTACATTTGTAGATTCATTCAAAGTATACATTATAGTTGTAGAGGAATTAAATGGATTTGGATAATTCTTGGCATTAAAATAAGATTCTTCTTCTTTGTTTTTCTTGTTTCTATCGTAGACTATTCCACGATTTATTATTTCAGTTATTAAAGCTATTCCAGTTTCAATTTTCGATTCTTTAAAATCCTTTCCGGTCTGAAAATCAAACCGCATTCCGAAACTTTCTGATTGAACGACAGAAAAGTTATCATTATAATTAGAAACCAATCGGAAGTTTTCCTCTGTTAATTTTACTTTTATTTGTTTCCAGCCTTTAAAATTAAGTGAAATAGGTTTTGAAACTACCAATATATCTTCATCTTCATTATAAGTATTATTCTTATCTATATCATAAATTATACCAACGGTAAAAGTAACATCATTGGAGATACCTTCTACCATTAAATTTATTATACAAGAATCTGAAAAGGTAAATGGTTTTACTTTTGTAACTGAACCTATGTAAGAATTCTTTTTGATAGTCTCTGTGCTATAAATAATAATATAACCGTTTGTATCGTTACTTTCTGATAGGGAATACTTGATTTTAAGTTGTTCTGATGACCACCCCGGTAAAGATACATCATCAAATTTATCGTATATATTTACCTGTGCTTCTAAAGGCGAAAATAAAAATATTAATAATACTATTAAAAAGGTAATAAAAACTCTTATTCTCATATTGAAAAATAATTTTAACTAATGATAAAATTATCTCAGAAGTGTCATCCTTTTAACGGACACATATCCATTAATCTCTAATTTATAAAGATAAATCCCACTTGGAAGGTCAGATGCATTGAACTCAACCTCATATTCACCGGGTTGCTGATATTCATTTACAAGAACACTGATTTCTTTTCCTACAAGATTAAAGACACTAAGATAAACATTTCCTTCCTTCCTGATTTTATAGGAAATCTTAGTGGTTGGATTAAACGGGTTAGGATAATTCTGATATAACTTATAATCATCAGAAGGACCAGTAGATTTTCCCGCCGATTCTATTTTACTGGTTTCATAAGAGAGATATTGATTGTTATCGTCTTGAGCATATAAAACGCTAACTATGAATAGCCCTGTTATTAACCAGATTAGAACATACTTTTTCATATTAATAAAATAATAAAACTAAAATATAATTACAAGCAAATTTTTTTTGCCTTCCCTGAAAAAATTTCAGGGAAGGCATTTTATCAGAATTATTGAATTTCAATTGCTATTAATCTAATCTCTTTATTTTGAGTCATTACTTTCAGTACAACAACATCGCCTTCTTTTTTATCCTTTATAATTTTATCAAAGTCGCTTACAGAATATACTTTTTCCTTGTTAACTTCTATAATAATAAGTCCTGCCCTTAATCCTCTGTTGAATCCTTCAGAATACGGGACAACATTTTGTATATAGACTCCACCCTCTATACCATAGTTATTCTTAATTTTTTCACTAATATCTGTCACTGTTATACCAATATTATCATATTTTTTAGTCTGAGTTTCTCCTTCTTCATATTGGTTTCTGTTTATATCTTTTCCTGCATCACTTTCCATTTTTGGTTTTAACTTGACTTTCTTTTCCATAGTAGCACCATCTCTGAATATTGTTAAAGTAACTTCATCTCCCGGATGTTTTGAACCTATAATCGTTTGCAACTGATTAGCTGCATTAACTTCTTTTCCATCTACTGCTAAAATAACATCTCCTACCTTTAAGCCGGCTTCATCACCAGCACTACCTTTAATCACATTTTGTATTAGAACTCCTTTTGCTTTATCTAATCCAAGACCTTTTGCTTCTTTACTATCAACATCTTTAATTGCAACACCGATATAACCTCTTTCAATTTTTCCATATTTTATTAATTCCTGTGCAACATTTTTTACTATGTTGCTTGGGATTGCAAATCCATATCCCTGATAGTAGCCAGTATTTGTTTGAATTGCTGAATTTATTCCGATAACATATCCGTTTATATCAACAAGTGCACCCCCACTATTACCAGGATTAATTGCAGCATCAGTTTGTATAAAATTATTTATTGCATAACTATCCATATTAATCTGAACATTTCTACCAATTGCAGAAACTATTCCCGCTGTTACTGTATTTGTTAAACCAAGCGGATTTCCAATTGCAAGTACCCATTGTCCGACTTTTACATCATCCGAATTTCCAATTGATGCAACAGTTAAATTATCTGCTTCAATTTTTATTACCGCTACATCAGTATTCGGATCGGTTCCAATTAATTTTGCAGGGAATTCTCTTTTATCTGTTAAGATTACTTTTATTCCTTTCTCAGAAGCATCTTTTACTACATGATTATTTGTAACGATATATCCATCAGAACTTATTATTACACCTGAACCTGTACCATGCATTGGTGGTTGTTCAAATCTGAAATCAGGTCCAAAGAAAAATTCCCATGGGTTTTTATCTTCTTTCTTTGCTGTTCCCGTAACTTCTATATAAACAACGGAAGGCGTTACTTTTTCAGCAATTTCTACAAATGCTTCATTAAGACCCTTAATATTGGGATTTACATTTTCTATTGGGGGAGTAGTCTTAAAATCTATTTGTGGATTGGCACTTAGTTTTAATCCACTTAGACTTGCTACAAGAAAGACAGAAAATGCAAGTGTGAAAATTAATAATAGTGCTCCTGCGATTAATGTTTTCTTCTTCATATTTAGTTATTTATTAATTTTAAAATTTTCCATTTGAAATATTGAACGCTTTGAAGGTAATGAATGAATTGAGTAGTAATTACTTAATAAATGAACATCCATAAAATCAATTAATTTATATAGCAAATTTGTAGTGATTTGAAACTTGTTAAGTGACTTAAACTCCTGATTATACAGGTTTTGTATATAAAAAAACTCATTTCTATCTAATTTTAACGTATGTACAGTGCTAAAAGTTTCATCTTTTATTAAATTTTCTTTATCTTCTTTGTCTACAAAATGTATTCCAATATTCTTTGCTATTTTTACCTGAAAATAAAGTAGAATAATCGATGGCTCTTTTGAAAAGTTCGCCAGAGAGTTTAATGTATCTTTTAATAAAATAAATGTGTTCTCATTTTTATCATATTGATAAAACAATTTGTTAACAAGTTCAACTAATCTAAATGATATTAATAATTTTTCAATTTCATTTTTAATTTTTGGAAAACTATTTAATAATTCAGATTTAGATATTGTCTGCAATTCCCGGTTTTCCTTTTTGTTGAAAATAATTTTAATATGGTTCGTGGTTTCAAATATTCCTCTGTATTTAGATTTTAAGCTTCTGGCTCCTTTTATGACAGTGTTAAATTTACCAAAATCTTTTGTAAATAAAGTAGCAATCAGGCTTGTGTCTCCGTACCTGAATTTCTTTAGAACAATCGCTTCTGTTTCGGAGTAAGCCATTATTCCACAACTATATTCTTAAAATTACTGATTTTATGTAGTTTATCTATCCTTTTATTAATCAGATTTTTATCCACGTTTCTAAGATTATCTATTGAGTAATCTTCTACTGCAATTGAAGCCATTACAGTACCAATGACAACGGCAATCTTCAAATTTTCAAAAGAATAATCGTTTGTTCTATGCAACCAACCCATTAAACCACCTGCAAAAGTATCGCCAGCTCCTGTTGGATCAACAATTTTTTCCAACGGGATAGCAGGCAGTGAGAACATATCCTTCTTTGTCATTAATATTGCTCCGTGTTCACCTTTTTTTATTATTAGTATTTCAGGACCTAATTCAAGTATCTTTAATCCACCGGATATTATATTATTATCATTAGTTAGTAACTTAACTTCAGAATCATTGATAACTAATATTGTCGCATATTTCAAAGTCTCTAATAGTTCAGCAAGTTTACCTTCTATCCAGAAATTCATAGTATCCATCATAATTATTTGGGGACTATTAATCTGTAAAATAACACTTTTCTGAATTCTTGGGTCAACATTTCCGATGCAAATATATTCACTATCTTTGAATTTTTCAGGTATTTTTGGGTCGAAGTGTTCAAAAGCGTTTAAATCAGTAACTATCGAGTCCCTTGTGTTCATATCTAAATGGTATTTACCATACCAGTGAAAAGTTTTCAGAGTAGGGGAGATTTCTATTCCTGATGTATCTATACCTTTAGACTGAAAGAATTTCAGTTCTTCTTTCGGAAAGTCATATCCAACTATACCGACCATTCTAATATCATTTGTAAAATAACTGGATGTAAGACTGATGAATGAAGCAGAACCTCCAAGTATGTATTCTCTTTTACCAAATGGAGTTTCGATAGTATCTAATGCAATAGAACCGACTACAAGTAAACTCATATTAATATTTTTATACAAAGTTATTTAATATGAACAATTTAATCAAGATTTTAAAATTTTGTTTAAATTTGAAAAATAAATAAATTTGCGTTATATTATTATAAAAATATTAAAATATGAACCAGCAACAACCACCACAACAAATCAACATCGAATTAGGAGAAAAGGAAGCAGAAGGTAACTATTCAAATTTTGCAATTATTTCTCATTCGCCTGCGGAATTCATAATTGACTTTACACGGGTGTTACCGGGAATACCAAAAGCAAAGGTACATTCAAGAATTATTATGACACCACAACACGCAAAAATGTTTCTTTCGGCGTTAAAAGAAAATATCGAAAGATTTGAAAAACAGTTTGGTGAAATAAATATGAATCCACAATTAAATCAAGGTGGGTTTGGTTTTCAGATTCCAAATAAACCTGAAGATAAGAAAATTAATTAGTACCTGTGTAGTCGATAAAAATTTATTATTGATACTATAGAAAACGTAATATTTGCCAGCCAGGCTGTTAGTATCGGGCTAATATCTCCATTATATCCAAAAGATTGGGAAATTTTTACAAATCCAAGATATATAAAACAAACAATTATACTTATTCCAAATTGTAATGCTGCACCACCTCTTCTTGTGTTTGATGATACAGAAACACCAAAGATTATTGTTACTAAAATAGAAAATGGAAAAGAAATTGTTGAATAATAATCAACTTCACTTTTTGTTGCATCTAATCCGCTCAATTTTAAATTATTAATAAAAGTCTTGAATTCCTGAAGATTTAACTCTTCTGGTCTTAATTGCCGTTTAGTTATCAAATCCGGAGTTATATTTATTTTCTTTAAATAATCTAATTGATTGGCATATGTAGATGAGCTGAATATTATTTTTTCTTTATCCGATTTATTATCAAATAATCTTTGAAATACAGAAACCAATTGCCAATCCTTTTTAGCATTATCCCAAATCATTTGCTTTGCATCAATTCTGAACATAAGTTGAATTAATGTATCCGGATTAAATTCTGCAATTGTAACGTTATAACAGGACTGTGTTAATTTATCATATTGTCCAATACTTATTATTCTGTTTTGCTTATCCTGAAAATGTAAATTCATAACCTGATTAGTGATTATATTTCTTTTAAGATAATTCCGTTCAAAATCGAATTTTTTTGTATTGCTTCTCGGGACTATCCAGCCATTAAAATATATAGAAAATCCTGTTAATATTATCCCGAATATTAATATAGGTAATAGATATCTGTAAATACTAATTCCTGCAGATTTCATTGCCGTATATTCTGAAAAATTTATGAATCTGCTAATTGTAAAAAGCGAGGCAAGTAATATAGATAATGGAGTTATTAGTTTTATAATTTCCGGAAGAAATAAATAATAATAGTATATAACCTGTGGTATTGATAAATTATTATCAATGAATTTATCAAGATTTTCAAATAAATCCACTAAAACAAAAATAATTATAAAACACAATATTCCAAATAAAAAATTTAAAGTAAAATGTTTCAATATATATCGGTCCAAAATTTTCACATTTAAAAATAATGATATTATTAATTGATAAAAATATATTAAGGGTTGTAGGGAAGTGATAATATTAAAAAGTTATTCACAATTTTATACATTTATTACTTTACATAATATATATTATATAACATATTTATCAAGAAAGTTATTAACAATATTTATTTTAAAAATGATTTATTTTTATTTATAGTTTGTATATTTTTGCTATATGGTAGAGATAAATCATTATTTATTATTAAGTGTAATTTTATTTTGTATTGGTGTCATCGGGGTTTTAGTTAGAAGAAATGCATTAATTATTTTTATGTCTATTGAATTAATGCTTAATTCGGTAAATTTATCATTGATTGCATTTTCATCATTTCTTGGAAAATATGAGGGGCAAATTTTAGTATTTTTTATAATGGCAGTAGCTGCTGCAGAAGCCGCTGTTGGCCTTGCAATAATAATTGCTTTATATCGTAATAAAGACACTGTAAATATTGATGAAATCAATATATTAAAATGGTAGATTATTTTTATTTTATCTTTTTATTGCCATTGGCAGGTTTTATTTTGAATTCCTTATTCAATAAGAAAATAAAATCTGAAAAAATAATAGGTTACTTTTCTTCATCTTTAGTATTAATATCATTTATTATTTCATTAGTAGCATTAATTGAGTTGCTCCAATTACCTGTAGATTCAAGAAAAATTATTATTTCATATTTTGATTGGATAAAGACAGGTTTTTTCGATATAAAAGTATCCTTTCTTATAGATCCGTTATCTTCAGTAATGATGTTAGTTGTTACAGGGGTTGGCTTTTTAATACACATTTATTCTATTGGTTATATGCATAATGATGAAAATTATGGCTTATTCTTTGCATATATGAATTTATTTATATTTGCAATGCTGATTCTTGTTTTAGCAGAGAGTTTTCTATTATTATTTTTAGGCTGGGAAGGTGTTGGATTATGTTCTTATTTATTAATTGGATTCTGGTATGAGAAAAAATTTACCGGGGATGCTGCTAAAAAAGCATTTATCGTTAATAGAATCGGTGACTTTGGATTCATTCTTGCTATGTTATTAATCTTTGCAAATTTTAGAAGTTTAAGTATAACTAACTTTAATAATACTCTTTTAAGTTTTGGCATTAATTTTGACACTCCTACTTATACAATAATTGCTTTATTGTTATTACTCGGTGCTGTTGGAAAATCTGCTCAAATACCGCTTTTCGTTTGGTTACCTGATGCAATGGCTGGTCCAACTCCTGTATCGGCACTAATTCATGCTGCTACAATGGTTACTGCCGGTGTTTATTTAATATCAAGGGTTTCATTATTATATGTTATGTCCCCTACTGCATCAGGAATAGTTCTTGTAATTGGAATTCTGACTGCTTTACTTGCTGCATCGATTGCATTAAGACAAAATGATATTAAAAAGATTCTCGCATATTCTACAATATCGCAACTTGGTTTTATGTTTATTGCTTTGGGTACTTATTCATACGTATCAGGTTTATTTCACTTAATTACACATGCATTTTTTAAAGCGTTACTGTTTCTCGGAAGTGGATGTATTATTCATGCGCTCTTAGAAGAACAGGATATAAGAAAAATGGGCGGTCTAAAACCTTATTTAAAAATTACATTTCTAACTTTTCTAATAGGTACATTAACGATTTCTGGAATCCCTCCCCTATCAGGTTTTTTCAGTAAAGATGAAATATTATTAAATATATTTTTAAATCAGGGTTTGATTTATTTCTTACTTGTTTTATTTGCTGCTGCTCTGACAGCATTTTATATGTTTAGACTATTTACTTTAACTTTTTATGGGAAACCTCGTTATGATTCAGATAAAATCCATCCTCATGAAGCACCTCCTGTAATGACTATTCCCCTAATAATTCTTGCTCTCTTATCTGTATTTGGAGGCATTATAGCATTACCGCATTATACTGGTTTAACTAATTTTCTTGAAGAATTTTTAAAACCTGTATTTGAAAGAACACTCTATATGAAAGAAGCACGTATGGCTACTCCTGAAATTAGTACTATTGCAGAAGTTATTATTATTGTAATATCAGTTGTAGTTTCAGTAATTGCGATTGTTTTGTCCTATAAAAAATATGTAAAGAAGGAAACTTTTGAAGAAGGAAAAAACTTTGAAAAAGTTCTTGAAAACAAATATTACATTGATGAATTTTATGACCAAACTATAGTTCAACCTGTATATAAAACATCTGAAAATTTCCTTTGGAAAATTATTGATATAAAAATTATAGATGGATTTGTTAACTTCGTAGCAAAATATTTCGGCTATCTATCATCTTTATGGCGGAAAATCCAGACTGGAATATTGCAAGATTACGCTATTTTATCAATTGCTGGATTAGTGTTGATAATTTTGTATTTATTGCTAAAATAAATTATAATATTTATATCTTATAATTTACAACTAAATTAAATAATAATTATCGCTAATAAAAAAATTCCCCTACATTGGGGAATTTTTTTTATAAATTTTAATTTATAGTTTTTTCCGATATCGCGTTATATAACAAACAATTTATTTTTTCTTTTCTTTAGGGGATAATATGTTTGGGTAAATATTAACACCGATAAAGAATGATAACCAATTTATTGATTTACTTTTTGTTTTATACATTTTGCTTACACCATTTGGGTCATTTAAATTTGACCAATAATAGCCTTCATCGTCATTTAATGACATATTAGTCTTACCATAGGTTATAAAGTCTTGCTGTCCTGAACGGGTTGTTTTTAACAATAAGTTTCCAAAATCATATTTTGCTCCTGCAACTATATCTATACCCTTTGAAACTCTTAATTCTAATCCTCCGTGAATTGCCGCCCCAATTCTGAATTCAGGTCCTATATCTGCTTTTAAACTATCCCTGCCATAAGACCTTGTTAAATTGGCGCTGAGGAAATTGAAATTAAATGTCGCACCAAAATATGGTGTAAAAATGTTTGTAAATGATGTAGGAGCAACTTCTAAACCAAGTCCTATTCCAAATGCTGTAAACGAGTTTGAATATGTTACAGAAACAGTTTGATAACCATTTTGCACCGGAAATGGAGATGAACCCGATTTATCTGAAGCAAAGGTATTAAAAGTACTGAAACCCATAGTAATAATACCTCTCAATGTATTGTATTTATCTATGTTGACTTTCGCAGCACCGTTTAGAGTAAACCCTGTACTGACGCCATAATTTTCTTTCATAAAATTAGAATCAGTAAGAATTATATTGTATAAAATAGTGCTATCAACAATTGGAGGATTATAATTGTAATTCAGAAAATATCCTGTCCATTTGGGAACGTAAGCAAAAGGTGAATCTCCTTTAAGTTCATTCATCGGTTGAGTTATCCCAAGTCCTATTTGAAAAGACCAATTATCAAACTGAGAATTGGCACTAACAAAAGGAATTACTAAGATCATTAATAAAAAAAGTAATTTCTTTTTCATAAGTTTTATTTTTTAATTATTGAATGGTTAATTAATTCATAGACTGATACAATTGCTGCTGTTTCGGCTCTTAATTTTCTATTTCCTAATGAATATGTTTTCCAACCATTTTCAATTAAAAACGAAACCTCATTTTCATTAAATCCTCCTTCAGGACCTATTAGTAAATTTATATTATAATTATTAAAATTCAATTCAAAATTCTTATTGTAATCAGCAAATTCGTACATTACTATCTTTTCACCATTACCCGTAAATTTATTTATATCTTTTAAATAAATAGATTCTGATAATTCTGTCAAATAACATCTTTGTGATTGACCTGTAGCTGATTTTATTATATTTTTTAATCTTAATAATTTATGTTTTGATAAAGGACTCTTATTAACTGTATTATCTGTTATTACAGGTATTATTTTTATAACACCTAACTCAACACATTTTTCAATAGCAAACTCAAATCTTGACATATTTCTTAAATGAGATAAAAATAAAGTCACTTTAACTTTCGTATCATATTCAATTTTTTTTCGTTCTATAACTTCAAGTTTAATTATATTTTTACTTATATAAAGTATTTTGCAACGAAAAAGGTTCCCTTTACCATCACATAATTCAAGATTTTCTCCAACTTTTTTCCTTAATACTGTTGAAAGATGTTTTCTCAGAGGATCTTTTTCGATAGTTAATGTATCTTTAACAACCGATATTTTTTCATATATGTAATACTCCATATTAGAAATAAGAATTTAAGTCAAATGAAAATCTTGATTTGAATTTATCTATTTCTTTATTTAATGCGATATCTACTCTGACAATAAAATTGAAAGGAAGTAGCAAATTTATTCCTAACCCGTAACCTTTCTTAAAAAGTAAATCTGAAACTTTCACTCCCCTATTATAAACTGTTCCAATATCAAAGAATGTTGTTAAGTATAATCCGTACTGATAACTGAAATTATTAAAAAATGGAATTTTCTTGATAATTATATGGTCTTTTCCATTAACATAAAATGGTTTTACAATCGGAATTCTGAATTCTGAAAATATACCAAGTGAATTCTCACCTTTAAACAAATAATCTTTCCAACCTCTGATATACACATCATATCCATATACTTCCATAAGGTAATCTTTTGGAGTACCGGTAAAAATGTTAGCACTTCTTAACCAAATACAATAAGAAATAAAATAGTCTCTTATTATTCTAATCGGAATAAATTTTTTTAAGTTTATCTCTATTTTGTTAAATTGATTATTTTCTGATAGGATTCCGTATCGATTATAAGTAAAATCTATATATGTTCCAAAAGTAGTATATTCGTTATTATTTCTTTTATCGTAATTTAATGATATAGAAAATTTAGTATAATTATCTTCTTTTATTCTATATAATTCATTAGTAGCCGGAAATGAAGTTATGTCGGTAAAATTATATGAAATATTGGAAAATATTTTGAAGTTTTTGTATATATACTTCCCTATAGAAAATCCAACAGAATATTTGAAAACATCATATGTAAATGCATTATCTTTGTTCGCACTCATTGTTGAATCAGGAATGACTTTCATTACATTTTTTGAAAAAGCTAAATTAACTGAGCCAAAAAAATGTTCCTTATTTCCGATCCAGGGATTAAAGTAAGAAAGTGAGACAAAAGGTTCATATCCTATACCGAAATTTACTGATATCGTTTCATTATATCCTCTGAAGTTTTTCCATTGAAAATTTAATCCTACCCAAATCTTTTTCAAACTGCCTTCTTTCATTCCTCCTTGTGGAATAGGTAGAACATTTGGTGATTCTTCCAATTCAACAATATAATCAATTTTTTTAAGCTCGTTATAAGGATCAATAGAAATGTTAACCCGATTGAAAATGTCCAGTTTATTTAAATTTTCGATATCTTCTTTATATAGTAATGAATCGAATTTATCCCCTACTTTTAGATTTAATTCTCTTATTATTACTTCATCTTTTGTTATCTTATTCCCCTTTATTAATACATTTTTTATTAAATAATCATTATAATACATAGAATTTACTTCATTAATTGTATCTAACTCACTTGATTTTAATATAGTTACAATTAATAGATTAAGTATTATAAATGAATAATATCGCACTAATTCTATTGTTTGAGTTCTTTTAATTCTTTTATCTTATTTTGTATGAATTGGGTTCTTCTTTCCTGAGGTTTTATATTATTTGGTGATCCCCTCTCAATTTCTATTGCAATATTTAACATTTTTTCAGCTTTGTCGTACTGTTCACAATTCATTAAATAATTGATTCTGTAAATTAAGGCTCGATAATAATTTCTCATAAGAAATTCATAATAGTATTCTTTTCTATTTGTAATTTTTATCACATAATCAGGATCGTTATAATTAGTATCACATTCTTTTTGCTTGCTATATCTTACTAAAAGACCTTCCGGAATTTTGAAGTATTCTTTCCCGAATTTTTCAAAAGGTGCTTCTACATCTTCAATATCATAGGTAGTATAAAAATTTTTATCCTGGAAATTATCGACTAATGAATTTAAAAATGTAAGAAAAGCAGCTCGTATTTTATCTAATTCTTTTAAGTCAAAATCTGTCTTTGGATATAGATATCTATCTGTATATTTTTCAAATTTGATTAATTCATTTTCGTATGCATCAAATTCTTTTTTAGTCCTTTGATAAATTTCAGGAAAATGTAATTTAATATGCCTCAAATACCACATTCTTCTACATAATTCTTTATCAATAATTATAACATCTGGTCTTACTCCTTTAACATATTGATAATACCACGAAGCTGATACCCAGAAATCCCATTGAGTTGACATTATAATAGAATTAGTCTTTGCTGAATTAAATACATTATTCATATACTCTTTTACATAATAATTCCTACTCTCGTCACTATCATTGTAATTTGTAATTAAAACAATTAAAGGCAATACTGAAATTAAGTATATATATGAAAAATTTAACTTAAATTTTTTAATTAATTCTATTATATAGAAAATAGCATATAAAATCCACATCGATGATACTAAAAATGCGAGTAAGAAATATGAATCAATATCATAGATATCATAATTTATACCATAGATAATAGAAAAAGCAAATAAAAGAAATTGAAAGAAGAATAACTTGTAATTTATTATGAATGATTTTATTAATCCTATAATTATTAGTAAAAAAACTGGTATAGAAAATTCAACAGGGTAAATGCTTATGAAGTGCATAAATTGTTTTTTCATAGTTTCAATTGACTTAAACATCCATACACTAAATTGCTTTCCGCTTACATGTCTGATAAAATTCTCTAAATTGTGTGGATACCCCCAGGAAATTGGAGCATTTTCAGCCCGTATGAAAAGATAGAAATATATAGTCAAACCAAAGATAAAAGGAATTGATAAAATTAAAATTCTTATTAATGAAGTTTTATTAAAACCGTTATAAGAGAAATACAGATATATTACACCAATTGATAAAAATAATGTTGATAAATGATTACCGAAGCTTAAACCAAGTAAAAATGCAAATAATAACCAGAACTTTTCCTTTTTATCTTTTTCCGCGGGATACAAAAATTGATTAAATATTGCTTTATATAATATAAAAATAATAAGCACCAAAAAAACTTTGTGAAGGCTATAAACCTCAATAGATGTTGCTGTATCCCACCAGGTTTTAGAAAAACCTAATATTAATGCGGAAATAAAAGCTATGAAATATATCTGGAACTTATCTAAACTGATTTTTAATGATGATTTTCTTTCAGTATTCCAGAAATAAATATATAATTTAATGAGGAATACTGCAAAAAGGAAAAAAATTGCAATTGAAATCGCCGTTAAAAATGCAGCAAGTACATTTAGTATATATATTTCATTATTAAAAGGAAGTAAACTAAAAGTTCTACCAATGATTGTAAATAATGGATAACCTGTAGGATGTGCAATACCTAATTTCACACAAACGGTTGCTAATTCACCTGAATCAACAAAAAATACATCCGGAGCAAGCGTCTTCATATATGCAATAAATGGTATAGCAAAACTTAATAAAAACCAAAAATATTTATTATTTACTAACTTCATTAAATTTATTTATTACAGAAAATTAATTTACAAAAAAAATGTATCATTTATTATTCATTTTTGAATTTTTATATAATATCCATTTATTATCTTTTTTTGATATAATAAAGTTGTCTATTTGCTTGCAATCTTCATTTCTCGATAATATATATTCCACATCTGAGTATTCATTGTTGTATTGCTCTAAATTTCCAGCCCATGGATTATATGCAGGTAGTTTATTTATATCTGTCTTTCGTTTTATTAAGCTAAATCTATAATCTACAATGCCGCCAGAAATTCCCTTATTCCAGATAGTAAAATAATTGTGAAAATGTATAAAAATAGGTCTTCCTCTGTATTCAGAATCAAAAAAAAGTCCATAGACTCTTTCAGATTGTTTTATTTCTTTGAAAAAATCAGGGGTAAAATTCTTACATTCCTTTTGAAATGATATAAAATATTCAAATACCATTATCTGAAAAAGAATTAATGAAAATATTAATATTATCTTATATTTAGAAAAATATTTAATATCAAAAATAAATCTACTAAATAATGCAATTAATCCGAGCCATATGAAAATCGTAAATCTTTGAAAAATAAAATTCTGTTCTGGTATATCAGATGGAAGTAAAAAATATAATATTAATGAAAATAATATTGAAATCTTTATAACAGAACCTCCGAAATCATTTTTATTCAATCTTATTTTTAATTTCTTTCTGATGAATATTATTATGATTAAAGGTAAAAATAAAATTAAATTTATTATAATCGATATTATTGTCCCTATTGGTTCTTCCCCCCAATGATAATTATCATTAATGGAAATAATTTGTAATCTTGAAAGAAGGTTAGATAATTTGAAATATTTAGTTGTATAATAATTTATTAAATATTGAGTTAGATTCAAATTCGAAGAGTCTAAACTATAAATTACATATATTAAAACGATAAATATAAATATTATGATTAATTTTGGAATTTGATGTTTATAATTTTTATCTAAGTAAAAAAAAGAGACTAAAATATAAATAACTAAAGAAAATAAAGCCGTTTGTAAATGAATGAATAATATTATCAGCAAAGAAAAAAAGATTATCAAATGATAAATCAATCTTTGATTAGTTAATTGTTTTATAAGTAAAATCAAAAAGAAAATAAAGAAAGGAATTGATAATGTATATTCTGAAAATCCCCAATGGCAATTGCTGTTATAAATATAAAAAAATGATAAGAGAGAATACCATATATTACCATTGAGTTGTTTTATTAAGAAATAAACAGATAATGGAAATATTATTACATATATTATATAGAAAATTTTATTCCCAATCTCAACATCCTTAAAGATTGGTATATTAACAAATAATGTATGTAATATATTAGATTTTAGTAAAGTTGGGATATAATAAAATTTATAGAATGGGTATTCAGGATTGTCCAGATATTTAAAGATTGTTGCTGCTGTTAATCTGAATGGTAAATCTATGAATGGAAATAATCTTAAAAAAGATAATAGAATGACATTAGATAAAATAAATAAAATAAATATTATCAGAAAAAATTTTCTGTTATTGATTTTCTAAATATTTAATTTTTAAGTAGGTCTATTGTTTATTTATCAGCTGGAGCGGTACATATCAAATTTCTATCACCATAAGCATCATTAATTCTTCCAACTGAGGGCCAGAATTTATTTTTTAACAATCCTTTAACTGGATATGCTGCTTTCATCCTTGAATAAGAATGTTCCCATTTATCTGAACAAACTTCCTTTGCTGTATGTGGAGCATTCTTTAATAAATTATCTGATTCACTTACTTTCCCTTCCTCAATTTCTTTTATTTCTTCTCTGATACAAATCATTGCTTCGCAAAATCTATCCAGTTCATATTTGGATTCACTTTCCGTTGGTTCAACCATTAATGTCCCCGGAACGGGAAATGAAACTGTCGGTGCATGAAAGCCATAGTCCATTAGTCTTTTAGCGACATCAATTGCATCTACCTTTACTTTATGTTTGAAATCTCTCAAATCAAAAATCAATTCATGTCCAACCCTTCCACGTTTCCCTGTATAAAGAACCTTATAATATTTTTCTAATCTGTTTTTTATATAATTAGCATTCAGAATTGATACTTTAGTTGCTTTCGTTAGACCATCAGAACCGGATAATAAAATGTATGCATAAGAAATTGAAAGTATTCCAGCACTACCGTATGGAGCTGATGATACAGCTTTTAATTTACTATTTTTACATTCTGTGAAATGACCTGGTAAGAACTCAACTAAATGTTTAGCAACAGCGACTGGCCCTTCACCCGGACCACCACCACCATGAGGAATAGCGAAAGTTTTATGCAAATTCAAATGACAACAATCCGCACCAATTTTTGCAGGTGAAGTTAATCCTACCTGGGCATTCATATTCGCACCATCCATATATACCTGTCCACCATATTTATGAACTATCTTGCAAACTTCAACAATTTCTTCTTCAAAAACTCCATGTGTGGAAGGGTATGTTACCATCAATGCAGCAAGATTATCTTTATTTTCTGATGCTTTTTTTTCTAAATCTTCAATATCAATATTTCCACCTTCATCACACTCTACAACTACTACATGCATACCTGCCATAACTGCACTTGCCGGATTTGTTCCATGAGCGGAATGTGGAATTAGAACAATATTTCTGTTTCCTTCCCCTCTTGAAATATGATATTTTCTAATTATCATAAGTCCTGTATATTCTCCCTGAGCTCCTGAATTTGGTTGAAAAGTGATACCAGCGAAACCTGTAATTTTGCATAAATATTCACCAAGTTCGGTAATTAATTGTTTATAACCTTTTACCTGGTCCTCAGAGGCAAATGGATGAATTTCTGTAAACTCAGGATAAGTAACAGCAACCATCTCAACTGCTGCATTTAATTTCATTGTACATGAACCAAGCGGGATCATCGAGCCGGTTAAAGATAAATCTTTATTTTCAAGTGATTTGACATATCGCATAAATTCCATTTCAGAATAATATCTATTGAAAACAGGATGAGTCAGAAATGCTGATTTTCTTTTATATGTTTCCGGATATTCGCTTGAAGACCTGAGATATTCTTCTTCAAGACTATCTCTGAATTTTTCTCCTGTGAAGATTTCTATAATCTCATTAATATCACATAATCTTGTTTGTTCATTAAGACTAATACCAATTTTATTATCATTATATCTAAAATTTACTCTCTTTTCTTCTGCCCGTTTTCTGATTTTTTCTATAATACTTTTATCTTCAAATTCAAATGCCAAAGTATCAAAAAATATTTTATTTAATTGTTTAAATTCAAATTTTGATAATCTGTTATTTAAAATTACCGTAAGTTTATGAATTCTTTCAGCAATAGCCCTTAATCCGCATGGTCCATGATATATTGCATACATTGCAGATATTATAGCTAATAAGACCTGTGAAGTACAAATATTACTTGTTGCTTTCTCTCTTTTTATATGTTGCTCTCTTGTTTGTAAAGCCATTCTATAGGCAATATTATTAAATTTATCTATAGAAACACCTATTATTCTGCCGGGTAAAAATCTTTTAAATTCTTCTTTAGCTGAAAAATATGCCGCATGTGGTCCTCCAAACATCATTGGAACTCCAAACCTTTGTGTACTTCCAATTGCAACATCAGAACCAAATTCACCCGGAGGTGTTAATAAAACAAGAGACATTATATCTGCAATTGTAATAGTATATAAACCTTTACTGTGAGCATTTTCAAATAATTCTCTATAATCAGGAACTTCTCCATCTGAATTCGGATATTGAACAATGATTGCAAAATACTCTTCATTTAAAGCAATTTTATCTACATCACCAATATCTACAATTATGTTTAAAGGTTCTGCCCTGGTTAGAATAACATCAATAGTTTGTGGAAAACATTTTTCGGATACAAAAAACTTTTTTGCATTTTTATTTTTTCGTGTATTGTAACACATAATCATTGCTTCAGCTGCTGCTGTTCCTTCATCTAAAAGCGAAGCATTTGCTATTGGAAGTCCGGTAAGGTCTATAATCATTGTTTGAAAGTTGATTAATGCTTCCAACCTACCCTGTGATATTTCCGCCTGATATGGTGTGTATTGTGTATACCAGCCGGGATTTTCCAATATATTCCTTTGAATTGCTTTAGGTAATATCGTAGGATAATATCCAAGTCCTTGATAAGACTTAAAAATTTTATTTTTAGAAGCAATTTCTTTTATTTTTTCCAGATACTCAAATTCGCTTAAAGCTTCTGGTAATTCCAGTTTATTATCTAATCTTATCTCCTTTGGAATTGTTTGTTCAATCAATTCATCAAGAGAACTTACTCCAACCGTTTTTAACATTTCGTTAATTTCTGCTTCTCCGGGACCAATGTGGCGGTCAATGAACTTGTCGTGAAATTCAAATTTACTCATAATAACTATTTTAAATTAATTAAGTAAAACTTAAATATAAAATTAATATATAGTAATCTAAATTCAAAAAATTATCCCACATATCACATTTCTTTTGGCTTTCAACTATTAACCTAAATGATTATTTTTAAAATAATTTATGAAAAAGGAATTAATAAAAAAGCCAACAGGAACTCTTGATATATTACCTGAAGATTGCATAAAAAGACGACATTTAGAGAATGAGTTAATAAATTTCTTTAACAACTATAACTACAAAGAAATCCGAACGCCTACTTTTGAAAAAACAGAACTTTTCAAAAGAGGAATCGGAGATTATACGGATGTCGTTTCTAAGGAAATGTATTCATTCCATAATAATGAATTTACTCTTAAACCGGAAATGACTGCCCCTGTAATTCGTGCATATCTCGAAAATAGTATGTATAACTTACCCGGAGTTGTAAAGTTATTTTATATATCTAATATGTATAGGCATGAGAGACCACAGGCTGGCAGATTTCGGGAATTTTCTCAATTCGGTGCTGAAGCAATTGGAAGCAGTAGTTATCTAATTGATGCTGAAATGATTTTGCTTTGTATTAAAATACTTGAACATTTTGGAGTGGGAAATGTAATAACTAAAATTAATACAATAGGTTCCCCGATTGAAAGGAAAGATTATCTGAATGAGTTGAAAAAATTTCTTAAAGATCATATTGGTTCATTAACAGATACCAGTAAAAATAGATTAGAAAAAAATCCCCTCAGAATACTTGATACAAAAGATGAAAAAGAAATTGAAATTTTGAAATCAGCACCAAGATTATATGATTATTTAAATGATAGTACAAAAAAACATTTCGTGAATTTATTGAATTTACTGGATAAACTTAATATTAAATATCAGGTGGATTATAATTTAGTACGTGGATTTGACTATTATACTTCAACTACATTTGAAATTATTTCAAACGATTTAGGGTCTCAAAACGCAATTATAGGTGGTGGCAGATATGATAATTTAGTCGAAGAACTGGGGGGAAAATCAATTCCAGCAATTGGTTTTGCTTGTGGGATAGAGCGATTATTATTTTTAATGGAAAAAAACAATTATAAGTTTCCTTCTGAAAGTATTGTTAATCTTTTTATTGTTACATTCGGAGATAAAGCAAAAGATTTTGCTTTAAAAACATTAATTGCATTAAGGAAACGTAATATCAAATGTGATACAGACTTTCTCGACAGGAGTATAAAATCCCAGATGAAAGAAGCTAACAAAATTGGTTCAGAATTTACAATTGTAATAGGTGATTCCGAAATTGACACAAACAATGCTCTTATTAAGAGAATGAAAGATGGTAAAGAATTTGAAATAAGTTTGAATGAATTAGAAAAAATAAATTTAGATAAATTCAGAAACTAATGAGAACAAGACAAGTAAGAACTCCTAAGTTAAAATATGAGTATGAGCTTTATATAAGTAAAGAATATGACTCTATAAAAAAACAAGATTATATCCTTTTTGAATTCAGAACAGTAAAAGTTTTTAGAAATTTTATTTATAAAATAAATGTGCAGAAAAATATTGAATTAAATAAAAGGCTTTTAGAATTCAATGTGGAAGGTTTATCAGCACCTGTTATTGATTTTTCTAAATCAGGTTACGCAAATTTTGAATATAAATTTTATGACTTTACTTATAATGATTATCAGATCAAACTTTTAAGAAATGGCAAAAATCCAATCTTCTATACATTTAAAATAGAAATAGATAAAATATCGATAATATCTAAACCCAAAAAATCATTTTTAGAATTAATAATAAAAGAATAAATTATGCATCCAAAATTATTTGAAATTTTTGGTGTTCCTGTTTATAGTTATGGATTAATGTTAGGTTTAGCTTTTTTGATTGGTAGTTATTTGTTCACACGTGAATTGAAAAGAATGGGTATGGATGAAAATATTGGTGTTACGATTACAATACTTGCTATTTTCGGTGGTATAATTGGCGGTAAGATCTTTTATGTACTGGAAGAGTGGAACTTTGGAAAAGGTGCTTCTATTAAATCATTGTTGGGTTCAGATTTGCTTTCCCCTGCAGGACTTACTTTTTATGGTGGTTTAATTCTGGCAATTATTTTAATATATATTTATGTAAAATATAAAAAACTTCATTTTCTGCAAATCATAGATGCTATGGTTCCTGGTGCTACATTAGGATATGGAATTGCAAGAATCGGATGTCATTTATCGGGCGACGGCTGTTATGGAATTCAGGTTAATAATACATTCTGGGAATTTATAGGTTGTGAATATTCTAAAGGAATCGTACCTACAAATCCCGGTGAACTTGTTCATCCAACCCCTTTATATGAATTAGGTTACGCTGTAATCATATTTATAATTTTATGGCTATTGAGAAAAAATACAAAGTATTACGGACAACTATTTTATATATATTTAATTTTTACAGGTTTAGGACGATTTTTAGTTGAATTTATAAGAAGAAATCCAAAAGTTATTTTTAACTTATCACAAGCTCAGTTGATATCAATAATTATCATAATCTTAGGTGGCTTTATGCTCATATATAACAATATGAAATATAAAAGACAAAATGATATACAGAATGAATAAATATATAATACCTTGTAAAAAAATAAGATAAAAATTAATTTATAAGTTTTAATTGAAAATTTATTTAATTAAATATGAAAAGAACTTATCAACCAAGTAACAGAAAAAGAAAGAACAAACACGGATTCAGAAGTAGAATGTCATCGAAAAATGGCAGGAAAGTTTTAGCAAGGCGTCGAAAGAAGGGACGAAAAAAACTTACTGTTAGCGATGAATTTACCCGTAAATAAGAATACGTTTTCCAAGTGGAATTAAATCATAAACTTCCTAAAAGTGAAATTCTTAGAGGATTTAGGGCTTTTTCAAAAGTCCTAAATTCATCTTTGAATTATTCTATTAACAATGTCAGGGTTTTCGTTAAAATTGAGAAAGATAATAAAGATAATAATGAAGACATAAATAACTTGGAAAATAAACTCCCCTATTCATCAATAAAATTCGGTGTTTTAGTATCGAAGAAAAAAATTCCCAAAGCAACTAAAAGAAACCGACTGAAACGACTGATAAGAGAAGCTTACAGATTAAACAAGAGTATATTATCGAAAATATCAACCAAAAATATAAAAGTTACCTTAGTTTTTTCCCTTACTGAAACAGGTTATGAAAGATTTAATTCCAATAAAAATTTTAAAATGCAAATTTTATATGGTGATATAAAATTTTTACTGCAAAAAGTTATTAAATATATTAACAAAGGATTAATTGATTAAATATATTATAATAAAATTAATAAGGTTTTATCAAATTCTGATTTCTCCGTTAATTCCACCGTCATGCAGATTTACCCCTACATGTTCTAATTATTTTATTGAAGCATTAAAAGAGCATGGTGTTATTAAAGGATTTGGATTTGGAATTAAAAGAATTTTAAAATGTAACCCTTTTTTTAAAGGTGGATACGACCCTGTTCCAAGAAAAAATATAAATGAATAATTAAACCTGGATATGGATAAAAAATCTATTATTGGATTTATTTTAATCGGTATTATTCTCATAGTTTGGGTATATATAATGTCCCAACAAAAGCCGAAGCAACAACCTGAAAGAAAACAAACAACAGAAAACATAAAAACCGATTCTGTTAGAAAAGATACTACAATAAAAGACACTACCAAATCTGAATCTAAAAGAGATTCCCTCGATGGCACAGCTAAATTAGTTGAAAAATATGGAAATTCTTTCTATAAGCTATCTATCGATTATTCAAAGATTGATTCAACGATGCAGAATGAAAAGATTATCATTCTGGAAAATGAAAAAGTATATATGGAATTCACCAATTACGGCGGTGCTCTCCGAAAATATATTGTCAAAGAGTTTAAAAAATGGGATGGTGATACTATTCAATTAATAGATTGGAATGCGGGAAGAGAATTAAGTTTATTTTTCACAAATAAGGATGGTAAAAATATACACTCAAAGGATTTGATTTTTGATTGCAATTATTCAAATTGGCAGAAAGTTAGCATTGAAAATGACAAAGAATTTAAAATTATTTATACATTAATTATAAATTCAGACAGCACCCAGGTTATAAAGAAAATATACACTTTCCAACCATCATCTTATGAATTTGATGTGAAATACGAACTCCAAAATTCAGATAAATATATTTCTAATGCATATTATGAAGTTTCCTGGGGGTCTTCACTTAACCTTACTGAATACCGTAGTGATGAAGAAGCCACATTTGCTGAAGCGTATGCATATATGGGTGGAGAAATAACAACTTTGACAGCTGAAAAATTTGATTCCTTTAATGAGAAGAAAATTTCAGGTGCAACCGATTATGTTTCATCAAGAAATAAATATTTTGGTGTTTTCATTATTCCAACTTCACGTAAAGGAGATGGTGCTTTCTTAAGAGGAAAAAAGGAACGATTAAAAGATGAAGGATTAAGAAACATTTATGAAATTGCTGTCAGAATGGATATTAAAAATGAAAAGCTGGATACTGCTTCTTTTCAAATAATAATTACCCCAATTGATTATAAGCTTTTGAAGTCGTATGACAAGGAATTGGAATTGACAATGAGATTTCCTTTGGATTTCATTGTTAGACCAATAGCGCAATATTTCATAATCCCGTTTTTCTTATTTTTACATAGTTTCATTCCAAATTATGGGATTGTAATAATTATATTTGCGATAGTTCTTAAAATTTTACTGAATCCCTTAACAAAGAAACAGATGGAATCGATGAAAAGGATGGGGAAACTAAGTCCAAAGATTAATGAAATAAGAGAAAAATATAAAGATGATCCGAACAAGGCAAATGCTCAAATAATGAAACTGTATAAGGAAGAAAAAATTAATCCCGCTGGTGGATGTTTGCCATTGCTATTACAATTACCAATTTTATACGCTCTTTTTGCAGTTTTCAGGTCAACAATTGAATTAAGACAAGCATATTTTTTCTGGTGGATTAAAGATTTATCCACTCCTGATGTTATAGTAACTCTTCCATTTAAGATACCCCTTTTTGGTATAAATGAAATTGCAGGCGTTGCTACCTTAATGGGCATTACTATGTTCATTCAGCAAAAGATGACAGTAACAGACCCCAAACAGAAAATGATGGTATATCTTATGCCAATTTTACTTACATTACTTTTTTATAGTTTCCCATCTGGATTAAATTTATACTATTTCGTTTTCAACTTGCTATCCATAATACAACAGATATATAATACAAAATATAAAAAAGAAAAGCCCGAGGAAGAAAAACCAAAGAAAGAAGTTAAAAAGAAGAAATCATTTATGGATAGAGTTGCAGAATATGCTGAAAGGAAAGGGAAAGAAACCCGCCGTAGATAACTTTAGTGGAAATGCCGAGAGTCGAACTCGGGTCCGGGATGAAACCGATTAAAACATCTACATATTTAGTTTGTTGTTAAATCTTGTGATTCAGAGGTCAACAAACAAACCTTTTAAATCACCAGCCCTTTAATTTCGCCTATTGGTTCGGGCGATCCAATAAGCTATCCCGCCTTTGCGACATTTTATCACATTCCGGCAGGAGTGGAAGCGTGATAAAATGGGTTGCTTATTTTAATTAAGCAGCCAGTGCGTAGTTATCGGCATTTATTTTTTTACGACCTTTTTAAAGTGCTGGTCGCAAACACTATATGCAGTTTTAATCCTCTTACATCCCGTCGAAACCGTTGCATTCCCAAATTTCTTAATAAGTCTGAATATTTGAAGTTGTATCTGTCTTTATTTCTTCAACTTTTTCTTCTTTATCTATTACATCAGGTATAGATACTTCAGACTTCTTCTTAACAGTTATTATTATACCAATTGGAATAATTACACAATAACCTAAAACAAGAAAAATTGGGGCTAACACAGTTGGTAAAAATCCATCAACAGAATTTTCAGATAAAAATATATAACCTACTATAATAATTGCTATTCCCAATCCTATAATTGCAAAATTAAATGCACTAAGATTGAGATTTATAAATTCCTTTGTCTTTGCTTTATTCTTTTTTTTGACTGTTTTTGCCATATATTATAATCATAATAATTTTTTTACAAAGATGCAAGTTCATTATAATAATGCGAACAGCTCTTTATTCCACGCAAGTAATTATTTAAATCAAAATGTTCATCAGGAGAATGTGCATTCTCATTGGGTAATCCGAAACCAAGCAGAACTGTATTTGCATTTAAAAGTTCTTTAAATATATTTACAATAGGTATTGAACCTCCTTCCCTTACGAAAACAGGTTCAATATTGAAACCTTTTTTTAATGCTTTCACTGCTGCTTTTATTGCCGGTGTACTTATTGGTGTTATTGCTGGTTTTCCACCATGTAAATATTCCACCTCAACATTTACTGTTTTTGGGGCAATTTTCTTAATATATTCAATAAACATATTTGCTATTTCATTGGGTTCCTGATCCGGAACTAATCTAACTGATACCTTTGCAAATGCTTTCGAGGGTATTATTGTTTTTGCTCCTTCACCCTGATATCCACCCCAAATTCCATTACAATCTAAAGTAGGTCTTGCGGTCAGTTGTTCTATCGTAGTATAACCTACTTCTCCGTTCAACTCATTCAATCCTAAATCTTTTATAAAACTTTCTTTATCAAAAGGAAGTTTTGTTAATTCTTTTCTTTCTTCATCAGTAATTTCAATAACATCTTCATAAAAACCATCTATTGTGATTCTTCCATTTTCATCAGTCAATTTTCCTAAAATATTTGATAGAACATTAATAGGGTTTCCAATGCAACCTCCGAAAGAACCAGAATGCAAATCTTTATTTGGACCTCTTACACTTATTTGAAAATAAGCTAATCCTCTAAGTGCATAGCAAATCGATGGTAAATCTTCCTTATACATTGCAGTATCAGAAATAACTACATAATCACATTCCAAGAGTTTTTTATTTTCTTCTATAAAATTTCTTATACTTGGACTTCCTATCTCTTCTTCACCTTCTAAAATTAGTTTCACATTAATATCTAATTGCTGATTAGTTTTTAAATGCGCTTCAATACTTTTCAAGTGAATCATTATCTGTCCCTTATCATCGGTGGCGCCCCTTGCAAAGATTTTATTATTTTTTATAATCGGTTCAAAGGGAGGATTGCTCCATAATTCTATTGGATCAACGGGTTGGACATCATAATGTCCATAAATTAAAATAGTAGGTTTATCTTTACCAGCATTTAGCCAATCTGCATAAACTATCGGATGACCGTCTGTTTCAAAAATACATATATTCTCTAATCCGATTTTTTCTAAATGTTCAGCTAACCAGTTAGTACATTTATAAATATCATTTACTTTATTAGCATCGTTGCTGATAGAAGGGATTTTTAAAAATTCAGAAAGCTCACTAACAAATCTTTCAAAATTTTTATCTACATAATTTATTACATTATCCATTTTTTTGAGTTTTTAATACTTTTATCGCATCAATTGCTTCCTGATTATCTGGTTCAATTTCAAGTGTTTTTTCGTAATATTTTATTGCATTTTCTTTGTCGTCTAAAGCTCTGTATGATTTTGCTATGAACAAGTTTGCGATACTAGTCGGTTTATATTCAGTTGATATAAGTAAGTTTTTAATTGCTAATTCATAATTCTTATTGTAATTATATGATAAGCCTAAATATAAATATATGGCTCCGTTTTTATAATCTTTGGAAATTGCATTTTCGAAATAAATAATTGCCGAATCGATAATTTCATTGTTGAAATATCCCCTGCCCATTTCAAAATACAATTCACCGTTATCAGGATATTTTTCCTTTCCTTTATTAAAATATTTCAACGCTTCTCCGAAATCTTTCATATATTTATTAGTGGATATTTCAATAAAATTAATATAATCATCTAAATCTAAATCATTTTCATTTATTTTATCATAATACATTAAAGATTTTTTATAGTTTTCGACAATAGTTGCTGAGTCGGGCGCGGGTTTTTCATTATATATTTTACCAAGATATCTGTTGCATTCAGAAATATATATCGTATCAATATTAATTATTTCATTAAATAATTTTTCTGCTTCATCAAACTTTCTTAACTTAAATTCCGTTCTTGCAAGATAATATTTACCTCTTGCAGAATTTGGTTTTAATTCTAAATAACTTAAAAATGATTCTTCTGCTAATGAGTATCGACCTACAACAAATAGCAAATAACCTTTTTCATAATATGCTTCTGCAAATTTTGGGTCTGCTGAAATAGCTGACTCAAATGCTTTGAAAGACTCATTATAATATTCTTTTTTCTTTTCTTCGTCTTCTGTTATTAAATATAATTTATAGTATGCCTTACCGATACCAAAAAATGCCGGTGCATATTTTGGTTTTATCGCAAGGGCTTTCTTATATTTCTCTATAGCAACTTTATATGTTTCCCTGTCATAATATGCATCACCAAGAGCAACTATAATTTCAATATTATTTTTGTCATTAATTTCTGCATTTGTTAGTATGGTAATAGCATCATCAATTTTACCTTGTGCAAGATAAATTTTCGATTGAGAAATTAAGACAGGGACATAATTTGGGTTTATTTTAAGTGCTTTTTTGTAATAATTATTTGCAGCGCTATAATCCTTCTCCAGAGCTTTAATATCTCCTAAATATTTTAGTGCATCAATACCTTCGTCATCATCTTCAAGAGCAATTTTGAAATATTTTTCTGCTTCTTTATAATTCTCAGTCATAAATAATGCATAGGCATACCAATAATTCACATCGTAATCATCATCAGACTTTACTATATCCTTTAAAATTTTTATACCGGTGATATAATCACCTCTCTTTACAGCATCAATGCTTTGTTTTTTATCTTGTGCTAAAAGACTATTAAGTAAAAAAAACAGCACAAATAAAATTGTAGTGTATTTAATTATTCTTTTCATATTATATATTTAATTATTCAAGTTGAATTATTCTTATAGGTTGAGTTATGGGTACCAGACCCCTTTTAAGTATTACTTTTTGACCATCTGAATGTAAGAGAAATGTAGCAAATCCAGTCGCAGCGGTAAAATCAAACTCAGTAGAAAAAAGATACACTTTCCTTATATAAGGATACTTTCTATAGGCAACAGTTCCCTGATGAAATATTTCAAAATCATATTGTTTCCCTGAAGGCATAATCCTTGATATTCTTACTGGTTTCACGGTTGTATCCTGTTCATCTTGATTACCAACTGAAATCCAGGCTAAATTTATAAAACCAATAGCATTCTTATGTTTTCTAATCCCCTCTAATAATTGAACAGATGTAGAACATATTCTTGCTGACTCAACAAAATTCATTTTTTCCAGTATGGTATCTTTTACAAATTCATATGCTGATGAATTAGGCCTTTGAATATACACTCTTATTTCATTATCCCTTCCTTTGAAAAACAGTTTTGCTTTTTGATTTTGTTCTTCATCCTGAACTTTTATATCAGTCCAATATTTAACTTCACCTGTAAATATTTTCTTTAAATCAGAAGAAGTTAACCTTTCAATAGGTGAAGATGGATTAACAACAAAACCAATTCCATCTAATGCAACTTCATAGCGTTGAATATCAAGTTTAATCTCTTTTATAAATTTTGTTTCCTCTTCATTAAAGTCTCGTGCTACTAAAATAATTTTGTGGTCTCTGTTAAGCAAATCTGCTATTGCAACTTTTGCAGGTTTAACTATAAAATTCACTTTTGCCTGTGTATATATCCTTTCAAATTCAGATTTAAGGTCATTTAATATTGGTTCAAGATTTTCATCAACATATATGGTTGTTTCGCCTATTGTCGCTTTTGATTTAATTTCACCATAATCACACCCTGAAATAAAGAAAAAAAGGAGGGATAGAAAAATTGGTAAGATATTATTCCCTATTCTTCTTTTTAAACAACTCATCTTTTGCTTCTTCAATTTTTTCATGTTTATCCTGGAATTTTTGCATCTTTATTTTAGATAAAAAATTCAGGAACCTGTATATTCCATAAGCAGTAAAAACTACTCCAAAAGAAATTCGTAATTTTATATCTAAACCAGGTGCTGCTATTCCAATTATTATTAATATTCCAATAACAGTTACAACTATTGCTGTTACAATATTGATTAATAGAGCCGTTTTCATCATTTATGTGTGTAGTAAAAACTACACGTATTTTAATTTTCTTCGTTCTTAGGTTGTTCTTTCTTTTCCTTCTTTTCTTCCTTTTCTTCTTTCTTTTCTTCGTCGTCTTTCTTCTTAAATCCTTCTTGTTTCAATGTGAAATTAAATGGAACAGTAACCCAACATCTAACAGCATTACCTTGTTGGATTGCAGGGGTGAATCTTAATGCTGTTACTTTTGACATAACCTCATCTCTGAATACATCAGGTCCGTTATAACTTCCTACCTGAATTACAGAACCATCAGTACCAACTAATACCTGAACCGAAACCCTGCCTTCAATTCCATTTTGCTTTGCTATTTCCGGATATCTCATAGATGCTCTGACTGAGGAAAGATTGACTGCCTGAGGTGCTTTATCAACTTCAAATTGCTTATATGTTTTCTCTTTATCAGTTTTTGTTATATCCTTTCTCTCCTCCTGCTTAACTACTTCCTCAATCTTTTTTACATCTTCTTTACTTCTGATAGGACCTTCGGAAATTATATCTTTACCCTCTACGTCTTCTTTACCAATATTTCTTGTCTCCTGCATTTGTTGTTCAACGCTTTTCAACTTATCAATGTCCGCCTTTTCTCTTGCTGCTGGTTCAGGATTTAACTGCTCTAAATCTTTTACCTGCTTAATCTGTTCTGCTTCCTGTACTTCGGGTGGAGCCTCAGATTTATCACTTTCATCCTCCTCTTTTTGAGTTGTCTGAATATCCTTTAACACAACTTCTTGCCTCTTTCTTAATTCTTCTTCTTTTCTCTTGGCTTCTATGTATTCGGAAAATGCGTATGCAGCAATGAAAAATGCATGGAAGAATATAGCAATAATTAATCCGCCTAAAGCAAACTTTTTATACACTCTCATTAACTCTGGTGCTCCGTATTTCATTTTTTCAAAGAGTGGTTCGGTGAACCCTTCTTCTTTCTTTATGTTTTTTTCCTCGGACATGACTGCCTCCTATTATTGAAGTTTATGTTTAATTCTACTTTATATACTATTTGTTAATTTTATTAGTTCCTTGCAAATTACATAAATTAAATAAAATATTAAACATATTTTCTCAATAAAATTTTATCTGTCGGGTGGGAAATATGGTAGAATTCCTATTGGATTTCTGAAATATTTCCTGATTAATTCTTCATTTGAATATTCCTCTTCTGAATTTTCCTCCTCTGAAATTTCTTCATATGATAAATCACCTATTATTAAATTATATTCCTCATTGTCCTCATAAATTAAATCGGAATATTCTGAATTTACTTTCAATCTATCTATATAGGTTGCATCTATTCTATATATTGTTTGTGGTAATTTCTGGGTTTTAGGAATCTTTTTATCGTAACTAATATAAACACCTGATGTTGGAATCACTGAAGGATCTATAACAACATAATATCTTTCTCTTGTATAGTAGTTACCGTTTAGTATGTTGTAAAGATTTTTTGCTAACATTAATTTATAATCCTCTTTTGTCAATTCTTCTTCATATTTAAAATCTTTCGGTGCAAATCCAACAGTTCGTGCTGTATAACCGTTGTGAGCAAGTACAAGAGTTCCGATTGGGCATTCTCTGAATAATTTAGCCGCATCTTCATGTCTCATTCTTATACATCCATGTGATGATGGCATTTTCCCAAGCGCATAATAATAACCGGTCCCGTTAAGTGAATGAAATCCAATACCTTGATTGAAAGTCATAAAGTGGTACATATCAGCATTATTATATTGCGATGATAAATGATGCGGGTTTTTATAATTTATTGCGAATAAGCCCGGTCTGGATTCCACACTTCGCGAAAGATATCTATTTCCTGTTGAAACCGGATATGTGTTTATTTTTCCATTTCTCCAATGTTGATATAACATTTGTTGGTCAATTCTTAGTTCTAACCAACAATCAAGAGTAGTATAAACTGTATCTTTCAGTTTTGCAGATAAATCCTCTGCTGAAAGTATATTAACAGAATATCTTTCAGAAAGAAAACTATCCTTTGTAATTTCTACAAAATTTGTTTTATATATATCTAAATAGACTGTATCATTATTTTTAATCCAGAATCCCAGATAAGATAACAGCAATAATAAAACTGGATAAATTGAAAAAATAATTATTTTCCCATTATATTTCTTTTTATTCCCCTCCTTTTTTTCAGCTATGATATCATTATTGGGATTATCTAACATTCTGCTTTAAATAAATAATATATTATCATACAATATAATGCATTTATAAAATAAATGCTATGAATTTAGAGATAAAAAAAATTAACAAATTCTAATTAATTTCTCCTACCTATAAAAGATAAATTTTCAAAATTAACATCTCATAAAACAACTTCGAAAATTTAAGAAAAAATAAAATTTTTATCTTTCTTAATTTTATTATATTCAAATATTAAAAAAATTCTCATAAAGAATCAATTCTTTACTGTTATTGTCTTGTATTCGCAATATTTAATCTCTATTTTTTTGTGTATTTATCATACTTTAAAAACATTAAATAATAAATGAATATAAATTATGACTATTACAATTATTGGTTCCGGCAATGTCGGAAGTGCACTTGCTGAAAAATTTGCAGATGCAGGACATAAAGTTGTCCTCGGAGTTTGCGATTTAAATAATTTTAAAGGTAAAAAACTTTTAAATCTCGGTAAACAAATAACAGCAAAGGCAATTCGGGAGGCGGTTAAAGAATCCGAAGTAATAATAATAGCAGCAAATCCTGAATCTGTAAAATATATTGCAGAAGCTATGGGAGATGTTGCCGGTAAAGTTATTATTGACACAATGAATTCAGTCTTTATAAAACCTGAACCGTTCTCAAATACTACAGAAGCATTACTCAATCTTACGAATTGCAAAGATATAGTAAAATGTTTTAATACAACCGGCTTTGAAAATATGCTTGATACAAAATACGGTGATGTGAAAATCGATATGTTTATAGCAGGAGATAGTGCAAAGGGTAAAGAAATTACTCGGATGCTTTCTGATGATATCGAATATGAAAATTGTTATGATTTCGTTGTTAATGATAAATTTGAATTAATTGAACAATTTGCTATGTGTTGGATTAACTTTGCTATAATGCAAGGCTTAGGGAGAAACATTGCTTTTAAAATTCTTAAAAGATAAAAAAAACAAAGAAGTTATATGGAAAAATTAAAAACTATCCTGTGTTATGGAGATTCTATTACCTGGGGCTATAATCCGGAAGACGGGACACGATTTGAATATTATCAAACATGGCCCGGCGTAATGGAAAAATCGCTTGGTAGCGGTTATAGGGTAATCACTGAAGCAATATCCGGAAGAACAACTTGCTGGGATTTACCCTATGCACCATATCGAAACGGAGCAGAATTTCTACCGATGCTTTTAGAATCTCATTCTCCGCTGGATTTAGTTATCTTGATGCTTGGTTTGAATGATTTAATGAAATTAGTCGGAAAAACTGCTGATGAGTCTGCATGGGGATTGCTATCTCTTATCAGGATTATATTATCTCCTGTATTTGGTGGTACTCCTCCAAAAATATTAATTATAGCTCCTCCTTCAATTGGTAACTTGTCCGCATTTAATAAAATGGCATTTGGTAGAAAGAAAGGAGAGTCAAAAAAACTTGTAGAATGTTACAAGGCAGTTGCTGAAGTTTCCAAAAGTGAATTTATGGATTCAAATAAATATTTAAAGGTATCAGATATAGATGGACTTCATCCCCTCCCCGACCAATATGAAATATTTGGAAAAGCCGTTGCGGATAAAGTAAGAGAAATGAATTTATAAATAAATCATAATGCAAAGGTGTAAATAAATATTTATCATACACTAAAAAAATTTATCAATTTTAGAATATATTATAATCATTAATGAATACTTCAATAATAATTTATCACGAAAATATTATTATTTTAGTTTAATCACAAATAGATTTTTGAGTGATTCCCATAAAAAAGCAGGTAAGGATATCTCACCTGCTTTTTATATTACTTTTATTTATTGAATATTTTTATTTCACAAGAATCATCTTCTTTACTGAAATGTATTCTCCTGCTGTAAGTTTGTAGAAGTATAATCCACTTGGTAAATCACTTGCATTGAAATCAACTATATAACTACCTGCCTGCATAACTCCATTAACAAGGACTGATACTTCTTTTCCCAATACATCATACACACTTAATTTCACATATTGAGTCTTAGGTATGCTGAACTTTATTGCAGTTATCGGATTAAATGGATTCGGATAATTCTGGTGCAATTCATATTCGGCAGGTATTGTTAAGTTGTTAATATTTGATACTTCACCAGAACATCCATAGGATGCCCAAACATTCGAAGCGCTAAATTGTGAATAAATTGCAAAACAACTGTCATTTGCTACATTTCTGAATCCAGGTCTTGGAGAAATAATTCCCGATAATAAAAAACCGTCAGGATTCATCTTATAAATATTTGTTGGCCAACCACCAGTCATACCATTAACATTAAGATATCTCAATGAATCAACAATACTTCCCCACTGTATCATTGCGAGATAATAAGTATTTGAATTCCTTACTCCTCGACTATCCAATCTTTGAATGTTACTGGTTACAGAACCAAATAGTGTACTCTGAGCAAAGCTACCGAGATAAGAGAAATTTGTTGTTCTGAAATACTTGGCTCTCCAGACGCCACCTGTATATTGTTTGAAAAATGTTATAATACAACCATTTGAATTCTCATTAGTCGATAGGCGAGCAAGTGACTTTCTATCAGTAGCTTCAGAACCACCAATATTACTACCTGCACTACTTCCTTCCAATGTACCAAATGCAGCCATTTTTGAATAAAACAGTTTTGTGGAATCCGGCACATTTGAAAAAACAAATATCACGGAATCTCCTGAGTTGTCAAAATAAGCAATATCGGTATGAAGCTCTTTCGGGTGCATAGCTCCGCAATACCACAATACCCGATCAGCTTTGTAAGTGAATGTTGGAGTTGTTGTATATGGATTTGAACAGTAAAGATATTTTTGAGAATTCTGATTGTTGGTTGAATCAAATGAAATCGCTACATATATATATGCAAAGTTAGAATACTGTGCATTATCAGTAGTAATTCTGGGAAAATAATACTTCTTTGCAGGATCATTTCCGGGCCAGGAAAAAGCAAAGGCACTACCTGCAAAAGTGGGGGTCCTTATCACTGCACCACCTGAAAATACCTTCCCTGATCCTCCCGATGCGGTTAATCCATAGACTATCCAGATATAACTATCACCACTTGTAGGTTCTATTATCTCCATATCTACATCGTCTGTCCTGAACTTGTCCGTCCCTCCTAATGTCAATGTTGCTTGTAGTATCCAGCTTAAACCATTGTTTGTAGAATATAATAACTTTGCTGTATCAGGAGATGTAGTATTCCCCGAATAATACTCAACAAATACCCAGATTCTACCGGCATTCGCTCCCCTTGTCTGTGTAGCCGTTGCTATTCCACGGATATTAAGAGAACTTGTAAATAATCTTGTTGCATTTATCGGGAAAACATCTCCCTCAATCGGTATATCTGGTACATATTCAATTTTTCCATCATAAGGAACATAAGACGAAGTTACAACATTTGGTAATGTTGAATTCAATTCATCTAATAATCTTAACATCTTTTCTTTACTTTCTGGTGTATCCTGCCTTTTTAATTCAGCTACTTGTTTCTGTAATTCAATCTGTCTTTGTGTCGGGACAAAAGAACTCTCCATACCTATCGTGCTCCCGTCAGTTGTTCTTGAATTATTCCCATCAGGTGGAATAAAAATTGTTTCCTGGGCATATAACCCAAAAGAAAAAAGAATAAAGAGAAGAAGTGCAAGTTTTTGTGTCATTTTGTTACTCCTTAAATTTAATTAATTAGAGTTTTTACTTTAAATTAATTTTTTTCCACTCTCTTTTCTATACTACTTTCCCTAATAATATGCTTAACTTGAAAATTATCTCTTTTTAAAACAACTTTTAACTGCAAGAATCTAATATAATTTATGAATAATGTCAATATATTTTTTTAACCACTACATAAAAAACTATACAGTTAACATTGCAGAATAAATTTTCTCAAATTATATAAATCTAACTTAAAAATCGAAAATATTCCTTAAAACTTAAAAAATCCAACAATGATATAAACATAAATCAAAAGACTATTTCCACGATAAATAAGCATTAAAGATTTCCTGAACTAACTGCGGGGCAACAAGTTGCGTTGCAGCTGCATTTGGATGACTATCATTATAGGCTGTTGCATACTGCAGCAACATAAAACCATTACTATCTGTTAGTTTTCTGAAGAAATCAAAAACATATACATTTCTTGGAAATTGTCCAAATACAGGATCAAGACCTTGTGCTAATGTATCTTTAGCCCAAATACAAAATTGTCTGGATAGCGCTGCTTCTGTTGGATTTGTTTCAGCTTCAACTAAAGGTGCATTTGTCCAGATTACAAAGAAAATATTCGGCTGAGTTCTCATTGCATTTATGATATGTCTCCAGTGCCATTTGTAATTATAAATTGTCTTTAATGTCGGTTCTAATGTATCAGATGGTTCTCCAATACTTTCAATTGCTGATGAAGGGAAACAAGACTTTATTATTATTATACCATAAGAGTTATAATAAGGTGTTATCACAGCGCCTGGATCACGATTTTCAAATATCCTATGCCATCTTTCCCACTCATTATTATCACCGGGATTATTAGGAAACCAGGTTTCTGAAAGATTAAATGCATTATTACCTGTAAATCCATGACTATTATTGTAAGTACTCACTTCCTGAGGAACAGATGTATTGCTTCCATTTGGTCCCCATATACATTCTCCTGTTGAATGATGCAGAAAAATTCCATTTCTTGATCTATTTGTTGAAATAGGTGGTGCTCCGGGGTTACTGCTTTCTTTACAGGAAAAAATTAAAATTATTGCTAAAATGATTGGTAAATAAATAAAACTTTTATTCATTTTACCTCCCTTTAATTTTGAAAATAGTCTAAAATATAAACCTAAAAATTTCAAGTAGAAAATTATTTTAACAATACGATTTGAGAATAAATCTTTCCTATTATCCCTTGTTAAATAAAATAACATCTATAAAAAGCTAAATCCTCTATAGAAATTATTACCCGAATTTGCCAATTATATATTCCTCAGTTAGTTTTTCTTTAGGGCGGGTGAAAATGTTAGATGTCTTGTCAATTTCTATTAATTTCCCTAAAAATAAAAATGCAGTATAATCACTAACACGTGCTGCCTGCTGCATATTATGAGTTACAATGACGACTGTATAATTAGTTTTTATATTGTATATTGTTTCTTCGATTATTGCTGTAGATTTTGGGTCTAATGCACTTGTTGGTTCATCCATTAAAATTATTTCCGGTGAAACAGCGATACTACGAGCAATACACAATCTTTGCTGCTGACCGCCAGAAAGTTCCAGAGCTGATTTTTTCAGCCTGTCTTTTACTTCTTCCCATAAACCAGCCTGAATTAATGAGTTTTCAACAATTTCATCGGCTTTTTTCCTATCATATTTCCCTGAATATTTTAATCCGGAAACTACATTTTCAAAAATAGACATTGTCGGGAATGGATTTGGTTTTTGAAAAACCATACCAACTTTTTCTCTTAAATCTATTGCATTTATATTCATAATATCTTCTTCAAATAAATATATCTTCCCTAATACTCTCGCACCAGGGGTAAGGTCATGCATAAAATTCATAGACCTCAATAGTGTGGATTTACCACACCCTGAAGGACCGATTATAGCAGTAACTTTATTTTTTTTGATTGAAATGTTTATATCTTCAATTGCGCTTTTTCCATAAAAAGTTACAGTAAGATTTTCAGTTCTTATCGCATCTTCGGATTCTGTGATTTTCTTTCTATGAGCTTCAATTTCTTGATGCTGTACTGTGTCTAATACTTCTTTCATTTTAATGAATACTTTCCTTTTGTTACAAATTTTACAATCAAACTAATAATAAAAACAAGAGTAATAAGAATTAATGCCCCTGTCCATGCTTTCCTATGCCAATCTTCATAGGGTGATATTGCATAATTGAAAATTTGAACTGCTATTGAAGATATAGGCTCATCTAATTTCGTGCTCCAAAAATTATTACCGAATGATGTAAAAAGTAAAGGTGCTGTCTCTCCGGCAATTCTTGCTATTGCTAACAAAATTCCATTTATGATACCAGGTAATGCAGCTTTCAATACTATGAATACGGTTGTTTTCCATCTTGTTATACCTAATGCTAAAGATGCTTCTCTTATAGTAATCGGAATAAGTTTAAGCATCTCTTCTGTCGTCCTACTAATTATTGGTATCATTAAAATGCCTAACGCAACTCCTCCTGCAATAGCTGAAAATCGTTGCATAGGAATCACGATTAATCCGTAAATAAATATTCCAATAATAATAGATGGAGTGCCACTTAATACATCTGTAACAAACCTTACCAAAAGAGAGAACCTGGTTTTGGAAAATTCAGATAAATAAATACCTGAAAGAACCCCAACGGGAATTCCGAAAGAGCTTCCAATTGCGATTAAAATTAAAGTCCCGACAATTGCATTTGCAATTCCCCCTCCTTCTTCTCCTACAGGTTTTGGCATTTCAATAATAAAATTCAGGTTTAATGAAGAAATTCCGGCGAAAGTTGTGTAGAAAAATATATAAATTAAAGGTATAATTGTTATTATGCTTGATAAAATACAAAAAGAAATCATTAAAAAATTTTTCGCTTTTCTGGTTCTGATATTACTCTTTTTTATCAACATTTCTCTTGTCATACTACTTCACTCCTGTTTTAATAGTAATACTGTATATAAGTAGTCTTGCTATAGAATTAATAATAAATGATACTACAAATAATAGAAAACCAATTTCAATTAGTGCTGATATATGCATACTGCTTGAAGCTTCTGCAAATTCATTTGCAATCACTGATGCCATTGTGTAGGCAGGTTCGAAGAGGGAAATTTTCATTTGCGCTTTATTACCAATAACCATAGTCACTGCCATAGTTTCACCTAATGCCCTACCCAATCCGAGAACAATAGCACCGAGAATACCGCTTTTTGCGTTTAAAATCGCCATTTTAATTGTCTCCCATTTTGTCGCTCCTAATGCATATGCTGCTTCTCTTTGCGAAATAGGAATGACTTTTAAAACTTCTCTTGAAATAGAAGTAATTATTGGAGTTATCATAATTGCAAGAATTATTCCTGCAGTCATCATACCGAATCCATAAGGAGTACCCTGAAAAATGGGTAGAAATCCAAAGTATTTATTAAGCATCGGTTGAAAAGTCTCTCTCATAAATGGCGCAAGGACAAAAATTCCCCAGAAACCGTAGATTATACTCGGTATCGCTGCAAGTATTTCAACGAGAAAACTTACAATTGTACTTAATGTTTTCCCTGCAATTTCCGACAAAAATATCGCGACACCTAAACTTATTGGAAGTGATATTATCAATGCAATAATAGAGGATACTACTGTACCATATATGAAATTTAATGCTCCAAAGTCTTCTTTATATGGGTTCCATTCAGCGCTAAATAAAAAGTTGAAACCGAATTTGGAGCGTGTAGGTTCTGTATCTTTGAATATTTCATAAATAATGAGTAAAACAATAAATATAATAAATATTGCAAAAATAAGTGTTACTTTTTCAAAAATAATATCACTTAATTTTCGCTTACTTCTTATTTCGTTTGAAATCTTTCTAATAACAGATGTCGTTTATTTTAAACTAACATAATAAAAATTATTATTTTCGTGTGTTAAGAAATTATTAAGAAATTTTCAGACCACAAATAAAGTAAACCCTTTTAAATAAATTGTCTCTGGCATCTGAGGTAATATAGGGTGGTCATAAGAACATTTTGAAGAAGCAATTATCTTAATATCCCTCCCGGATTTTCTCGCTGATTTTCCTAATATAGTAAGAAATTTTTCCTCCGTTAAATGGTGGGAACAACTGAATGTAATTAAAATAGAATTTCTTTTGAGAAGTTTTATTGCTTTTGTATTAATTTCTAAATACCCTTCAAAAGCTGTTTTAATGTTCTTTTTTGTTTTTGCAAATGAAGGCGGATCAAGGATTATTATATCATATTTTTGTTGATTCTCTTCATTTAAAAAACTAAAAACATCTTTTTCTATAAATTCCACATTTCTAAAATTGTTCAGCTCTGAATTTCTTATCGCTCGTTTTATTGCTTTTTCTGAACTATCTATACCTGTTATTTCTTTAGCTCCTTTATGTGCAGCATTTAATGAAAATCCACCTTCATAACAAAATAAATCAAGAACAATTGAATCTTTATTAACATATTTACGGATTTCCTTTCTGTTTTCATTTTGGTCCAAATAAAATCCTGTTTTCTGTCCCTCCTCCAAATTTATTATATATTTTATATCATCAATTATAACAGTTTTTTCACTTTCACCAGAAGATTTTATCACACTTTGAGAAAGCGTTAAACCTTCAAGTTCCCTACTTGGAATATTGTTCTTCTCTATAATATATTTTGGAGAAAAAACTAAATCTATTAAATCAATAATTTCCTTTTTAAAAAGTTCTATCCCGACAGATGAAATCTGAAATGAAATATAATCATCAAACCTATCTATGATTAAACCCGGTAAAAAATCACTTTCCGCATTAACTACTCTATAGACTTTTTTATCAGGAAAAACTTTGATTCTTCTATTATTTGCATCAACAATTCTTTTTTTGAAAAAATTAAAATCAATATCTTCCTTTTTATATGTAATTAATCTAAAAGCAATCAGAGATTTTTTGTTATAAAATCCTCTTCCTAAAAATCTTTTCCCATATGAATACAAATCCGCAATTCCATAATCACTGGTAACATTATCAATATAGTCTATTTCATTGCTAAAAACCCATAGGTGACCACTGAGTATTCTTCGTTCCTCATTCTTTTTTAAAAATATTTTCATAATATATTCTGTTGAATTTCCCTCATACATTTAAAGTGCTTTTTAGGACATTTTTCTTTCCCAAATCTGGAACAAGGTCTGCATCTAATATTGTTATTTTCAAATATGACTGTGGAAGATAACTGAGGATAAAATCCAAATTCCTTAACCGTAGAACCGAAAAAAACATAAACTTTCTTCCCTAATAACTCTGCAAGATGAAGAACTCCACTATCATTGCAAATTACATAATCGGCATTGAATATTAAATTAGCAAGCTCCCCGAAATTTGTCTTGCTACATAAATTGATTGTATTTTCACAGTTATCACTCAACATCTCACAAATATTCCTATCTTGTTCAGAATTATCTCCGATTAATATATATTTATTTCCCTTGTTTTTTGAAATAATATCTGAAAAGTATTCAGCAGGATATATTTTTGTAAAATGCTTAGAACTCGGAGAAAGTAATATGTAATTAAATTCAAAACGGGGATTTTTATTAAATATTAAATCAATTTTCGGGAATAACAAATCAATATTATCTACTACATTACTCAAAGTATTAATATACTTTCTATAGACAGGTACGATTTCCTTAAATAAATTAATTTTAAATCTTATTAATAAAAATTTTTTAAAATTTTCTTTTTTATAACGATATTTTTTACCCCTTGTAAATAAAGTTAAGTAGTAGCTTCTAAAATTTTTCTGTAAGTCAAATATATAATTAAATTTAATTTTTTTTATGAGTTTTTTTGTTATCTTTATATCATTATCAACTGCTATGATTTTATCTATATGCGGGCTTAACTCCACTAAATTTTTGTATATATTTTTAGTGATGAAATATATGTTAGCATTAGGAAAGTAATCTTTTAATAATTTCAAAAAAGGAAAGGTAAGAACAATGTCCCCGAAACTTGATAATCTAATTACAAGGATATTCTTTACATTTTTCATATTTATCTTTTGAAATTAAGCACAACAAACTGATGTTCTTTTGAATATAAATCTAAATTATTTTCCAGAAATTTGATTAAATCTAAGCTATATTTATTTAGATAATACAATATATTTATGTATCTTTCCTGAAGGTAATTCGACGGGTAAATAAATGATATTATTTCTTTCAATTTATTAATCGTATGTTGATTGTTTCTAATTAAAGCTTCATTAGCTTTTGCTTTAATAGTATTTAGATTTTCAGAAAATTTATTAACCTTGTTTGTAAAATATGTTTCAAGATTTTTATCAATAATTCTTAATTTTTCCCCGGCTTCGTATGTTATAGTATTTAATCCTTCCCTGAATGTGTTGAATATTTCATCAATATTAATTGAGTTTAGCTTCATTAATGATTTTTGAATAACAAGTGTTTCTGAGAATAAATCATCAAAATTTAAATCATTTTTTAATAAAAAATTATTTACAGAGATTTCTATAAATGTCATTGAAGTTCTTGGGAATATTATTGGCATTACATTATTATAAAATTCATACACTCTTTTTAATTGGGCAAAATAAGATATTTCAGAAGGACCAGCAATATAACAAACCGTTGGGAGCAAATAATCCTGACATATTGGTCTTAAAACAACATTTGGGCTAAAATATTCTGGATGTTCGTAAAGTCGATTGAATAATTCATCTGCTGAAAATTTAATCTTTGTATTTTTTAGACCAAAACATTTATTTTGCTTCGGCTCAATTAAATGCCTATTGCCGTTATGTTTATAAAATAAGTTAATAGGCTTTGGTTTTATTTGTAATTCATAGTTTTGCTCAAGTTTTATAGAAGTATCTATAACTAACTCGCAACTCTTGGGAAAAGTGTTTAGCTCTTTTAAGAAAATCGGTAACAATAATTTTTTTACCTCAACATCTGTAGGGTCAAACAAAATCAGTCCTAAATCACCAAGTATGTAATTAAGAAACCTCCCAAATGATAATTTAAAATTCAAACCCGGCTTATATGACTTCTCAACAATTGATTTTAGTTCTGTAGAAAATTCTGTTTTTCGTAAATTTTCAAACAAGTTATTAATTGTTGTAATAATATTTTCATCAAATTCTATATCTGCGACTGGTTTTAAATTCTTATCATTATTAATAAGATTCGATTTGTACTCTATTTTTATAACCTTATTATTTTTGTCGATTATGTTTATATGATTTACTTCCTGCAAATCATGGTCGTCACCTTCCAGCCAAAATATTGGAATGAAATTATATTTGCTAAATGTATCATTTAAATAGTTACATAACATTACAGTATTTAGAGCTTTAAGTATGGTATAGTAACTTCCTGTGAAAAGTCCAATCTGCTGTCCAGAAACAATTGCATAGGTATTATCTTTCCTCAACTTCTCTATATTCCTGAATGTTTTATCAAATGAATTAAACGCTTTGTTTTGTATGGTTAATATATTTGCAATGGTATCTCTATTGAATGTTTCATCTCTTAAGTAAAACTGATTTTTAAAATCCGATAATTTCACAAATGAATCCTCATCCCGATAATTATAAGAGAAAAATTCATTAAGATTTTCAAAATTATCTATATAATCAATAAATAAGTGATTAAAACCAGGTAACTTATTAAAAGGAATTGACATCTGCTGTTAATTTCAATACTTAGGTATGTAAGATTATGAAAAATATATAAAAAATAAATTCATAAAAATTTTTTCTTTATATTTTCCGAAAAAATACCTTTTTGTGGTATTGACATTATGAAAATTATAATATAATTTATACCATAAATATATATGGTATATTATGGAAACACAAATATCAGAATCCATCGAAGTTATTACATATTTCCACAACTTAAGATTAGAAATAATAAAGTTTAAGTGGAAAAACACGATTTATAAAGTAACAGAATTAATTTCAAAATGGAGAGTATCGTCAGGAGATAATTATGAATATCATTATACAGTTATTTGTAAAGAGCAAGGAGTTATATGTGAATTAGCATTCGATTTAAATGATTTTAAATGGAAAATTATACAATTGGATAATTTAGTTTAATATACTTTACTTACTTCTTGATAAGTAATAATATACAGAAATGTATTTTATATTATGGTAAGAAAACTGCTACTGCAATTACAGTAGTCCACAAACCGTTTTTATCACCTTCGGCTGATTGTGTGTAATTAAATGTCTTAAAGATTTTACCACTTTGCTTATAAACATTTTCCCTTTCATTCCATGCGGTTTCCGGATCAAATTCAATACCCAGTGTTGTTGCAAGCATTGTAGCAGCTAGATCCTCTGCATATTCACCTGCAACTTTTTCTGTTTCTCCATATGGATGATGTTCTGAAATATAACCATAATGGCTTTCGTCTGAAGGGAGAGCAACCCCAATTGAACTTGCTACTAATCTATTCGGTTCATTAGTTGAATTTCTTGCCATTACGCAAAATGTAATTTGACCTGGTTCAAGCATTGCAATACCTTGTTCTCTTGGTATTCTTTTACAACCTGGAGGATAAATGCTTGAAACTAAAACAAGATTACATTTTTCGATTCCTGCATGTCTTAATGCTAACTCGAAAGATTGGAGTTGGTCTTTATGCCTTCCGACACCTTTTGTAAAAAATATTTTTGTTGGCTTGTACAATGACTTTTCCTTTCTTTTTTTATTTTACAAAAGTATTAGAAAATTTTTAAATTAAAAATCAATTTATTTTTACTTTTAAAAATTTCTTCTTCCCAACTTTTATAATATATTCGCCTTTTTGATTTAAATTATAGTTTATATCAGTTACCTTTTCATCTTTAACAGTAACACCACCTTGCTCTATAAGTCTGCGAGCAGAACTTTTCGAATCAACTGATTTTGTGCTTACAAGAATATCAACTAATTTGTTATTGGATATATCAAAAACATATTCCGGTATTTCATCAGGTAATCCCTTCTTTGAAAATACTCTGTCAAACTCTTCTTCTGATTTCTTTGCTTCATTCTCATTATAATATAATTTAACTAATTCATAAGCTAATCTTTTCTTTATATCTCGCGGATTAACCTCAGGATTTGATAACTGCTTTTTAATATTTTCGAGTTCACTCATTGTTAATCTCGTTCCAAGCAAAAAATATTTAAATATCATATTGTCAGGGATACTCATAGCCTTTCCATAAATTTCTTTAGGTGGTTCACATATTCCTATGGCATTTCCTAGTGATTTACTCATTTTTTCTTTACCATCTATACCTTCTAATAATGGCATTAATAAAACTACCTGCGGTTCTTTACCAAATTTTCTCTGCATATCTCTACCTATCAAATTATTAAATTTCTGGTCTGTACCGCCAAGTTCTACATCTGCATTTATAACCAACGAATCATATCCCTGCATTAATGGATATAATATTTCTTGCAAGAAAATTTCTACTTCTTCATTTAATCTTTTAGTAAAATCATCTCTCTCAAGAATTCTTTGAACAGTAAACTTACTTTTTATTTTTAAAATATCTGCAAGTGTAAGTTTACTTAACCACTCAGAATTATATCTAATCTCAATATTTTTTCTATCCAATATCTTTGTTGCCTGTTCGTAATATGTCCTTCCATATTCTCTTGTTTCTTCAAATGTAAGTTGTGGTCTTGTTTTATTTTTCCCGGTCGGGTCACCAATCATTGCTGTATAATCACCAATTATTAAAATTGCTTTGTGGCCGAAATCCTGAAATTCTCTTAATTTATTTAAGACTACGGCATGTCCTATATGTAAATCAGGTTTTGATGGGTCACAACCGAGTTTAACATTCAAGGGTTTCTGTGTTTTAATTGATTTCTCAATTTTGTAACATAATTCTTCTTCAGGAATAATTTCAGCTGCTCCCTTTTTGTATGTATCCATCTGTTCGTTTAATGTTCCTCTCATTTTATGTTCTCTTTAGTTTTCTTTCTATTTCTCTTTTCTTTATTGTTTCTCTTTTATCATACATCTTCTTTCCTTTTGCAATTGCAATCTCTACTTTTGCATAAGAATTCTTAAAATATATCTTTATTGGAATGAGTGTTAATCCTTTTTCCTGTAGTTTTGTTTTTATTTTTTTAATTTCACGACGATTTAGCAATAATTTTCTTGGTCTTAACGGGTCATGATTATTGATATTCCCATATTTATATTCTGAGATATGTGAATTTATCAGCCATAACTCATTATTAATAAATTTTCCATAAGCTTCCTGAATATTAACTTTTGATTCTCTTAATGATTTTACTTCTGTACCTAATAAAACTAAACCTGCTTCATATTTCTCAATAATCTCATATTGATACTTTGCTTTGCGATTGGTACCGACAATTTTGATTTTATCTGTCTTCTCCAATTCTTATTTTACAAAGTTATTATTATTAGAATGTAAAATCAATTAATATATTTATGCAAGTAAAAACTTTTGTTGTAAATCATTATGAAGTTAATTCATATTTGTATTTTGATTCAGAATTAAAGGAAGGTATTCTGATTGACCCCGGTTTTTATTATGAAGATGAAAAAAATAAACTCATAGAATTCATATTTGAAAACAAATTAAATATTAAATATATAATAAATACTCATGGTCATATTGACCACATTATAGGAAATAATTTTGTTAAGAATTTTTTAAAAGCACCTGTCTATCTAAATAAGAATGACTGGTTTCTCAGAGATAACATTCTGGATTATTCAGAAGTCTTTGGATTTCAGACTAATACAATTCCACATATTGATTACGATTTAATTCCAAACGATAAGTTTTTAATCGGAGAAAACGAGATAATTACTATTCATACTCCGGGTCATTCTCCGGGTAGCATTTGTTTAATTAATCACAAAGATAGATTTATTTTCTCAGGTGATTTAATATTTAGAAATTCAATTGGAAGAACGGATTTACCAGGTGGAAATTATGATCTTATTATTAATTCAATAAGGAATATTTTATTTAATAATTGTGGTAATGAGTATTTGATTTTCCCCGGACATGGAGAAAAAACTTCTGTATTGTATGAAAAAGAAAATAATCAGTTTTTAATCTAATTCTCAGGAACTAACTTCCTAACAGGTAAAAAACAATTCGCAATATTTTTTAACATACTTTCTGTTGATTCACTAAATAAACTATTTAAAATTTTCAAATCAATTAAATAAGTAAAGTGGTAAATTTGTTTTTCATCTTTTGTCCTGAAATAATAAACTAAATGATAAAATTCATCATCTTTATATCTACCGATTTTCGTATCATAATATAAAGAATCATATTCTTCATAATCCCCTATCCTATCAGGTAGATTTAAGAAAGTCAGTTCTTTCTCCATGTTATAAACGAAATCTGATAACTTTTTAATTTCTTCCCATTTAAATGCTAGTATAGATATGTATAATGAATCAATTCCAATCGTGGCATCCAGTATTTTCATTGATATTTTATAAACTATAGAAATCCTGTTGCTGGATTCTATTAATTCAGTAATACGGAATTCGTAATTAGGTTCAAAAGTGAATTGATATTCATTATTCAAAATACTTCTGGATTGTGCAAAAGTAATACATTGAATAAATAATATTATAACAAGTAGAATTATATATTTTTTCATAATTCAGGGTAACTTATTTTTAAAAGCTTGATATTCTTCAAAGAACAATCCTTTTGTAGAATCTGCTTTAATTTTTAGTTCCTTTAATTGTATATCAACATTTTCAACTCTATCAGAAGCAAGAGGGTGAGTAGATAATAATCTATCAAGTGCACCTGGTACTTGACCTTTTCTTTTTTGTTCATCAAATATTTTTTGGAAGAAAAATTTAATTGCACCTGGATAATATTTTGTTGTAGCAAGATAACGGATAGAATAATCGTCAGCTTCTTTCTCATCAGAACGACTATTTGCAAGAAATCCAATTCCAACAAATAGATTTGCCATTATTTCAGCGAGTGTACTCGGATTATTCCCTAAAATTATGCTAGTGATAATACTAACTCCATAATATGAAGTTAATCTCTGAGTCATATGTCGCTTTTCTGCATGAGCAATTTCATGTGCTAATACACCAGCAAGCGTTGCTTCATTATCAACAAATTTCATTAATCCTTTATAAACATAAATATAACCACCCGGTGTACAAAATGCATTAATAATTGTATCATTAATTACCTGAAACTCGTATGGAAAAATATTTTTATATTGTATCTTTGGAGAATTGTTAATTATGTACTTACCTATATTGGAAACATAACCTGTAATGTCAGGTCTATTTGTAAGTAGCGGATATTCATAAGGTCTTGATTTTATTTCCCTATCAATATCTTGCCCGAATTTAACATCATCATCAAGACTGAAAATATTTGCCCCACAGCTATATATAATACTTATTGTAAATAATATTAATGTAACAAAAATAATGTAAAGTTTTTTATAATTATTCATAGATTTATAATTTATAAAAATATAAAAATATTTCTAATGTATAACAATATAATAATATATTTCTAATTTTTTACAAATAAAAAGATAAAATTGTTCCTATACAACACTTTAAAATTTTGAATAATCTTATCGCACTACTATTATTTTCATATAAAATTTAAAAACATAATAATACAAATGATTTCTTAAATTAAAAAAGGGGTAATTTATCGAATTGAAGATTCTTGATAAAATGGGTAAATTTGAATTTTTAAATGTTAAATTTTTATGTCCGGTACTAAATTAAATTCAACTCTTGTTATAGCACTTGGTGGAAATGCATTATTAGACTCAAAGTCTAAAGGTACTATTGAAGAAAGAGAAGCAGCTGCAGAAAGAACAGCAAAACAATTAATTGACATTATTGACTCAGATTATAATATAATTATTACACACGGCAACGGTCCTCAAGTTGGCAATATATTAATTCAGAACGAAGAAGCCTCTGATAAAGTCCCACCTTTGCCACTTGATGTTTGTGTAGCGGAAACACAAGGTGAAATCGGATATATTTTACAAAAAGCAATAAAAAACGAATTAGATGCACATAACATTAAAAAAAATATAATAACTATTTTAACTGAAGCTATTGTTAACGAAAATGACCCGGCTTTTTCGAATTATACAAAACCTATTGGACCTTATTATACTCAAGAACAAAAAAACGAAATATTAAGATTAAAACCAAACTGGCGCTTTATTGCTGACCCATCTGGAAATGGATTTAGAAGAGTTGTCCCATCACCAAAACCAATAAAAATTTTACAGGATAACATAATAAAAAATATTATAAATAAGGATAATATTATTATTGCTGTGGGTGGTGGTGGTATTCCGGTATATATTAATCATACAACAAATAAATATGAGGGGTTAGAAGCAGTAATAGACAAAGATTTAGCATCGGCAAGATTAGCTATAGATATTAATGCAGATAAATTAATAATTCTTACTAATGTTGAATATTGTTATCTTAACTATAATAAACCTAATCAAATTGTTTTAAAGGAAATGAATTTAGATGAAGCAATAACATACCTGGAACAGGGACAATTTTCTGCTGGAAGTATGGGACCAAAAGTACAAGCAGCAATTGATTTCATAACTGCAACTCAAAAAGAAGCCGTAATTTCCCAATTAGAATATCTTCAAGATGCAATTAAAGGTAAAATTGGAACTAGAATTTATATATAAAATAAAATAATCAATAATAACTATGAAAAAATTAAGAAACAAAGATTTAATTTCAATTAACTACTTAACACCTGAAGAAGTTAATTTAATATTAAATGAAGCTGAAATGCTAAAAAAAGGACCTCGCAATACTGAATATCTTAAAGGCAAGACGCTTGCTATGATATTTGAAAAATCTTCCACAAGGACACGTGTTTCTTTTCAGGTTGGTATGTATCAACTTGGTGGCTATGCGATGTTTTTTTCTTCTCAAGATTTACAAATAGGACGAGGTGAAACTATACACGATACAGCAAAAGTTCTCTCCAGATATGTAGATGGAATTATGGCAAGAACTTTTAAATATCAGACAATCCTTGATCTCGCTAAGTATGCTACAGTCCCTGTAATTAACGGATTGACTGATTTTGACCATCCATGCCAAGCATTATCTGACCTATTCACAATATATGAAAAACTTGGAAATCTAAAAGGTTTAACTTTAAGTTATATTGGTGATGGAAATAATGTATTACATTCACTAATTCAAGCGTGTGTTCGGGTAGGAATGAATATTAATTATGCCTCGCCTGTTGGGTACAAACCTTCTGACTTAGTAGTTAAAGAATCTTTAGAAGTTGCAAAATCAACTGGTTCAAAAGTTACTGAATATAACGATGCTGTTTCTGCTATTAAAGATGCAGATGTAATCTATACAGATGTTTGGGTCAGTATGGGACAGGAAGAAGAAAAAGAAAAAAGGAAAAAAGATTTACTTGCTTTTCAATTGAATTCTGATTTAATGAAAAAAGCAAAATCTAATGTCTTAGTTATGCATTGCTTACCTGCCCATAGAGGTGAAGAAATTACTGATGATGTAATTGATGGTCCGAATTCTATAGTATTTGACCAGGCAGAAAATCGTATGCATACTCAAAAAGCAATTTTAAAATTATTAATGTCATAATTATGCCTCAAAAGCAAAAAAACAATTTCAAAGAATTAAGCTGGGAAGAATTTTATAAACTTCCTTTAAAAAATAAATATGATTTCTTTATTAAAGACAATGTCTTATTTGATGTTATTTATTCACAACAGTTTTCTAAATCCATATTAGAAAATTTATTTACTCTCGCAAGTAAAATTAGAGCAGTAGCAAAAAGTAAAGGTGGTCATGATTGGTTACAAACATTGCTTTCTCATAAAAGGGCTATGTTGTATTTTATTCAACCATCTACAAGAACATTCTTATCATTTCAGAGTGCTTGTTACATATTAGGAATGAAAGTAAGTGAAATTCGTTCTACTTCAACTTCTTCAGAAATTAAGGGTGAATCACCGGAAGATACAATACGAACATTCAGTTCATACGCAGATTTAATTATTATGAGACATTTTGAACCCGGTATGGCGGAAAAAGCTGCTTGGATTTTAAATAATACGCCACGCCCTGTTAGGATTATAAATGGAGGTTCAGGAAAAGACCAGCACCCAACACAAGCACTATTAGATATGTACACACTTTATCTTTCTTTTCAAGATAAAGGAGGAATTGATAACAAAACTATAATGATGGTTGGTGATCTAAATAGAGGTAGAACTGTCCGCTCTCTAACTTATTTACTAAAGCATTATAAGGATGTAAAAATAATTTATGTTTCTCCTGAATACCTGAAAATAGGAAAAGACATAAAAGACTTTTTGAAAAAACAAAAAATGCAATATATTGAAACAGATAATATAGAAGAATATATAAAAGAAGCAGATGCGATATATATGACAAGGATTCAGGACGAATACGATATAAACAAAGAATCACTAAATATAGATTATACAAAATTTCACCTTACTAAAAAGCTTGTAAAACTAATGAAGAAAGATTCTATTATAATGCATCCGCTGCCCCGTAGAAAAGAAATTGATATAGAAATAGATAAAGATAAAAGAGCTATGTATTGGCGACAGGAAAGAAACGGTATGTGGATAAGGTCTGCTTTAATTGCTTATATGTTCTCAATAGAAAATGAAATTTTAAAATATCAAAATTAAAAAATATCGGATATGTCAAAAATTGCTTTCGTATTTCCTGGGCAGGGTTCACAAGCTGTAGGGATGGGTAAAGATTTATATGAAAATCTTGAAATCGCAAGAGAACTATATAAACTTGCAGATGAAATAATGGGGGTAAAATTATCTGAAATATCTTTTAATGGCCCTGCTGAGGAATTAAAACAAACAAATTTTACTCAACCTGCTTTATATGTGCATTCATATATTCTGACAAAATTAATTAATGATAATATAAAAGCAGAATGCACTGCGGGTCATTCACTTGGCGAATATACTGCAAATGCATACGCTGGTACTTTTGGATTTGAAGACGGATTAAGAATAGTTAAAACAAGAGGTATTCTTATGAAAAATTCCGGCACCATAGCGCAAGGAACTATGGCTGCATTAATTGGTCTAACTAAAGAACAGGTAATAGAAATTTGTAATAAAGCATCTGCTGATGGAGTCGTTCAGGCAGCTAATTTTAATTGTCCAGGTCAAATTGTAATATCTGGTGAAGTTAAAGCAATAGAGTCTGCCATTAAAATTGCAAAAGATGCTCCCTATAATTGTAAAATTGCTAAAAAACTTGAAGTAAGCGGTGCATTTCATTCCGAATTAATGAGAACTGCCGATAAAGATTTAAGAGATGCTCTTGATAATATGCAATTAAATGAACCATCTATCCCTGTTTATAACAACACAACGGGAGAACCATTAAAAGATACGGATAATATTAGAAAAGCTTTGAAGGAACAACTAACTTCCCCGGTATTATGGGAATTATCAGTTTTAAATATGATTCGTGATGGTGTTTCAAAATTCTATGAAATAGGTTCAGGTAAAGTTTTAACTGGTTTAATAAAGAAGATTTCCCCTGATGTTGAAACTATAAACATTTCCTGTTTAGAAGACTTGAAAAATTTAGGTATATTATAATAGAATGGACTCTAATAAACCAAGATATAAAATTGAAGATTTAATAATTGACCCGATTATTTTTTCTCAGGGATTCGTACCCAAATGCAATCTTACTATCTGTAAAGGTGAGTGCTGTAATCTTGGAGTTTATATTGATGTTAATTTTAGAGAAAAAATATTATCATATAAATCCGATATAATTAATGTAATGTCGGAAAATCAACCCAAAAATCCTGATTTATGGTTTGGTGATGAAATTATTCAAGATAGTGATTTTATTTCTGGATTTGCAGTATCTATAAATACATACAATAACATAAATGGAAATGAACAATGCATATTTAAAGATTCTAATAACTTCTGCTCCCTTCAAGTTGCCGCTGAAAATCTTGGGTTTCATAAATGGGATTTAAAACCAACTCATTGCATTTTATATCCGCTTACTATTAATAATACAACACTAACATACGATATTGAACACTCCGAAAATTTATCTTATTGTGGTTATACCAGAAAAGAGAATTTTACTAAAATAGTGTTTAATGCGATGTATGAAGAAATTAAATATATATTTGGCGAAAATGCTATTAAAATCATAAATGAATATTTAAAAAGTAAAGTCTAACAAAAAAAATTAATATGGATAAATTATTAGAAAATAAAATTGCACTTGTAACAGGTGGTGGAAGAGGTATAGGAAGAGCATTAGTTAAGCTATTTATTGATTATGGAGCAAAAGTAATTGCTCTGGATAAAGTATTTCCAGAAGATTTTAATTCTTTTGTTGAGGAAATTAAAAAAAGCGGTGGCTCCATTGATTATAAAGTTCTTGACGTTACAAATTTTGAAATGACACAGAAAACTTTTGAGGAAATTATTTCTCATTATAAAAGAATTGATATTTTAGTAAATAATGCAGGTATTACAAGAGATAAGTTATTATTAAGAATGATGGAAGATGACTGGGATTCTGTTATTAATGTAAATCTCAAAGGGGCATTCAATACCACAAAAGCCGCTGTAAAATATATGGCTTCTCAAAAATATGGGAAAATTATTAACATATCATCAGTTGTGGGTCTGATGGGTAATGCAGGTCAATCAAATTATTCTGCATCTAAAGCAGGATTAATTGGATTTACTAAGTCAGTTGCTAAGGAATTTGCTTCAAGAAATATAAATGTAAATGCAGTTGCACCTGGTTATGTAGAAACAGAAATGACACAACATTTAACCGAAGAACAGAAAAATGCTTTTCTGAATATAATACCAATGAAAAGAGGTTGTAAACCAGAAGAAATTGCAGAAGTAGTTGCATTTCTTGCTTCTGATAAATCAGCTTATATAACCGGACAGGTAATTACAGTTGATGGTGGTATGGTAATGTAATAACTAATTATTATGAAGAAAAAAATAGTATGGGTAACAGGTGCTTCCACTGGAATTGGAAGAGAAATAGCAAAAAAATTTGCAAAAGAAGATTGTATTGTAGTTGTAAGTGGTAGAAGAAAATCAAGACTTGTTTCATTAGTTGGCGAAATAAAATTTGCAGGGAAAGAGGCGTACGCTTTTGTCTCTGATGTTTCTTCTGAAAGGAGTGTCCATAATATATATAAAAAAATCAGGGAGCATTGTGGTAATGTTGATGTACTTATTAATAATGCAGGAGTAACAGTCTTTAAATCTTTTTTGGAAACTAAAATTTATGATTTCGATTACTTATTTGATATAAACACAAGGGGTACCTTTCTATGTACTAAAATCGTTCTCCCCCAAATGATTAAGAATAGATATGGTCACATTATTAATATTATTTCAGTAGCTGCAAATACAGTATTTGAAAATAGTTCAATATACTCCGCTTCAAAAGCAGCAGTGGTTGCTATGTCAAATGTATTAAGAAAAGAAGTAAGAAAATATAATATAAAAATTACAAATGTTTTCCCGGGTCCGGTTGATACTCCTATATGGGATACAAAGACTCGTCAAAAGTATAGGAAAAGAATGATGCAACCAAAAGATGTAGCTGAGGTAGTGTACGAAGCTTATAGTAAATCCGGGAAAAATATGATTGAGGAAATATATTTAAGACCTCAGAAAGGTGATCTGGAAAACTAACCTGTACATATGCTGGAAATCAATATTTTTCATTGGATTGGTTTTATAATAATAATTCTGATTTTACTCATAATAGATTTAGGGGTATTTAACAGAAAATCTCATGTTATTTCTTATAAGGAAGCATTAATTTGGACTGCTGTTTGGATTATTTTAGCTCTAATATTTAATCTGTTTGTATATATGTTTTATGGAAAAGATAAAGCAATCGAATTCTTTACCGGCTATTTAATTGAGAAATCTTTAAGTGTTGATAACATTTTCGTTTTTGTTCTTTTATTCACTTATTTTAATGTAAATAAGAAGTATCATCATCGTGTTCTTTTTTGGGGTATACTTGGTGCTATAATTTTTAGAGGAATTTTAATCTTTATTGGTACTGCTCTTATTTACAAATTCCATTGGATAATTTATATTTTTGGTGGGTTTTTAGTTATCTCTGGGATTAAAATGGGTTTTCAGAAAGATAATAAATTAGAACCAGAAAAGAACCCTGTGGTTAAATTACTAAGAAAATTTTTACCAATCACACCTCGATATGTAAAAAGCGCTTTTTTCTATAGATCACATGGTAAATTATACGCCACCCCTCTTATAATTGTTCTTGCTGTAATTGAAACTACTGATTTAATATTCGCTTTTGATTCTATCCCTGCAATTCTTGCTATATCTCATGACCCATTTATTGTTTTTACTTCAAATATTTTTGCTATTCTTGGGTTGAGAGCATTATATTTTGCTGTTGATAAGTTCATTGATAAATTTACTTATTTAAAATATGGTCTATCAGTTATTCTTATTTATATTGGTATTAAGATGTTAATATCAGAGCTTTATAAAATTCCTACTTTGATTTCATTAGGAATTCTTATCTTTGTGCTTACAATTTCAGTATTAGTATCCGTATTTAAAAAACGAAATAATTAAGTATTTATTTTTCAATTTAAATTGTAAATAAATTTTTATTTATATAATTTGAATAAAATTAGCGTTTATGCAAGAATCAGAAAATAAAAAAATCAAAACTTTCGAGCAAAAAGATTGGATTAACAAAAACATTTATTATTACAAAGATACCGGCAGTTATGCATGGATATTTCATAGAATAAGTGGAATTGCGCTTATTTTGTATCTTTTCCTTCATATCTGGTCTATCAGTCCTTTAACTGAAGGTAAGCATGCATTTGAAAAGAAGATGAGTTTATATTCTGGTACACTATTTTCAATTATTGAGTGGTTTCTTTTCGCCTTCGTTTTATTCCATGCATTAAACGGAGTTAGGATTATTTTGATTGACTGGGCAGAAGGTGCAAGATATCATAAACAATTATTTTATTATACAATTGTTATAGGTGTTATTATGTTTATTGCTATGGGTATTATTATGTTTTCACACATAATTTTTTAAAGCAAATCAATAATTATGTTCAAGTATAAATCATCAAAAAATACAGGTGTAAAAAGTTGGGTTTATCAAAGAATTACTGGAATAATTCTTGTTGTTTTTGCTATCGGTCATTACATACTTATGCATTTTCATCCAGATAATGGTAAAACCTATGAAGCAGTATTTGCAAGAATGCAATATCCGTGGTATAGGTTAATTGACTTAGTTTTTGTTACTTTTGCATTATATCACGGTCTTAATGGCATTTGGGGTATTTTTAGAGATTATAATCTTAAAAAGTGGGCTAAAATTACAATCATCACAATTCTTATAGTTTTAGGATTAGCTTTTCTTTCATGGGCTTATCATATAGTACTTTCTATACCTTATGCCAAATAGGAAATTTTTCTATAATGCATTGTTAATCTTATAAAAGAATACTAATTTAAATTAAATTAAAGGAGTAAAAATGGAAAAATTTGAAAAATTACAACAAATGCTTGAAGGAATGAAAGCAGATATTGAGAAGTTTTATAATAAGAATGTGAATTCGGCCGGCGCAAGGTTAAGAAAAGAATTAAACAATATGCGAAAACTCGCAAATGAAATTAGAAAAGACATTCAGCAAATTCGCAACCAACGCAAACAAGAGAAACAGAAATAAAAGAGATTTTTATTCTAATTTTCTTATTTTTAAAAAGTGGAATCTAATCCTTTAGATACCACTTTTTTATAAATTTTTTATTAACATTGACTAACGAGACTCCAAATATAAGGAATTTTTGCATAATAGCACATATTGACCATGGTAAATCTACTCTTGCAGACAGATTATTGGAAATAACAAAAACCATTGAGAAAAGAGTTGTTATTAAGCAAATATTAGATGATATGGAGTTGGAACAGGAACGTGGTATCACTATTAAATTGCACGCTATACAAATGAACTACAAAACACCTGATTCCAAAGAATATATATTAAATCTTATAGATACACCCGGTCATGTAGATTTTACTTACGAAGTTTCTCGTTCTTTAGCCGCATGTGAAGGGGCAATTCTTGTGGTTGATGCTACACAGGGAATTCAAGCACAAACTATAAGTAATCTTTTTCTTGCAATTGAAAATGGCTTAGAAATAATACCCGTTGTCAATAAAATTGATGTCAAAAGTGCTATGATTGAAGAAACGAAAGAGCAAATAATTGAACTTATCGGCGGGTCAAAAGAAGACATTATTTGTGTTAGTGCTAAAGAAGGCATTGGAATAGAAGAGGTTTTAAAGGCAATAATAGAAAAAATTCCACCACCTAAAGTTGATAATGATAAACCATTAAAAGCACTAATTTTTGATTCAATTTTTGATATTTACAGAGGGGTAATAATATATTTAAGAATTTTTGATGGTAAATTAAAAGAAGGTGATAAAATTGCTTTTTATTCAACAGGTAAAATTTTCGAAGCAGAAGAAGTCGGAATTTTAAAAATGGAAAGGGTAAGAACTAAAGAGTTACATTCTGGAAATGTAGGTTATTTAATTGCTAATATAAAAGATGTTAACGATTCTAAAGTTGGAGATACTGTTTATAATATCTCTCAACCTATAGATAAACCTTTAAAAGGATATAAAGAATTTAAACCTATGGTTTTCAGTGGTATTTATCCTTCACAAAGCAATGATTTTGAGCTACTTAGAGATTCTCTTGGTAAATTAAAACTCAATGATGCAGCACTTCATTATGAACCCGAAACTTCAGTTGCTCTTGGGTTTGGTTTCAGGTGTGGATTTCTTGGGCTTCTTCATCTCGAAATAGTCCAGGAACGTCTTGAAAGAGAGTACGGTTTAAACATTGTAACAACTGTACCTAATGTAGAATACAAAGTTCATAAAAAAAATGGAGAAATAGTGATTGTTGATAATCCTGCTTTAATGCCCGATGCTGCTGAACTTGATTATATTGAAGAACCTTTTGTTGCTGCTCATATAATTACACCGACAGAATTCATCGGAAACATTATGAAAATTGCAACCGAAAGGCGCGGAATATATAAAACAACAAATTATATTGATTCAAAAAGAGTAGATATACATTTTGAATTCCCCCTTTCTGAAATTATATATGATTTTTATGATAAATTAAAATCGAGTTCAAGAGGTTACGCATCATTTGATTATGAATTTAAGGAATATAGGAAGTCTGATTTGGTTAAACTTGATATCTTATTAAATGGTGACCCTGTTGATGCACTTTCTACAATAATACATAAAGATTTCGCATATAACTGGGGTAAAAAACTATGTAATAAATTAAGAAAATTAATTCCTCGTCAAATGTTTGAAGTAGTTATCCAGGCAGCAATTGGATCAAAGATAATTGCTCGTGAATCAATAAGTCCACTTCGTAAAAATGTCCTTGCAAAATGCTATGGTGGCGATATTACAAGGAAAAGAAAATTACTTGAAAAACAGAAAGAAGGGAAAAAACGAATGAAACAAGTAGGGTCTGTTGAAATACCTCAGGAAGCATTTTTAGCTGCACTATCAATAGATAAATAATTAAATATATTAACCTTGAATAAAGAACAGAAAAAAAATTTAAAGTCAGAAAAAAAGAAAAAATCCAAAATAAGGGAATTTTTTAATGCACTAATTTATGCAGCTGTTGCCGCATTCATAATTAAAATATTTCTTTTTGAAGCATTTAGAATTCCCACTGGCTCAATGGAAAATACGTTATTGGTTGGTGATTTTCTTTTAGTAACAAAGTTCACATATGGAGCGACAACCCCGAGAAATATTCCTTTTACTGATATTCGTATCCCCTATCTAACATTACCTGGTTTTAAAAAGCCAAAAGTCGGAGATATAATCGTATTTGATTTTCCCGGCGAACAATATGAATTACAATCAAAAGAAGTTTTGAATTATATTAAAAGATGTGTAGGAACTCCCGGCGATACTATAGAAATTATTAAAGAAGTTTTATACAATAATGGAAATCCTCTACCGAATCCTCCGAATTCCCGATTTGAAAATAAAGTGTCACCAAATACACCAAATATTGGAATATTTCCTCAACAGTATATAAAATATAAAATAGCTAATTATGGTTTAGCTGATTTATTGCTCTGGACTAGTGATGCAAAAGAAGTCAGACCGGATACATACTATGCATTAATTGAACTAAAAGATTACAGTAAACTTTTAGTCCCAAGAGAAAGACTATCTCTAATTAAAGAAGAATATAAAATTATTACAAATTTATTAGGAAGCTCTCTTGAAAAAACCGATTACAAATGTTTAGGATATGGTTGGAATGAAGATAATTATGGTCCTATCCGAATTCCAAAAGCCGGAGATATAATAAAAATTGATTCAATGAATTATCATACCTGGCGAATGTTTGTAATGAAGGAAGGTTCTAAAATTGAACTTAGAAATAATAAAGTATTTATTGACGGTACAGAGCTTGTTAATGGAGAATACACTGTAAAAAGAGATTATCTGTTTATGATGGGCGATAATCGCGACCGCTCATCCGATAGTAGATTTTGGGGTTTTATGCCTGTTGATAATATAGTTGGGCAAGCATTTATGATTTATTGGTCCTGGAATGCAAATATTCAATTCTCAGATTTTTTCAAATTACTTGCTTCTGTAAGATTGGATAGGATTGGAACTATTATAAAATAGTTATTTTTTTAAAATTAATATATCTATCACTTATACATATTAAGTATTCAAAAATTTATATATTTTTATTTTGTAAAAAGATTAATTTTAAAAAATATGTCAAAATATTATTCTGTAATTAAATCAACTGGAAGTTATATTCCTACAAAAGTTGTAAAAAATTCTGATTTTTTAAATAACACATTTTATGATTCAACAGGTAATATTATCAATATCAGTAATGAAGAATTAATAGAAAAATTTCATAAAATTACAAATATATCAGAAAGACGCTATTTAACAGATGAGCTTGTAACCTCTGATTTAGCATATTTTTCTGCCAAAAATGCAATTGAATCAGCAAATATTGACCCTGAAAAACTTGATTATATTATATTAGCACACAATTTTGGAGATGTTAAATCTGGTAATACTTATTCAGATTTAGTTCCTTCTCTCGCAGCAAGGGTTAAAAATAAACTAAAAATTAAAAATCCTTTTACTGTTGCTTATGATATAATATTTGGATGCCCTGGCTGGCTTCAAGGTGTAATTCAGGCGGATTATTACATTAAATCAGGTGATGCAAAGCTTATCCTTGTAATTGGTGCTGAAGCCTTATCAAGAGTTTCTGACCTTCACGACAGAGACAGTATGATTTATTCTGATGGTGCTGGAGCGATTGTTTTAGAAGCAATGCAAAGTGATGAACCTATTGGTATTCTCTCTCATATCAGCCGCTCTGATACTTACACTGAGTCAAATTATTTGTGGATGGACACTTCTTATAACCCTGATAAGAAGGATTTTGGCATATACTTGAAAATGAACGGTAGAAAGTTATATGAATATGCATTAAATAATGTTCCTCTACTTGTTAAACAATGCATTGAAAAAGCAAAACTTACTATTGATAAGGTAAGCAAAGTTTTATTGCATCAGGCAAATGAGAAAATGGATGAGGCTATACTTCAGAGAGTTTTTTCATTATTTAATATAAATAAAATTCCAGATGGTATTATGCCAATGATTATAAATAAATTAGGTAACAGTTCTGTTGCTACCATTCCTATATTACTTGATTTAATTTTAAAAGGTATGTTGCCATCTCATAAAATATCTTCTGGAGAAAATATCGTTCTTGCCTCAGTAGGTGCTGGAATGAATATTAACACACTCGTTTATAGAACTATATAATTTTTATTATAAATTTACTTATACATTAATTTTTTATATTTATAAAACCCTCTCACAATAAAAAAAGTTTCTTATAATATTACCACATCAATAAAAATATTATCATATTCACTATTAAAAAGATAATAAAAAATAAAACTTCATCTAAATAATAACATAAACAATATTTGTAGAATATTATTTTAAAAAAGTTGAGAAATTATTCCCCATTATCTATTATACTTTATAGAAAAAAAACATTAAGTCAAAAAAATATAATTTTGTCATAATAAAAAAAAATTATCACTTGCTATAACATACAAAAATTCACTTTAAATCTTTAAGCCAATGTAAAAGTGTCATTTTTGTAGGAAGCTTACCGCTTATTTTCACTTCATCATTAACAACAAGTGCAGGAGTCTGGATTACACCGTAAGATAGAATTTCATCAATATTAGTTACTTTTTGAATATCTGCATCTATATTATATTCAGCAGCAACATTAAAACACATTTTTTCAAGTTCCTGACATCTTGGGCACCCTGTACCAAGAATTCTTACTTTTACCATATTAAGAAATATTTATTGATTTTATAAATAAATCTATTTTTTCTTTTATTGCATCTCTAACTAAAGCAATTTTTTTTAATTTTTCTTCCTCGGTTCCAACAAAACCTGAAGGGTCTTCAAATGACCAATGTAGAGTTTTTATGGTATTGGGAAAAATAGGGCACCTTTGCCCTGATGCTTCATCACATACAGTAATTACATAATTATAAAATGCACCTGATTTGTATAAATCAAAAACATCTTTTGTCTTTTTGTGTGATATATCAATCCCTATTTCTGACATTGACTTAACAACCAATGGGTTTAATTTCCCCGGTTCTAAACCGGCACTATCCGCTTCAAATCTATCAGAATAATAAGTGTTAATAAAAGCTTCTGCCATTTGACTTCTCGCGCTGTTATGAACGCAAACAAAAAGTATTTTAATTTTATTCATAAATAGTTGTTTTAAATTAACCTCCTGTCAATTTTAAAAGCTCTTTCTCTATCAGAAACAATAATTTCATCATTATTAAGAGATAACCGAATAAATAATAGTATGTCTAATACAATATCATCTTTTGTATCATTATTCAATTTATAGTTTACCCACTTTCCGTCTTTCTCATCAACTATTAATCCGGAATTCTTTAAAATACTAAGATGTTTAGAAACTGTTGAAATCGCAAGATTTAATAATGAAGTTATCTCACATACACATAAAGGCTTAACCTGCAACATTTTTAAAATTCTTAATCGGCTCTTATCAGACAATGCTTTATATATTTTTTCATATTTTTTTAACATTTTATTTTGATATTTTATAAAATATAGAAATGATATAATCCTTTATCAAGTTAAAATTGTTTTAATATTGAAATTATCATATTCTTTTTAGTTTTTTACTTTGATATTATATATATCTAAATACTATTTAATACTTATAATAATAATTACTTGATAATAATTATTATTATTTGTATATTTGTTCTTTAATAAGAATAATTCATAACTAATAAATGGATAACAACAAATTTATAAATATTCTAAAAGATAAATCATTAAAAATTACACCTCAACGAATACTGGTCCTTAAAGCAATTTATATTTCCAAGAATCATCCAACAGCTGAAAGTATTATTAAATATGTTAAGAAATTTAACTCATCTATATCAACTGGCACAATATATAAAGTTCTTGAAACTTTAGTGAAATATGGAGTTATCAGAAAAGTTGAGACTTATAATAATATTATGAGATATGAGTTTCCTGATAAAAATCATCATCATATTTATTACTCCGATAGAAACATTTTAGTTGATTACCACGATGTTAAACTCGATTTAATATTATCAAACTATTTTAAGAAGAAAAAAATACCTGATTTAAAAATAGAAAATATTAAAGTTCACATTATTGGAAGAAAAAATAAATAACTTATTATAAATTAAATTCATTAGCTATGAAAGAAAAAAGCATTGAACTTCTGAATAAAGCTGTAGCCGATGAACTAACAGCGGTTCATCAATATATGTTTTTCCATTTTCACTGTAGTGATATGGGATATCTTCCATTATCAAATTTATTTAAAAGAATTGCTATCGAAGAAATGCTTCACACTGAACGACTGGCAGAAAGAATTTTGTTTCTGAAAGGTGAAGTTGAAATGATTCCTTCCGGACCAGTAAAAAAAATTCACGATCCTAAGGAAATGTTACTTTTAGCAGCAAAAATGGAAAACGAAAGTGCTTTAAATTACAATCTATGGGCAAATGAATGCGCAAAAAATGCAGATTCTGCCTCGAAAAAAATATTTGAAGCACTTGTGGAGGATGAGGAAAGACATTTTGACCAGTTTGACACAGAAACAGAAAACTTAAGAAAATTCGGTGATAATTATCTTGCTTTACAATCAATTGAGAATAGTAAAGCAATATCTTCTCAACCATTAACATCACAACAAAATCAATGATTTTTTTAAAAAATTAAATAAAATAGATATGGAAGAAAACAATGTATTCCCAATGCCAAGAATTGGCGACCCGGCACCTGAGTTCACCGCAGAAACTACTCAGGGAACAATCCATTTCCCTAACGATTATAAAGGGAGTTGGGTTATTTTATTCAGTCATCCGGCTGATTTTACTCCAGTATGTACTTCAGAATTTATGACTTTTGCTTCTTTGGAAGATAAGTTTGCAAAAGCAAATTGCAAACTTATTGGTCTTTCTGTTGATGGTCTTTATAGTCATATCGCATGGTTAAGAACGATTAAAGAGAAAATTCAATTTAAAGGAATGAAAGATGTTGAAGTCAAATTTCCCCTGATTGAAGATATTACAATGAATGTAGCGAAAAAGTATGGAATGATACAGCCTGGTGAAAGCTCAACAAAGGCAGTACGAGCCGTATTCTTTATTGACCCGAAAGGGATAATCAGAACAATTATTTATTACCCTTTAAGTCTTGGAAGAAACTTCGATGAGCTATACAGGGTGTTAATTGCATTACAAACTGCTGATGCATTTTCTGTTGCTACTCCGGCTGACTGGCGTCCTGGAGATGAAGTAATCGTTCCCCCACCAGGTTCCTGTGGTGTTGCTAAAGAAAGGATGGAAGGTAAACAAGATATTAAGTGCTATGATTGGTTCTTCTGTACAAAAGAACTCCCCGAAGAAATAATTTACGATAAGATTCTAAAAAAATAAAACAAAAATATTAATTTATTCACAAGGCTTTCATTTACAAATGAAAGCCTTTTTTATTTTTTAAATCAATATAACAAATAAATATCCATAGTTTTTGGTGAATTAAATTTATTTAATAATTACTTGACAAAATCAGATAATTTATATATTTTTATTATGAACCATAGTTCATTATAAAATTAAATATTATTTATATGGAAAAGAAAATAGCAGTTGCCTCTGATGATGGAATTTATATTACAGGCCATGTTGGTAGATGTGAAATGTTTATAATCTTTGATACGAAAGAAGATAAAATTATGAATATTGAAAAAAGAATTAATAATTTTACTAATCATCGATTAGGTGGTCATCACGATCATGAACATAGAGGGAAACATCACAGAATAATTGAAGGGCTTAAAGATTGTTCTGTTCTTATTTGTTCCGGCGCTGGTCCCGGTTTAATTAATGACTTAGAAAATAATGGTATTAATGTTGTACTAACGGCAGAAACACAGGCAGAAAGAGCTGTAGAGTTATATTTACAAGGGAAATTATTAAACGATACTTCAAGAAGTTGTTCAGGAGATAAACATCATTAATGGTAAGACCAATTAAGATAAGGAAACTTTATTTACCGCATCCCACTATAACTTTTTCTCCTATTAATTCTAATGTAGCGGAGAAAAAAAAAGTTACCCTTCTTTCAGAAGAATATCATGCATTAAGACTTATTGATTATGAGCTTCTGAATCATTCTCAGGCAGCAAAAGTGATGGGAATTTCTAGACCAACAATAACGAGAATTTATGAAAAAGCAAGAAAAAAATTAGCCACGGCTCTAATTGAAATAAGAGAACTTGAAGTAAAAGAAGGTAATACAACATTACACGGAAGTTGGTATAAATGTAAAGTCTGTGGATCCGAATTTAATATACCCGACCCGGACTTATTTCAAGAATTATGTCCAGTATGTAATTCATCAGAACTTTATAAATTATGATTTATGATTGCAATTACAATAGAAGAAGAAAACATTAACTCGAAAATTAATGATTGTTTCGGAAAATCAGAATATTTTATAATTATAGATTCTAAGAATAAAAATTATAAATTTTTTCGAAACCCTGGTTCTGAAGAAGTAAATTTTTCAGGTATTGAAGCAGCTAAATTTTTGATAAATAAAGGTGTTAAGACCGTTTTCTCAAATAACTTTGGGATTAAGGTAAAAAAAATATTCGACCGAAATAAAGTACAACTTGTTTTGCTATCAGACAGATTTACTCATCTTTCTACTATACCATCGATAAAAGAAATTCTTCAAAATTCATCTGAGCATACCCCTAATTAAATAAATATATTTCTCAACTATATATAGGAATATTTAATATTTATTATAAAACTATTTATAATAAATAGTATCAACAACATATTTATAATATTTATTCCCTATCTGATTAAAAATTATAATTTCCCTTAAAATTTAATGTTGTAATCAATTTTTGTTATCCAAATGTTTTCACAATTTAATAAAATCTATTTTGTAGTAATATATTTATGTATTTATTTAATAATTCCTGAAATTCTTTATGTCTTTAGCAGCCACCCAACACACGTTTTGTCTTAGGTGCTTCCTGTTTTTGTTGTGTTTTTGCTTTTTCTATCAAAATTTTTATTTCCTTTTGAGCTATTTCCCTAAACCTATAATTATCTTTTTCTATCAGTGTTAATTCTCTGTTTGGCTTTTTAAATTCCAATATCTCCGAACGAAATTCATTTAATCCCCCTTTTAAAACATAAATATTCTCATATCCCATTTCTGCTGCAAGAAATGCTCCTCTTCTTGCCCCTTCTTCTGTTTCATCAACAAATATTTGCATTTTATAACTTTCAGTAAACAATTTGCTTGCATCCTTACTGAAAATATAATCAAGTGAAATGTTCATTGAATTAGGTAATGAAAATTGGTTAAATAATTCTTTTGAGCGCAGATCATAAATTCTAAATGAATTCATATCATACATTAGTCTGTATGCAAGTTCATCTGCGGTCATAATTTTATAATCAGCAGTTGCGAGTAAATCAGGATTATTAGATTTTTCAATTAAAACTTTCTGTCTTTCCGGTAGTGCAAATGAAAATAAACCAATAATTATTGTTATAGCTGCAAAAGTTACATATCTGCCTGTTGGTTTTAAATCCGGATTGTCTTTTTTATTAACCTTTTTTTCAATTATTGTAGTAACAACAAATGCAAACACTGCCATTAAAATCATCAGAAAAGAAAACAATCCTTGTGATATTCCAATAACTTCAAATATCCTGACATTTCCCCAGTATTCAGATTTATATAACCCTTCTAAAATTGGATATAATTCTGAGAACACAAATACACCTATAATTGAACCCACAATAAAAATCATTGCATCAATTTTTCCTATTGCTGCGGCACAAACACTTGTTCCCGGACAAAAACCACCTATAACAAAACCAAGTCCCATTATAACACCACCTACAATAGCTGACCATAAATACGTAGGATTAATGTATATGATACTAATATCAAGTAATCCAAAATGTCCTAATACAACAACCCCAAACATTGCAGTAATCCCTGCGGTAAAGAAAACACGGAGAACAGTAAAATCATAGCCATAAAAAAGCCCAACTAATTTTTTTGAACTTGAAAAGCCTGCCTGTTCTAGTATATAACCAAATGCAATTCCTATTAGGATTGCAATAATGAAATTAAATTCATTACTAATAATATCAGGTACTAAAGGTGCCATATAATTATTCTCCTTTTTTTAAATCCATAATTTTCTGAAAAAATATGCAAACATATAAGCACCACCAAAAATAGCCAACATAGTAATAATACCTCCTGCTGACATAACAGCCATACCACTCAACGCTGCACCACTTGTGCAACCTCTCCCAAGTTGTGCACCGAATCCAAATAGTGCTCCACCAATTAATGCAGAAATAATTCTCACACGCTTCGTGATTTTTTCCGGAAATTCTAACTTAAATTCAAGTCTGTTTGATATTAAACCAGATATGAATGCTCCTATAACTACACCAATTAATTCGAAAATCAGCCAGTTTTTTAGAGGATTACCTTCATGTTCAGAAAGGTATTCAATATAATAAGGTTTTGCAGCTGTATGTTCAGGGGACAAAGTATTAACAGCATAAACAACCATGCTTTTGAATGCTCCGCTTGCTCCGAGTCCCCTACCTGTAATATATATAGTCAATAATAATAATAATCCGAGAAAAAATCCTGCAAGGTACGGATTCATATATTTTGATTTCTCCATTATAGATAGAATATTTTATTTCTTTATAAAAATAAATGAATCGTTTTTTATTCTTTATCCTCAGTATCAATCTCTTCATATCCGGTAATCATAGCTTTCAGATTCGATGTAATAGTAGTACCAGTTGTTATCAAATACAAATGCGCAATAATAAATGCTATCAATAAATACGCACCAGCAGTGTGAATCACTGCTATTGTATTTAGTGAACCTATATTTAAATATCCCGTGCCCATCGATTGTGGGTATCTGAAAAACAGATAAAGTATTCCAGAAAGAACTAATACAGGAATGACAAGTATTTTCAAACCTGCATAAACTAATTTCTGTAATGGATTAAGTTTACTTAACGTGGTTTTTTTTGTCGGATGTGGTTCGTTCCGAAATATTCCAAATATATAGTAGTTTAGTTGTGCTTTTAAATTTTTTTTCGTTGGTAAATACTGTTTCCATTCACCAGTAATTATGTGCCAGAAGATTGCAAAAGCAATTAATATAAGAAAAACATAAGCTGCTATTTTGTGATAAGAAACTGCATTTTCATATCCGAAAAAATTAATTGTACCATGAACTTCAAAACCTGTAAAAATAAGCAGAAAGATAAGTAATGCCTGTGTCCAGTGCCAGAATCTTTCGAATCCTTTGTAGATATATATTTTAGTCTTCATCTTTTTTTGTTTTTTTTCTCTTTATGTTAATAATTATTCTAAGTGTCCCATGGATTATTACTCCGAAGAAAGTCAATATTATAATAGTATTACCAAAAATTTCAACAAATTTATTTGAATCTCGACCAGGTAAATAAAAACCTGTCAGTTCTGCAAGTCTGCTGTTATTTTTCGTATGACACTCTTTACATTGGACGGACTTATCTTTTGTCGATACCATATGATTAATAGGCCAATACATTTTTGTATTAATGAAAGCGAGAGTTCCACTGAAAGGCAAACCAAGTTCTTTCATTCCAACATCAAGTGCTTTAAGACAATCGAAATCCTTCCAGAAAGCCCCTGTTCCGAGTTTTGGGTCAAATAATTTGGGGATTGTCAGAATTTTATATACAGAATCGTAGCATTGATTTGTCTTCATAATTTTAACAGGATATATTTTCGACTCCCTATCTTTATAGCTTCCGTTTAACTTGTTTAATATTACGGGCTTCGTTGGGTCATTAATTATATCACCTTTTAAATAATGATCTGCAGTTCCGTTAAACCATACATAATCCGGCTTTAACTGTTTTCCCCACTTAAAACTTCCTTTAGTAGAAAGATAAATATGATTTCCTTCCTCATCGTTTATTTCATATGGTTCACCATCTTTCAATTTCCCGGCTGTTGACCAATCCCACTCAGTTTTTGTTGCATTTACTTTAGCGTATATAGGGATGTGGCAGGTCTGACAGGCAACTTTCAAGCAATGTTCATTTAATATGTTTTTACTATGCAGGTTATCATAATGACATTTTTCACATTTGAGCCTGTTTGTGTTAGTAGAAGCCAGAGAATATAATCTACCGGATATTTTATGCTTTTCTGAAGTATGGCAATCAACACATTGTAAATTAGAACCTTCAATCCCCATATGCACATCAATATCTCTTGTTGGTTCAAACATTGATTTCTCAAGGTCACCATGTTTAACATTATTTCCACCACCGCCATAAAAGTGACAAACTCCACAATTAGAGCGTTTGGGTTTCCCGACATTTTGGGCTATATAAGAAAAGTCAAGATCAGATTCCGGTTCACCACCTTTTTCCTGAGCTTTTGCATAGGTCTCTGTATTATCATGACAGATTAAACAATCTATATTTTTTACATCTTCAAAGTCAAATGTTTTTACTGATTGCATACCATAACCAATATGACATTTTGCACAAGCAAGCTCATTACCTTCTGACCCCAAACAATAATTGTTAATTGCGTTTCTCTTACCGAGATAAACAACTCCTTTACCTTCAATATAAGTCGGCTCTTCCCAATTCCAATGATTAGACTCTAAAACTTCCTGTCCTCTACCATTATGACAATGCAAACAAGATTCAGTAACATCTTGTGGTTTAGAAAATTTTCTCTTCAATATTTCGAAATCAGAATGCCTGACTGAACTGCTATCTTTCTTTGAATATTTATTCTTTAAAATTTCAAGTTGAGTTTCAGTCCTGGTACGTGGTAAGATCAGAAAAATAACATTAATTACAACAAGTCCAAGAAGAATTAAAATTATAATTAACTTTTTCAATTTTTATTGAGATTTATTATTTAGAATTAATAACAAGGAACTTTTAATATTGAAATGTTTATTGTTTAATATTGGAGCTAGCGAGGGGATTTGAACCCCTGACCTGTTGATTACGAATCAACTGCTCTACCAACTGAGCTACGCTAGCAACAATGAAAAATTAAAAATTAATAATTAAAAAAAAAGAGCAAAGTGAGATTTAAAAATTATAATGGAAATAAAATTATGATAAATCTTTATATAAATATTAATGCATCTTAAACTAATTAAACATTTAAATCACTGATAAAAAATTCATATAATTTTATACATAAAAATAGATTGTATTATTTAACTATTTCTGTTAATAATTATTTATAATTTGTTTTTAGCTTTTAATATATTAGGTTCCTTCTGAATAGTCGTTTATATATCTGATTTGTTCAGGGGTAAGTTTATCTATTTTAATATTCATTGTTTTTAGCTTTAAACCTGCTATATGCTGGTCTAATTCTTCCGGTAAGGTATAAACATTTATCGGGAGCTTTTTCCCTTTTTTATGAAATTCAACCAACCTTAATTGAGCGCTAAACTGATTTGAAAAACTCATATCCATAACCTCAGATGGATGACCCTCAGCTGCAGATAAATTTACAAGTCTTCCTCTTGCAAGTAGAAAAATTCTTTTACCATTTTTTAAAGTATATTCTTCACAATTAGGTCTCAGTAACCTCTTTCTTTTTGCTAATTTCTCAAGGTCCATAATATTAATTTCACAATCATAATGCCCCGTATTACATACAATTGCGCCATCTTTCATCACTCTAAAGTGTCTTCCAATAATTACATCTTTAACACCAGTTGCTGTTACAAATATATCTCCGATTTTTGCTGCATCATCCATTTTCATAACTGAATGGCCATCTAAAGTTGCTTTCAAAGCAGCTGTTGGTTTTACTTCAGTAACAAAAGTATTAGCACCAAGCCCCTTTGCTTTATTTGCAACTCCACTACCACAATGCCCATACCCTGCAATAACAAAGTTTTTACCAGGTATCATAACAGAAGTTGCTCTTAATATACCATCAATAGTCGATTGACCGGTTCCATATACATTATCAAAATCCCATTTAGTGATTGAATCATTAACAGCAAATACAGGATATTTCAAAGCGCCATCATCAGCCATCTTCCTTAATCTATGAACACCAGTTGTAGTTTCTTCTGTACCACCGATTATTTCCGGAATTAAATGCTGAAATCTTCTATGGACGGTGAAAATTAAATCCGCTCCATCGTCAAGAGTTAAATTCGGTTTGAAATCGAGAGTTCTTTCAATGCACCAATAAAATTCTTTCGTATTCATTCCATTCCACGCAAAAATAGAAACTCCTTCAGCAGCAAGAGCAGCAGCAACATCATCCTGAGTTGAAAGTGGATTGCAGCCACTCCAGGAAACTTCTGCACCAGCATCAATAAAAGTTCTGACGAGTACAGCAGTTTCTTTTGTTACATGAAGACATCCCGCAATTTTATAACCCTTAAAAGGTTTAGTCTTTTTGTATTTTTCTCTCAGCATAGCAAGTACCGGCATACGGGATTCAGCCCAATCAATTTTTTTTCTCCCTTGCTTTGCCAAACTTAAATCTTTAACCTTAAATTTTAACATAAATATTTTAATTTATTTATCAGTAAAATTAATGAATTAAATCCTTACTTTGAAGTCATTTCTTAATATCTAAACTTTTAAATAGATTTGAAATTTTCTTTAAACAGAATTCCGATTTGATATAACCTGATTAGTAATTATTTCTTCTTTTCAATTTTTATTCCAAGTTCCTTTAACTGTCTTTCATCAACATAATTAGGGCAATCATCCATAAGTGATGTTGCGCTCACGGTCTTCGGAAATGCAATTACATCTTTTATAGATTTTAACCCACAAAGTATTGCTATAATTCTATCAAATCCAAAAGCAATACCCCCGTGTGGTGGAGCACCATATTTAAATGCTTCAGTTAAAAATCCAAACTTCTTTTCTGCTTCATCTTCTGATAAGCCAATAATTTTAAATACTTTTCTTTGAATTTCAGGTTTATAAATTCTCATACTTCCGCTACCTATCTCATTTCCATTTAAAACAAGGTCGTAACATACAGCCCTGATACTCTCAAGAGATTTTCTGTCCTGTGAATCAAGTAAGCTAAGGTGTTCATCTTTCGGACTTGTGAAAGGATGATGCTCCCCTTCAAACTTCATTTCTTCTTCATTAAATTTAAATAATGGAAAGTCAGTAATCCAGACAAATTCATAATCATTCTCATCTATAAGATTAAAATCTTCTGCTATCTTATTTCTTAGAAGTCCAAGAGAAAGTAACACCTTATTTTTCTCACCAATTACAATAAAAATAACATCGCCATTTTGAACTTCATATAAATCTGAAATTAATTTCAATTCTTCTTCGGAAAGATATTTAAGTATTGGAGAATTTAATTTACCTGTCTCATCCGATTTAATATATACCAAACCGCCCACACCTGATTTTTTTACAAATTCCGTATAATTATCAATTATTTTCCTAGTAATTTCTATTTTATATTCTTTTGTTTTTAATTTTATACCTGCAATAAATCCATTCGATTCAATCGCTGATTTAAAAATATTGAAATTACTGTTTTTAAAAATATCTGTTAAATTTTTTATCGTCAGATCATTTTTAATTCTTAAATCCGGTTTATCAGTTCCATATTTATTAATAACTTCATCATAAGTGAACCTATTGAAAGGAATTTTTATATCAACATTAAGTATTTTTTTCCATATTTCTTTAAAAAGTCCTTCGGATAATTCAAATATATCTTCTTGAGTTACAAAGCTCATTTCAACATCAATTTGAGTAAACTCAGGTTGTCTATCTGCTCTTAAATCTTCATCTCTGAAACATTTACAAATCTGTACATATCTATCTAAACCTGCAACCATTAAAATCTGTTTGTAAGTTTGTGGTGATTGTGGCAAAGCATAAAATTTACCGTGGTGTATCCTTGATGGTACAAGATAATCCCGTGCACCTTCAGGTGTAGATTTCATCAAAATAGGTGTCTCAACCTCAACGAAATTATGCCTTCTGTAATAATCATGTACTATAAAATAAACGTCATTCCTTATTAATAAATTTTTAGTCATTGCTCTTCGCCGTAAATCAAGATATCTGTATTTTAATCTTAACTCTTCTGAAGCTTTCACATCTTCTTCTACATTAAAAGGTAAAACATCCGCTTCATTAAGTATTTGAAGTTCATCAACATCAATTTCTATTTCTCCGGTTGGGATATTTCTGTTAATACTTTCTCTTTTGATAACTTTTCCTGTTGCAGATATTACACATTCATTTCTAAGCTTTAATGAGGTATCATAAACATCTTTTTTATCCGGATTAATTTTAAGCTGTGTAATTCCATATCTATCTCTCAGGTCAATAAAATACAATCCTCCTAAATCTCTGATTCTTGAAACCCAGCCATTCAAGGTTACGATTTTTCCAATAGCGGATATATTAAGTTCTCCGCAATTATGTGTACGTTTTTTAAAACCCATTTACTTATATCAATGATTTAATTTTCTCGATGGTAAGTTCATAACACTCTACCATTTCAGGTAGTATTTTTTTAACCCCATCTAAATTCCCTTCCCTTGATTTTTTCTCTATTTCCGCACATAATCTTGAAAGTTCCATTGCACCTATATTAGAGCTGGAGCCTTTCAAAGTATGGGAATTATTTGATACCATATCCTTGTCATTTTTAGAAATACCCTTGTTAATCTTATCTAATAGTTTCTTTGATTCTGTCAGATATATATCTATTAACTCATTAAAAAAATTACTTTCCTCAGAATCAAGCTCCTTTAAATTTTGAATTATTTCATAATTCAGCAGGTTTTCTTTATCATAGACCATAATATTTTTTTTAATTATTTATTTTATATTTATGCGGATTTATTCCTAATTTTGCAATTTTTTGTCTTAAACTTACAGGATGAAAATTAATTGCCTTTGCAGTTGCAGCGACATTTCCGTTATGTATTTTTAAATGTTTGGTGATAAAATCTATCTCGAATTGTCTTAAATACTTTTGCTTACATAAGTTATAATCATTTGTTTCATTCATATTTTCCTCATCAATATTTTTGATATTCGAAGGTAATAAATCAGTTGTAATGATTCCCCTGTCACACAAAACAGTAACCCGTTCAGCAACATTTTTTAATTCACGAATGTTACCGGGCCATGAATATTTTTGTAATGCAATTTTTACTTCGTTGTCAATTCTCAATTCACCTTTTTTATGAATCTCCGAAAATTGTTTTACAAACTTATCAAAATAATACAGGATATCTTCTGGTCTCTCAACAAGTGATGGCAAATGAAATTCAAATACATTTAGTCTGTAATATAAATCTTCTCTGAATTTTCCTTCCTTAATTGCCTGATTTAAATCCCGATTCGTTGCTGCAATAATTCTAACATCTGTTTTAAGTATTTTTGTATCGCCAACCCTTGAAAATTCTTTTTCCTGAATTACTCTCAGTAATTTAATCTGTAACATGGGGTCTAATTCCCCAATCTCATCAAGAAATATAGTCCCATTATTTGCAATTTCAAAGTAACCTTTATGGTCTTTCACTGCACCTGTAAATGAACCTTTTACATGTCCAAAAAGTTCTGATTCAAGTAATAAAGATGGTATAGCAGCACAATTCAAAACAACAAACTGCCTTTCACTCCTTTTACTATTATAATGTATAAATTTAGCAAGTACTTCTTTACCTGTACCATTCGCTCCTGTAATTAATACCGATGAATCAGTTCCAGCGATTCTTTTGGCTTCTTTAACTAAATTTTTTACCTTCTCACTTGATGTATCATATTCAACACTTTCCTTCTCTTTTATAAGTTTCTGTTTTAATAATAAATTCTCATTCATCAGGGTAACTTTCTCTAAACCTCTTGATATTGATAATAATAACTCATCACTATTAATTGGTTTAGACATATAATCATATGCACCCTTTCTCATCGCTTCTACAACATTTTTAATTGAATCAAAAGCAGTCACAAGAATAACAATCATATCAGGTTCTAATTTCAAGACCTGTTCAGTTAGTTCAATTCCATTCATATCCGGCATACTAAAATCGGTAATCAGAACATCAAATTTAAATTGCTTGACACGGTCAAGAGCACTTTTAGCGTCAAATACTGCAGTTACAGTATGATTTCCTTTTTCAAGAATTTTTTTTAGTGTAAAAATTGTTGATGCTTCATCATCAACAACAAGTACATTAGCCATAAGAAATTTTTTTTACAAAATAATTTAAAAATTAATAAATAAATATATAAAAATTACTTAATTAATACCATCTTTTTTGTTATTTGTATATTATTCGCCTTCACTTGATAAAAATAGATTCCTGAGGGTAAATCATTTGCCCTGAAATTTATTTTATAAATACCAGCATTTAAATATTCATTACATATTCGCTTAACCATTCTACCTGTAATATCAAAAATTTCCAACTTTATGAAATTGTTTTCAGGTAAATCAAATTCAATTACTGTTTCACTGTTAAACGGATTTGGATAGTTCTGTCTGAGTTCAAATCTTTCCGGTATATAAGAACTTATATTTTGAATACCTATTGAACCTCCGGCATCAGAAATTCTTTTAGCGAACTCCTGAAAATATTTATTTGCAATTAATGAATCATAGATAATAAAAATATTCTCATCATTACCAAGAGTTGCATTATTTGTAAAATTAAAGGAACCTGTTATCACAAGCGGTGAACTTGAAGCCATCTCAGGATCTATAATAATATATTTATGATGCAATAAACCCGGATAGGTTTCAAGGTAAACCCGTGCTGGTGGATTCCATGGATATGTACCACCTATTCCCTTCATCTCAAGATATAAATTATTATTATAATTATTTTTATAATCAAATACTCCCCTAACCATTACATTAGGGGGATTGTATTTGGTTTTCATCCTGTTGGCAATCTGAAATCTTGTAAATGAAAAAATACAAAAATTTATGGATTTGTGAGTTTCATTTAAAATTGAATTTTCTATTACTGTTGACACACCATCACTGGGAGAAAAATAACATTCATAATTCTTTCCATTAATTACTAATATATGTGGTGTGTTATCAAGTTTCTGCGATCCAAATTTTGCAAGCGCCGGATTATTTACATTATTATGTGATCCCCACATTTCTTCAAACTCACGGGTGTAAATCTTACATAATGTTTCATCCTGTATTAGAAGTACATTCTGATAATCACTATAAAACTGCTGATTAGTAACATTTGCAGAACCAAACCAAATCCAATCATCAGAATATGAATTTGTATCCCTTGAATCAAATATGAAAAATTTATTATGCATTATATAACCACTTGTATTTTGTGGCCTAATCTGTACTGGGATTCCAGCATTAATAAGGTCTTGCATCAATGGTTGTATTACACCATCTCTATAATCATATACAATTCTTATTTTAACACCTCTGGCAAAAGCATTAATAAGTTTATCACGAATCAAAGTTATATTATCAAATGAATAAAGTGCGATATCTATTGAATGCTGTGCAGAATCTATTCTGTGTATTAAACGGGTTTTCAAATCAGTATTTCCATTTGCCTTATTATTTGGATATGCGATTGATGTATCAACAGAAAAATTAAAGTATAACTCAATTTTTCCGGTAGAACTACTATGTGAAGAAGTAGCAAAGTATTTTGGCGCATAAATACTCGTTCCATTTGAATTAGTTGATGATATCATAGCGTAATATATCGTTCCTGGTTTAAGGTTTGTTAATGTAAGTAAATGATTTGTTACCTGAGTTGGATTATAAACTGAATCAGTAAATACAATGGGTTGATATAACGAATCAGAAATAAAATATTTAATTTTTGAATCGCCGGGTGAAATTGTTGTCCATTGTATAGTAACTGAATTCTGTGTTATGTTTGTTTCAGTCGGTATTGAATTAATACCCGGACCAGGTAAAATAAAATCAGAAGTGCTTCTTGGTAGAAATTGATAGCCACTATTATATGGCGGTGATGTTTTATATTGACTCCCGATAGCAATTATATCTACGGGAGACTGAGGAATTAATGTCCCAACGATATTTGTATATGTGCTTATTCTTAAAGTATTAGGATAAGTTCCGGTTGCATCAGAAACGGTATAATTTGTATTTCCTTGAAAAGTTCCCGAACCTGAAATGGTAACCCCATTTATTCTTATCAAAACACTTTCATATAATTCCAGACCGTTCCATTGTTGATTTGTAAATTGTTGCAGTGTAATAACAACAGGGTTGACTGTTTTCCCTGAACCGACAATTGAAAAATTTGTTACAGGTGTAAATTCCGTCAATCCGTTATAATGAACAATAACCCCCGTAACTATAACGCTATCCCCTATTTCAACAGAAGAAGTAAAATTAGAATCATAAGCACATATTCCGGCAGTATTATCTTGCAGAAAACTTTGCATATATCCAAATTTTGCAGTTACAACACCTGTCACAGTACGGGTCTGATTTAATAATAGCGGTACTCCATTAGCATCATTCATTCTTATAGAAGAAATTGGAACAACCTGAGAAAAAACTTGTCCAATTAAAAACATATACAATATAAAGAAAATGTATTTTCTCATCATTTATTAATAATTTTATTATAATATATAACTTTTATAGAATTAATTACAATACCTTGTGGTTCTTCTGAAATTTTTCTGTTAAATTCTTTTTCCACTGTTTCTCTATCTTCCCTGATACCTTTTTCGATTTGTTCTCTATTATACATATAATTATATGGGGTAATATATTTGTATTCATATTTAGCAATCAAATCAGAAAATTTTGGTAAATCCTTTACCCACAGGAAAGATTTATCATCCCAGAAAATTAATTTCCACTCAGGACTTCTGCAGAAATACGAAATAACTGTAGTTTGCATTTCTTCTGGTTGTCTAACTAAATCAGGGGCTAAATATATTGCATAATCAATACCGTACTCATTCAACTTTTTCTCAAAACCCGGTTTTTTTGAAATTATTTCCTTATACTTATTAAAAATTTCATCATTAAGATTTCTGCTATCTATAAAATTCTTTTTATCGGGAAAATTCCATACAAAAAATCCACCGGTACCAAAATGATTAAATATTCTGCTACCGATTTCCTGCACATTATTTTCCTTCATAAAATCAAACATTTGCACAGGTATGAAATCCTGATTGATACCAATTCCTGTTACTCTGTAATACTTTAAAAATTCCAGATAAAACTTATTATTCGAAATGGGAAAAATCAGAAATAGAAAAAATGCAGATAGCAATACCTTTGGTACTGCTCCTCTGAATAGCATATTTTTTAAATCAACACTTTTTATTCTTTCATAGAAGTAGTTATGAGAAACAACAATAAAGATAAACACAATTAAATCATAATCAACCACAAATCTCATTGCTCTGATTGAATAGAGAGCAAAACCTATATATAAAAGAGCAGGAAATAAATCCCTTTTAATAAAAGAATAAATTATGATAAAGAAACCTGTAAATAAAAATAATTTATATAATATAATCGGGAGACTGTCCGAATAATTCGGACTAAAAGGTGAAAACCATTCATTAACAGTTTCAAGCAATTTCATTTTTGTATGCTCATATGCATAAATATATGTCTGATAAAAATTCGGATTGATAAACATCACAACTACCGCTAAAAATGATATCAGTATTAAAATAAACAGTTGCTTTTTCTCTAAAGGTTTTATCTCTGATTTCCTTGCTATATTTGGGAAAAGATATGTAATTATTTCAGAAAAAACATAAATCCCTAATAAGAATAAACCTGCTATTATCCCCATATGCATATTTGCCCAAATAAGGAAAATTAAAGGTATATAATAAAGAATTTTATAATTTCCCCTATTGAAATACCTGAATTTGCAAATTATAATAAGCAGCAAGATAAAAAATAAATATGACATAATATGTGGACGCGGTGTAAGTCTGTCCATAATAGCAAAGGCAAGAAGAAAGAGATATATAAAACTTATTACATAACTTACCTTAAATCTTCTGAGTAAATAAAGATAAAGAGCAAATATTAAAAGAAACATTAAAGTTCTGAATATAGATAATCCGGGTATGCCGGCAAACTGATAAATAAGAAAAGTAGTAACATCCCATCCCCATTCAAAAGGCATCCACTGGTCATTTTCTGTCATATATCCAAATACATCTGTTGATGGAACATGCCTGGTTTCTAATATATATCTACCGGTAGCTAAATGCCAGAAAACATCATCATCTCCGGTTATTTTAAATGTAGTAAATACACTTAAAAAAGCAGCAAATGCTACTATCAGCATTATATTAAAATAAGGATTCTCAACAAATTTTTTAGAACTTATTACTTTTCTTGATTTTGCCATTTAATTTATATCCGTTGATAATTTATATCTTACAATTCTGTTGTTTCCGGTATCTGCGATATATAAAACTTTATTAAAGAAAGCAACTCCCTTCGGTGAGTTTAATTGATTTTCTCCGGAACCTCTTCCACCGAAGGAACCATTTTGCAATTTACCACTTGACGAATATTTGTATAAAGAATCTTTTGCCGCATCAACAATAAATATATTCATATAATTATCCATTGCAACTGACATTGGTGATCCAAATTGTTTTTTAATCAGGTCTATATAACTACCGGGTAAAAACTTTGGTTCGTATGTTCCATTCACATCATCATAAATAAACCATTCAACTTTGAAGCCATATTCAAGAGTACTTCTTGTTATAATAAAATCCGTCTGACTGTTTCTGACAACTTTAACAGAAGAAGTTTTTTCTATAGAATAAATTCCACCACCTGTAGTCTGGAAGCCGGAATAAACATAAATATTCTGTATTGTATCTCTGCCTTTTACTCTTAAAAGAGCATTATCCGGGTCTATACCTGAATTATCAGGACCTGTTCTTGTTATAATGTAAGAATTATCCGGAAACACTGAAATACCTGTAAATTTTCTTTTACTACTTGAAAGTACAGTTCCATCAAGACTTGACATAATTCTTTTCTTCTTTGCATTGGTTATAATACCTCCAACTTCAACTAACTTAATTCGATATAAAACAGTTACAGTATCAACAGAACTAATAGCAGAATCGCATAAAACAAGTAAATCAAAATTATAATCCTGAGCAATTCTTCTTGGATAATTTACATTAACCCCTGAAATATCCAGAGTTCCAATTTCTCCGCCTGCAAGGTCAAGTTGTACTATTCTGTTATTCTTTGTATCAGCCACATAAATTAATGGTTCCCAACCGACTAATACATCTTCCGGAGCGTTAAATTGTGTCCAGACCGGATATTGCTGAACATAAACAGTATCACTAATATTAATTGTCTGGTTATTGGAAATCGGAAATAATGATAAATCAAGTTTCTCATCACAACCTGAAAGAAAAAACATTATAATTACAAATAAAACAAAAACCCATTTAAATAAATTATTTCTCATAACTTTTTACTTTTTGGGTAACATTAAATTTAAAGAAATTCTATGTGCTAATCCGAGAATCCTGTAATTAGATATTGCATAATCAAAATTCAATCTTGCAAAAGAAACAGGTACTCTGACACCTACCCCTGCAGAAAAATTCTCGGAATCAACATTAAATTTATAACCTGCTCTTAAGAAAAACATTTCTTTATATGAATACTCTCCACCCAGTGAAAAATTCTCCGCATTGTCATTTGGACTGTTCAATTGTATGCTTGTAGTTATTCTATTTGTTTCGGTTAATAAAGGTTCAAACGCAAACCCTATTTTGAATAATGTTGGAGGTGGAAACTTCTGAAATGAACTTACTTTATTCCCGCTGATTAAATCAACACTACCAGTAGGAGAAACCTGCGCACCAAAATTTGAAATAACCACAGAAAATCTTGTTGTTCCCAATCCTGTTCTATAATATGTACCTAAATCAGCAACAACCGTCCGCATTTTTAAATCTGCAAGAGTTTCTTCAACATATTTAACAGTTGCACCGAAAGAAAACTGGTCTGTCATCTGTCTTGCATAACTTAATCCGATTGCTATATCTGAATATCTGAAATATTCACCAGTACCAAAAGGTTGTAACTCAGTCGTTACCTTCATATCCGGTGTAGTCAATGCTGTAATACTTAAACCAAGAGCATTATTACCACCAAAATGATATACTCCACCGAAGAATTCCATTCTCGTATCAACAAACCATTCAGTATGATTTACAATGATTCCATCTTCTTTGAATAAAGTTAAGCCGGCAGGATTATAATATAAAGCTGAAATATCATCAACTACTGAAACGAAAGTCTCTCCCATTCCGGCTGCCCGCGCTCCCTGACCAATCTTCAAAAATTGTAAAGATGATGTCCCTGCTTTTTGATGACCAAGATTAGGTATCAGTTGAGCATTACAAATTATTGTAATTAGCAGTATAAGTAATATGGTAAATGAAACTCTTTTCATACTTTTATAATTTAAAAGAAATACCAAATAATATTTGTCTCGGTGCTGTATATCGCGCCGGATTATATGGATATGGATCTATTGGTGCTTGTAAATCAGGAAACAACGGGTCATTCCAGAAATTTGGTGTAGGATCGCCGTATTCATACGCTCTTCCGGTAACAGGGTTCAATATTGCAGAATTTTTGTTATTGAATAAATTCTTTACTGTTAACGATAAAATACAATCAAGTGAAAATACTTCGATATACTTATCAATATTTAAATCTACATAAAACCAGTTATCACCAACCTTTCCGTTAATGTTATTATAATCCGGGGTGTATTCAGGTCTTCCGTTTTCTAATGTGCCTGTGTATACATATTCTGTATATCTTTTACCGGATTGGAAAAATATCCTTGTCTTAATATTTATATCATCGAGTATATTTTTAGCAAATCCAAAAATCCCTTTTCCTTTCTCTATTCTAAAAAACAGATTTGCGCTCATTTGAATTGGTCTGTCCCAACTTAAAAACGTCTCAGATACAATTTCCTGAGCACCTCTTGTTACAACAAGAAATCCCTGATCAGAAGTTGAACTTTTTCCTGTTGCTACTGAATATGTAAAATTAAATTTTCCGCTAAACCAACTGCCAATTCTCTTTTTATATTCTACTTCTATTCCTCTTGAACGGGCATAATCCATATTAAAATAACTAATGTAATTCTTTCCGATATATCTTCCACTATTTATTATTATACTTCTTGTGGATACATAATCAAAAATATTTTTATAGTATGCCGTAATTGTTAATACATCATCATTAGTAAATTGATTTCTTATCCCGAGTTCATAGGAAACAGTCGTTTCCGGATTTAAAGTTGGATTACCGAATTTCTGGAATGTTGATTTTGCGCTTTGCGGATTAAGTTTAGCATAAATAAATTGCGGCTTTGGCCTTTTTGAAAAATGCCCATAAGAAAAGAACAAGGTCTGATTATCTGTTATCGGATGCGAAATTCCTATTCTTGGTGATATTCTTCCCTTCCATCTTCTGCCAAATAAGTTATATGTATCATCAATATATTTCTGACGGAGTTCAGCAGGAAGCGCAGTTTGTTCTATATTATTGATTGCATCATCAACAAATTTTCCCGGAAACCAATAATCAAATCTTAATCCATAATTAAGAATCATTCCCTTTATCTGATATGAATGTTGTATATAAGCAGCACCAAAAGCAGGATAAACCTTATAAACATCATTATTCAAACCCATAGGTTTTATCCACGGTTGATATATATCAATCAGTTGCATCTCCTGAAAATTCATCTCTATCCCTGCTTTCAGTTTATTCGTAGGTGTAAAATTATTAGTGAAATCTGATTTTATAGAATATTCTTCTACATAATGGTCATGCCATGTATAAGGATTTCCGATATCATAAAAACCATCACCAGGAATTATCCCTGTACGAACAGAGTCTATATAATAATAAACAAAAGGTGGTTTTATTATATCAAGTGGTTCCTGATATTGATCCCAATTCTTACCATTAGCATCAACTCTTAAATTTGTAAAAAATCTATTTAGTTTGATTTCATAAAATGCTGAGCTACTTAATGTATGAGTCCATGTTAATGTATTTACATTTGTTTTAGATGTATAAGTATTTGCATTATCCAGTATCTGCTGAAAATCAAACTGATAACCGGGCGATGGTTCTACATACTCAAGATTTGTTTGTAATGAAGTTGAATTTTGATTGATTGATACAGATTGTGAATAAGTATAGCTCAATTTCATCTGTGGAGTGAATTTCCATGTTATTTTACCTAACCAATACCAATTATTATCCTGCCGTGGTGTAAATCTTGTTCCGTGAAAAGTTGTTGAATACAATCTCTTTGCTTTATAACCTGTTCGGTTTGCATAAAAGCCATCAGAAATACCCATATAAAAACTTCCAAAGAATGTCATTTCTCCTAATGGTTTTATCCCAACTTTATCAAACAAATATTTTGAAACAGGTTCTGGTCCACTTAAATTTATTTCAAAAATATCCGTATTAAAACTTGAGCCAGAGTTCTTTCCTATTCCAAAATTATCTTTCTGATATGAAAAGTAGAAATTATATCTGTTATATTTTCCTTCCTTTGTCCGGGCGCTTACAACACCACTGGTTGCTTGTCCATATTCAGCATTATATCCACCAGTTATTATTTCAACTTCCTCAAGTGAATTTGCAGAAACCTGCAATCCTATACTTGTTCCTGATAATGGGTCTTGTACGGAAACCCCATCAAGTAAATATGAATTCTCATAATTTCTTCCACCTCTTATATGAATTTCATTATCGCTTTCTACAATTCCAGCCTGTTGTGAAACAATATCCTTTATATCTTTAACAACACTTTTTTGAATATCTTCACTACTTATAATGTGTTTACTTGATGTCTCCTCAATATCCATTAATGGTCTATCCCCAATTATAACAATTTCCTGTTCGAGTGTATAAGATGTTTCACTCAATAATACATTCAGTTGCCTTTCAATTCCCTCTTCAATTTTTATGTTAGTATATTCAAGAGTACGAAAACCAATACTTGACACCTGTACAGTATAAATCCCTGGAGATATTCCTTCTACTCTATATTTACCATCAAAATCCGTAATTGCTCCGGCATAAGAGCCTTTAATTTTTATTGAAACTCCTTCAAGTGGTTGATTATTCGAATCAGTAACAATTCCATAAAGCACACCTCCGGGTTTCTGTGAAAATGCAACTGATGATAATACTAATAAAAGAAGTACAATTCTTTTCATACTCAACTTTTATTGTGGCAATAAGCCGAAATCCTGTAATAATTTAACAAAAAATGCTTTTGAATTATTTTGATTGTTATTCAAATAATATATCGGCATAACCATAAGGAATATTTTCGGATTTACATTCGCATCTTTAACAGCAATATATGAATCATCAAGGCAATATGGTCTGTTTGGATTATAAAGCAATTTAAAAACAAGTTGTGCAGTATTTGGATAATAAATTCCTCTGGTTATTGCAATAAATGAACTTGCATATAAATCCGGATAACCGGAATATTCCGACTTTAAAGTGTCTCCCGGAAAATTAAACTGTATATAACAGGAAGATTTTATACTGTCCACAGGACCAAAATTAAACAACGACCCTTGCCCTATAAAATTATCCGGGATACCTGATGTCCAGAATACCTTTCCGTTTGCAGCGAGATAGTATGGTAATGAACTCTGAGCAAGAGTAAAATTCGGATCATTACTTGTTACCTGTCCTCCACGATTTGCACTCCATATAACAACTTTAAATAATTTCAAAGTTTCAACAAACATTGGATTAATAATTTTAGGAATTAATTTCCCATTGCCAGATTTTATATCAAGGACATCGTATTTTACTGTATCAAGCACTGTTGCAAAATAACTATCAGCTGTGGACATTTCATTCTGTGGCATATCCTTTATCAAAAGTACCCTCCCTGTTACACTCTTAACATAAAAGAACTTGGTTGTATCAGCAGGCATCCTTACAATAGGACTAAATGAACCTGCAATATCCATCGCTTTCATATAGACACAATAATTACCACTAATCAATCCGCTATCCTTTGTTAAAGTCATTATATTCAGATTACCAGGAACAGAATGGAAATGATTTGTATCATTAAGTGACCAAAAATAATTTTTTATTGTATTGTCTCCATCAGGGTCTGTTCCTGTCCATTTCAATGTTGCTATTGGAAATATAGTATCCGGAATTTCAGTACCAACATCAAATACCATAGAAGGTGGAGAATTTATAACAGGATATAAATTTGTTGCAGGTGTTGGATCTACCATACCACGGTTATCAACAGCAGCAACCCAAATCCTGAATACACTATCCTGACCAGAAATTGTAAAAACAAATGTACTATCTGTTTTTGTAGTATAGCCCCAGTTTAATGAATCAAATGAAATTCTGAAACCAACAACAAATCCATTTGGACTATCTCCCCACCAGTAAATCTTCTTAACAGTACTGCCCGGAGCAACTGTATCGCCCGGCATAGAAAAAACTGAAAGATATGTTTCCGGCGGTAAGTATTCCACTCCGTTATTTACAGGATTTTCGCAGGAAATAACATATAAAATCAGAAAAACCTGTAATACTATCTTCAAATATAGTTTCATAACATTTTAATATAATTCTTAAGAACAAATCTTTATTTAATCAATACCATCTTTTTAACATCAGTAAATATATAACCTTCTTTACCAATTACATAAATCCTATAGAAATATATACCGCTTGATAAATCTGATGCATTAAAGTCATAAATGTAACTACCACTATTCAACTCTTCATCAACTAATGTTTTTACTTCTCTTCCAAGTATATCATAAATTTTTAATTTCACAAGAGATTTTACCGGAATAGAGAAAGAAATCTTTGTTACGGGATTGAATGGATTCGGGAAGTTTTGCTTTAATTCAAAACTATTTACGATTATATTTTCTTTCTTTATTCCTATTGGGGTCACATTACCAAAATCAGAATTTACTCGTGGAAGTAATTTGTAATTACTGTAAGAGAAATATAATATACCCTGTACGAAAGAGATTATATCGTTCTTTGTCAATAAAGTTTTTCCTGTTGTATCACCATCCCAGTTATTTGTAAATGTGTGGTTTCCATCCTGCAACTCTATTCTTGCCGGAATTAAAGAATTATCATAAACAAGAATCTCTCCATAATTTCTTCTGAATGTAGTATCTGGCAGTGGTTCATTTGTTGTGCAAATCAACCCAATACCGGCATTAATACAATTTATCGTAACGGGATTGTTAAACCTTATAAATACACTTTCCCATTTCTCAATAGTTGTATCCCCATCCTGTTTACTATTTGCTAATACAGAAGTCGGTAATATTTCTGCCGGGGGTAGTGGATTTCCGCTTGATAATATTGTAACATCACTTTCTGTTGAAACATTTATTCTTGTTACGGAATAATTTTCCTCTACTACACCTCTGACTCTGACTAACTGACCTCTTACAAGATGACCGGTAGCACCTGAAATCCAGATACCGCTATATGGACCTGTGCCGTTCTGAATAAATACTTTCGGCGGTGATGATTGTGTACCACCCGGACTTACATAATAGAAATATCCGAAATCATTTGTATCTGCTGTTACTATTCCCTGAATACCTCTGACAAAAGCACCTTCATAACCAGACCTCCCTCCGTTATTCGGACAGAATTGTACTTCCTGTATTGAAAGTGAATCACTTGCTTTTACTACATAAAATAGTTTTGATTTTAAGGTATCTGCAGGGAGTAGCCTCGTTAGTCCGGCTGAATTTGTTGCTTTAATAAAATATTCAACCAGTGTATTCAGTGGATAAGGCGGTATCTTTGTTGAATATATATTTCCTGCAGTATTAACAAAATTCTTCTGACTAAATGCTCCGCCATTTATTCTCCAGTATAAACTTACATTAGTAATTGGAGTTACACTTGTAACCGTAACATTAACAGTAACACTATCTGATGGGGTTGGCACGCCCGGGTCTTTCGATGGATTTGATAACTGCGGAGCCGATTGTCCTAAACTTATATCATTCGGATAAATAGGCACAAGAGCATAAGGCAACTGATTACCAAATGCACCTTCATTATTTGCGTTAATAATAACACCTCTAATATAATTGACTTGCGTACCAGGTGTTGGGACTGACCAGTTCCATAGTTTATATAAAGTATCTGAAGATGGGCTCGGTGATGTTGAATAAAAATTAGAAAAATCCCTAATATATAATCTATTTCCTGCTGAATCCACAATACTAAATGGTTGTCTGTTACCTATACCGGTAGAAGTTTCCACATTTCTGAACTCAACATACATACCTTCATACTTTTCTCCATCTACATAATTAATAGTCCAGTTTGTAGGAGAATCACCCGAAACAAATTCTGATACATAAACTAATTTCGGTGCTGGTCTTGAACCGCCAAGTGATAATATAGTTATTGGACCAGAATTTGTATCCAATTCAATCTGCGTCAACCAACCGGAAGTCCCAGTTGGATTTGTTGCCCAGAATTCCTGAACTTTTCCCCTGATTTTTATAATATTACCGGTATCAACATTTTGTATAAATGTATTTGTATATCTTGTAGCCTGCCTTACAACAATTCCACCCCATAACGCATTTGATGTATCCTGTATGTAGCAAGTCCAACTGTTTGTACCTCTTAGCAAACTCTTTATACCCCATGGTGTATTCACCTGCGGCGGAGCAACAACTCTTCCTGTTATCTCGACAGAATCTCCTAATAAGTTTGATTTATCCTTTCCGTATAATAGTGAATCATATTCTTTAAATTGTATTTCCATTATAGTTCTCGGATTCCATGACTGAATTTGTATTATCAGTGCATAAAGGAATAATCCTGATAATAGTAGAATTGGAATTAGTTTAAATTTTTTCATATCTTATAGAATTATTTAATTATTAAAAATTTTCCTTTTTTAATTACTCCTGAATTTAAATCTTTTACAGTAAAGAAATAAAGTCCTGTTGCAATTGCCTGGTCATTTTTAGATATTAGATCCCATGCATGTTCGCCGCCTGAAAATTTTTGTGTACCATCACCATAAGTTCTAAACCATTCTATATCCGTACCGTTATATGTTGATGCATCATGAATAAATCTATCAACCAAATCTCCTGAAAGCGTCCAAATTGAAACTTCACATTTCGAAGGCAAATTATAAAAATAAATTTTTCTTAAGACTTCTGACCTTGTGCCTGTTCCATCCCAATACGCACTACCATAATACGGATTAGGATATACTCCAACTTCTGCCCAATCATTATCCTGCGGTGGTGTCCCGACTATAATTCGTTTCGTATTTGCAAGTAAACTACTTTCTAGCGACTCTAATTGCTGGCTCGGGTCTCCTTTATCATAAGCAGTTACTGTATATACATACTGAAATCCATTTAATTGATTTGGAAATTCAAACTTGTACCAATACTTATTAGTATCCCCTTCAAACATTTTAGGGGTATTTTGCTTTATAAATTTAAATCCCGTATTATTACTATAATTATTACAGCAGCTGTCAAAATCACCAACTAATTTTAATTGCTCTAATAAATCCTGATTTAAAATTATATCATTACCCGGATTTGTCCTATATACTCTATATCCTTCAAAATCTTTTTTACCTGAAATCGGGTCAACAGAATACTCAGCATTATTTGTCCACCAGAGTGTAACCTTTCTACTTTCAATTACAGCTTTTGTAATTGGAATATCCGGTGGTGATGGTAATTTATACCCATTATCATAAGCACGCTGTGCCCACCCGGCATTATTATAAAGATTTTTCTTTTGTAATTCAGTATCAAAGCTTGGTGGGTCTGTTCCATATTTTTTCGCAGCTATTACCGCAAATACAATGTTTATCGTATCAAGTGAGTATCTTAAAGATAGCGCTGTTCCATCCTGTTTTTTAAATGGTCCGTATGAAAGTAATGTAACCCTGTTACCCGGATTTAGTCTTAAATAATTTATTCTCGTTGTATCTATTCTTGTTGGCGGATTTAAAGTCAAATATCCTTTTAATTTTGTATATCTTGCTTCATCCGTCTGCGGTGAAAAATAAAACGGGTCAGTGGTATTCTTAAACTGCCAGATTGTGTAAAAAGATTTCACCGTATCATTTACAGGCTTTGGCGATACACCAAGTAATTTTACTGCTGCATAACTATCAGTAAATCCTACATCACCGCTGTGGTCATAAGTATATTCAAGTCTGAGCGAATCTTTATATCCATTTGCACCTTTTGAGAAAAACGATGTACCGACATTACAGCCCGGTGTGATATTAATATTTCTCACCACACAATCCTTCCATAAGCCAATATATATGCTGTCGATATCAGAATAATTTCCATTATATCCAATATTAACAATCTTATAATTCAGAATAACGAAAAAGTTTGCAAAATTTAAATCATAAGTATAACTTTCAAGAATAACTTTAATACCAAGCGGTGTATGATACTGCACACCCGTAGTAATAGTATCAAAAAACTCACAGACAAAATCCTGATGCGATACTGCATCAGGTCTATAATTTGGTGATGTTATGAGCGATGAGCGTTCAAGAATTCCTGAACCCGGTGCATTAAAAAATTCAAATCCTTCCTGTTTTAATGCATTAGATACATCAATAGCACCGGTCGTAACACTCAGAACCCCATTTTTAATGCCGCCAATCCAAATCCCGCCAAGCCATAAATGTTCAATTCCTGAATTTTTCGGATACTGACAGGATGGCTGAGTACCGCAATATCCCTTGCCAATTGTCCCGTAATTTGTAATCGTCATCGTAATATTACCGATATTAGTATATTTATTATTAACATCATCAAACAATCTTATCGGAATAAATCTTCCTATCATCTTATTTATCGTCATGATCCTTGTAATATCCCCTTCATTATAATAGCTTAACACAATATTATTTAAACAAAAAATAAATAATAAAAATAAAAAATTTCTCTTCACTTTTTTTCTATTTTATCAATCAAAGATAATAAACAAAATAAACAATTAAAATCCTATTTCTAATTTATTGATATCATACCCTGAAAAATTTTAGAAAAGAATTTAAATTTTGTTAATAATTTTTATTTATGAAAATTTTAAACTTAAAATATTTAATTTATATAATTTTTCCCTGATTATTACGATATCAATAATATAATATTCAACTTATATAATCGGGTTTTCATAAATAAAAAAGGCTTTGCATTGCAAAGCCTTTTTTTATTCTGAATTATTTTATCGTTATTTATATATCAAATCGAAACGGTCAAGATTCATTACTTTATTCCAGGCAGAAATGAAATCAGTAATAAATTTTTCTTTTGCATCTGAACCCGCATATACTTCTGCTACTGCTCTTAATTCTGAATCTGAGCCAAATACAAGGTCAACACGGGTAGCAGTCCATTTCTTTTTTCCTGTCTTCCTGTCTTTACCTTCAAATGTAACTTTATCATCGGATATTGGCTGCCATTCTGTATTTAAATCAAGCAGGTTTACAAAAAAGTCATTTGTTAGCACTTCAGGTTTATCCGTAAATACACCGTGTTTTGAATTGTCCCAATTCGCATTTAATACTCGCATACCACCTATAAGAACAGTCAATTCCGGTATTGTTAATGTCAACAATTGCGCTTTATCAATTAAAATATGTTCTGCACATACTCCCGCTTTTCCTTTTGCATAGTTCCGGAATCCATCAGCAACCGGTTCAAGTACTTTGAAGGATTCTATATCCGTCTGTTCCTGCGAAGCATCCATTCTGCCGGGAGTAAATGGCACTTTAACATCATAACCTGCAGCTTTCGCTGCTTTCTCTATCGCTGCACATCCTGCCAGCACTATTAAATCTGCAAGTGATATTTTCTTACCATCATTATCAGAGTTATTGAATTCTTTCTGAATACCTTCTAAAACATTCAGGACTTTTTTCAAGCGTTCAGGATTATTTACTTCCCAGTCCTTTTGCGGTGCAAGTCTTATTCGTGCACCGTTCGCACCTCCTCTTTTATCTGAATTCCTGAATGTTGATGCTGATGCCCATGCAGTTAATACTAACTCTTTTACTGACAAACCTGATTTCAACACTTTGTCTTTTAGCTCAGAAATATCTTTCTCATCAACTAATTTGTGATTAACCGCAGGAATTGGATCCTGCCAGATTAAGTCTTCTTCTGGTACTTCCGGTCCTAAATATCTTATTTTCGGTCCCATATCTCTATGTGTCAGTTTAAACCATGCTCTTGCAAAAGCATCTGCAAATTCATCCGGATGTTCAAGAAAGCGCCTTGAGATTTTCTCATATATTGGGTCAAATCTTAATGACAAATCAGTCGTTAGCATTGTCGGTTTATGTTTCTTAGTCGGGTCGTGCGCATCAGGAATTATTTCAGGTGCATCCTTCGCTACCCATTGGTATGCTCCTGCCGGACTTTTAGTCAACTCCCATTCATACTTAAATAAATTTTCAAGAAAATAATTACTCCATTTTACTGGCGTTTGAGTCCATGTAACTTCCAGTCCGCTGGTTATTGTATCTTTTCCTTTGCCTGTACCAAAACTGCTTTTCCAACCCATTCCCTGCTGTTCTATATCAGCCGCTTCCGGTTCCGGACCAAGATGTGAAGCTACCCCGGCGCCGTGGGCTTTTCCAAAAGTATGTCCTCCGGCGATTAAGGCAACAGTTTCTTCATCATTCATCGCCATACGGGAAAATGTCTCTCTGATATCTTTAGCTGCAGCCAGTGGGTCTGGATTACCATCGGGACCTTCCGGGTTCACATATATTAATCCCATCTGCACAGCAGCAAGCGGATTTTCCAATTCTCTTTCACCTGAATATCTTTTATTCCCGAGCCATTCAGTTTCCGATCCCCAGTATATAGATTCATCTGGTTCCCATGCATCTTCCCTTCCCCCACCAAATCCAAAAGTTTTTAATCCCATAGATTCTAAAGCAACATTTCCAGCAAGAATCATAAGATCTGCCCAAGAAATTTTCCTACCATATTTCAGCTTAATAGGTAATAGCAATCTGCGCGCTTTATCTAAATTCACATTATCAGGCCAACTGTTTAACGGAGCAAATCTCTGCAATCCACCATTTGCTCCACCTCTGCCATCACCAACTCTGTAAGTACCTGCACTGTGCCAAGCCATACGAATAAAAAGCGGACCATAATGACCAAAATCCGCAGGCCACCAATCCTGAGAATTTGTCATTAATTCAAATAAATCTTTTTTCAATGCTTCAAAATCAAGACTTTTAAATTCTTCCGCATAATTAAAATCTTCACCCATCGGATTTGATTTTGGACAATTCTGTCTGAGTATATTTAGTTTCAATTTATTTGGCCACCAGTCGGGATTTTTCCTGCCGACTGAAGAATTATTTCCTGCACCTGTTACCGGGCATTTACTTTCTTTATTTGCGTTATTTTCCATTTTATATTATTTAGTTTAATTACTTAATTATATAATAATACAAAATTTTAATTTAAATAGTTCATTAATAAATATTAATAATTTTTTTCAAATAATACCTATATTTTGTATAACAATACTAAAATTTCAGAAAAATCCTTGCAGAAAAAGTATAACCTGTAAAGCACAAAATAATTAAATAGATTTAAATAAATTTTTTTCTGTAATTTTACCTTAACTTATAATCTATCCTTTTTAATAATTTGTTATTTGGTAATGGATAATTTTCTTCTGAAACTTTCGTAAAATTATTTTCTTCTAAAATATTTTGCAGATAATTTTCTTTTACTGTATGATGAATATTATCCAAACAGGCTAACTTATCGGAATATTTAGTTTTACTTACAAATGAGTTGTTATTATCAATCTGGAATACTATTGAAAGAATTCCACCGCTTTTCAATATTTTTGATATTTTGGGAATTACAATTTCTTCATTCAGATATTCGAAGACTAAATTTGCAACTACTAAATCTATATTTTTCAGATTGAGTTCATCCGTATTCAGGTCTTTATGTATGTACTCAATATTAGTATATGGAAATCTCTTAATACAAGTGTCTAAAAAGTTTTTATTAATATCAATTGCAAATACCTGCCCGATATCTTTGCAATATTCAAGTCCATTTCCACCTGCAACTCCGAGAAATACCAGACTTAATGGATTATAATCAATAATCTGTTTTTGTGTAATCCGGTTTAATGTTTGCAATTGAAGCACATTCGGTTCAGACATATGATTTTCATAATCGCTTAGTTTTATTTTATTCCATTCATTGGTCATAATTCATTATTTAAATTAATCCATATCAAGTTATCCTTATAAAATGTCTATTTAATTTTTATTCCATTTCTAATTAAGCAGAAAAGAATATTGACAATTATACATTTTGTAATTAAATTATTATTTATTTTATTTGATTTCAAGTTGAATAATTACTAAATATAATAGTTAATTTTAAGAGAGTAATTATTAAGTTTAACTGCTGATAGTAAACATTAAAAAAATTATTTATATTGTAAAGATTGTACGAAAAAAGTCTTGGTTATATACAACAAAAAACATTTGATTATGATTTGTTTCTGTAATAAATTATTTATTAATAATAATTATCTCTTCTACTGAGAAGAAATCTATTTTTATATCTGCGAAAAATTTATTTTTTTAAAAAAATTTTTATTATATTTATAATGAATTATTGATTTAGTCTATGTTCGTAAATAAATAAAATTGAAAAGTTGTTAACAGGGCGTTTTATAATATATTTTAAATAATTTTCTTTAATATAAGATATCAAGATGAAAGACTTAAAATCAAAAAAAATATCTTCTTTCAAAATTCGTAAAGTCCCTACATATATTCAGGGACTGGACGAAATTCTTGAAGGTGGACTGCCTTATAACCGCACTACAGTTATTAATGGCCAGACTGGTTCGGGAAAAACAATTTTCGGGCTCGAATTCTTATACTATGGAGCTTTGCATGGAGAACCAGGCATTTTTGTTGGCTTTGAAGAAACTACCCAGCAAACCCGTGAAAATGCTGCTACTCTCGGTTTGAATTTCGAAGAACTCGAGAAACAAAATAAACTCTGCATAATTGAAGGATTTATAAATACCGATGTTTTTATCAGCGGGGAATTTTCTTTAAAAGGTTTGTTAGCAATGGTTTCAGGCAAAGTTAAAGAAATGGGTGCCAAGCGAATTGTACTTGATGCTCTCGATGTTATACTTCGACTTTTCGATAATCCACGAGATATAAGAAAAGAAATGCATTTGCTCGATGAATGGATGAAAAATTCTGGTCTTACTATTGTAATGACTGTACGACCTACAAAAACAGCTGTGTCACCTTTTGAAGACTTTTTCGAATCTCTAAGCGATTGTCTGATTTATTTAGATGCAAGAATAATCAATCAAATTTCAACCCGAAGATTAAGAATTGCAAAATACCGTGGCTCTGAATTTGGACGGAATGAATATCCGTATGTGATTACTTCAAAAGGAATTCATCTTACACCAATTACAACTTTTGGTTTACGGCATAAAGAGTTAGGTGAGCACATTACCACCGGTAATGAAGATTTGGACAAACATTTGGGTGGCGGCTATCGCAGAGCATCATGTGTTTTAATTGCCGGCGTTCCCGGGGTTGGAAAAACTATTTTAGCTACAACTTTTGTTAATGCTACTTGTAAACGCGGTGAAAAAGTTTTATATGTAAGCTTCGAAGAATCGGAAAGAGCAATTATAGGAAATGTTAAAAGCGCAGGGTTGTTCATTGATGAATTTACAAAACACAATACCTTATCATTCCTCTGTCAGTTCCCCGAAGAAATGGGAGCCGAAGAGCATTTTATTGTACTAAAAAATAAAATAGATGAATTTAAACCTCAACATATAGTAATTGATGCTATTTCTGCTACACATCGTATGGGTGGTAAACAGGCAGCCTTTGAATACCTGATGCGTACTTTAAATTTAGCCAAAACCAAAGGTATTACTACTCTGTTTATAAACCAATTAACCGGAACAAAAGAGTACGTCGAAGTATCCGGAATTGACATTTCCTCGATGATTGATACAACCATCTTTTTATTCTATGTAGAGTTAGCAGGTGAAACTAACAGGATAATTCAGGTTTTGAAATCGCGTGGTAGTCATCATTCCAACCAAAAACGCGAATACATAATTACCGACAATGGCATACAGTTAAAAAATATCTATATTGGAGAAGGAGAAGTTCTTACTGGCTCAGCACGATTAATACAGGAAGCAAAGGATAAAGAAACTCTACTACTTTTAGAATATCAGATACGAGAAAAAGAACTTGAATTAGAGAGATTAAAACTACTTAAAAACCAGAATGAAATTAATTTACGACAACGTGCAGGAGAACGCGGTGCTTCTTCTCCAAATGATGAAAATTCATTAAACAATAAGGGATAGATATAGTAATGGGAAAAGAAAATTCAAATAGCAAGAAAGAAATAAAACAAAAATATTGTTTTAAACTGTTTGTTGCAGGGAAGGACCCTAATTCACAAAAGGCAAGTGAAGTATTAAAAAGTTTTTGCCAAACTTATATAACTGACCAGTACAAACTCGAAATCATTGATGTTTATGAGAACTACCAGACAGCAATCGAAAATAAAATTACTGCAGTACCGACATTAATTGTACAATCTTCAAATATAAATACAACAATTATTGGTTCATTGGATAGTCCCGAATCGCTTGCTAAAACACTCAGCTTGATTTAATAAGGGCTTTTATGAAAAATAAAAAACCAACATACGAAGAGTTAGAAGCAAAGCTTAAAGAAACTGAAGCACTTTTAAATGCAATTAAAAGTGGAAAAGTAGATGTTTTGCTTGGCGAACAAGAGCCACTGGTCATTCAATTGAAATCAGCAATTGAAGAGAAAGAACGGCTTGGTTTGGAAATTAAGCTTCTACTTAAACAATGGGAAAAAACATTTCACACCATAAACAGCTGCATCTGGATACTTGATAAAGAACAAAGAGTAATACAATCGAATAATTTTGTTATTGAAGGATTGGAATGTACAGAAAGTGATGTTATTGGAAAGAATTGCTTTAAACTGGTGCATAAGACCAGTTCATCAATACCCGAGTGCCCACTTATTCGTGCAAAGCAAAGTTTAAAACGCGAAAGTATGGAAATGCAGGAAAACGGGAAGTGGTTTGAAATTACTGTTGACCCAATCCTTGATGAAAATGGAAAATATAATGGAGCTGTACATATTCTTACAGATATTTCCGGGCGTAAGAAGATGGAGAGCGATCTTCAAGAGAGTCGTGTAATGTACCAGGCGATCTTCGAAGCTACGGGTACAGCAACAATAGTAGTTGATGAAGATAATACTATTATAGCAGCAAACAATCAATGCCTGTTAGATACCGGATACAGCTCTGAAGAACTCGTAGGAACAAAATGGACAAACTATGTTGCGCCTGAGAGCCTTGAACTAATGCTTAAATATCATAAATTGCGGCGTGAAGATCCGGAAAAAGCACCGAAGAAATATGAAGTTAGATTAGTTAATAAGAAAAAAGAAATACGCGATGTCATGCTTGATGTTGGAATAATTCCCGGCACAAAGCAGAGTGTTGTTTCTATGCTGGATATTACAGATCTCAAACAAGCAGAGAACACATTAAAAGAGTCTGAAGAGCGTAATCGCATAATTGCTGATATGATTTCTGACTACGCTTATATCTTTGATATATCCCCTGAGGGAGAATTAAAAGATAAATGGCTGACGGAATCGTTTACAAAAGTATTTGGGTATACTATTGAAGAAATAGATGCCCTCGGCGGTTGGAAAAGCTTAGTGTTTCCAGAAGATTTGCCGATTGCTCTTGCTCATGCTCAAAAGGTGGCGAGTGGTGAACCGGATATTTGTGAAATGCGATGGGTAACTGCCAGTGGAGAAATTCGCTGGCTTCGCGATTATGCAAAACCAATTTTCGATAAAACATGTAAACGTGTTATCCGCATTTACGGTGCGTCACAGGACATCACTGAACGGAAACGGGCGGATGAAAAAACACTTGAGCAACTTGATGAACTTAAACGCTGGCAAAATGTAATATTAGGTCGTGAAGAGCGAATTATAGAATTGAAAAAAGAAGTAAATGAATTACTTGAACTACTTGGAAAAGAAAAGAAGTACCACTTAGACACGAAGAACACTTAGAAATATTAAGTGGTACTGAGTGAACTTAGTGCCTTAGTGGTAAAAAAACAAAAAACACTTAGACACGAAGAACACTTAGAAACACTAAGTGGTACTGAGTGAACTTAGTGCCTTAGTGATAAGAAAAGAAAAAACACTTAGACACGATGAACACTTAGAAACACTAAGTGGTACTGAGTGAACTTAGTGCCTTAGTGGTAAAAAAAGAAAAAACACTTAGACACGAAGAACACTTAGAAACACTTAGTGGTACTGAGTGAACTTAGTGCCTTAGTGGTGAATTAAAAGAAGAAAAAATACCACTTAGACACTAAGAACACTTAGAAACACTAAGTGGTACTGAGTGAACTTAGTGCCTTAGTGGTAAGAAAAGAAAAAACACTTAGACACGAAGAACACTTAGAAATACTAAGTGGTACTCTGTGAACTTAGTGCCTTAGTGGTAAAAAAACAAAAAACACTTAGACACGAAGAACACTTAGAGACACTAAGTGGTACTGAGTGAACTAAGTGTCTTAGTGGTATGAAAAGAAAAACACTTAGACACGAAGAACACTTAGAGACACTTAGTGGTACTGAGTGAACTTAGTGCCTTAGTGGTGAATTAAAAGAAGAAAAAATACCACTTAGACACTAAGAACACTTAGAAACACTTAGTGGTACTGAGTGAACTTAGTGTCTTAGTGGTGAAAAAATAAAAAATATGAATACAACACAAAAAAATTCAGACCTTGCACGAAAAGCACTTCTAAGTATCTTAGAAGATGAGAAAATTGCAAAAGAGAAACTTCGCGAAAGCGAGGAAACTTATCGTAATCTTTTCCAGAATGCACAAGTCGGCTTATTCCGAACAAGAATATCTGACGGTAAAATATTAGAGAGTAATGAACAACTTGCCAGAATGTTTGGTTATGATAGCAGAGAAGAATTCATCAAAGAATATGTTACATCGCAGAATTATGTTGATGCCGGCACTCGCGAAAAAATGATAGAAATAATAAAAAGAGATGGTGTTGTAAAAAATTTCGAAGCACGTTTCTACAGAAAAGACAAATCAATTTTCTGGGCAAGGTTTTCAGCAAAAATTTACCCGGATAAAGGTTGGATAGAAGGAGTTGCTGAAGATATTACCGAACTCAGATTGATGGAAGCTAAAATCAAATATGAACACGAATTTCGAAAATTACTTATGGAGATATCTTCCCGATTTATTAATATTTCTTTTGATAAAGTAAATTCTGAAATTCAGAATGCTTTAGCAGAAATTGGAAAGTTTGTTAATGCAGACCGTGCTTACATTTTTGATTACGATTACAATAAAAACGTCTGTATTAATACTTTTGAGTGGTGTGCTGAAGGAATATCTCCACAAATTGATAATTTGCAAAACGTACCACTTGATATGATTCCCTGGTGGGTAGAAAAACATAAGAAAGGAGAAATACTAACAGTAACAGATGTTTTCGCTCTTAATGAATCTGATGGAGTAAGACAAATACTTGAACCGCAGGAAATCAAAAGTCTGATTACCGTTCCAATGATGAATGAAAATATCTGTATCGGATTTATTGGGTTTGATGCTGTAAAAAAACGTCGTGTATTCACAGATGAAGAAATTCAATTGTTAAAAGTCTTTGCTCAATTATTGGTTAATGTAAAATTAAGACAGGAAATGGTAGAACAATTAATCGCAGCAAAGGAAAAAGCAGAAGAAATGAATAAAGTAAAATCATATTTCTTTGCAAATATGAGTCACGAACTTCGCACTCCATTTGTCGGAATTATTGGCTTTTCTGAGATTTTGTCTGAATTGATAACAGACCCTGAACAAAAAGAATTTGTTAACAGAATACATAATTCATCTAAAAGATTAATTGAAACATTAAATAAAGTTTTAAGTCTAACAAGACTTGAATTTGAAAAACCTAAATTAATAATAAAAGAAATTAATATAGAAGAGCTTTTAGATGAATCATTTAAATTATTTAGTAAAGCAGCTGAAAAGAAAAATCTTAAATACATAAAGAATATCTTTACTGACAGAAAATATAAAAAAGATGAACTGATTATTAAAACAGAAGATAGTTTATTAAGAGATATAATCAATAATCTGATTAGCAATGCAATAAAATACACAAATGAAGGAAGTATTGAACTTAAATCAGTAATTGAAAAAAGACAGGATGGTAAATATTTGATAATAAAAGTTGCAGATACCGGAATAGGTATTCCCGAAGATAAAAAAGAAATTATCTGGCGAGAATTCAGACAAGTCAGTGAAGGCAGAAGCCGTGCTTTTGAAGGAACCGGATTAGGTCTTACTATCACAAAGAAATATGTTGAGTTGTTGGGAGGTAAAATAACTGTGGAAAGTGAATTAGAAAAAGGTTCTACTTTTACAATAGAATTACCAGTTCAACGGGTTTCGCAGGTGGATACATCAATTACAATAACTGAAACTGACAACACTACTGAAAAAGATTCACTCATCAATGTACAACCGACAAAAAGAATTCTCTATGTGGAAGATGAAAATATAGCGCTGGATTTAGTTTCAAGAGTACTTCCTAAACATTATAAAATAGAAATGGTAAAAAAAGCAGACGAAGCATTAGAAAAAGTAAAGAAAAATAAATACGATGCATTAATGATAGATATAAACCTTGGGCGTGGTATAGACGGCGCACAACTGATGGAAATGATAAGAAAAATACCTGAATACAAGGATACACCAATATTAGCAATAACTGCTTTTGCCGCTGAAAAAGATGAGAAAGAATTTCTATTAAGAGGATTTACTCACTACATATCAAAACCATTTTCAATTGACGATTTAATAAAAGTAGTTAGAAAAATGTTTAAAGATACATAGTATCTAAGTTATATATTAGAAATTCAATATCCCCTTCTAATCATTACCTTAATGAAAGTAACTATCTCACTTTCATATTTTCAATTTAACATTTCAAATTACAATTCATGTTTATATCACTTCCTGATTTAATGAATTCATCTAATAGTTAATCAGAAATGTCTTCAATAAAACAAGATAAATAAATCACACCCGAAGTTTTTTTATTTTTTCCAGAATAAATTCTTTTGGAAGGACACCTGTTCTTATACCATTTATAGTATATACCCTGCAACTATAATTGAATGATGTGGGTTTTTCTTCTGTATATATATCCCGTCCGTTAATTAAAATAGTAGGTGAACCCTGAAAATTTAATTCCCTTGCAGAATCAATATCAGGGACTTCAGTTATTTTAATTTCATCCTCACGAATTAATCCCTCAAAGATAAGCTCTTTTAAATTACTCAATGTTTTCTCCGCATTTGGACACCCATTAAAATATTGAAACTCTATCATATTTTCTTTTAATTTAAATAAAATTTTGTCTAAAAATACAATAGTTTCATTATAAAAAAATTTTATTGAATTCTTTTTTAAAATCAAAAAGAAATCTCAGATTTATTTTATGAAATTATAAACAAAAAAAAGTTTTTAAAAATTTATTAAACTGAGAAAACAATTTTAACTGGTGATATTAAAAGTATGTAAATAGTTTCTATATAATTTCACAACAATATTTAAAAACTTAAAATCAAAAAATTAAACCCGTTAGTATAATGAAATAATTGATTGATACTTTTATATTCACAACTTTGCGGTATTTATAATTTATTCATAATAAATCTTTACATTATCGTTTTTTAATTTTTGTCTCAGCCAATTATTAATCTTAATTTTATCATCATTTCGAATTTTTCTATCCGTTGATAAAATTACAACTGGTATGCTCTGAGGTGCTTCTAATGAATCAATGTAGTTTAAAGACTCAGAATACAAGCATCCATTAATTTGAGGAAAAATAGTTCTAACCTCATTTAAAATTTCAAGCCCCATTTTCTGTTTATTTAATATACTATCTATTTCCGAATCCTTTTTAGCTAATAAAGTATTCAGATTATAAATTTGCTCTCTAAGTTTAAATAATTCAGTGTTTCTGTCATCTTTGCTGGAGAAAGTTAATCCCTGTTCTATTATTACAGATGCATCTTCAATGTTGAAATCTGATAATTTTTTAATTATAATATTTTTTTGATTTTCTGAAAGTGTTGTCCCACCATACACTAAAATAATTTTACTTGATTTTGCATCAATTTCACTTTTTAAAAGATAATTCCCCTCGATAATTGATACATTCGAAACGTAATTATTTGCTTTTTGTAAAAAATCTTCTTGTTTCACAAGTTCATATCCAAAATATATACTTGGTAAAAGTACAATTGTAATTAATAAAGTAATTAGTCTATTAATTCTCCTCTTTTTCCGCTCATCAATAATTGATCTTATAGGAAACTTTAATATACGGGAAATCCAGACGGAAGCAATTGCGATAAATATGGTATTGATTGTAAACAAATATAAAGCACCAAAGAAAAAATTCAATTTACCCGTTGCTAATCCATATCCGGCTGTACATAATGGTGGCATAAGAGCAGTCGCTATAGCAACACCGGGAATAACATTTCCTTTATGTTTGCTGCTGATTGCCACGATACCTGCTAAGCCACCAAATAATGCAATCAATACATCATATATTGTAGGGCTTGTTCTTGCTAATAATTCTGAATGTGCTGTAGAAATTGGACTTATTGCAAAATATGCTGTTGAACCTATAAGTCCTACTAATATTGCAAATATAAAATTTTTTATAGATTTCCTGAACAGCTCTGTGTCATAAGTAGCAATGCTATATCCCAATCCGTTTATTGGTCCTAATAACGGTGATATAAGCATCGCGCCAATTACCACAGCAGTTGAGTTCATATTCAAACCAACTGAAGCCACAATAATTGAAAAGAATAAAATCCAGAGATTAGTTCCTTTGAAAATTGCCCCCTTAGAAATTTCATCATAAACCTTGTCTTGATTCTCAAGTTCGGAATCTAAACTAAAAAAATGTAAAATTTTTCTGATTATTTTAACAATCATATTAGTTTATTTTTTGATGAAGTCTGTTAATTTTATAATATATATATACATTTATTCTTTTGCAATATAATCCTTGTATATTATCTTAAATCGTAAAGATGAATTTTGTATATCAAACTATAAGTCAATAAACAATTTTTCTTTGTATAACCAATTACTAAAATCATACTACACAGAGATATTATCAGGAGAATTGCTGTTATTCAAATAAATCATAGAAAAATTTTTATAAATCAGAACACTACAAATTCTGATTCAGATAAATTATTTTTGCTAATAACCAATGATTCGGGTCAAGTGTAATCTTAATTGGTTTTTCTTTTGATTCGAAAGTAATTATAGTTTCTTTCTCTTTGATATTTATCTTGTGTAATTCAGTTCCTTTTTCAGTATCAATTTTTATTTCAATTGGTAAGTCATAAATGTTCCCTGTTTGTGAAAGAATACATTTAATAATATAAGAATCGGTATTATACTGAATATCAGATTTAAATGTTATCACAGGAACCCCTTTTCTTTCCAGCCACTGCTCTCGCCACCATTGCATACTTTGCCCGGAACCTTCTTCAAGTACAGATATAAATTCATCGATACTAAATGTTCTGAATCTAAATTTTTCGAATATTAGTTTCATCGTTTTTGTAAATTTTTCATCACCTATTTTATAACGGATAATATGCATAAGCCAGGGGTATTTCCCATGCACAATCTTCTGTGGTGTGCTTCCATTTAGTTCATAGTACATAACATCCTCCTCTGAGGACATTTTAAGATATTCATTACGAAAATACTGAAAAATCTCAGGGATTGGTTTTTGATATTTTTCATCATAAAGGAACTCTGCATAATCACCAAAACCTTCTGTCCACTGGAAACTACCCGGTCCATCTCCTCTTATTGTATAAAACCACCAAAGCAATGCTGTTTCATGTGCATCAAAACCTGTTTTTGTAAACTCTTTAACCAGATAAGCAGGGCTGTAACCCACAAAGCCAGGAAACGCTCGCCTTGCGTATATCCCGTCAAGGTTAATAAAACTAAACTGGTCAAAAGGATATTCGCAAAAAGTTTCTGAATAAAAATTTAAAATTTCGCTACTTGTCTGAAAAATCTGTTCTGAAAATTTTTGATTTTGGGGGTAAAGAAGTGTCTGCATTTCTATTCCGTTAATTGTTTTTCTCGTTTCTATCCATCTTGAATCTGCGAAAACTGAAAAACATACAACAGGATTAGTCGTAATGAATGTATGCTCAATTAAATTTTCATATTTTTTAATATTTATTAGTTTACCCGGAGCAATTACTTTAAAATTATCTGGCAATAAAATTGTGGTTTTAACTTTTGCCCAATGATTAAAATCAATTGGATAAAAACAATCCGACCATATTAAAAAAAGACTGGAATCGGTAACAACATCCCTATTTTCACTATCACTTTTACCCAGCTTACCTTTTGTCTCAAAAAGAAATTTTTCTTGTTTAATTGGCTTCTGTAAAACGATAACAATCCATCCATCCTCTCTTTGTAATGAAACCGATGATGATTCAGATTTGACAATCAATGAATCAAATCTTTCATTAAGCCCGAAATAAAATGTATCCTGTAAATCCGGATTGTTCAAAGTAATTTTTGTTGATATTAATAGTTCTTTAGTTGAAAAGTCAGGCTGTATATATAAATCATATTCCTCAATATTGTAATTTGCATCCTGCGCGAAAACAATAGTGCTTATGTTTATGAAAAGAAGAATAAATAATTTCTTAAAAACCTTACCTGACAGACTATCAAAATTCATTATGGAAAACATTATAGACCCTCCATTAAATATTTTATAAAAAATTCTTCAATAATAAAAAATTTGAAAAAATTACTAAATAAAACATAAAATAATTCTTTATATAAATACTTTTCATATTCTAAACCATAATTTGTATAATACTTTCATCAACAATTCTTCTTTATCAAAGCTTACCTCAAAATTCCACCTTTGCGATAGATGAGCTCTACAATATCTGCAACGCACTCATCAGTTTTTTTAAGTTGTGATGTATTGTATCTTAAAATGCTCCAGCCTTTTTTTGTAAGATAGTTATCTCGTTTGTTATCAAGTTCAGCTTTTTCTTTTCCTGTGTGGTAAGTATCACCATCACATTCAATATCAACATTCCCTTTCCTGCAGAAAGCAGCAAAGTCAAGTGAATATGCATTTTTTCCCGAGTATATGTAATATTGTCGTTCGGCTACAATGTTGTTTTTCTTCAGATGATACCAGAGTGTATCTTCAAGAGGACTATTGTGAAACAGGTCATTAACATCATTTGCGTTTAGAAGTTTATTTAAAGTACTATTTATGAAAACAATTTTTCGCGGACGCTTTGCTACTATCGGCTTTTCAAGTATATTCATATCTTTCATTGATATCTTCAGATAATCTAATCCGGATTTTACATTTGTTTTTTCTTTGGGAAATAACTCATACCGTTTTAAGGACTGAATTTTATCAATAGTACCGAAATGTTTAATAATGTAAGCATTTTTCCCAAATACATACGATTGGTAAAAAGCGAGGTATTTTACATTAAAAATATTTTTAGGCGCTTTTTCCAGAGGGATTCTATACCACCCGTCATTTAATAAAATAGATAAATCATTTTTATATTTAAGCCAGCAAACAATTAAATCAGCTGGAGGATATTTAGAAAATTTTCTTTTCAATTTTTTGAAAAACTTTCTAATTATTAAATTAAAATAGAAATAAAAGATTAACAATACAATTAATAAATATCTTTAGCTGAATTGCGTGCAATACAAATTAAATAATAACCATTTTTTCTACTTCAAATTCAATAATTAAAAAAATTAAAGATACTTTCCTATAATGATTACAATCAAAAGATATTTATAATAGTTCTCAACTAACTAATCCAAATTTTCTATCAGTTCTTTTTATGATAACTTAAAATAGCCCACCCATTAAAAAATATTGCAAACCCTATTAATGAAAAAAATGGTATAATTAAATCAGGGATTGTGCTTCCTTTAAGATATACTAAGCGAAATACCATAATTATATATTTTAATGGGCTAAAATTGCTTAAAAACTGAGCCCATTTAGGCATACTTGCAACAGGAGTATATAAGCCACTCAGGAAAATAAATGTTATAACAAAAAAGAAAATCATAAAAACTGCCTGCTGTAATGTATTTGCATAGTTGGAAATTACCAATCCAAAACCGGAAATTGCCAATACAAACAAACTTGTAAATACATACAGCGTAATAAAACTGCCGACAGGTAAAAACCCATAGAATACCCACGCTGAAAAAAAACAAATAGTAAGTACTACAAAACCTACAACCCAGTAAGGAATAAGTTTCGCTAATATAAAATGTATCTTACGAACAGGAGTAACATTCATCTGTTCAAATGTACCACTTTCCTTTTCAGCAACAATATTTAAAGCAGGTAAATACCCACAAATTAAAGCCAATACCATAACCATTATTGCCGGAATCATAAATACCCTGTAAATAAGCCGTGGGTTGAACTTAAACATAGGAACAATTTCAAGTGAAGGAACTTGTTTGCCTTTTATTATTTGCATCAGTTCGCTGCGAATATTTGAATTAAAATCAGAAACTATAGAATTCAGATAAGCACTTCCCAAACCACCTCTCATTCCATTTACAGTATTACTCGAAATTAACACTTTAGTTTCCCCTTCCTTAACTATATCTGTTTCAAAATGGTTCGGTATTTCGAGAATAATATCGGAATTATTTTCTTCAATACTTTTTAATGCTGAACTATAAGTGGAAGATACATCTGTAATCCGGAAATAACCAGAAGACTCAATTTTCCGAATTAATTGACTTGAGTATGAGCTCTTATCATTATCAACAATGCTTAAATTAATATTTTTTATATCATAATTTGCAACTAATGGAAAAATAAGAGTTGCAAACAATGGCAACGCTATTACTACTTTAGGTAAAAATGTATTTCTGAAAAACTGTTTAAATTCTTTTTCAATTAAATATTTGAGCATAATTATTCCAATCTGTATTTAAATCGTTTAACACTTGCGAAAATAAGTATTATTGCCATAAAACTTAAAACTATGAATTCTTTTAATACAGAAGAAAATCCAAGTCCTTGTATCATTATTTTCTTTACTGCATTCATATACCATTTAGCAGGAATAATTTCCGATAACCATCGAAGTATAAATGGCATATTCTCTACTGGAAACATCATTCCGGAAAGCATTATTACAGGCAACATTAATACCATACCAGAAATTAAAATTGCAACCATCTGCTTATCCACAACTGATGAAATAAGTAATCCAATAGATAGCGAGACAAAAATAAAAATTAAAGAAATAAGAATTAGTAGTAATAAGTTTCCTTGAATTGACATATCAAGTACAAAAACTGTGATTAGAAGAATTGTTGTTAGATTTACAATAGATATAAAGAAATATGGTACAACTTTAGATATTATAATTTGTATAGGTTTTAAAGGTGAAACAAGTAAAACCTCCATAGTTCCTGACTCTTTTTCACGGGCAATAGAAACCGAAGTCATCATTGCACAAATCAACATTAACACCATACCCATAACACCAGGAACAAAATTATATGAACCTTTAAGAGTAGGATTATATAGAAATTTAATTTCAGGTTTAATTTGATATGGAATTTTCATTTCGCCCATTAATTCCTGTTGGTATAATATTATAAGATTTGAAGCATACACTGTCACCATAGAAGCAGTATTTGGATCTGAACCATCTGTAATTAACTGTACCTGTGCATCTCCTGTATGCATTATATTTTCATAAAATCTCCCACTAAAAACTATTACAAGTTTTATATTACCGCTTCTGAAAACTTTTTCTATCTGTTTAGGGCTATCAAGATATCCGGAAAAAATGAAATACTCGTTCATAGAAATTTTATTTACAATACCCTGAGTAGCAATATCCCTGGATGGGTCATAAACAGCAAAGGAAATGTTTTTTACTTCATAAGACATAATAAAACCGAACAAAACAAGTAACACAATGGGCAATAAAAGAAGAATTATCATTGTCCATCTGTCCCTGAAAATATGATAAAACTCCTTTTTTACAAATGTTAAAAATTGTTGCATATTAATCTGAATTACGAGTTGAATTCCTTGCTAATTTATGAAATACTTCATCAATACTGTCTGAATTAAATTTTATTTTCAAATTTTTCGGACTGTCAAGCGCTTCTATCTTACCATCTACTAAAATTGCAATTCGGTTACAATACTCTGCTTCATCCATATAATGAGTTGTTACAAAAACTGTAATACCACGGTCAGCAGCCTGATAAATTAACTCCCAAAAATTCCGCCTCGCTGCGGGGTCAACTCCTCCTGTTGGCTCATCTAAAAACACAATAGCAGGATCGTGAAAAATTGCAACTGAAAATGCTAATTTTTGTTTCCATCCTAAAGGAAGAGATTTTACAAGTGTGTTACTTTCCTTTTCCAAACCAAGTTGCTCTAATAATTCATTTGTGCGGCGTTTAATATCTTTTTCCGGAACGCCATAAATCCCGGCAAAAAGTCTTATGTTTTCCCATACCTTTAAATCATTATATAAAGCAAATTTCTGGCTCATATATCCTATGGTTTTCTTAATTTGTTCTGATTGTGTATTGATATTATATCCGGCAACGAATGCTTCACCCGAAGTAGAATGAATCAAACCTGTCAGCATTCTCATCGCGGTTGTTTTTCCGGCACCATTTGCACCCAGAAATCCAAAAATTTCTCCTTTAAAGACCTCAAACGAAATATTATTTACAGCAATAAAAGACCCGAATTTTTTTGTAAGGTTTTTTACTGAAATTACAACTTCTGATTTTAATTCTTTCAATGCTGTATTTGAATTATCCATTAAATAATATTTCTACTTAATATTTAAAACTAAATCCATAAAACAATCTTCTATCGAAGCTTTTATTTTTTTTATTTCAACTGATGTATGTCCGTTCTTTTCCAATTCAGCTTTTAGTTCATTTAAGTTCCTTCTATAATTTTTTAGAGTAATGTGGTGTGAATCTCCAAATGGAAAACATGTCCTTATATATGAAATTTTCCTTAGGTCATTTAATAGTTTAGACATATCATCACTGCTTACTGACCATAGTTTATGTTTAAATTGGTTTATAATATTTTCCGGAGAATCAATTTTCAGGAAACTTCCATTTTGTATTAATGCTATTCGTTCGCACAATTTTGCTTCATCCATATAAGAAGTAGATAATATGATCGTGATATTTTGTTCTTTAAGCTTTTTTAATATATCCCAAAATTCTTTTCGGGAAACTGGGTCAACGCCTCTTGTTGGTTCATCGAGTAATAATACTTTGGGTTTATGTATCAGCGCGCAACACAACGCAAGCTTTTGCTTCATTCCGCCGGATAACTTGCCTGCCCTTCGGTTTTTGAAAGGTTCGATTTGCATATAAATATTTTCAATCAAGTAATAATTTTCTTCAATTGTTGTTTTAAATAATTTAGCAAAAACATTTAAGTTCTCTTCTACAGTTAAATCCTGATAAAGTGAAAACCGCTCAGGCATATATCCAATCTCCTGTCTAATGATTTTGAAATCTTTAATTAAATCTTTACCTTCTATTATAACTGTTCCTGAATCAGGAAGAATTAATGTTGCAAGGATACGGAATAGTGTAGTTTTTCCCGCTCCATCTGGTCCGATAATTCCGTACAATTCTCCGGTTCGTACATCAAAGTTAATATCTTCCAGTGCTTTAACATTAACCTTTTCGAAAGGAGTGTTTTTTATATATCGTTTTGAAATCGATTGGCAAGTTACAGCAAATTTATTTTCCATTTATTTAAAACCTTTTCAATTTATTATTCAATTTTAAGGTCAATTTCTCCGTACATTCCAATTTTCAGAAACCCATCATTTTTTACTGCAATCTTTATTGCATAAACCAAATTATCACGCTCATCTTTTGTCTGTATTGTTTTAGGGGTAAATTCAGATTTATTTGATATCCATACAACCTTCCCTTCATATTTCCTTGTCTCTTCTCCAAAATCCGCAAACACCCTGACATTCTGGTCAATCTTTAACTTTGTTAATTGACTGGATGTTATATATGCTCTGAAAATCATATTTTCTAAATCTGCTATTTTATATAATGCTTTTCCGGGCAGAGCTAACTCATTTACTTCAGTATATTTTACAAGTACAGTTCCATCAATCTGATTAACAATTTTACATTTTTTTAATTGGTCATCTATCTGTTCAATCTGAACTTCAAGTGTTAAAACATCTCCTATAATCCCTTTGCTTGTCACATTTAAAGATGATTTTTGAGCTTCCAGTTGCTTTTCAAGTAAGGTAATTTGAGCATTTATATCATCTAATTGTTTTTGTGTAGCAGCATTAGCTAATAATAAACTTTCTATCCGTTGTTTCTCTTTTTTTTGTGTAAGTATCTGTTGTTCGATTACTGCAATCTGTTTGTGAATTTCTGGTTGGCGACTTCTAACGGCTCGTATATTCTTTTGTAATTGCTTCTTGCGTAAATACAACTGCATACTGTCAATATATCCAACTAACTGGTCTTTTTGCAAATTCATTCCTTCCTCAACATTAAATTCGAGTATTTTTCCAGTAACTTCAGCTGAGACGACAATTTCATTAGCTTCAAATATTCCAGAAGCATCATGATTAATTGTCTTCTCTCCACATGAAGCTAATAAAATAAATAAAACTCCGATAATGATGTATTTTACTATTTTCATATTTTTAACATTTTTTGATTGCTAATTATTAGTAAGGTTTTTAAGATTATACATAGCCAGCAATAAGTGAATTTCACGAAGTGCTTTCTCTTGAATAGCAGAGTTTTCAGCATTAATTTCTCTGATTAAGTCTGTTACAGTCAGAGTTCCATTTTCTACTTTTGCTTCGGTAACTTTTTTTATGCTCTTACGAAGTTCAATAATCTCATCATCAATTTTAATTTGTTCCTTTATTTTTTTAATTTCATTTTTTACTTGAATAATCTGTAAATTGATGTTGTATAAAAATGTTTCTTTTTGTGATTCAACAATTTCTTTGTTTAAAGTAATTTTATCGAGATTATTTTTTTGAGTATAAAAACCCGAAAAATTCCATGTCAATCTGGCTCCAAGAACATAATAAAAAGTAAATCCAGATTCGAAAATGTTCAACCCTGGGTTTGCGTAACCTCCCTGTAGAAAAAGGCCTATTTTAGGAAGGTTTCCAGATTTAATTATACTTTCCTGACTTAAATGGAATTTAGTTTGAGCATCGAAAAGTTTTAATTCAGGCCGATTAATTTGAATTTCATTGTCTATATTTACCTGATAGTTTGGTTTTTCCAATGAATCTGTCAAAGCTATGGAATCACAAATCATAACAGCAAGCATTTCTCTATATGATTTTTGAATTGCAGTTAATTCTGCTTTTTTTTGTGTTGTTTTCAACTGCTCTACTTTGATAATATCAAGGTCGGATTGATTTGCGATACCATTTTGTATATATGCATTTACTTTATCATAATTTATCTCTAATTCTTTTTGTAATAATCCAAGCTGAATTATCTGTTCGTTTATTATGAGAATTCCAAAAAACAAATTGCATACCCTATCTTTTATTTTATATAAATCAACTTCTAATTTTTGTCTCTCTAATTCTGTTGTTGCATTAATATTTTTTTTCTGTGAGGCAATGACACCACCATCCCATATCATCTGGTTTAATTCTAAAGCCATTCTATATTGGTCTTTATTTACCGATGGAATCTTAACTTTCTGTCCTGTAATTTGATTTATTACCTGAACCAGATTTGATGGAAATTCCGTAACTTCTGATTGATAAGTTGTCTGAGCTGAGAATGATATTTGTGGTAAATATCCTTTATTAGCATTTGATATATTGTAGACCTCTGATTTATCTATTAAACTATATTGCTTTATCAGTGGGTAATTATTCCTCGCTTTTTCCTGACATTCATCTATAGTAAGTTGAGCAAATACAAAACAGTTTTGAAAACTAAATAATAGTAAAAATAATATAATATATTTCTTCATAATAAAGCTTTTTTATTTAATTTAATAATCATATCCTTAAAAATTAATTATTTTATTTAATAAATCTATTAACATTAATAAAAAAATTTAAGGTTTTAAGCATCTTAAAATCATAAGTACATTCTCGTTTTTTCGGTTTTCTATGATATTATTTAATTCATCATCTGAAAGATTTATAATGTTTTTTAACACAGGAGATATTAAGAATATAGTAATATTCAATGATAATATAGAAATAAATAAATCTATCGTATTCATTGGTCTGATTGTACCTTTTTTAATTTCTGTTTTTAAATCTTCATCAATTTTTGCGAGCAACATCTTAGGTAAATCTCCAATCTTCTTTCTTAATGATTCCAATCTTACTGGATTTGTTAATAACTCATTTAAAAAAAGAAAAGGGACCTTCGGATTTGCTTTTATTAATTCATAATGATTTTCTATAAGATTTTTCAAGCGTTCTTCGAAAGGTTTGTATTCGTCCTTTGATTCCAAAAAAGGTTTTACAAACATTTTTATTTTCTTTTCGAAAATTGCTTCAAATAACTTTTCCTTAGTACGAAAATAATAATGTACTAATGCCTGATTACAACCTACTTCCCTCGCTATTTCAGTTGTTGAGGTCATCGCAAAACCCTTTTCAAGAAACAATCTCTCGGCAGTATCAATTATTTTCTGTTCTGTATTTTCATCTTTTTTATTTTTCATATTAATAATATTATTTAATAATTCTATTAATTATAGCAAATCTAAATAATGTTTCTTTAATAGTCAACATATAAAATAATTATTTCCAAAATAATTTTATAACGGATAAATTTTTATTTGCTCTAAATTAGACATATTTATATATATAAATAAACATATAATTAAGTAATTAAGCACCGCATTATTATGTTAAATTTTACTTAATATTGAAAATTTAATTTCAATAATTATATGAGTTATTACAAAATTTAGTTTGTTTTTATTAAAATTAATTGTAGATATATTATTGAAAAAATAAAGGTATTTTAATCAATAACCCCGAAAAATCTAATCTTTATTTTTTTCTATTAAATTTTTTAGCTGTTTAATATATTCTGCACAATTATCAAACTTATTAACTTATAAAATTTTATACTTTATAATCAAATGATTTCAACCAATTATAACAGTTGAAAATCACTTCAATAATATATATACTTATTATTTAATTATTACATCATTAACATTTCTTCTATATGAATATGGCATTTTTCTATCAGCATAACCATATCTTATAAGTAATAAAGGGTGTTTGTTTTCAATTCCTAATTCTTTTGCTAATTTTTTTCTTACTTCTAATTCCTCACAGGGCATATTGAGATGTGCATGACATATACCAAGCATTGTTAAAGTAAGGCTAAATCGTTGAAAAGCCTGCCCGGTTTTAACCCAGTTTTCCACATCATTTTTATCTGCTACAAAAATTGCAATACCTTGAGTACATTCCAATAAATCTGCAAGTCGTTTTGCTTCACTTTTTGCTGTTACAAAATTTTTCATTACAAAACTACCAATAAGTTTTCCCATATTGGGTAATCCCATTGCTGCCGTCCATAAACCATCTCTTGTTTTCTCTGCTTCAGACTTTGAATAACGAAACCAGCTGGTTAGTTCTTTTATAAACTGTTTGTTTTGAAACTGTAAATTATTTCCTTCTATTATAAAAGGTATGATTTTTTCAAAATTCGTCTTGCCATTCATAATAACTACTGAAACACCTTCAAAATTAAAAGATGATTTTAGTTTTTCAAGCTCTTCGTCATTAATCTTTTTGTCAGAATATTTACTTCTGTTCACCTGTCTTATTGCAATAAAATCAAATAAATCTTCATTGGAAGGACTTCTTGTTGCAGCTGGATTTAGTTTTACAGTTATTGCGCCATTTTCATCTTCAGGATAACCAACTTTACATTCATACCCTTTTCTTTTCGCAGCAAATACAATATTCTCCAAAGCACATCCCAAACTAATATACAAAGCATGATTATCCAAATCAACAATAGGTAACGCTCTCGAAAAATCAGGATGAATAACAATACCATCTTCAATATTTTCAAATTTCCATGGCTGTGTATTATGTCCTGATGGTGCTTTGACTGCATTTTCTACTAAGTAAATAAAATCTTCATTTTTCATTTATTTCCCTTCTAAAATAATTTTTTTTATTGAATATTTTTATTTTAATCGAAACGCGTAATCTTAATTGCTTGTAGAACATCGCTGTAAGATACAAGTTTTTATTTTCATCTTGATTCTAAATAATCAAAATTTTTGGTATAATTCTTTGTAAAGTAATTCTTACTTTTTTATTTTATAAATTTGTAAAATTAATTATTATATCTTAGTTACAAAAGCTTCATAATTAAACTTTTATAGGTTTAATTCCTGAGACTTTAATACTTGAAACTATATTAGAAATTTCCCTCACTTTCTCCGAAATCAGTTCCCGATTTTCAATAATCGCTTTCCCATTAGAGTCATTAACCATAAATTCGATGGGAAATGTAGATTCATCAATTATTTCAACATCTTCAAATCCTGCTTCCTTTATTATTTCAATATATTCATCTTTTAAAATAGCACCAGAAAGACAACCAATATATGCTTCAACAGAATTCTTAATAAAATCAGGAAGTTCTCTCAATAATACTAAGTCAGAAATCATCAGTCTTCCACCCGGTTTTAATACTCTATATGCTTCTTTAAAAACCTTTTCTTTATCAGGTGAAAGATTAATTACACAATTGGAAATAATTATATCACAAAAATTATCCGCTACAGGTAGATTCTCTATTTCTCCAAGTCTGTATTCCACATTTGTATAACCACTTTTCTTTGCATTTTCTCTTGCCTTTTCAACCATCTCTGGTGTCATATCAATCCCAATAACTCTTCCATTCTTACCAACTTTCTGTGCTGACAGAAAACAGTCTATCCCAGCACCTGAACCCAGATCAAGCACTATCTCCCCTTCTCTCAAAGATGCAAGTGCAACAGGATTTCCACAACCAAGTCCTAAATTCGCACCTTCAGGAACTGCACTCAACTCTTTTTCTGTATATCCTATTTTCTTACTGATATCCTGATTTAAATCCACACTTCCACAGCAAGACTGAGCTTGGGCACAGCAGGAGCCTTCCATTTTAGCAATTTTTGCATACCCCTTCATTACTTGTTTCTTTATATCTTCTTTTTTTACCATCTTTCCTTATTAATATTTTAGTTATGAAATTTTAATTCTTAAATAACTTTTTATGAATTAAATAATTATTGCAATCTGTAAAATTATGATAAAATTAAAAATTCTGCAAAAAACAGTTCTATATTTTTCTTCATTTCAATTCCGGAATTTTTGACTGTTATACTTGTTTAATTTCAGGAGCATTAAATTTGCTTTTACATTGCGGTGAATCTAAATAGCATTCCTTAAACAAATAGCAATATTTCTTACAAATTGAAACAAGCATAAGCATTACCGGCACTTCTATCAAAACACCAACTACTGTCGCCAATGCTGCCCCAGAAGACAAACCAAAAAGCATTGTTGCCGTAGCAATTGCAACTTCAAAATGGTTAGAAGCACCTATCATTGCAGCAGGTGCTGCATCGTGGTAAGAAAGTTTAAGCAGTCTTGCTAAAACAAAGTATCCAAGACTAAAAATTAAAATTGTTTGAATGAAAAGTGGAATAGAAATCCATAATATTGTCAGTGGATTATTAATTATTACTTCACCCTTAAATGAAAATAATAGAACCAAAGTTACAAGAAGCGCAGTTATACTAATCGGAGTTAGCCTGTGTAAAAATTTTGTATTGAACCATTCTATTCCTTTAGAATTTATAATCCATTTTCTTGAAAAATATCCAGCAACCAATGGCAAAGCAACATAAATCATTACCGATAATAAAATAGTCTGCCAGGGTATTGGCATCGCATTAACACCAAGTAAAATTCCACCAAGAGGTGCATAAAGCACAAGCATTGTAAGAGAGTTTATTGCCACCATAACCAGCGTAAGTCCATCATTTCCCTTAGCTAGATAACTCCACATCAACACCATCGCCGTACAGGGAGCTATTCCCAATAGAATAGCACCTGAAATATAACTTCTCCATAACTCTACTTCCTGCCCAGTTTTAATAACTTCAGTCCCTGGCAGAAACCCTTTGAATAAATATCCCAGAAAGAAAGTAGCTATTAAATACATTGTAAACGGTTTAATCGCCCAATTAATAAACAATGTTAAACCAACTGGTTTAGGTGTTTTCGCAGCCCTAACTACCTCTGCAAAATCTATCTTTACCATAATCGGATACATCATAAAAAACAAACAAATAGCAATCGGAATTGATACATTGTAAATCGAAAGCGAATCCAACTTAACTGCGACCCCCGGTGCTAACCTTCCTAAAAGAATACCTGCACCAATACAAACTAATACCCAGAGCGTAAGGTACTTCTCAAAAAGAGATAATTTTCTTTCCTGTACCAATTTTTTTTCTTTAAATAATTATTTAAACTTTACAATATAAAATTAATTATTGCATCAACTAATTACAATATAAATAGCCCTAATTTTTCACTTCAATTATAATAACATCTTTTATTCATCTAACTTTATAGTATTTAGTATAACATCCTCCAGTAAAATAATCCATTCCCCCCTTTTTCACTTTCATTTAAAAATTTTCTATACAAAAAAGAAATTTTAAAATCCCCTACTCATCCAATTAAATTCTCGTTGCAAATCATTTTTACAAGAGTCTCCCGGATAGAAATTTGTTTCCTATTACTTTTTTTAGTTTCGCTTATAATTTTATTTCTTCTTTCCATTATCCCTTAAAGGCCTTATGAAAGAATTATTTTCATAGAAAATATATATTAGAAAGAATCAGCATCAATATGAATTCCCTTCTCCCCCACACAAACAAAGTTTCAGTGTAGCCGAAATTCGGACTAAAGGAAGATAGTAATATATACTATATTTTGCTTCTGAAACAGGAAACATTGTGCTCATCAGATTGCCTATCCTTCCCATAATTTCCTTATTTTTTGTTTACAATTTGTATAAAATTTATTGTAACTACAAGTATAGACACTTCCATCAATGTAAACAAATTGCATAGATTATACCTCTTAAATATTACCGAAAATTTATGCGTCTATGCAACGTCTTAATGGCGTATAGCCGATGTTGTGTGCTGTTCTAAAATCTGCTATAAATCTCTTTTTGCCGTAGTTTCTTATTTTCTATCATTCAGTTTTTATAACTCCACTCAATAGTATCATAAGAATAAAATTTCAATTTTCCACCCAGCATTTGGCTATAAGCTCTGCCTGTTGTAATACTGTTTCTGTGGCAGCTTTTTCTTTGTCCGGCGGATAGCCGTATCTTCTTAATATCTTTTTAACCTTTAATCTTATATCAGCCTGCACGCTTTCTCTTTGCGTCCAATCTATGGTAACGCTTTTTCTTATCATTTCCGTTAATTCCAGGGCAATTTTTCTTAAGGTTTCATCGCCCAAGACCTTTACAGCACTATCGTTAACCCCAAGAGCATCATAAAATGCGATTTCATCTTCGGTCAGGTTAAGCTCTTTTCCTCTATTTTTTTCATCTTGAACTTTTCGTGCAAGTTCTATAAGCTCTTCAATAACCTGTGCGGCTTCTATGCTTCGATTGGTATATTTTTTTATTGTCTCTTCAAGCATTTTCAAAAAAGACTTGCCTTGAACGAGTTTTCTCCTGGAAATTGTTCTTATCTGATCGCTGAGCAATTTCTTCAACGCTTCAAAGGCCAGATTTTTTTTAGGCATTCCTTTTACTTCTTCAAAAAAGCCTTCCGATAAAATAGATACTTCTGGCTTTTGAATCCCAGCCGCCTCAAAAATATCAATTATCCTATCCGATACAATTGCCTTTGATATAATTTGCTTAATTGCTGTATCGAATTGATCTTGCGCATCATTTTTATTTTCATCAACGGTTTTTGATAGGATTGACTTTATTAAATGGAAGAAGCCAACTTCTTCTTTGATTTTCATCGCTTCTTCATTAGGAATAGCCAGTGAAAATGCCTTTATCAATACTGTAGCCTCTATTAAAAATGTTTCTTTCCTATCCTTAATATATAGTGATTATTCCTCTTTCCACTCTTCTATTTTTCCACCTATCTGCTTAAGAGTTTCCCTAACTTTGGAGTCCAATGTTGTTCTATCAAACCCTTCTTCTGTTTTTGCTCTAACTTCAATGGTAATCTCTGGTGGAAGTCCCTTATCTTTTAAGGGGCGAATGATTCCACTTACTACATCAGAAAATTTATCCCATGGAATTTTAGCTCTAAAAGTCAAACTTTTAACTGTTCCACTCTCTTTTTTTACTTCCTCCCCTTTTTCTGGTATATTAGTTTCTATTTTTTCTTTCTCTTTTTTTTCTGCTTGCTTTATCTCTTTTGCTACTTCTCCACGCAAAACAACAGTATCCATTGTTGGAGAAACATCCTGTTCGTAATAAACCTCTGTGCCTTCCTTAACTCCAACGAAACCATTTTTTACTCCCTCTTGTATGGCATCGATTATAACTTTTTCATTTTCAAAAAGAAACATTCCCGGAGTCTTAAGAGAAAGTTCGTAAATTTCTCGCAAAGTCTTCTCTTTCTCTTCTTTTGCAAATGTTTTTTCAATTATATACTTTGTAGTTACGCGAGAAAGAATTTTTCTTTATCAATCAGATACTGTTTAACTCTTTTCGAAATGCTGTCATTTGACCCAACTGTTGGAATACCTACGTCTAACCAGTTTACTCCATTTACATCTAATATCGCCAAATACCTGTAGGCAGTTAAAATTTTCATAGGTAAATCTTTTTCAGTTTCTTTTAATTTACTTTTCAATTCCTCCTGACTCTCTTTATTTAATCTTTCAATCAGATTTTTGTCTTGCTGTATTTCTGCAAGTGCCAGAAAACGCTTCAATGATTTCTTTAAAATAATATATTGGGTACTATCCATAGACAGAACAAACAGTAAATTTTTATATACCCTGAAACCAGTGCCGGCTTTTTCAAAAAACTCAGATACAAGTTTATTTTCTTTATTTGAATCATATAAAAAATCCGGAGAAAGAATTATAAGTTTAGGGTTTTTATTATCCGGGATGTCTGATGAATTTTCTGGCCATAGATAAACTTCAAATGCATCACCTGAAGATTTTTGAATTTTTGCTTTAAGTTCCTCTATTATTCTGCTATCGAAAATAGTCTCTTCTTTATCAACTATTATACGATTTAAATTTGGCTGACTTCTAAAAGCATACTGTTTTTTCTCGGAGTGAAAATACCAAAGTTCTTCTTCTAACTTAGCGATGGCATCACCAACGATAGTTTCAGGGATACCTTCCCGTAAAAGAGCCACTCGAATTCTTGGCAAAGTTGTTTCTTTACTTGCTCCAGCACTAAATGAGTTTAAAAATACAGAAGTAGCAATTCCTTTTGCGATACCATATTTTTCATATTCACTTCCCATTTCTCTATCAATTTTTGACGCTTTAGCATCTTTACCTGCAATATCGGAAGAAATAATGCTGTCATATTCATTGCCTATATGTTTAATAAATTCTCTTCTCAACACAGGTTTCTCCAGATTGACCATTGAAGATTGAATAAGTGGAGAGGGTATTTTCTGCTTATAAGTGTCGGCTACAATCTCCGCTAAAAGTCTTAAAACACCTCTCGTTCGCTGAAATGTTGGAAATGAGCCCCACCTCTCGTATAAAACATCAATCAGCTCAGGATGAAATGGATAAGCACGGATAATTTTTTCACGATATGCAACTTCCCTTACATATGAAGGAACATCCGTTCCTAATTTTTGATATAGATCAAAATAACTCTGTGCTACCTCTCTCCTTGTTTTTTCATCGCCAATATTTTCAAATAATCTCTTTCTTATTATTTCATAAATTTCAAAACCTTCTACAGGGGTATAAATAGCTTCTACCCTTCCGGAAATTTTCTGCAACTGCTGTAAAGTTTTCTCTGCTTCTTCATCATATTGTTCAAGAATGCTGGCAGGAAGAGTAATAACCAGAACACTTTTACCTGAAGTAGCAACAAGCTCTGTTAACTCTTGAATAAAAGCAAGTGTTTGACCTTGCGTAATTCTTTCAACTTTTTCTGCCCGATTAGCTTTGACAATGTATTCTAAAAGTTCATCTAATAAAATAAGGGTATGACCTGAAGCATCAAGAATCTGTCGAAACTTTTCTTTGCCGGGAGCAATTCGCTTTCTGTCATGGTCTTTTATAACTTCGTATTGTCCTAACTGAGAAGCGATTTCTCCCCAAAGAGTTTTTCCAGATACTGCATCTGCATGAGTCCCAACAAATACTGCTACTTTCGCATTCTTGATCTCTGGTAGTCCAGATATGATGGGTAAATGAGCGATCTCTTTTCGATTTTTTATAGCATGATATAAAGTAAGAAGTGCATGTGTCTTACCACCTCCAAATGGTGTCTGAAGTTGTATTACTGGATCACCCTTTCCACCATTTAAACGGAAGAGTACATTCTCAAGAAGGGTTTTTAATCCTTGAGTTAGGTAGGTTTTTTGGAAAAAGAGTACAGGATCGTTATACTCCAATGGCGCTTTGCCAATATGCACATCACCCAAATCTGCTGCAAAAATTGCCTCATTTAATTTGCCCTCACGAATATCTTTATGAGGTGTTGCTACCTGCCACCATAATTTTAATGCCATTTTTATTCCTCCTCAAATAATGACTTTTGATCTTTAACTGATTTTGCTTCTTTTGTATAGCTTTCTCTTCCATAAAGAAAGCCCTGAAGCATCTGCTTTTCCTTGTCTCCTTCCGGAAGAACTTCCGAAATTGCCTGTGCTACCTGCCAGAAAGAGTTATTGTTTTGATTACCCGTTCCTTCAAGTATCTCAGAGATTGACTTGCGCTTATTTTGTTCCCAATAGAGAAGACACGCGTGTAATATGTCTATCATAGTTTCAAACTTTTCTCTTTCTAAAAACTTTTTACCTCTTTCTTTTGCATCTAACACGGAAATGAATTCCTTATCTTTTTTAATGAAACCATTACCCCAGTGCTCTGTAATTTCAACACCAATTGCCTGCGCCAGTTTTCTTGCATCGTCAAAATGAACTTTAGCACCATTATAAGACCAACGCCAGAGTAGATAAAACCTTGTTTCTTCACCTATTCCTCCAAGCTGTGGACTTTTGAGTATTTTTGTTAATGCATATTCACTAACGCTTTTTCGGATGAATTCAAGTAACTCTGCTGCTGAAACCTTCTCCCCTGATATCTTCTCTACACTTTCATATTTACCAAAAACCTCCATTGCAGGTCCAATGGCTGAAATAAAAAAATCAGAACCGCCAATCCCTTCATTCCAGAATTGGTCTAATTTTTCTTTAATTCTTGCTTCTATCTGCGGCTTTATTTCATTAAAGTATGCTGTTTTGTTTTCAGCTCGTTTGCGGCAGACCATATAGATGGATGACGCCATAGCAGCTGATTCATTTGCTCTCAAACGAGCTTTCATCTCGGTATGTATGGGCCAGGATGCAGTAAGATAAAGTCCGGAATTAAGAAGTGCATTTATTATTGTCTCCCAGGCGTCAGTAGATTTGTGGGCAAAGACAATGCAGGCAATACCTTCTGGTTTTAACACACGATACATTTCTTTGAAGGCTTTGCCAATCATATCTTCAAAAAACTTCTTGCCGCCCTCAAGCCCATTTTCGCCATGTGAATAAGCTACAATTTCTTCTGCTTTTGGTGTTAATGGTGTGGCGAAGAGTTCAGGATACAAATCTCCAACTGTTCTTTTTAGCCAGACATAGAAAAAATCTGAAAGGTAAGAATAAGGAACATTGTCATAATATGGTGGGTCGGTAATGACAGCATCAAAGTAGTTATCAGGATAGGGTAAAGATGTTGCAGAGGATTGAGTTATGTTAGTGATTGAATTTGCAAATATTCTAGATAGATGAGATACAACGCTTGAACACCACTCTACAAATTCATTTGTTAAAGTGTTGAATTCCCCATAATCCCAAACCATAGGTAATGCTTGGCGAGAAAATGTAGCTACCACTTGTTCTGATGTAGATAGCCATCTGCAAAGAAAAGATGTTTTATCAATAAGTTTACCGTTTATAAGCGCCAAATAACTCACCACCGCTTTTGCATATTCTTTTTGCATACCTTCATTAAGCATCTTTTGATGTGCCTGCCTTACCTTTTCTACAAAGGTAATCAAAGCAAGTTTCTGGCGGGAATTGAAAAGATCGCTCCATTTCCACATGCCATATCTTTGAACACGAAATCCAAGAGTTTCTTTAGGTGGCATAGGTTCATCCGGAACAGGGTCAAAACCCCATTTATCCATAAGTTCCTGTCTTTTCTTCTCAAGATATTTTTCTGCCTCCATAAAAATTTTTAAATCTTTCTCTGTGGCCAGCCTATAGGTTTTTCCCTGTTTATTTAGATTATGCAATACTACTACAACCATCCTCTGTCCTGATTTTCCCTCCTGGAATTGTTTCCTTACTTCTTTATCACTTAAAGTAGAGTTACAACATGGACAGATAACCTTTGCTCTTGAAATTGTTCCAACTTCAGGGTCAAAGTCTATATCTTTACCTTCTCTTATTTCAAACTCAACTTTGTTTCTTTTTGAAATTAATTTGTAGGCAACCTTCTTATTATCCTTTTTTGCTAACCATGTCTGCCTTACTAAAGGGATCTCAACGCCGCAAGCAGGATTGCCACATTTTACTGTCCTTGCCCAGATATAGCCAACAGGGATAGAACCATCTGGTTCAGAAGGATAGAATTTACCGATCTCTTTCTTTGCTTCTTCTAATACCCATTCCCCCCATTTTTTTTACATCTTCAAGCAATGGATTGATTTCAGTTTCATCTATTAAATCATATGACTTTACAGTTTTTGGCTGCCCATATTTTTGCGGATACTCAAGGGTGCATTTTTCTATAAGAACAGCAACAGGATTTAAATCATTGGCGTATGTCTCACAACCCAGTCTTAATGCTTCAAGAGGAATCGCGCCACCGCCTGAAAAAGGGTCAAGAACTTTTGGCGGTTTACCATTATTTGCCTTTAAAATTTCCTCTCTTGCTCTGTTAATTAAGTGTTTATTTAAAGAATTTTCCCACTTAGAAAGATTATGAATAAATTGTGCTTTCTTTAAACGTTCTTCTTCATCTTTAGGTTCTGGTGTTAATGCTGCATAAACACTTGCCCTTGAAGAAGCAAGAGGTCTTCTTGCCCACCAGATATGCAAGGTAGATATATGCCCATGCCTTATATTCTTCTCTCGTGCAGATTCTTCACTTACTTCTTTTACTGGAAAATCGAATTCAATAAAGGATTTAGTAGTCATTTTTACTCCTCCTTATGTTCATCACTAAAATTTGAACTACTTTTGTGTAATCTTATTAGAATCAACTTTTTTATTCTAATTATTCCATTTCGTTAAAATAGTTTTTTATTAGGCAAATATTAGTCATTTATTAGTCAATTTAGTCAATTTGTAGGCAATTGCTTTTCCTGCTTTTCCAATTCTTGTAAATAATCCTTTTTCAACAATTTTTGAAAGATCTATAGTAGACATTTGCCTTGATACCTGATTAAGTTTCTGATACTCCTTATTTGTAATCTTCCCTTTTTCTTTCACATACAATACCGCCTTAATTTGCCTTTCATTTAAACCGATATTTTGGAGATATTCTACTGTATAGACATCTTTTCTTAAAATCACCTTGAACCCCTGATATTCTTCAAAATTAGGTTCAGGAAGCCCATTTTTCACACAAGCGTTTCGCATTTTTTCTATGCCACTGCCCCATTGTTCAATCCAACCGATATCATAGAGTACCTCTCCAATTACTTTGTTTCGTAGCACCGAAGAATGCGACCTGTATAAATCTTCTATAGTAATACCAGCAGGTAACCCGCCGGGGCTAAAGACAACCAGTTTATCATCATATATTCTGATTTCAGTTTTGGAAGGAATAGTATAGTCTCTGTGACATACCGCATTTATTACAGCTTCTCTTAAAGCATCTAAAGGATAATCCCATTTCTGTTCCCTCTCAGGTTTTTCAGTCATTAGAAACTTTACATTAATATTTTTTTTTATAAACTCCATAGTTTCATCTACCTGTTCAATGATTGTTCCTTCAATCATCCTATCGTCAATAATTATGGTCTCTTCCTTGAATCTACCACAATGTATTGCAGCATGAGAAAGGAAATGCTGGGGATCTTTCCCAAAAAGTAGAATTGCGGCCCAAGTGGGCTGTTCATCTTTTGTTAATCCTAATTTTTCTAAAACCTGCCAAGATGTTTCCTGGCCTATTTTTCTTCTGCCGGTTTCATTGGCTTTTTTGATGTATTTTTTAACTTTTTCAATATCTATGTCTTTAATTTGCGCGTCTTTTGCTGGAAATTTATCCCAACTTGTATCAGTAGTATGAAGATGCATTTGCGCTATTTCCTGTGGTGTCATCAAACGGTTGCTGGTGCCAACTCTTCTAAAACATTTTCCAACTACAGAAACTGGCTTAATAGGGAATTCTTTAATGTAAATCTTAACTATCCTTTTACCATCAATTTCATTTTCTTCTATTTCAGGAATGATTCGAGGCTCTGTACTCTGAGAAATCCTATTTGCCCAATCTTTAAGTGTTTCTCTTCCGATTTGTATACCTTTAATTATACCATTATTTGAAACACCAATAAAAATATTTCCACCTTTTGTATTGGCAAAGGCTACGGCAGTCTCTATAGTCTCCTTATCAAAATTTTCTTTAAACTCAATACTGTCACACTCACCCTTTTCTATCAACTTTAGAATTTCATTTCTAATCATTTGACGCCTCCGCCTTTTCTTTCCAGTTTTTAACAACATATCTTACAATATCAATTTCCTGCTCAGGCTTAAATTTAGCTGCAGGATTTTGAATGCAATAGAGCTCTGGATTACTTGCAGCATTTATTACAATATAAAGCCAATATTCTTCTTTGAGCCTTTGTGCCTTAAACCATTCGTTCGGAGTTAGAACAATATCGCCCTCTTTTGCTCTGGCTTTTACTTCTATGTAGCGATAATTTCCAGAGACATCGTTAGAACGAATATCAAAGCCTAAGTTTTGAGATGAAACATCTTCTGGGGTTCTTCCATTGCGTAATTCATAGTTCAGGGCATATTTCATACCAATTTTCTCAATTTCTTTATCACTCACCATCTTTGCAGTAATTTCATCTGGTATCACTCTTACCAAGCAAAGAATTTTCGGATCTGTGAGAAACAAGTGTGATTCGGCTACAATCTCTTTTTTCAATCGTTCCTTTTTACTACATGAATCCTCTTTTTTTCTAACTTCATTTTGAATTGTTACATCCGGAATATTTTCGCCTTTTATTCTTCTTGTTTCGTAATCTGATATTTTTTCATCTGATTTAGAAATCATAGATTCAAGAGAGCGGATTCCATATTTCTCCTTAATCTTTGCGTCCCTCTGACGTCTCTCAAAAAGTTCTTTTTTATAACTTTCCACCCCATTGTTTATAATGAAAGAGATGACAGCATCTTTATCCAACGAGTCTGCTCCCAACTCATAATCAGATGAAGTCTCTGTCTTAACTGAATCTTCTGTGGTCAGATTTGAATGCTCAAATTGTTTCGGCTTTTCCTGAGATGATGATTTCTTCGCTGATAGTGGCTTTAAATCCCACAGCACAGCAGGATTAAGTAGAACAAAATTTTCAGGTTGCTCTAAAGAATTAATATTCTGATAAACTGCAAATAATTTTTTCCCTGCAACCGAGTTATTACCATCTTTTATTTCTGTATCCAAAAACCAGATCACACCATTTCTTTTACCTTCAGGGTCAATGAATAGTGCTCCATCTAAGGCAGATTGTGAGAATTGGTTTATTATATTATTAATAACTGCCTCTAAAAGAGGATGCCCCATAGCAACAAATTCAGACTGTGTTTTGAATGCTTTCTCCTTGTCAAAAGATATTCTTGCGTATTCTTTTTGAACTTCGCCAAAGTTAATCTTGAAGTCATTAGATTGAATACGAATCTCAAAAGGAACTGAGGAAATGTGCCACAGGTCATTTTCCCTTTTTTCCATTTTAATGTTAAGCTTATGCGCAGCTTTTTTGAAAAATTCTTCAATATATTCAGGAACAAGCCTATTTTCTTTTGCCTTACGCTGCTCTTTTAAAATCCTGCTCAAATCGATATGCCTTGTGGCAAGCGCTTCCATGCTTGTTTCCATTATTCTCCTAATAGCCTCTTCGTCTGGAACCCTTTCAAAATCTTTAAGTATATCTTCCATTGTTCTGAGGTTGGCGATTGCGTCCACAAGAAGGTCTTTCAAACTTTTTCCAACCAGTACTACACCAATAACATCAAACACCCTGTCCGAGGAGCCGAGATGGTCTCTAATCTGGGAGAGTTTGTCAAATAACCTATTAAGAATTTGCCCCTCCCTTGTATCCACCGCCACCACATTGTAAATGTGAACTTCATGTTGTTGACCATATCGATGGATTCTGCCCATTCTTTGTTCCAGACGATTGGGATTCCAAGGGATGTCATAGTTTACCATGAACCAACAAAATTGAAGGTTTATACCCTCACCTCCAGCCTCTGTTGATACCATAATTTGTGCTTTGTTTCTGAAATCAGCCTCAGCATGAATCCTTGCATCTAGATTCATCCCACCATGAATTGATGTTACTAAATACCCCCATTTTCTAAGCTTTTCCACCAAATAATCAAGAGTGTCTTTGGATTCCGTAAATATTAATAATTTTGTTCCAGAATGATGGAGTTTTTCCTCATCCATTAATTTTTTAAGCTCATTAAGTTTTGTTTCGATTTCTTTTTTTTCAACTTCTTTAGCGAGAGCCAAAAGTTCATCAAGTTTTTCTATCTCACTTTTTAGTTCTTCAAGTGTTTCTGAAGAAGTCAATTTTTCGAGCAACTCTTCTTCTTTTTTCCATCGCTCTTTCTCTTCTAAATCCTCGATAAAGTCCTCGTCATATCCTTCCTCCTGAAGGAATTGTCCTTTTTCGTATAGTTCCTTTAAACGTTCGTATCTTCTTTCTAAAGATTTCCTTATGGCACGAGCACTTGAAGCGAGACGACGCTGCAAAATGGTAAGAGCGAAAGTCACATTACGTTTCTCTTTTTTAAGTGCCTTGTTAAAATGCTTTTCAACATATTCTGTAACAGCGTTGTAGAGTTCCTTTTCTTTGTCTGAGAGATAGTATTTAATAGTGTGTACATGTCGTGGAGGAAAAATAGGCGTACCATCAAAATTTTTTAAATCTTCTTTTAATCTTCTTAGAAATAGTGGATTGTCCTTATCTTGGATTGATTCTGAAAGCATGGAGGTGTCAGCAAAGAAACCTGGCTCTAAGAGGTCAAGTAAAAGACGAAAGTTTTCAGGATCTCCACGATGTGGAGTAGCAGTAAGGAAAAGTAAAAAATTAGAATTCTCAGAAATCAATTCACCAAACTTATAACGCTGGGTTTTATCAATTTTTTCACTATATTTATAAGCAGACATCTTATGTGCCTCGTCCACAATGCACAGATCCCATTTAGAATCTTTGAGAGCAATCATCACATCATCTTGCTTGGCAAAATCCATAGATACAATAATTTGATTTTTATCGGTAAAAATATTTTTTCCCCATTCAGCATTCATCGTTTCTCTTGTTACAATTGAAAAATTCTCCTGAAACTTTTCTTTCATTTCTCTTAGCCACTGGTCCTTAAGATGTCCAGGAACAACGATGAGCGTTTTCTCCACAAGCCCACGATATTTAAGTTCTTTCAATAAAAGCCCTGTCATTATAGTTTTCCCAGCACCAGGATCATCTGCCAAAAGAAATCTGATTCGGGGATTTTGCAGAATATAATGATATACTGCCTCAATTTGATGAGGTAAAGGATCGATTTGGGAGACATTCACAGCACATAATGGATCGAATTGAAAAGCATTCCTTATGCGGTGGGATTCCAAAAAGAGGAATAAAGAATTCCCGTCAGCCGAAAATAGAAAAGGCCTTTCCTCCAATACTTTGATGTTTTTGATATCTTCTTCCGAAAGAATAGGATTGTAAAATTGATTAGAATCAATTCCTACTGCTTCTATTTTTATCTGGCCTTCACTAATTTTTTTGATAGATATAACTCTTAATTTTTCTGGCCAAAATGGTCCTTGAAGAATGTTATCTTGTTGAATTTTGGTCATTTAATACTTCTTATTATTTTAATGCTCTTAATCTTTTCTTCGAAGGCTTCGTCGTCTTCTTCCTCCTCTACGGTGCCAACATAACGACCGGGTGTTAGAATATAGTTGTGTTTTCTGATTTCTTCCAGTGTTGCGGACTTACAGAATCCAGGGATGTCTTGGTATTCGAGGCCGTTTTTTCCTCTCCAGGCATGGTAGGTGTCTGCGATTTTTTTTATTTCTTCATCGGTAAGTTCTCTGTGCCTTCGGTCAACCATTACGCCCATTTTCCTTGCGTCAATAAAGAGGACTTTTCCCTGCCTGTTTTTGAATTTATGATTTTTTTTGTCTCTTGTGATAAACCACAGGCAGGCTGGTATCATGGTGTTGTAAAATAATTGCGAGGGTAGGGCAACAATACAATCCACAAGATCAGCTTCTACGATGTTTTTTCTTATCTCCCCTTCGTTGGAAGTCATCGAGCTGAGAGAACCATTGGCGAGGACAAAGCCTGCGGTTCCTGCTGGCGAAAGGTGATGGATAAAATGCTGGATCCAGGCAAAGTTGGCATTTCCTTTTGGTGGAATTCCGAATTTCCAGCGCACATCTTCCTGTAAGCTTTCACCGCCCCAGTCGGAATCATTAAAAGGAGGATTGGCGGCTAAAATTTCAAACTTCATGATAAAAATTCATTTAAATTCACTTAAAAGATTTTTTATTACTTCAATTCCATTTTCAAGTATCTCTTTTTTTAATTCTTTATAATATTGTGAATTATGAATTGGTTTATCAACTTTTCTTTCTCCTTCAAGCAAAGTAATAATATTTAAATCTATATCAAAATAAGATAACAATGTATGTGTTGAATGACTTCCATATGTAATTTTATTTCTAGGTTGACTATAATCACCTGTTAATTGGCTTTCTAATTGCAAAAGAACACATTTTATATTTGGAATAACGTTTTTAAAAAGCGTGAAATCTACTAAAATTCTTTTAAGCATTGCATTTTCCGTATATGCTTTGCATTCTATTCCCATTACTAGCTTATTATCTATCGAGACATGGACATCAGTCTTTAAACCATAATAATAGTCATTTATATTATTTTTTATATAGTCTTTAACTTCTTTACATTTTAATTTGTCAATATATTGTGGATTGATTGGAATTTTAATTATTTTTTTTTCGAATGATAACCTTTCAAGTTCTCCTTTTAAATTATTCCATGCAATCTCAACCATATGTTGAGCAATACTTTCAACTAATTTACCTTTGCCAGCTCTAATAATTCCTCCAAAAGCTCTTTCTTCCTCATTATAAGCCTCTTCTTCGATACCTCTAACTAATATCTCATAAGCTTTAACGATTTCATCAACTGAATAGGGCATGATGTTTTCCTCCTAAAAAAGTGTAGTATTTAAACGCGCAATAGCTTTTTCGCAATACTCTGGAGAGATATCAATTCCGATGAATCGCCTATTAGTTATTTTGGCTACAAAAGTAGTAGTTCCAACGCCATTAAATGGATCTAGAACAATATCACTTTGAAAACTGAATAGTTTTAATACGCGCTTTGCTAGTTCTTCTGGAAACATTGCTGGATGGTTATATTCCTTCATATTTCTTTCTGGAGCTATAGACCAACGACTAATAACCCATTTCTTAAATTCATCAACTGTAATATCAATATTTTCTTTTTTCCCAGTTTTTTTAAGAGTACCTTTACAAAAAATCTCTAAAAATTCCCAAGTATATTTCAAATATGGATTACTTGGACTTTTCCAGCTTCCCCACGCAGTATATTTACAGTTATAATTATTTTTTTCCCATAATATCTCACCTTTCCATATTAACTGCTTTTTCATAAAATAATTACTAATAATATGATGGCTAGGAATATAATCTGAAAACAATGGTTGTATGTTAACAATGATTCTTCCACCATATTTTAAAATTCTTATACATTCGTCAAATATAGAAAATAATTTATTAAAATATTTCTCCCAGTCATGAGCGTCTTCATTGGATTCATAATCCAAACCAAAATTATAAGGTGGTGAGGTAAAAATTAAATCGATTGAATTATCAGGAAGCTTTTTTAAAATATCAAGACTATCCCCACATAAAATTTTATTTATATATTCTTGAGGAATTTCATTATTTATTGTAGAAAAGTCACTCTTGTTTGCATAATAGTATCGATTGCGGTTATTTTCCTTTTCTTTTCTCCCGCGAACTTTTCTTTCTTTGTCATAACCTACATATAATCGCTTTTTACCCTTTAAACCATAACTCTTTATAGAATCTATTTCAGAGATTATTTTATCCAATAAGAGTAAGAGAGTTTCTGAAATTTTTTCAGATTTATAGTTTAAAATTGTTTCTTTTAATTTTTCAAAATCAACACAATTTAAAAAAAGATTAAATTCACTCTCACTTATATCATATTTTATATCAGTTACTTTAAACTTATTGAAAATATTTTTTAGTATTGACTTATCATGCATAGTAAGTTTACCTTCAATACTAATTGGTATCACTTTATAATTAATATTTCTTGCTTCATTCATCAAGAATTCATTCATATATTGTCCTCCTAGCATTAGATCCAACAAAATCTTTTATATCAATAACTCCCTGCAGTTGCGGGTTTTCTTTTGTAATTGCCCTCGCGGCATCAGTCAAAATTCTCCCTTTATATGGCTCAAGCATTTCTACAAGAAGCATCACAATACTTCGTGGGGTGTAGAACTGTCCGCCTTTCTTTCCTTCAGCATCGGCAAACTGACCGAGGAAGTACTCATACACTCTTCCCAATACGTCTTTGCTTTTATTTTCTCTGTCTCCCAAACCTATTGTTCCAATCAAGTCAATTAATTCGCCCAATCTTTGTTTGTTTAATGCCGGGCGGGCATAGTTTTTCGGAAGCACCCCTTTTAATGAAGGATTATCCCGTTCTATAAGGTCCAATGCCTTATCTATGAGTTCTCCAATTTCAGATTTTTTTGCATTTGCTTGAAGATAATCCCATCGTGCTTCCTGGGGCACCCAGAAAACTCTTCTTGAAATATATTCATCCTTATCTTCAGGATCGGCAAGTTCATCCTTTTTTACTTCATTATAGACTTCTGTAAATGCATCGGAGATGTATTTTAAAAAAATCAATCTAAGAACAACATGTTTGTATTCAGCAGCACCCATATTGCTACAAAGTTTATCGGCTGCTTGCCAGAGCTTCTGTTCAAATCCAAGATTTGCTCCATTAGATTCTTTTGCAGCATTAATATTATTTCTTTTAGGTATAGTCACCCTCCTTAACATTATTCTTTTTTAGCACTTCTCAAAAAACTCAAATTTTTTTGAAATAATCAAGTCTTTTTTTTTTACACTACTCTTTATAAATATTATAAAAATTTTTATAAACTATTAATGTTATGTTTTTGCTTGTTATATTAACAAGCATAATAATACATCTTTATAAATATTACAAAAAAGTCCTTCACCAATAAAAATAAAAAAAACTTTGTTTAACTTTTATTTGATGAAAGTTGCTTTGTAATTTCATTCATTCTTTCACCTTTCCTATAAAGTTAAACGAAGGAATAATAACATAATTAAAATTACACTCTCCTTTGCGGGAAAGGCAGGTTTTCGAATTGCAACTTACATCCGCAGTAACAACACAATATAACTTTGAACTATAAACAATCAATTCTTCTTGTGAAAAGCGGTATTGAGCTATTTGTTTCATTAATTACTTCAATTTAAAGCTACACATTTACTCGTTTATTTTCAACTTAAATCAAAATGAAATTTAAGCGTCGTTGTTACTGCTTTTGGCCGTTGCTTCCCCGCTGTTTATAAAATTTACTCTTCAGAAAAATGATCTGAATCAATTTGTTTAACTTCATATACTGCCACCGGAGTACGGCCGATATTATAATCATTCATAAACTGAGCAAGTTGTTATCCATTGATTAATACTATCTTACTATCAAATCTCGCTACATATTCGTATGCATCTTTAGAAAAATCAGAAGTAGTAATAAAAAACACCTTTATTTGCACTATAACCTTGTAATGCACCAGCAAATTTTTGAATTTCTGAATGCCCAACTATATAATCCCCACTTCTTGCTTCTATGCAAATAATATCTAAACCAAGACGATCTTCTTTTATAATTCCATCAATTTCTTCATCCCCAGACTTGCCTATTGCCTGTCCAGCATCCCTTAACGTACCGCCATATCTCAAAAAAACAAAAAAATAAGCAGGATTACTCGTCCAGCATCTTTTAGGATTTCTTCTTATCCCATTTTTACTAGCAATTAAACAACGATTTTTTCAAAAGAAACTAAGTGGAATAGATTTAATTTGAGCTAAGATTTCATTGGCTAAAGATTCTCGCAAAATCTGAAATGAATATTCAAGGACTTCTTCAGAGGTTTCAGGTTGATCGGATGAAAGAACAGGAGGTCTATTATGTTTAATTTTTTTGAATTCAATAAATTCAGTGAATTGATTAAGGTAGTCACTATCAATTCTTTCGGGATTGGATTTAAGTACTTGAATACCACGATCAGTTATTTTAATAATTCCACTTCTGGGAGACTGTACTAAACCTGCTTTCTTTAGATTAGTTTGTGCCCTACCAACAAAATTATAGAAATAAATTTGCTGTCCGCTTGGAGCACTTCTCTTAGTTCAGAATCTGTAAGTTTAAATTCATTGGCAAGAAGTTCTACAATATCTCTGAATGCGTATTCCTTTGAGTTATCAATAAGTTTAAATAGTGGTAACATAATTGTTTTGTAATCAGGGATTTGTATATAATTATTCTATTGGCGGCGGGTATTATACCCTATAATGGTTGCGTGTATAAAAAGTTGGGGATTGCGGGCTTTGTAACTATCTACCCAAAGAAACGCCGAAGCGGTGAAGAACGATTGATTTAATCATTTAACTCTAATGTTTTATACACGATGTTAAGTAATGTTTTTATTATTATCTATTATTTGAATTAATATGATTTTGTATACTTTTATATTGCTTATTGATTATGTAAATAATTAAATTTACGGTAGTTCCAATTATAACTAAATCGAATATCGTATATGATAAATAAACAATCTTTTCTATTGCAGCAAATTTTATCATAATAAAAAAGCCGGTTATAATGACTAATCCTACAAAAATAAGTTGCAAAGTATACATTAATGATTTCATCAAATTTTCTTTTCGCATATCGAAAATTGAGTAAATACCAATAAATAAAGGTATCATAGAAAAAATGAAATGATTTTTGTCGAACCACAAACGGCTTGGTAAAATGTAAGAATTAAGGTCAGGTTTCAAATAAATAAACGCTAAACCTATTGCAGCTAAAAGATACAAAATTGTTAAATAGTTTGTTTTGAGCTCAAAATAATTTTTTTTGAAAATTGCTGTACAAATCAAAGATATTAAAACAGTTAAGAGTAAAAACAAAATTGCTGTATATTCAAATGTTTTTACAAATTGTTCTCTAACTGCTGATAGCCAAACCATAAAGCCAGTCATTCCCAAACGTTTGTATTGTGGTTCAAATACAGGATTACCTGCATTGTCAAATGGATATTTAACAATGTTTGCATAAAAAATATTTGATGATAATGAATGACAATCGGTGCAACCGTTTATACCCAAGGCGTTACGAGCAGGATTAACATCATGGTTGTATTTGTAAACCGAAGCATACGGCGATGATTCCCATGTTTCTTTTTCTAATATTTTGTAATCATTACCGTTGAAATACATTCGGTCGTTGTTTACCCAAACAATTTGTTTACCTTTCAAATCGTATCCTTTGTTTTGCAAATGGTTTGTTACCGAATTTATTATAGCATTAATTTCGTCTGCTGTATTCACTTCTGGTATGCTGTCCTTGTTATCGTCTTTAATTTTAGATAATTCGGGATATTTAGTTTCGTCCTCTCTGTGAATTGTCCACATTTCGTAAATATCTATCATTTTGGGTTGGTCTAAACCTTTTTTCCCTTCAGTATAAATGCCGGTCCAGGCGCTATGAACCGGATTTACAGGGTAAATGATGCCTTTATATTTTGCAAATTGTGAATAATATGGGTCGCTCGGTTGGTATTTATTTGTAAACATTGAAAGCTCACCATAATGGTTCCAATAATTCATATTTTGGTCATAAAATGTCCATATATATTTTGTAGGCGGAGTTATTTTCACTCCCGGATTATACACATCGCTTACCTGAACTAATGCCGATTTTACATTTCGTTCAGCTATATGGCAAGCCTGACAAGATATTTTATCTAAATGAAATTGAGGCAACCATTCATGTTTTGCAATTGGAGCATTTGAATATCCTTTTGTATGACAATCGGCACAAGTGCGAACGGTGTTATCTAAGTCGTTACGAACATTGCCTGAAGGGTCATCGCCTTTGCCAAACTGATGAACTTCTTTACCTTTAATCCGCTGGTCTGTTGCCATAGAACCTGCAACATGACAATCAACACACTTCAAGCCCTTTGCAATATGAACATCGTTATGTGCAGTGAACGATGCTCCTCGTTTTTTCCACTGTGGTTTTGCGTGGCAATTCAAACAGGTTTCGTTGGTAGGCTCTCGTACTAAGTTCATTGATACTTTGCCGTCTTGATCAAATTTTGTAACATCGTATTGCAATTTAATTTCGGTGCTGTCCTTTACCGAACCTTCGATTTTTGCAAACCCGCTTCCTATGGTAGCAAGCCAACGAAAATTCCATTTTAATAAATTTGCATTTCGTTCTTTAAAATTATAATTAGGTTGATGACATAAATTACAATCTCCTTCAATTACACCAGTACGGTTCCAATAAGCCTGAAAATAATCGCCATCAAAATTATTCGTGCCTCCTGCTGTGTATTTCATACTATCCATTTGTATGTCATAACGTTTTCCTTCTCTGTCAAATTCCATTGGACCGCCGCCCGGGTGACACGTTCCGCAACCATTTGTTATAAAAGTAAACGATGTCATGTCCATTTCTTTTGCCGATTTGTTTGATTTTTTCGATAAATAATTATATAAAGGCGCAGGTGAGCACCAGTTACCGCCATAATTTCCAGGTGTTGTAACCCACTGATAGCGGTCGGCAAAAGATCCGGAGGCAATTTCGTCTTTACCCTGTTGAAAATGAAAACCTTGTGTAATTTTGTTATAATCGTGACATTTTCCACAAGTTTGTTTTGGCGAATAGGGTTTGTCGGTATTTTTGCCTTTAATCGGATTTATTGTATCGCCTTGTTCTGTAAACAAATAAAACGGTGGACAAACTCCGCTTTTTGTAACTAATTTTCTGTCCACTAATTTCAAATCATATTGTTGCTGTTGTGAAAGCAACACAACGATTAATATTAATACCAATAAAATTGATATTATCAGCCAAATTCCTTTTTTTGAGTTCATAGCTATAAAATTTCATTTATATATCATTATGCTATTTATTTTTTGCAATTGTCATTTGTTTAAATAGTATTAACATACAAATATATGCAATAAATTTAAAATTATCTGCATTATTGCGTCAAACCATTTGATATTACGAATTACTTCAGCAAAACAATTTTCTTGTTAGCAGTTAGTATTAATCTTTTTCATTTGTAAATAAGCCCCCCGTTTGCTCGAATAAATCCTCAACTCTCTGTGTGAATTTCTTTATTTTATCCACCATATTTACGATTTTAATTGCGAAAGGTAAAAATGTAATTATTAATAGTGTATCTCTGTCGAAGTAATTCCGAATTGTTTAAAAATTTCTTTCTTCTCAAAAAAATTTATAATTTGTTAATTATATCTCTTTCGTTTGTGGCTTGGATATCCAAAATTGGCGTTTCGAGCTATAGGCTCAGTAAAAAAATTTGTTAGCAATAAGTGTAGGTATCACTGCATTGGCAACAATTACACCCACCAAATAAGAATATTGCCCTTGAGTAATAATCTTACGAGAAAGCCTGAAAAGTGCCGAAATCGTTCCAAAGGTAAGACCTGTTGACATTAAAAGGATATAATACCATTTTTCCTTTTTGTTCGCTCTGAAATTACTAATAACAGAGGTAGTGTCCGAAAATTTTTGAATATCCTTTTACTCCCAAAAGAAGAATACAAATGCCCGTGCTGCAACAAGATCTAGAAGAGACAATTGAGGTGTTTCCTTTAAATAAGCTATTAGTCTATCATCAGTACTTCTTCCCTCAGGTGTTGTTTTAATTATTTTACCTTCTAACTTTTTTTATTCGCTCTGCTTCTTCTTCTCCAAATTTAGTCAGAGAAAAGTAATCATTTGCTCCTCCCACAATTAAACCTTTCTGCCTTAATGTTCTTAAAGGACGGTCAAACTTTAAGGAGTCTGGCCATTTAGGATAACGTTTAAATGCAAAAGTCTTAGGAAATTTTTTGAAACATTCTGCAACAAGCCTTTCAAATGTACATATCTCACCCTTTTTAAATACTGAGTATATACCTAACAAAATAAGATATTGCATTTCTATTTTAGCATAGATTCCTTCATCACGATGTTCTGATGTTACGCTTTTAATCATTTTACTCCTCTTTTCCCTGATATTTTTAAAAAATCATTTATTACTTTATATAAGGCAAAATGAAAAGATTCCACACCTCTATTTTTTAATAACTTCGCTTCTTCTATTTGATAGAGCAGTTGTTGTTTTATCAAAAATAATTTTCTTCGTCTTATCGCCTCTTGTGTAAACGGTCCTTTTGCTCCATTCCAACTTTTTCTTTCTTTATAAATCTTTTCAAGTGCTTTCCTTATTTTTTTAATTGTCATGGTTGTTTGATACTTATCAATACTGTTCTTAAGAAGGAAAGGTTATAATCAAATCAAAATATTCTTTATCGAAAAAATCCTCTTTCAGGACATCACCATTTAATAAAAGTGAATTTTTTTTATGATTTAATATTATTTTATTGGTATTCTTAAATTTATTAATTAGATGTTCAAATTTTTCAAAATTATTTTTTTTCATTTTAGATTTTTTGTTTCTTTTTCTTTGTTATATTAATGTAAATCGGTTATCAATATTATATTTATTTAATAATTTCTTGAATTATTTTGTTTGCATTTTCAACATATTCACAACATTTGTCAATCATTTTGGATTCTCTGAATCTCTTATTACCTTCTTCTGTTAATAAATTAATGTTATCAATTAGGTTTTTGCATTCGATTGTGCCATATTTTACTTTAAATTTTTCAATAAAATCTCTTACATATTGATATGTTTTTTGCTGCTTTAATTTATCTTCATTTTCCCCCCTACCAAACATCAACCCTAGTATGAGAACTCCTCCTGTCACAGCTCCACATACATTACCTGTCAGCCCCAAACCACCTCCAAAACCACTTGCTAATTTCAATGCAATTGATTTATCAATTCCTAACTCTTCTGCAAAACTATAAATCATTGATTGAGCACAATTGTAACCGCTCTTAAATTGTTTCACGGCAATTTCCTCTTTTTTCATATTTATACTACCTCTTTTGAGTTATTTCCCGATTCATTTTATATAATAATTATTTATACACAATATAATAAAATATTATAAAAAATTTTATATAATTATATAAACCCCTGAGAAAAATTTTTATCAAGATATAAAGAATTGTAATATGCCGTGCAAAAAATTATACTGCAAAGATAAATTTATTTATATATTAATCATTAAAAAAATATCTACTCTTATTATTAAAAAGTAAATGAAATTATTAATTTGGAGCAGAATATTTAAAATAAAAAATAAGTTTTTTATAGCCAAATAAGTGAGATAAAAAAAATAAGGTAACAGCTCGTAGCTATTTTAGATTAGTTAACGAAGTTAGCCAATTTAGGCAAAGGGTAGTCAGCTCCATAACCAGATATCAGTCTGCTATCAACTATACGCAATTTAATCATTTGATTTTACCTTTTTGTATATGCTTTGAGTAGAGAATTTGAATATTTTCTATGACAAGGAATGAACCCACTTTCAAACAAGAAATAATGTAGTCAAAATGAAGGTTGTCTCATCTCCCGCATTTTGTAGAATGCCATTTATTTTGTCGCCACATTTTTAATTTCATTGAAATCGAAATTAATCGGTAATGTTCTAAATCAATTTAGTGAAATAATTTAAGTTTATATTTGAATACCTTGCATAAGTAGATTTATTTCTGACTATTCATCTATAAGTTTTAAAATTCCATCATTGGCCCATATTCCAGATTCAATTTTCTCATAAACTTTGGCAAGTTCCGGTTTTGATTTGTTGGCTTGATATTTTTTGCGGCTTCATAAAAAAGTCCATTTTGAGTAAGCCTTCCACTTTGGGTTTTATACGGTTGATTGACAAGTTTTGGAGCTGGGCTATCTATTCTTTTGGGAATATCATATCCTTCATAAATAAATGTCTTTCCATTATCTTCAGCAAAGTCTGTATAGAAATCCCAATGTATATACTCACTAGTACTAAACTAAACCTACCTTTTAATCTAGAGTAGATCTCTCATTGAGGTGGGGCTCCGCTTGAACCGGCTATACACTGTTGTGTGCCGTTGGGATTATCTTAGTTTTTCCTCTAATTCCTTTTTTGATTTAACTAATATTTTATTTTTTTTAATAAAATCTTTTACAATTTGTTTGTCAGGAAAACTAATAGCATCATAGATACACCATACTTCACAAGATGTGCATCCAACCATACATTGTATTGGTCTACTTACAATTGCTTTTTTATTTTCAATATCGAAATCAAAAACATTTCGACCACATGTTGTAATGCACATTCCACAACCAACACATTTGGTTTCATCTATTATGGGATGCCAATCTATCTCTTCTCTGGGTATACCTTTCCACATAGAATATTTTTTATCTACATTTGCATTTGATTTTGTAGGTAAGCATTTTCTTGTTAAAAATTCTTTTATATGATCTTTTGTCCAAATGTTTCCTTGACATAATATAATATCGTCTACAACTAAAGCAGGTGTCAATAATATCTGTTTTTCTTCAACTTTTAATACCTCCTTCATTTTATGAATAATATTTAATTTGCATTCTAACCCTATTTCGTGAATGACATCTTCAACATTTTTTTTAAGTTCATCTAAAGGACAATTTGAACCAATGATCGTTATTTCCATAATAAATCTCCTGATAATTCATTTATAGTTAATAATAAATTAAATATTTATGATATTATTTTACAATCCGTCGAACAAGTATTAACAAATTTTTTCTTTTCTCATTTTTTACTCCTATTACTATATTGTAAGTTATACAATCATATTTTGCAACGACACGGTATTCGTTCATAGATAACAATATCAACTTTTTCCATTTTGGGAAGTATAGACAACAATGTCCTATATCCTTCCATTTAGGTTAATCATTTCCATCCTCCTATAATATTTGGTCTGAAGGATTCCTTATCCTAATTAAATCTTTGTTACTCAAATGTTTATATATCTCGGCTGTTTTAGTACTTTTATGAACTGACAAGCCCTGAATATACCTCGGCTCATTTACCTTTTCAAAATGATGGGTGGCAAATGGAGCTCTGGGACTATGAATAGCTTCTTGTCTCTTAACTCCTGCTCGTTCACATACTACTTCAAATACTATCTGAGCCGCTCTTATTGTTATATACTTTTCTTTATCAGTAGCGGAAAATAGCCATTTTAGTGATTTATATTGTTGCCAGTATTCCCTTAGTGTTTTTAAGGTGGCATCTGAAAGTAAACGATACCTATCTTTCCTTCCTTTTGCACCTTTAACATAAATTAGCATTCGTTTACTATCTATATCCTCTGGTTTTAATTTTACCACTTCAACATCCCTTAATCCGGTAGAATATAAAAGCAGATGACATTTATTCACTTTAATGGATTTGATTTTTTGCAAAAAATCAAAATTATAAGAAAATAATTCTGCAGTTTTGTTCTGACCAGTAATTGAATTTTTTATCATCTACAATAAATTCTAACTATAAGAAATTTATTTTAATCATTTTTTTTTAAAGAATCAACTGTATAAAGTCTATTCCAAATTAAAGAAGTTTAATTTTTCTCTTCCCATACTCACTCCTGAGTTCTTATTTATTAAACACCCGCGCCTATGAAGAACTAAATAGATAGCCATATTGCATAATATTTCTAGTCCATGCACCTTATATTTTTTGCCACTATAACCTACTAAAGTTCCTATGTTTTTTTTGTGAATGAGGAGGGCAAACTTATACTACAACAACCATATTATCAAACTATACATTTTACACCTATGGTGCTTCGATACCAAGTAAGCGACATAACAAATGGAGCTAATTCAACTGATCTTCACCTTATCTAAGAATATACATTGTATTACACTCTGATATGCATTCGTTGCACTGCTTATTGTTAAAACTCTTTGATAGTCACAAACGTTGTTTTCGTTGTTTCCAACAGTGTCTCTTTGTCATCAAGTCTGTTTTTAAGAAGACTCTTGAGTTTGAAATCAATATGCCCAACATCTTCGTAGAGCTTGTGGTAAATGGAATACCGCTTCTCCCAACGATCCTTGTGAGATTTAATCTCTGCTTTGAGATCTTCTGCCAAATCCTTGAGTTGGCTAGCAACATCGTTCATTTTGTTGCTATACTCAGAACTTGAAAGATAGTCGTATACTCTTTGCACTGCTTTCTGCTTGGCTTCGTTTGTTATTTTGAGTAATGCCATCTTGACCAAACTCTCTCTAAGTGTGTAGGTAATTGGCTCAAGGTTAATAGGACTGATAACGAAAACCGTTTTTTCCACAAAGTAGTACTGTTTCTTAGAGGGGAAGGCGTTAGTCACGAGAATTGCAAAGTCTGCTTCTTGCTTTCGGCGAGCCTCCTTAGCTTGATCGATGTGTTTTATGTTGAACGATTTCACCTTCTTGCACTCGTATACTATTATGCCAATCTCTTTGCCATGCTCCATCACATATTGGATTATATCACCTCCTTTACCAGGATGATCAAACCTGTCGTTTGGATATAGCTCCTTTAGCTTGGCAAGAAGTTTCGATTCTTCAAGCAATCCTTCTATTTGTGGCGTGATACCCTTTTCAATTTGCTCCTTTAATTTTTTTATTTCTTCATGGGCTTGTTCGTATTTCTTAGCTGAAACTTTTAAGCTATTCTCCAGTTGTTTCATCTTGTTTCTAGCTCTTTTAAGATCTTCTTCCTGTTTCTTGAATTGTTTCTTCTGTTCAGCAATACCGTCTTCAATACCTTTCTTAATTTCTGTTTTTATCTTCTGTTTGTATGTCCTTTTAACTTGTTGTAATTGTTCTTCAAATTTTTGCTTAGACTTTTTCTCTTGTTCCGCGAGTTTTTTCTTTGTCTCTTGAATTAATTTAATTTGTTCAGCTTTAAATCGTTTTTCTTGGTGTTCGATCTTAAGTTTGAATTTAACTTCTTGTTCTTTAAACTTCTTTCTTTCTTTTTCTAGTGCGCTTTGGATTAATTTTTCTTTATCCTTTAATTTCCTTTGTTCATCCTGTAAATGTTTAATATGACGTTGTTGCTCTTCCCATAACCCAAGAGCTTTTATATATTCATCCTTAGTAAGCTGTTTACCGCATACAGGGCATTTATACAATTCTGACATTTCAATTTTCCTCCTTTTTTATAAAATTAATTTAAAATTTATAAATTATTATAACAATAAATAGAACTTAAAATCGCGAAATTTATAACACATTTAAAAAAGATTGTAACAAATTTCCTAATAATAGCATTTATATACTGAGTTATTTTAAAAAATATTATTTTTTCCCATACCGCACAATTTCAAAATTAATTTTAAAATAAATAAAAAAAATTAAAATAAAAATTATTAATTTTACTCCGTTAATTTATTAATTAATCCTTTAAAGATAAAGGTGTGGAATGGATATACTAAATACCAGTATATCCTGCCTGCTAAGCCAAGTGGTCTGAATGTTGCGGTCTGGATTAATTTATCCCCGTCAATTTTAAATTCAAGCCATGCTTCCCCAGGTAATTTCATCTCAGCGAATAGTAATAAACGACCTTCCTCTCGGTTTGCATATAACACTCTCCAGAAGTCAAGTGAATCGCCTGCATTTATTACTTCCTGATTTGTCCTGCCCCGTCTTAATCCAACTCCCCCTACTAATTTATCTATAAATCCCCTTATTCCCCAAAGCCAGTTTCCATAATACCAGCCGTTTTCTCCACCTATTGACCAAATTTTCTCAATACATTTTTCACGATTACTGAATTTTTTAATTCGTCTGTCGATATAGCAGCCGTGTTCAGGAACATTTATTAAATCTGATATTTTGATATTCAAATCACTACTGATATTTGAATCTTTCCAGCTTGATTCAATTTTATGACTCTCTATTCCTTCAAGTGCCTTCCTCAAAGCTTCTTTGTATCCAATAGTTGATATTGATAAAATTTTATTTATACTGTTATCCCTGCAAATTACTTCCACTTTCATACTATCTACAAGAGCTTTTGCTAATTTATATGAGGTTGATGTAACGAAATATAACCAGTATGACGATAATCTCGGTGTCATAACAGGGACGGTTAGTATTATACGTCTAAGGTTTCTTATTTTTGCATATCCTAATAACATTTCTTTGTATGTTAATATATCACTACCACCTATATCAAATACTTTATTGTATGTTTCTTTATTGAATAAAGATTGAGATAAAATTGTTATTACATCTGTTATACTTATAGGCTGGCTTTTGGTATTTAACCATTTTGGCGCAATCATTACTGGAAGTTTTTCTACCAAATCTCTTATTATTTCAAATGAAGCACTTCCGGAACCGATAATTATCCCCGCTCTTAAAGAAGTAAAATTATAATTACCTTTGCTTAAAATTTCTTCAACATTTTTTCTTGAAGCTAAATGCTTTGATAAATTGGATTCATTAACAATTCCGCCTAAATAAATTAAATGTTTTACCTTCTTATTATTTAATACTTCCCTGAAATTTATAGCAGACTGCTCTTCAAGTTTTTTATAATCATCTGATGTTGACATAGAATGAACAAGATAATAAGCTCCATCAATATCTACAGGAATTTTTGTAAGTGACGAAATGTCCAAAAGGTCTATTTCAATAATTGAAATATTTTTTTTAAGTGAATCGGGGGGATTAAATCTTTTCGCATCTCTTACACAACAGATAACCTGATAACCTTTTTCTATCAATGCAGGTAAGAGGCGTTTACCGATATATCCTGTTGCTCCAGTTAAAAGTACTTTCACACTCATAAAATCCTAAATATAATTTAAATTTACCATAATTTATATATTATTTTAAATTATTTATTTTTAGAAATTTTATCCCTGAACTTTTTTTATTTTTCTTTATTTAATGTAATCTTTCAGAAGAACACCAGTTTTAACTTCATTTATCCCATATATTCTACTACCGTAATTGAAAGATTTTGGTTTTTCCTATGTACACATATCTTGTCCGTTAATTAAAATTGTTAGTGAACCCTTAAAAATTTAATCTTTCCGCAGAATCAATATCAAGAACTTCAGTTATTTTAATTTCATTCTCAATAATTATTCCGTCTAAAATTAATTCTTTTAAATTATTTAATGTTTCACCAGCATTTTGACAACCATTAACGTATTGAAATTCTATCATAATAATCTATTTTATAAATTAATAGTTTACTTTTCTGCCAATATTAAAATCGTTCATAGAACAAACTGGAGAAAACTTCTATTTATTCTATTATAAACAAAATATCAAATTTATCTGTTCTTTAAAGCCTATAATTTCTAATTCTAAGTAAAAAAATATTTTTGAGAATGCACAAAAAGTTTTGCTGCTTAACACTGTTGTTTCTTTCAGAATAACGCCCCTGAGGAATTAACCAGACGACCTTTCACTATTTTTCAGGAAACCCCAAAATAAACACTGCTATTATCATAACTACATCCTGTTACGATTTGGTTTTTTATATAGTTCATTAAATCGTTTAGTTACGGCAATAATTTAAACGAAAAGAGAAACTTTTGGGTCTGTAATATCTTGTAAAATTTCTTAAAATCCAATCTTTGGGTCTTTATAAGTATAGCTTAGTGTCTATGTATTTGTATGATTTAGACATACGTTTTTTTTGGTTAATTCCACCAATTCATTTAATGAAATTATTCCTCTCACATAACCTCTGATAATTTTAATTCCCTTTGGTGTTGGCTTAACACCTTCAAACATATTGATTTCTAAATCATACGCAATGTTTTTTTAAAGTTTTCAAGTCCGAAAATTTAATCCCCATAATAGTCGGTTTATTTCTTTCTATTTCTAATATGTCGAATATATTCTTCCGGTATCAATGTCAATTACAAATTTTTCCTAGACCTTTCTTTTACATTCTGTCGTTTTAGAATGGAGCATAACATTTTCGGCTTCATGTAGAGTCGGGTTTCGGGGCACCCTGTGTACAGGGGATAAACTTGCACTTCTTTTAAAAATCTTTACCATATAGTATCTCTGCAATTTTAAAGAACAACACATCTGGTATTTCGGGAAGCTGTGAATTGAAATAAATTATTATGGTTGTATTTCTTAAATTACTATGGTACATACTTGAAGTAAAACCGGGTAAACCGCCGTTGTGCCCGTAAAAGCTACCCCGTTTTAAAATACCAATACCATAACCAGATATATCGTTAATCATTCTTACATCATTTAATCGTTTCTGTTGCAAAGAATCTGAAATAAATCCTCCACCTACTAATGTCTGCACATACTTTTGCAATTCAAATGGTGTGGAATACGCAGAACCCGCAGCCCAAGCCCAACTGATATCACAAAGTGTTGTAACATCAAAATCAGGTTCATATTCACCCGCATAATAACCTCTGGGATGAGGTCCCGGAAAATCAAGCCCTGAAGTTAAAAACCCCGTTTTAGTGAGTTGAAGCAGCTGAATTATTCTATTATTAATCTCATTTTCCAGACTGTTACCGGTAACTTTTTCAATTATCTTTCCTATAATAATTGTGTTCGTGTTAGAATACTCAAACTTTTCACCAGGCTCAAAATTATATCCATGTTTGAATAATCCAATTTCAATTAATTCATCCGGTGTCAATACTTTAGTAGGATTCGCCATCATCTCATTCCAGAATTCTTCATCGTTTGTGTAATTAAAAATACCCGAAGTCATATTTGCAAGCATTTCAACTGTAACCTGATCAGCTTTGGGATATTCCGGAAAATATTTTGATAGTTTATCATATAGCGAAACTTTCCCTTCATCAACCAGTTGTAATAATACAGTTACAACAATAGTCTTGGTATTGCTTCCAATTCTGAATGTATAATCTCTGTTCATAGGAAGTTTTTCAGGTATATTACTATAACCAGCTTCATAAATCCATTCAATCCCTTTATTTCGGTCAAATACCAATGCTACTAAACCTGGGACCTTTGTATTGTTGAGCATAGAATCAGCAGCTGCCTTCAACACAGAATCAACAGCAGCTTTCATCTTTGAAATCAAAATCTGATTCTCATTATCCTTCGGTTCAATAGAATAGGAATTTTCATACCCAATGCAAAATAGAACCAAAACTGAAAGAACTAAAAAGATTTTTTTCTGCAATAAATTCAAATTAATCATAAAATACCTCCTAATAATTTAAAGTTAATGGATTTTCAATGTGGAATTTGAGAAAAATCTGTAAGACTTTTCCTCTTAATAGCCGTTATTGGGATAGCTTGAAAGGTGAACGAGTGAGCGATAGCGATAGATAGTATAACGCAAGCACATCCCCTATTTGATTTTATCATGCTTTTTTAAAATACATTTATTACAAAGAATTCTAACATTCTTCTCAGTGATACTGCTTCCACTTTTAGAAAATGGCAGATCATGATCAAAATATAAATTTTCGGTAGTGCCACAAAGAACACATTTACCATTGTCTCTTTTCCAGACTGCGACTTTAACACTTTTAGGAATAAGTTTATTGTGTTCTTCTTCGTCTTTTCCTTTTGGTATTTTAATATCTTCGTCAATGTATTTAAGTATGAATTTAAAAACTTTTCTGCCATTAGAAATTCTTGTTTCATAATCAATTAAGGAAAACAATCCCTTTTCTGACCAAATCCCTGGCTTTAACTTTTCGAAGACAAGTATTTTTTCAGGGGAAATAAATCCCTTTTTATAATTTTCAACAGCATTTATAAATTTGCCGTTCTCTGTTAATGTTCTTTTAGCAGTATATATTGGCTGATCAATAATTTTTGGGTTTCGATTTTGTTTAAACTTGCGAACATCATGACCTTCATAGATCAATAAATTATTAACATAATCTATTTCATCATCATAAGGAGCATCAGGTCTTACAGACATTAAAACGACAGAAATACCTTCTTTGATATGGAAACTCATTCCTTTTTGAATTCTTTCTACACCGATTTTTTTACACATCTTTTGGTATGATAAAATTTCGTCTTTCATAATAGATATTAATTTTTAGAACTTTATTAATATTTCTTAAATTGGCATATCGAATAATATTGCACTTTACATCCAACGGCTATTTGTCGTTTTAATGGCGTATAACTGCCAATCAGCGATATTTTAAAAATTAGTTCTATTATACTCCTTTTTTATTCATTAAATCATCGATATAAATATTTGATCATATTTGTATTAATATCGTAAGGGTTTAAAATAATGAAAAAAAGTTAAAATAAAAAATTATTAATTTTACTCCGTTAATTTATTAATTATTTAGTTTATGCAGGCTGAGTTTTATATTTTCTTTCCGATGTAAAATACATATCCATAATAATCTTTATACTTATCATAAAGATATGCATGATACTTTTCGTATTTTATAAATTCTTCCGCTGATTTATTACCTTTGTATTTATTCAGGAATTCTTCCTGCAATTTTACCGCCGGCTTAAAAAAATTTTCATTCCAGCATACCTCAGGCAATATGAATGATGCTACAACAATATATCCTGCATTTTGCATTTGAGCAATTTTATTTGGAATGGTATCTATTTCCGGATATGCTTCACTCCAAAAATCATATATTTCCTCTGGCTGCTCATCTCTAAACCATGATGCCTCTGTAACAGCAACATACCCCCCTTTTTTCAAAAACTTATTCCAATATTTCAGACCTTTTTCAAAACCAATATTATATATAGCGCCCTCACTCCAGATAAGATCCAATTCGTTATTTTCAAATTCAAGCTTGTCCATTGAACCTATAATCCCTTTAACTCTGCTTTGAAGATTTAATTTTCGTACATTTTCATTTAGCTTTGCAATAAAACCCGGATAAATATCAATTGCTGTTATACTACAAGGAGTGTTTTCTGCTAAAACTATTGTTTGAGCGCCGGTACCACATCCCAGATCAACAATTTTTGATTTCACATCTATATTATCAATGAAACCCAATGCCTTTATTGTCGCTTCCCTACTACCCGGACCCTGGCGATCCATACCCGAAAAATATTCACAAATTAACGCAACATCAAAATCATGAATATTATACTCTTTCTCACTCATTTTATTTTCCTTTAATTAATTTATCATAAAATAAACTTTTCCTTTTATAATAGATATCAACTTTATTAATAATAATTTATTCATTCTTCTTTGTAATCGTAAGTATAGCTCATATAAGTAATTATTGCATTATTTTCGTCGTAATTAACTACATTATTTATTAATCCATTTTCGTTATAATCGTAAACTGATTTCATTAATATTTTATTCTGCTCTGATTTTTTTGTTATTGAAGAGAAATTTTTTGTGTCTTTATAGTATTCATACTGGAAATAATACATTATCCGGTTGTTCTCATCATAAATTATTTTTTTAAGTCTGAAGTTATTGCTATCAAATACATTTTGTACCCGCATAATTAATTCACCGCCGGGCTTTTGTTTTATAATTTCTATATTGTTTCCGCTGTCAACAGAACCGGAATATTTATAAATAATTTTGTATTCAATATTGTCAAGCGGTTTGTATTTAATGAATATTATCTGATGGTTTTCATTGTCAATTGTATAAGTAAATCTTGAATCCAGAGCACCTGTACTATCGTAATTAAATTGTTCCGTAACTCTTCCTTCTGAATCATATTTAAATTCACTCTTTTCTATAATGTTACCGTCTATATCATAATCCGTATCGCTTATCATATTATTATCGTTATCATAAGTATATTCTGTTCTGTACTCCAAGAGACCCGTCGGGGTGAAAACATAAATTGAAGACAGATTCCCCTTCTCATCATAAAACATCGTATAATATTTAGTTCTGCTCTGAATGTCGGGAACGCCGCTTTCTAATTTATTTTTCCAGACAGTAACAGAGTTAATTTTATTTTTTAATATAAACATTCTTTTCTCTTCTTTATCTTCTTTTTCTTTAAGAGTTTTGGAAGGTTCTTCATGAGCAAATAAAGAAAAGGAATTCAATAGAGAAATAATAATCAGTAGTATAAGATATTGTCCTTTAATTTTTAACGGATGCATATTTTCTCCGATATTTTGTACTATAAAATTTAAAATTTTTTCTTGTCAAAATAGAAAAAAAATCCAAAACATACAATAAGGTAAAAGTTATTATTTAGTTATCTTTAAAGGAATTGAATTTTCAAGAAAGATTTTTTTAAAAAGTTATATATACTCATTTATTCGTCCGTCAAATGAATTAATCTTAAAATAAAATACCAATATTTTTAATTTCTTTATAAATCAATTTATTTTATTTTGTATAATAAAATTATGATATGCATCTTTTAGATTGGATAATTATTTTATTGTATTTTATATTTTCGTTACTTATCGGGGCTTATTACTATAAAAGAGCAAGTAAAAATACAGAATCGTTTTTTTTATCAGGGAGAAAATTACCTTGGTGGCTGGCTGGATTATCTATGGTTGCTACAACTTTTGCTGCTGATACTCCGCTGGCGGTAACAGAGCTGGTAAATAAAAACGGCATTGCGGGTAACTGGTTGTGGTGGAATATGCTGATTGGCGGAATGCTTACTGTTTTTTTCTATGCAAGGCTGTGGAGAAGGGCAAATATTCTTACTGATGTTGAGTTTATTGAATTAAGGTATTCCGGTAAAGCATCTGCATTTCTGCGCGGTTTCAAAAGCATATATTTAGGTTTGTTTATGAATGTTATTATTATGGGTTGGGTTAATCTGGCTATGATGAAAATATTAATTGGTATTTTCCCTGAATATGTGAATGAGTCCAATGTTATGATCTATATCGGTCTTGCAATGCTGATTACTGCGATTTATTCTGCATTAAGCGGATTGTGGGGAGTTGCTGTAACTGATGCTTTTCAATTCGTACTTGCTATGACTGGTTGTATTGTTCTTGCTATTCTTGTAGTTAATAGTCAGCAAATTGGTGGTGTAAGTGGGTTGCAGGCAAAATTACCTGAATGGGCTTTCAATTTTCTTCCTGTAATATCATCAAATACAGAATCAGTTTCTTATTCTGGCGCTTTTGCAATTTCAATTTCTACTTTTCTTGCTTTTATTGGTATTCAGTGGTGGGCATCATGGTATCCGGGCGCAGAACCTGGCGGTGGCGGATATGTAGCGCAAAGGATGATGAGCGCAAAAGATGAAAAAAATTCTGTTTTTGCAACTTTATTTTTTCAGGTTGCTCATTATTGCATAAGACCCTGGCCCTGGATAATTGTCGGGCTTTGTACATTAGTTCTTTATCCGGATTTAAAGGATAAAGGATTGGGATATGTTTATTCAATGAATGAATTTTTGCCCGTTGGTCTTAAAGGGTTAATGCTGGCAGCATTTTTTGCTGCGTATATGTCAACAATAGCAACTCATTTAAACTGGGGTACATCATATCTGGTAAATGATTTTTATAAAAGGTTTTTGAAAAAAGATAAGCAGGAAAAACACTATGTAATTATTTCAAGGTTGATTACAATTTTGCTTATGATACTTTCGGTTCTGATTACGACACAAATGAATACGATTTCAGGGGTCTGGGAATTTGTTATTGAATGCGGAGCGGGACTTGGTCTTGTTCTGATATTAAGATGGTACTGGTGGCGAATTAATGCAATTAGTGAGATTGCAGCTACTATTGCACCGTTTGTTCTTGTCGGCTTAATAAAAATTCTGACTAAATATATTACGTTCCCTGTTTTTAAATGGGGTAGTTTTATTATAGATATAAACAAAGGCTTTCCTGATACTTTATATATAATTGTTCCTTTGACAACAATTATCTGGCTAATATTTACTTTCGTTACTTCTCCTGTACAAAATGAAAAATTAATTAGTTTTTACAGGATAGTTCATCCGGGTGGAATTGGATGGAAAAAATTTTCAGTTGCATATCCGGATATTAAAAGTGATAAAGGATACTACAAACTATTCATAGACTGGATTGCGGGTATAGTATTAGTTTATATGTTTCTATTTGGAATTGGAAAACTTATTTTTGGATATTATGGTATTGCTCTTGTTTATTTTGTTATTGGTTTGGTTTGTGGTATAATAATTTATTTTAATTTTAATAATAAAAGTAATAACACTAATTGATTAAGTTAGATTACTTAACAAAAGAAGCATTCAGAGGATTAAATAAGGCAAAACTTTCTACTACTACCGCTATATTTACAATTACACTTTCTTTAATTCTGATTTCTATTTTCATATCCCTATCCCTTTATTCTAACAGATTAATTAAAGCAATAAAAGATAAAGTAGAGATAGAGGTATTTCTCGCAGATGATATAAGTTCAGAAGAACTGAATGATTTAAAAGAAAAAATCAGGACAATAGGCGGAGTGAAGAATATAACTTATGTTTCCAAAGAAGACGCACTAAAAATTTTCGAAAAAGAATTCGGGAAGGAAATGCTGGAAATACTGGAATATAATCCACTTCCTGCATCCATAAAGATTAATTTATATGATGAATATAAATCTACAGACAGGCTGAATAAAATCAAACAACAAATTTCCGCATTACCGAAAGTTGACGATATTAAATTTCCTGAAAAATATCTTGAGATAATAGAAAAGAATTCATCTTTAATTCTAACAATAAATCTTGTTTCCCTTGTTCTGATTTCACTTTCTTCTATATTTCTTGTTTCAAATACAGTGCGTCTTGTTATTTCTTCAAGAAGAAAATTAATTGAATTGTTGAAACTTCTTGGTGCAAAAACATCTTTCATTGTTTCCCCTTTTGTGATTGAAGGTTTTATCATCGGACTTTTCGGAGTTATTTTCGCACTTACAATTCTCTTTTTATTTAATATATACCTTTCATCTCCGTTTTTCAAAAATGAACTTAAAATTACTCTTATATCATACGATTTCATAATATATATAGTTTTGATAGGTTTATTTTTAGGTGTATTTGGCAGTGTTATTTCTGTAAAAAGATTTCTTAAAAAGGAAACAACATAAAAACTATGCTTAAAGAAGGTGATAAAGCTCCTGACTTTACTTTAATAGCCGATACAGGAGAAAAAATTTCACTAAAAAATTTCAGGGGCAAAAAAATTATTCTTTATTTTTATCCAAAGGACAATACTTCCGGTTGTACCGCTGAAGCATGTGACTTCAGAGACAATATTAAAGTATTCGAAAAAAAGAATGCGGTTATTATTGGTATTAGTAAAGACAGTATTGAATCACATAAAAAATTTAAATCAAAATATAAACTTCCCTTCCTTTTACTTTCTGATGAAAATATAGAAGTACTGAAAAAATATAATGTCTGGAAAGAAAAAAGTCTTTATGGCAAGAAATATATGGGTATAGAAAGAACTACATTCATAATTAATGAAGAAGGGATAATCGAAAAAATCTTCAGTAAGGTTAAAGTTAAAGGACATATTGAAGAATTTTAAACAATATAAAATGAAAGCCAACGTAGAAATTAAAAGAGTCTTAACGGAAGATGATAAATATCGATTTATTAAATTTCCATGGCGTATATACAAAAATGATAAAAACTGGGTTCCACCACTTATTTTTGATGTGAGAAGAAATCTAACTAAAACCATAAACCCATTCTTCAAACACGCTGATATTGCTCTTTTCCTTGCTTATAAAAACGGGGAACTTTCCGGAAGAATAGCAGCGATAGTAAATGAGAATCACAATAAATTCCATAATGATAAAGTTGGATTTTTCGGATATTTTGAATGCATTGATGATTACGATGTCTCTGATAAACTATTTGAAGCTGCTGTTGATTTCCTTAAATCAAAAGGAATGGAGGTTATACGCGGTCCTGTTAATCTGTCAACTAATGATGAAGTAGGATTGCTAATCGAGGGATTTGACTCTCCCCCTGTAATACTTATGACATATAACCCACCTTACTATATAGAATTAATACATAATTTTGGATTTACAAAAGCAAAGGATTTATATGCTTATCATGTTGGAGAAAGTATTTTATCCAATACTGAAGTATTGAATAAATTAAAAAGAGTAAGCGAAATTGTACGCAAGCGGGATAATATTTCATTTCGCATTTTAAGAATAAAAGAAATTAAGAAAGAGTTAAGTCTAATTAAAGAAGTTTATAACAATGCATGGAAATATAACTGGGGTTTTGTTCCTATGACTGATGAAGAATTCGATTTTGTAGCACATATCTTACGACCCCTTGCAGACCCGGACCTTGTTTATTTTGCTGAAGTAGATGGTAAGCCGGTTGGGTTCTCTATGGCATTACCGGATTACAATCAGGTATTTAAGAAAATGAATGGCAGATTATTTCCATTTGGTATATTTAAAATGTTAATAAACAGAAAAAAAATAAATGGTATTAGGCTTATAACAATGGGGATTATACACGAGTATCAGAAGAAAGGTATAGAAGCAGTATTTATTAAAGATACAATAGAAACCTGCCACAAGAAAGGAATAAGTAACGCTGAAATCTCATGGGTACTTGAAGACAACATACCAATGGTGCAAACTGCTGTAAATCTTGACGCAGAACTATATAAGATATACAGGATTTACGACAAATATATATAATAAATAATTGATATTTTTTTAAAAATTTTTATTTTATATTTGTAATATAATAACTACCAAAACTTGATAGAAAATAATACTGATACCGCTGGTATTTTATTAATAAATTATTCCTAATTCCTGTAAATAGCAATTTATTGTTCTTTTCTATACAATAAATATATTCATAAAAAACAAAATTTATAACACACAAATTAAAGAAAGGAAATAAACTTATGTCATTTGCACAAGAAATCCTTGAAAGGGTAAAGGCAAAAGACCCAGCACAACCTGAATTCCATCAGGCAGTAATGGAAGTTGTAAATTCACTCGAACTGGTTCTGGAAAGACACCCGGAATACAGAGCCCACAAAGTAATTGAAAGAATAATTGAACCAGAAAGAGTGATTATGTTTAGAGTACCATGGCTCGATGACCAGGGAGTTATCCAGGTTAATCGTGGTTTCAGAATTGAAATGAACAGCGCCATAGGTCCTTACAAAGGAGGATTAAGATTCCACCCATCAGTTAATCTTGGTATTTTGAAATTCCTTGCTTTTGAACAAGTATTTAAAAATGCACTTACAACCCTGCCAATGGGTGGTGGAAAAGGTGGTTCAGACTTCGACCCGAAAGGTAAGAGTGATAACGAAGTTATGAAATTCTGCCAAAGCTTTATGACAGAACTTTTCAGACACATCGGACCTGATACTGATGTCCCCGCAGGAGATATAGGAGTAGGTGCAAGAGAAATCGGATATTTGTTTGGACAATACAAAAGAATAATGAATGAATTTACCGGTGTTCTTACAGGAAAAGGATTGAACTGGGGCGGTTCTCTTATTAGACCAGAAGCAACCGGTTACGGTGCAGTTTATTTTGCTGCTGAAATGTTAAAGACAAGAAACGAAACTCTTGAAGGGAAAATATGTCTTGTCTCTGGCAGTGGTAATGTTGCACAATATACAGTAGAAAAATTATTACACCTCGGTGGTATTCCGGTTACTTTATCAGATTCAAGCGGCTATATTTTTGACCCGGAAGGCATCGGCTATGAAAAACTTGAATTTGTTAAGGAATTAAAGAATGTTAAAAGAGGTAGAATCGCAGAATATGCTGAAAAATATAAATCTGCTACTTATTTCCCTGTTGATCCGAAATTAGATTATAATCCGCTCTGGGACCACAAAGCACATTGTGCATTCCCAAGTGCCACACAAAATGAAATCAATGGAAAAGACGCGGCTAACTTAATTAAGAATGGTGTTTATGTTGTTAGTGAAGGTGCAAATATGCCAACTACACCTGAAGGTGTTGATATATTCTTAGATAATAAAATATTATACGGTCCAGGAAAAGCAGCAAACGCCGGTGGTGTCTCTGTTTCTGGTCTTGAAATGACACAAAATAGTATGAGATTAAGATGGTCAAGAGAAGAAGTAGATAAAAAACTTCAGGAAATAATGAAAAACATTCACGACAATTGTTATCAAACTGCAGAAAGATTCGGTACACCAGGAAATTATGTTAACGGTGCAAATATTGCAGGTTTCTTAAAGGTTGCAGATGCAATGATAGATTTAGGTGTCGTTTAAAAGGAAATTCAATAACACATTTTTTATATTACGGAGCGAATTTTAATATTCGCTCCTTTTTTTTATATTAGAGTACTAATTATTATGTTATGGTACAATCAGATTTAAAGTTGTTAGACCTGAATTTTATTAGTTTGTTTCAGGAATTCAACAATCTAATGAAAAAACGAATCAGGGATGTTCTGCTTGTTTCAAGTCTTTATGATTTATATCTGTTTGAAGAAGATGGAAGATTATATGAATTAATCAGAAATGAATATCAGGGATTGCAGTTAACCCACGCTCCGGAAATTACCCGAACTAATAGTGTTAAAGATGCTTTAAAATTACTGGAGGAAAAAAGAATTGATTTAGTTGTTACGACTTTGCACATAGACGAAATGTCGCCTATAGAATTTGCACATAAAATTAAAAATTTATATCCCGATATTCCGATTGTATTACTTTCATTTGATAATTTAGAAATAAAGAATTTATTACAAAGACCTGATATTAATGTTTATGAAAAAATCTTTATCTGGACAGGAGATTATAAACTAATAATTGGTGTCATAAAATGCCTTGAAGACAAAATGAATATTGAAAATGATACCAAACTTATTGGGGTTCAGTCTATTATTTTAATAGAAGATGATATAAGAAGTTATTCTACTTTTTTACCTGTTATTTATACTGAAATTATAAAACAATCGCAAAGACTTATTTTAGAGGGTATCAATATATACCATAAATCCTTAAGAATGCGTGCAAGACCGAAAATTATTCTATGCACAAGTTATGAGGAAGCTTTTGATTACTTTAATAAATATCAGGAATATATACTTGGTATAATTTCAGATGTAGAGTTTAGTAAAGATGGGATACACAATAAAGATGCGGGATTTATTTTTGCCAATGAAGTCAGGAAACACTATTCAGATATTCCGATTTTATTACAATCTTCAGACCCTTCAAATAAAATAAAAGCTGAGGAACACAAGCTGAGCTTTCTGCTAAAACAATCACCATTATTTTTACAAGAGTTAAGGGAATTCATTACTCAACACTTTGGTTTCGGTGATTTTATTTTCAAAACACCAGATGGAAAAGAAGTTGGCAGAGCCACTGATTTAATATCTCTTGAGAAAGTACTGAAAAAATTACCAGCTGAATCAATCAGATATCACGGAGAAAGGAACCATTTTTCCAACTGGCTTAAAGCAAGAACAGAATTTTGGCTGGCTGATAAGTTGAGACCTAAAAAGGTAGAAGATTATAAATCAATAGAAGATTTAAGAAGCTATTTAATTGCAGCACTGAAACAATACAGAAAAGTAAGAACACGGGGTATTATAACTGACTTTAAAAAAACAACTTTTGACCCAAATTATAATTTTGCCAGAATTGGCGGTGGTTCAATAGGAGGAAAAGCGCGCGGATTAAGTTTTCTGAATACACTTGTAAATTTCTATAATATTACTAATAATTTCTCTGGTGTCAAAATTGATGTTCCCTCTGCTGTTGTTATTGGAACAGATGCTTTCGACCAGTTTTTAGACGAGAATAATCTTAGAAGTTTTGCTTTAAAATCTGAAGATTACGACGAAATAAAAAGAAGATTCTTTGAAGCTAATAAGTTCCCTGCTGATATTGTTTCAAACTTAAGTGATTTTCTTGACCTTGTACAATTTCCTCTTTCAGTCAGGTCTTCAAGCCTGCTCGAAGACTCACAATATCATCCTTTTGCAGGCGTCTATGATACTTATATGATTCCAAACAATCACCCCGACCTTGAAAAAAGATTGAGGGATTTGTTAAATGCAATCAAATTAGTTTATGCTTCAACTTTCTCTCCTAATGCAAAAAATTACATTAAGATTACTTCTTACAGAATGGAAGAAGAGAAAATGGCTGTAATTATTCAGAGAATGATGGGTACTATACATAAAAACAGATTTTACCCCGACTTTTCAGGAGTTGCTAAATCTTATAATTACTATCCCTTACCACCTATGAGCTCAAAAGATGGTGTTGTACTTGTTGCATTAGGACTTGGTAAAACAATTGTTGAAGGTGGAAATTGTGTCAGATTTTGTCCAAAATATCCAACCAAACTAATACAGTTCTATAATCCTAAAGAAGCATTATCTAATAATCAGAAATATTTTTATGCCCTTGACCTTGAAGCAGATTACAATGACTCTGATTATAATTATATTGATAATTATACCAAACTTTATGATATACATTCCGCTGAGGAAGATGGAACTTTACATTATGTCGGTTCGACATATTCACATGAAAATAATGCTATCTATGATGGGCTATCAAGACACGGCTCCAGACTGGTAACTTTTTCTCCAATTCTTAAAAACAATATTTTTCCGCTGCCATCAATTATACAATTACTTCTGAATATCGGCTCTTCTGGTTTAGGGACCCCCGTTGAAATAGAGTTTGCCGTCAGAATGTCTGTACCGAAAGGAGAACCAAAAGAATTCGGAATCCTGCAAATGAGACCTGTGGTTATTTCGGAAGATACTTCTGACCATACAATTAATAGTATTAACAGAGAAAATTTAATTTGTAAGAGTACTGAAGTTCTTGGAAACGGTACTATTGATTATATCAGAGATATAGTTTTTGTTGACATCCATAAGTTTGAAAGGTCTAAAACAAGAGACATCGCATTAGAGGTAAATCAGTTTAATTCAAAATTACTTAACGAAAAAACACCATATATATTGATAGGATTGGGTAGATGGGGTACTTTAGACCCATGGCTTGGGATACCTGTTACCTGGTCTAATATTTCGGGTGCAAAAGTTATTGTTGAAGCGGGTATGAAAGATATGGATGTAGAACCTTCTCAGGGCTCTCACTTTTTCCATAATATAACTTCATTTATGATTCACTATTTTACTATAAATTCAAAAATTAAGGACAATTTTATAGATTGGGACTGGTTATCTTCCATTCAACCCATTGAGGAAAAAAAATATGTTAAACACATCAGATTAGAAAAACCTCTAACCATAAAAATGAATACTTATCAGAAATTAGGTGTAATTATAAAACCTAAATAATCAGTAATTTAGATATTATTTTCTAATTTTACCATATGAATAACCATCAATTAATTTATTATTTTAACATATATTTATAATGAGTTCAAATCAATATTTTTAGACAAAATTATAAGCTGAAATCTAAAAATAATTTTTAATTTTTCTATTGACAAATAAATCGATTATACATATTTTAATACTTTATAATCATCACTAATATGGTTTATAAACTATTAAGTGATTTTTTTTTATTTATTATGAAATTAAAAAGGAGATAATTTGTTAAGAAAGAACCTTTGGTATTATGTTTTAACATTTAGCATCATTATTAGTTGTATAAATCCTGTTAGTGCTTCACTAAACACCCCTTTTACTAATCTAAAAAAGAAATCCCCTTCCTATGTTGAAGAAGGTATTGCTTCCTGGTACGGTCCGGGATTTCATGGCAGAAAAACTGCAAGTGGTGAATATTTCAATACTTATGATTTTACCGCTGCGCACAGAACGCTTCCGTTTGGTACATATTTAAAAGTTACCAATCTGGAAAACGGAAGAAGTACAATAGTTAAAATTAATGACAGAGGACCGTATGTATTCGGAAGAATAATTGACCTCTCATTTGCCGCAAAAGAAGAACTCGGGATGGGAGGATTAGCAAGAGTCAGGTTAGAAATTTATAATGAAGAGGAAGAATTACAAGAAGAAGAAACCGAAGTAGAAGGATTTTCACCTTCTAATCTTTTTGAAGATGTTATACTCAAAAAATACAATAGTTTAAATAAGGTCTACACCTTCAAAAAGATAGATATAAAACTTCTTTCTCCTAACACTGACGAGGCTATTGCCCAAATATATATGAAAAATGAAGAAGAGGACTATTTCAATAGTTCTGAACCAAACATTAATTTAACATCTGGTTACATAATAAAAATTCTTAAAACAAAGGGTGATTACGACACAAAAGCACTAATAGAGAAACTTGAGGAAATGGGATATAACCATATTTTTGTTCAGGTCATTCCCAAAAAAGATTCCTCAATTTTCTTTGTACTCACAGGAATATATCCAACCGAAAATGATGCTAAAACCGATATAAATAGATTGGAGAAAGAAGGATTTACTGTTAAACTCTGCAAATTCAGAAGTTAATTAAAAAAGCCGCTTAAAGCGGCTTTTTTTTTATATATTTATTTAAAATCTCATCTCAAAATAGTTTTCATATAATCATAGTCCATTTTATAAAGAATTATAGATTTGTAAATAGCTTTTGCAATATCGTTTTGGCCTCTTTGTGATTTTATATATCTTTCATCACCAACATTTGAAAGAAATCCACACTCAATAAGAACAACCGGCATAGAAGCTCCAATTAATACAAAATAACCCTCCTGTTGTATTCCCCTGCTTTCCAAAACTGTTCCTTTGGTTAGCTCCAGTTCTAAAATTGTAGCGAAATATTCAGACATCCTGAAATATATATTTTGCAGGAGTGGAACAGCAATACTTACATATTCCTTCCATGTAATTGAGGCTGTATCTGTCTTTCCCTGATAAAAAAATTTATTTTCTGCTTTTGTATATCCTTCTGCTTCCGAAGTTCTTGTCAGATCAGAGATATAAATTTCAAAACCGTTTTTATCGTGTTCTTCTTTTTTCTTATAATTACAATGTATGCTCACAAACAGATTTCCATTGTTTTCATTTGCTATCCTTCCCCTGTCTTTTAGTTCAATATACTCATCTTTATCTCTTGTCAGAATGACATTGATATCATCATATTTCTCAGTGAGAAGGTCCTTTAATTTTAAAGCAATTGAAAGATTAAGCGTTTTTTCCTGAACACCCGTAGTTCCGGTTGTTCCCGGATCTTTACCACCATGTCCTGCATCAATAATAACAGTAAATTTGCCTGAATATAACTGTGTATTCTCAGCAAATGAATTTACAAGAATAAAAAGAGATAAAAGTAATATTAGAAATATATGTTTCGTAAAGTATCTTTTTAATTAATAAAATATATAAAATAACTTTTTATATTATAAGGATAAAATATATAACAAAAAACAAAAAATAAAATTTAATTTGATTATCCCTTAAATATTCCTGAATTCCCTTGTAGCGGGAGCAGGATTTGAACCTGCGACCTTCGGGTTATGAGCCCGACGAGCTACCAGCTGCTCCATCCCGCGGTTTGTTCAAATATACCCAATTTTTTACTTTCTTTCAATGAAGTATTTGAAGTATCTTAAGTAATTTTTATTTTGTGGATTGATTAGATTTTTCTTTATAAATAACTTGTATTAAAAAAATCGAAATGAAAGTTATTGTTTGCATTTCTTATGTGCCGGATATAACAAATGAGATAAAAATTTCTTCCGATAAGAAATCTGTCTGTAATGAAAATTTAACATATATTATAAACCCCTTTGATGAACATGCAATTGAAGAAACCGTTCAATTAAAAGAAAAATTCAATGCTGAAACTCTCGCAGTAACCTATGGTCCCGATCTATATAAAGAGGTTATCAGGAAAGCATATAGTTATGGAATAGATGAGGGAGTCTTAATCAGAAGTAATACTGATAATTACGACTCTTTTACGGTTGCTAAAAATCTGGCTGAATTTATAAAGGAAAAACACCCTGATTTAATTTTCTTTGGTAAACAGTCCATTGATTATGAAAGTGTAAGTGTTCAGAATACGGTTGGTCAGTTATTGAATTTACCTTCTTTAAATTTTATATCAAAGATTAATTATGATGAAAAACACATTACTTTAGAAAAGACAACGGAAAGAGGTAAAGAACTAATTACAGTGAAATTACCGGTTTTGATAGGAGTAGAACGGACATTAAATATTCCAAGGTATCCAAAACTGAAAGATGTATTAAAATCAAAATCCAAACCAATTGAAATTAAAGAACCTTATTTCAGTGATAATAAAATTGAATTTTCAGAACTAAAACTTCCTCCAAAAAAAGAAAGTGGAATAATACTGAATAACAATTCTGATAGCATTTTAGAAATAATAAGATTCCTAAAGGAAAAAGTAAAAATTATTTAATTTATGGATAAAATACTTGCTATTATTGAGACAAAAGAAAACGGATATAAAAAATCATCATTGGAAATTGTAACCATTGGGATAAAATTATCTGATTATATAAATGCAGAAATAGATTTTTTAGTTATCAATAGTGAAACAGATGAAATCATAAAAGATATCCAGAATTATGGAGCGGGTAATGTTCTTATTCTTAGCTTAAATGAATTGAATTCACTTTCAAATGTGAAGCAAATCTTATTTTCACATTCAGCAATAGCAAAAGCGATATCAAATATTATACATCAAAATAATTATAATATTATTTTACTATCTGCAACATCATTAGGGTTAGAGATTGCACCTAAAATTGCTGTTCAGACAGATTCTGCTTATATGTCAAATTGCACAGAAATAATTCCCGATGAAGGAAATTTAAAGATAAAAAAGCAAATTTTTTCAAGTAAAATAGATGCTTTTTATTCCATCAATCAGAAAAGAACAATTATATCTATAAGACCGAATAGTTACACTCCTGAAATAAACAAAAGCCAAAATACCAATTTTAAAAAGATTGATGTAAAATCATTAGAAATTACTGAAAATGACTTTACAGATATTGTAAAAGAATTTATACCAAACACAGGTAAAACAGATTTAACGGAAGCAAATATTATTGTCTCAGGTGGCCTTGGTATGCAAAAAGCAGAAAATTTTTTCCTAATCTCAGAACTTGCAGAAGTACTGAACGGCTCAGTGGGTGCATCAAGAGCAGTAGTAGATAACGGGTGGCGTCCACACTCAGAACAAATTGGACAAACAGGAAAAACCGTTGCTCCTTTGTTGTATATTGCCTGTGGGATTAGTGGCTCTCTGCAGCATTTGGCTGGCATTTCCAAATCAAAATACATTATAGCAATTAATAATGATAAAAACGCACCTATTTTTAAAATTGCAGATTATGGAATAGTGGGCGATGCAATGGAAATATTACCTGTATTGATTAAAGAGATTAAAAAAAATAAGTAATTTTATACTTTAATATTTACTTGAAATAATATAAATTTATAATAAATTAAATTGAAACTTTAATAATACATTAATTGTATAAAATTATAAAATGGTACATAAATGAATGGTGATAGTGACATAGTACAAGTTGAAATTTATGGTTTATCTTTATCTTCATCCCTTAGTGGCGGTGGCTATGCAATTATTTTAAAAGAAATTGACGGAGAAAGAAGACTTCCAATTATAATAGGACAGTATGAAGCACAGGCAATTGCGCTTCAATTAGAAAATATTACTCCACCTCGACCATTGACACATGATTTAATGAAAAATATAATTGAATCTTTTGGATTTTCAATTGAATATATAGTAATAAACGAGTTAAAAGATTCTACATTTTATGCGAGAATAAAATTTGACTCCGATACAATGGAAGATATAGATGCAAGACCATCAGATGCTATTGCATTAGCTTTGAAGTTTAACGCTCCCATATTTGTTGCTGCAAATATACTTGATGAAATTGGCTTTACTCCTGAGCCACAGGAGACAACAGAAGGAAATTATGAGAAAGAAACAAAAAGGAAAGATTCAAAAGAAGATTTACAGGAACAAAAACAGAGAAAGTTAAATAAACTTAAAAAAGACCTTGAGGATGCAGTTGCAAAAGAAGAATATGAACGCGCTGCAGCATTAAGGGATGAAATAAAGAAACTTGAAAACTATAATTTCAATTAAAATATAATTTAATGAATAAGAAAATTTTTCTTGTTATCGCATTATTATACCTTGTTAACTTTTTAAGTAATGCACAGTATATCGGAAACAATTATCAAGACACTAAACTTTCCTTGAAAAATTTAACAGCACCGGCATCAAGAGTGGATTTGGGAATAGGTGCTGGTTTTTCTTTTTTCAACAATAAGACTGGTTATGCAGTAGGTATGTTTTCTGAAATCAAGCTTGAAAGTTTTTCAATAGTACCTCAGGCAAATTACTGGAAAATAGATAATATTTCAAATTTTGAAATGGCTGGTTTAGCAAGAATAAATTTCCAAACCACATCAATTAAACCCTATGTAGATGGAGGAATAGGAGTTAATTTCTATGATGATAAAGATAAAAAAGAAAGTTTTACAAAACTTGGTGTTGATGTGGGCGCCGGGATAAATTTTGAAGGTATATTTGAAAAGAATATAATATTCGTTGACGGCAAATATAAAATAATAATAAGTGATACTGGCAATAAATATGGATATACCTTGATATTCGGAATAAAATTCCCACTTTAAATTTTCTCTACATTTCTTTAACTATGTTCAGGGGCATAAAAAGTTTTTAAATGCAAAGGTTATTAATTGATATAGGAAATTCAAATATAAAAGCTGCACTCGGGAAAGACAAAGTCATTATAGAAACTTTTGCTAAAACACCTTATAAAAAAAGTAATTTTCAGAGTGATTTTAATAAATTTATAAAAAAACACTTTAGATTTTATAAGGATGATATCTGTTCAATCGGTATATCATTATGTGACCCTAAATATAAACCCTCTTGTTCTGATACTATTAAAAAACATTTTGCAACACTCCCCTACTATATTACATACAACTCTAAATTATCAATAAGAATTGATTATCCAAAGACTTTAGGAGTTGATAGGATTTGTTCTTCAGTTGCTGCTGTTAATAGATATAAGAATTTTAAAAATATTCTTGTAATAGATTATGGAACTGCTACTACTTTTAATATAATAATAAACAAAACTTTTACAGGTGGATTAATTTGCCCGGGTGTACAAACCGGTTTAAATTCTTTAATACAAAATACAAGTTTACCACTTCCAATAATTGAAAAAGCAAAAAGGATAAATCTAATTAGTAAAAATACAGATTCTGCAATTATTTCCGGCGTCATTTATCAGACTATTGGACTTACAAACTTTGTAATTACAGAATTACAAAAAAGATATAAAGGTTTAATGATTATATGCACAGGCGGATTAGGTAAAATCTTCTCTCAGAAAATAAAACAAATCAGGAAGTATCATCCTTTATTAGTTCTTGAAGGTATAAATGAAATATTGAAGATAAACATAATAAAGTAAAATGGGAAATATTTTAAAACCAGCATGGAGATTTTCTCAACACGGTAACTTATGGAGTATATATAACGCAGGGAAAAATTTTATCACAGGAGAAACAAGAGAAGAAAAGAAAAAATTACCTCTATTCTTTACTGTTAATGCTAAAACCGGTGAGGTAATATTAAGGGATTATCAACTAAATGAAGAAAATGCTTTGATATCATCAATTGCTTCTTCTGACAAATACCTTTTTCTCCATAGATTAATAAACCCTGAATTGCCAATCCATAGAGGCATAATAGCTGTTGATATTCACTCCGGAGAAATCATCTGGAAAAATGAAGAGTATGAATATATGTTCCATACAAATGACGCGGTGTACACTAAAATTACTAAATTTGAGAATTTTGAATATCAAAAGTTAGATATCAATTCCGGAAATCTTATAAAAAATTATTCTGAAAATGATACAGCAACATTATTCGAATTGAGGAGGCAATTGATTGAAGAAAATTATGAAAATGAAAAAGACTTCCCTGTTTACAATATCGAATATTCATCAGAAGATGCAAAAGATATATTTAACAGAGAAATTAATATAGACACGGGAAATTATCAAATAGAATTTATTGAGAAAGATAAATTGTTAATATTTACTTACCATAAGGCTCTTGCAGATAATTGTTATCAGGTTTTTATATGCATATACAATTTATCTGATAAAAAAAGACTCTTTAAAGAAACAATATATAAACAAGCGCCTCTTGTATTCCCTGATAACTTTTTTATAATGGATAACTTTCTATACTTTATAAAAGAAAAGAAAGAAATTGTCGCAATCAATTTAAATCTTTAAAATTATGATTTGTATATCAGAAGAAATAAATATCTCTACAAACGGGAATTGCGATATAATAGATATCACTGATAATGTGGAAAATTTATTAAGGAAACATAAGATTGTGAATGGACAGTGTACTGTATTTTCGATGGGGTCAACGGCAGGAATAACTACAATAGAATATGAACCAGGTTTACTAAAAGATTTACCTGATTTATTTGAAAAAATAATTCCTTCCGATGTTAACTATAATCATGATTATACCTGGCACGATGGAAATGGTCACGCTCATTTAAGGTCTGCATTATTAAAAACATCACTTACTATTCCCATTGTAGAAGGAAATTTAACTCTTGGTACCTGGCAACAAATTGTTCTCATTGATTTTGATAACAGAAAAAGAAAAAGAAAAATTATTGTTCAATTCTTAGGAATATAAAATGAAAAAATGGAAAAAAATAAAAATTTACGACTTATAATTTTTTATTTTTTAGTAATTCTTTCTTTATTTATCTGGATTATTAATTCTGATGGTTTTTATTACATTGATGATAGATGCCACTTTAATTTTAACCGACATTTCCTTGACAGTCCTGAATCCTCAATTAATGCCTGGTCAAGAGTAGGAAGAGTATTACTCTTTTTTCTTCCCGCTCAATTAGGATTAAGAGGCGTTCAGATATTTGGGGCATTAATCTTTATTTTCAGTATTCATATTGCGTATCTGATATTAAAATCCAAAAATATCAAATATGCTGAATGGATAATACCTATTATGGGGTTTCAACCTCTGCTATTTAATATCTCATATACCGTTCTTGCTGAAGTACCTGCCATGATGTTAATAACATTAAGTTATTATTTCTATCTGAAAAACAGACCTTATTTATGTATAATAACTTCATCAATGATTTTTACTTTTCGTACAGAATTATTTTTTGTTTGTGGAATTTTCATTCTGATTTATCTTTTTAAAAGGAACTGGAAGGTTTTACCATTCTGTTTAGCCGGACCAATCCTCTGGTTTCTTCTTGCATGGATATTTACAGGAAATATAAAAGCCTTCTTCAATGAGATGACTTTACATTTAAATCTACCGAGGACTTCTGAAGGCATTAAATGGTATCATTATATCATTATGATTCCAAAATCTTTCGGGATTCTTCAAAGTTTCACTTTCATTATTGCGATAATTTCATTAATAATCTCTAAAAAAATTAAAGAATATTCTTTGCTGTTAATTTTCTTCGTTCTGGGAATTACAGTTTATACACTTGCATCACTTGAAGGTTTAAGTACAACTTGCAGTGTCGGTCAACTTAGATATATAGGGACTTTAGGTAGTTGTTTTGGTATTGTATCAACGGTTGGATTCAGCATTATCTTAGACAGGATTAAGAATAAAATATTAATGCTTCCCTTTGTAATTTTCAGTTTAATTATCATGTTTATTCTTGGTCCTTTTTCAACACCTTTCCATGTCAAACACGAATCAACTAAAATATCAGAGTATATAAAACAATTAAGAGATGAAAAATATCCGGATTATTATATATTAACCGAGATGGAAGATATGGCAAATGTTCTGGACGAACATAAATCAAAAGGAAAAATTTTCAAACCCTTAACAAAAAAGAATTTAAAAGAATTAGACAAATACCTTGTGGTTTGGAACAGATATTACGAAGGAACACCATTTGGAGAATATGATGCGAGTTTACCATACCTTGAAAATATGAAAGAACTTGAATTGATTTATTCAATTGATACGGTTATAAATCATGATTGGGATTTCCCTATTGAAAAATACAGACAAATGCTTCCCGACTTTTTAAAAGACTTTATTGCTTATATGATGCAGGAACAAAATTGTTGGGAAGATTTAAGTATAAAAGTATTTAAGAAGGATTGAGATATATTATTTCATTGATGACTGATTAACCAATTATTATGCTAAAGACTATCATATTCGCTTCACTCATACTTGTTGCATTTTCCGCTTTTCTTTTTTCATCATTTAGAATTCTAAAAAAAATTAAACTCGGGAAATCTGAAAATCGCAATAATAAAATATTCCGCAGGATTTTTAATACAATTAGCATAGGCTTTTTTCAATCAAAAATTTTAAAGTATAAATTTTCAGGGTTATTACACTTAACTATTTTTTGGGGATTTATAATTTTGTTTTTATTTATAATTGAGGGATTCTTAGAGGGTTTTATTAAGAATTTCTCGTTTGCTTTTTTGGGTAACTTATATCCAATCTTAACACTCCTGCAGGATTTCTTTGGAATAGTTGTAATAATATCTTCTTTGATTTTTTTAACTCGTCGTATTTTCTTTAAACCAAAAAGATTACAGAATAATAATCGTTCAGGCATCGAAGCAATAATAATACTGATTTTGATTATACTTGTTATGATAACTATGTTTGGGGTTAATTCTCATAAAATTTTAATATACAATTCAGCCGTATATCGGCCGGTTTCAGAATTTATTGCTTCATTTTATAAAACTCATAATTCAAAGACTACATACGAAATATTCTGGTGGTTACATAATATCATTATTTTAATTTTCTTAAATTTTCTTCCTTATTCCAAACATTTTCATATTATCACATCAATTCCAAATGTTTACTTTTCTAATTATAAAATTAATAGTAAATTTAATGTTACTGAGCAATTAGATTTTGACAATATTTCAACAGAGTATTTTGGCGTCAGAGATGTAACAGATTTATCATGGAAACAACTTTTAGACAGCTATACTTGCACCGAATGTGGCAGATGCACAATTTCTTGCCCGGCATATATAAGCGGGAAGACTCTCAATCCTAAAAATATAATTGCAAAAATAAAAGAAAGTTTAAAAAATATTTCAATTTCAGAAAGCACAGTAAACAAAAATTTAATCGACGATTACATTACAAAAGAAGAAATATGGGATTGTACTACCTGCGCTGCATGTATGGAAGAATGCCCGGTAATGATTGAACATTTAATCAGTATCATAAATACACGACGATACCTTGTAATGTCAGAATCAGAATTTCCAACAGAGTTATATTCAGTATTTAGAAATTTAGAGAAATATTATTCCCCCTGGCAAATTAATCCGGAAACAAGAAACAACTGGATAAATGAATTAACAGAAGAAACAAAAACAGGTTATGATAATTTGATTAAATTATACGATAAAAAAGAAAATAAAGATTACGATATATTATACTGGGTTGGCTGTCTTGGTGCATTTGATTCAAGAAACAAGGAAGTAACTAAATCATTTGCTAAATTATTAAACTTTTTCGATGTGAAATTCGGTGTTTTAGGGATTGAAGAAAAGTGTAATGGCGATTTAGCAAGAAGACTGGGGAATGAATATCTTGCACAGGAATTAATAAATAGCAACATTGATACTTTTAAAAAACATAATGTAAAAAAAATTGTTACAACCTGTCCCCATTGTTACAATATATTTAAAAACGAATATTTGAAATTCGGGATTGAACTTGAAGTATATCATCATACTGAATATATTTACAAGCTATTAAAATTAAAAAAAGCAACTATTAATAAAAAAAATAAAAAAGTAACTTACCACGACCCTTGCTATTTAGGAAGATACAATAATAAATATAAAGAAGTGCGAACTATTTTAAATTCAATGTTTAATTTTTATGAAACTGAAAGGAATAAAAACAGAAGCTTCTGCTGCGGTGCAGGGGGTGGAAGAATGTTTATTGAAGAAAGCAAAGGCAAAAGAATAAATGAAGAAAGAATTCAGGAGTTCATTAAGGAAGATTTTAATTATGTTATTTCTTCCTGTCCCTTCTGTCTTTCAATGCTTAACGAAGGGATAAAATTAACAAATGAAAAAATTCAAATTAAAGATATTGCTGAAGTTTTATTAGAAAATATAAAATAATTTAAAAGGAGTAAATATGTCTTTTCTATTCACGTCAGAATCAGTAAGTGAAGGTCACCCGGATAAAATATGTGACCAGATATCAGATGCTATTCTTGATGATATAATAAAAAATGATTTAAATGCAAGGGTAGCTTGTGAAACATTAACTGCAACCGGATTAGTTTTAGTTGCTGGTGAAATTACAACAACGCATTATTCCAATATTCAGGATATTGTAAGGAATACAATCAGTGAGATTGGTTATACCCGTGGTGAATATCATTTTGATTCGAAATCAGTAAATGTAATGAACTGTATAAACAGGCAATCACCGGATATAGCATTGGGAGTTGATACCGGAGGTGCTGGGGATCAGGGAATGATGTTCGGATATGCAACAAAGGAAACCGAAGAATATATGCCTATGCCAATAATTTTGGCACACAAGTTAGTTAAGAGGTTAGCAGATGTCAGAAAAAATCAAAATAATATTATGCCATATCTGAGACCAGATGCAAAATCACAGGTTACAGTTGAATATGAAAATAACATTAAAGTAAAAAGAATCGATACAATAGTTATATCAACTCAACATGACCCTGATGTATCAAAAGAAAAAATTGAACAAGATGTTATAGAATACATAATAAAGAAAGTCATACCTGAGGAATATATTGATTCAAATACAAAATATCTTATAAATCCAACCGGAAGGTTTGTCATCGGTGGTCCTCATGGTGATACAGGATTAACTGGAAGAAAAATTATTGTTGATACTTATGGTGGAAAAGCACCGCATGGTGGTGGTGCTTTTTCAGGGAAAGACCCAACCAAAGTCGACAGAAGTGCTGCTTATGCTGCCAGACATTTAGCAAAAAACATCGTTGCAGCAAATCTTGCTGATGAATGTCTAATACAACTATCTTATGCAATTGGTATCCCTGAACCAGTTTCTATTTTAGTACGAACATTCGGAACAGGAAAAATTGAAGAAGAGAAATTATCGGAAATAATAAAAAGAGAATTTGACCTAACCCCTAAGGGCATAATTGAAAGATTAGATTTAAGAAAACCTATTTACAGAAAAACTGCTGCGTATGGACATTTCGGCAGGAATGAACCCGAATTCACATGGGAAAAACTGGATATTAAAGAAACTATATTAAAAGCAATAAAATAATTTAATTATCATTTATTGAAAAATTTATTTAAAGGAATTAGCTATCCATTTATTTCTATCACTTATTTTTTTAAATATCCGAAACTAATTTCTTTGTCAATAATTCCTTTTCTTATTAATCTTTTGCTTTATACTATAATACTTTTATCATCTTTATATTTCGTTAAGCCAAGGTTAGTTTCTCTATCAGGTTTAAATAACGATCCCAATATACTCAATTACTTTTTTTACATATTTCTATCAATTATAGTTTTTCTAATCCTAATAATTATATGTTACATAGTTTTCTCAATATTAAGCGGTATTATAACCGGGCCTTTTAATGAACATATTTCTCAATATATTGAAGAAAAAATTACAAATCAAATTATAGTTGTACAGCATGGATTTTTAAAAGATATTTTTATTAGCTTAAAATCAGAAATATCAAAAATTATTTTTTATCTTATAGTTATTATTATTCTTTTTATTATCGGTTTCATTCCAATTATCGGAGTAATATTTAGTCTTTTATTTTTATTCTTATTCAATTGCTTTTATTCAGCACTTGATTTTCTTGACTACCCTATGGCAAGAAAAAATTATAAACTAAAACAAAAGATAAAATCTATTAAATCAAAACCATCTTTATCTTTTGGGTTTGGATTTATTGCTTCATTGATATTAGTAATTCCATTTATTAATGTATTACTTAAACCTATATTTGTTGTATCCGGTACTTTACTTTATTTTAAAGAAAATTACAAATAAATTATTTTAAAATGAACGAACCAGAAGTTAATCTTGAGCTTGCAAAAGAACTGGGATTAAATGACGAAGAATTCAATAAAATATTGGAAATACTCGGCAGAACTCCTACTTATACAGAAATTGGAATTTATTCCGTAATGTGGAGTGAACATTGTTCTTATAAAAATTCCATTCTGCAAATTAAAAAACTCCCAAGAAGTGGAGGAAGATTATTAGTCGCTGCTGGTGAGGAAAATGCTGGTCTTGTTGATATAGGTGATAACTTTGCAATAGCTTTCAAAATTGAATCACATAACCATCCGTCTGCTATTGAACCATATCAGGGTGCGGCAACCGGAGTTGGTGGAATATTGAGAGATATATTTACTATGGGAGCAAGACCCATTGCCGCTTTGGATTCCTTAAGATTTGGCTTAATTAATAGCGAAGATAAAGAAAAATCAACAAGAACAAAATACTTATTTGAAAATGTTGTTAAAGGTATTGGTGATTATGGAAATTGCTTCGGAGTTCCGACAATAAGTGGTGAAGTTTATTTTGAAGAATGTTATCAGGATAACCCTTTGGTAAATGCAATGGCAGTTGGAATTGTGAAACACAATGAAACTGCTACTGCAAAAGCATCCGGGGCTGGTAATCCAGTATTTATTGTAGGTTCTTCTACCGGAAAAGATGGTATCCACGGGGCAACCTTTGCTTCTGTAGAGTTAGATGAAAAATCTGAATCTAAAAGACCAAATGTTCAGGTTGGAGACCCATTTACTGAAAAATTATTATTAGAAGCCACGCTTGAAATTATCCGTTCCGGCGCTGTTATTGGTATTCAAGATATGGGTGCAGCAGGTTTAACTTGCTCATCAAGTGAAATGAGCGCTAAAGGTAAATGTGGTATGAAATTAAACCTTGACTTAGTTCCTTTGCGAGATAAAGATATGACTTCCTATGATATAATGTTATCTGAATCACAAGAAAGAATGCTTGTTGTTTGCGACAAAAATAAACAAGAAGTAGTAAAAGAAATTTTTAAGAAGTGGGACTTAAATTGTGTTCAGATTGGAGAAATTATTCCTGAAGATAGATTATTGATTTACTTCAAAGGGAAAATTGTTGCTGATGTTCCTGCATCTTCACTTGTATTAGGTGGTGGTGCCCCAGTTTATAAAAGAGAAGTAAAAGAACCTTCCTATTTATCTAAAACAAAATCATTTAATCAAAACGAAGTTAAAGAACCAAAAGATTACAACAGTATAGTAATAAAACTGCTCTCTTCTCCAAATATAGCCAATAAAAAATGGATTTACGAACAATATGATACGCAAGTCAGAACGAACACGGTTGTTCTACCGGGAGGAGATGCTTCAGTAATTAGGATAAAGAAAACAAATAAAGCAATATCATTAAAAGTTGACGGGAATTCAAGATATGTATATTTAAATCCATATAAAGGTGGTATGATTGCTGTCAGTGAATGTGCAAGAAATATAGTATGCACTGGTGCAAAACCACTTGCAATAACTAATTGTTTAAATTTTGGAAATCCATATAATCCTGAAAATTATTTCCAGTTTGCAGAAGCAGTAAGAGGAATTGGTGATGCCTGCAGGAAATTCAACACACCTGTAACTGGTGGTAATGTAAGTTTTTATAATGAGTCTAAAGATTATTCAGTTTATCCCACACCTGTAATTGGAATGCTGGGTTTAATAGAGGATTTAAATTATATAATGACTTCACATTTTAAAAATGAAAATGACACAATTATACTACTTGGTAAACGATGCAATCATATTGGCGGCTCTGAATATTTAAAAATTAAAGAAAACATAGTTGCCGGTGATGCACCTGATATAGATTTAGATTATGAATTGAATCTTCAAAATCTTTTACTGGAATTAACAAAAAATCGATTAATAAACTCAGCACATGATATCTCAGAAGGTGGTTTAGCAACCGCTCTTATCGAATCCTGTATAATAAACAGAAAAAAAGCGATTGGATGCGAAATTAATTTCAACTATAAATACAGAAAAGATTTTGAACTCTTTGGAGAATCGCAAGGAAGAATGATCATTTCTTCAGCAGAAAATAAAGTTGATAATATTTTTAATATATCAAAAAAATATGGGATAGATTGTGAAATATTAGGAAAAGTTAAGGGAGAGTTCATCAAGATTAATGAAGAAATAAATCTTCCTTTGAATCTTGCATACAAAAATTATTATAATGCTCTTGAAGATGTGTTAAAGTGATTTTATGTTATTTGTAAAATTAAAAACAGAAGATTTTAACATCTTTTTTTCTATTTAAGAAATGTAAATAAACTCACGCCAACATTATTTTTCAAAGTATGCATTTCATTTATGAAACTAACCTTGAAAACGGAGAATAGATGTGAAAAAACAAGAACTTGATTTTTTCACTTTTAAATATAAAAATTAATATTTATATTAGTCTCTATAAAAAATTTAATAAAATAAAAAAGGAGAAATGAAATGACACCCCAAGAAATTGAAGCCAAAGTAGTTAAAGCAATCGTTGACAAATTAGGAGTTGAAGAAAGTAAAGTAACTCCTGAAGCTTCATTTATGAATGATTTAGGTGCAGATTCACTTGATACAGTTGAATTAGTGATGAAATTCGAAGAAGAATTTGGAATAAAAATTCCTGATGAAGAAGCAGAAAAGATTACAAAAGTAGGTGAAGCAGTAGAATACATTAAACAAAAGTTAGGTTAATATTTAACAAATTTATTTTATATGAAAAGAAGAGTAGTCGTAACCGGCATGGGTGCTGTTACACCCTGTGGATTAAATGTCCCTGATTTCTGGAATTCTATGATTGAGGGTAAAAGTGGAATTGATTATATAACTTATTTCGATACAGAATTATTCCCAACAAAATTTGCCGGTGAGCTTAAAGGATTTAATCCATTAAATTATCTGGATAGAAAGACTGCTCAAAGAACAGACCCATTTTGCCAATATGCATTGGTAGCTGCAGAAGAAGCTATCAAAGATTCTGGTATTAATCCCGAGAAAATCAACCTTGATAGAGCAGGAGTTGTAACTGGTTCGGGAATTGGGGGATTAATTACATTTGCAAATCAAGCAGAAATTATCAAGAATCGAAATGGAAACCCTGACAGGTTAAGCCCATTTTTTATTCCAATGATGATTTCTGATATTGTACCTGGAAGGTTATCAATGATTTACGGATTTCGTGGACCAAATTATGCAACAGTTTCTGCCTGTTCAACATCGGCTAACAGTATCATTGATTCCACATTTCTAATCCAACACGATTATGCAGATGTGATGATTACCGGGGGTTCAGAAGCAGCAATTACTCCATTAGGAGTTGGCGGTTTTAATGCAATGAAAGCTCTTTCAACACGAAACGATGATCCAAAGGGAGCGTCCCGACCATTTGATAAGACAAGAGATGGTTTCGTAATGGGAGAAGGTGCAGCTATTCTTATACTTGAAGAGTATCAACACGCTTTAAATAGAGGCGCCAAAATCTATGCTGAAATTGCGGGCTTCTCTTTAACCGGGGATGCTTATCACATAACAGAACCTGCCCCAAATGGTGATGGGGTAGCGCGTGCAATTGATTTGTGCATAAAAGATAGTGGATTAACAATTAATGATATTGATGTGATAAATGCACACGGTACTTCGACCCCGCTAAATGACAAAAACGAAACCGCAGCAATTAAAACAGTATTTGGAGAAAGAGCATACGAAATTCCTGTTCACTCAATTAAATCAATGACAGGTCATTTATTAGGCGCTGCTGGTGCAATTGAAGCAATTGCTGCAATATTAACAATAAGAGATGGCATTATTCCACCTACAATCAATTATAAAGAAAAAGATGAGGAATGTGATTTATTTTATGTTCCTAATGTTCACATAAAAAAAGACGTAAAAACAGTCCTATCAACAAACTCCGGTTTTGGTGGACATAACACAGCTATTATTTTTAAGAAAGTGGAGTAATATTCCTTAAGGGATCTGCTATATGTTAAAATTATTAAAGAAATTCAGGCTTTTTTCTATATTCACAAAGGAAAAAAAGCCTGTTTTTTCTTTAAATAAAATAATAAAAAAAATCGATTTTGAAAAATTTCAGGAAAACATTAACTATAAAATAATTGATTTCAGATATTTTGTTACTGCTTTAACACACAGGTCCTTTTTAAAAGGGAAAAAAAATTCTACAAACAATTATTTTTTATCAAATGAAAGGTTAGAGTTTTTAGGAGATGCTGTTCTTGATTTAATAGTTGCCGAATTTTTGTATAGAAATTTTCCACTTAATGAAGAAGGAGATTTAACTAAGTTCCGTTCTATATTAGTAAATAAGAGATTTCTTGCTGAAAGAGCAAGGAATATAAAATTACAAAATTTTATTTTAGCATCAAGTGCGGCGATAAAATCGATTAATGAAGGATACGATACAATATTAGCTGATACTTACGAAGCATTAATCGGAGCAATATTTTTGGATTCAGGATATGAAGCTGCAAAGAAATTTATAAATAATGAAATATTTTCAAAACTTGACATAAAGTGGCTTAATCAGTTTGATGAGAATCATAAAAGCAAATTACTTGAATTTGCACAAGCACATACAGATTATATCCCTGAATACAAATTGATTAAAGAAGAAGGTCCGGAGCATCATAAATTATTCACGGTAGAAGTATATCTTGCTGAACACTGTTTAGGTATTGGAAAAGGAAAATCAAAAAAACAGGCAGAACAGGAAGCAGCGAAAAACGCCCTTCAAAATATAGATTTAATAGAAAAATTAAACCTGATTAAGAAAAAATAGTATATAAAAGATAATAATAAATTAACCCTTTCAGTATTGACAATAACTTCATATAAACATATATTTGTAAATAAATAATCGAAATCTATATAGAATAATTTTATACCATTTATTAAATTTGAGTCTTTAAATGAAACTTTAATAAATGGTATTTTATTTTATATATAAAGGACAATTATGAAGAAAAAAGTAATAGTTTCTAATTTAATACTTTTCATTCTAATGATTAGTATTGCTTTTCCACAAAACAGAAACCCAAAAAACAATTTTGGAAATGATATAGAAATTATTTCAATTAATCAATCATCTGTAGAATTTATTTATTACCCAAAATACATAAACAACTATATTGCTGAAAATACTTTCTCTGAAATTATTAAACCCGGTTATCCTGATATACCCATTCGTTCAATCCCGGTTTTTTTACCATCCTTTGAAAACAACCGATTAGAAATAATTGATTTTAAATATTCGGAAATTAATAATATTGACATCGCCCCTATACCAAATTTAAAAAAGACTAAAGAAGGTTTATACGATTATGATTATATGAAAGATGCTTCTGTTTATAATTCAAATGACTTTTATCCCAAAAGTTTTGCTGAATTTTCTCAAGGTGGAATTTTAAGAAATAAATACCTCGGTCACATAAAAATATACCCGGTATTATATAATCCTTCCTTAAAAATTATTAAAAAACTTGATTTCATTAGAATCAGGATTAGCTTTGGCGGTTATCCTGTATTGATGAATAAAACTCTTTCAAAAGAAGAAAAGGATATATTCTCTGGTTTAGCAATTAATTCAAACATTGCAATTAAATGGTCAACTAAAGAATTCAACCAATCAGTCAGAACACAAATTCAAAACAGTGTTCTCTCCAGCGGAGATTTTTATAAAATTGAAGTTAAAGAAACCGGTATATATAAAATTGATAAAGCTTATCTGCAAAATGCAGGTATTAATACTGATAATATAAACCCCCAGACAATTAAAATTTATAACAACGGTGGAAAGGAACTCCCATACAATAATTCAGTTTCTACTATAAACGATTTAAATGAAGTAAATATTTATGTCCAAACCGATGCCAACGGTAAATTTGAATATTTACTCTTTTACGGTATCTCTACATTTGACTGGGTTTATGATTCAATTGAGAAGTTATACAAAAGTTATGTACATAGATTTACAAATTCAAATATTTACTGGCTCACTTATGGTGGTGCAAACGGTAAGAGAATGCAAATAATAAATTCTCCAAATATCCCGACCGCTGAACAGGTATCTTATGCTTATAATAGATTTTTTGAAAAAGCAGAAGTAATAAACTTAGGTCATACAGGTACTCAATGGGTTAGTCAAAATATAAGTTATAATGAATGTTTTTCATTTGTAAAAAATTTAGTAGGATATGTTGATGGTTCTTTTATCAGACTTAGAATGAGATTTGGGAACTCTTCTTCTATCGTTTCATATTTTAATCTTAAAGATGAAAATTCTAACTTCAACCAGATTTATGAAGTACCCGGTATTTTCAGTGAATTTTCTCATTTCGTTTCGAAACAAATCGATGAAGTATATTCATTACTTCCGGGTTATAACTCAATAAGTTTAAAACTATGTCTTCCTGCACAATATAACACTCAGGGTGTTAGAGGTAATTATGATTATTATGAAATTCATTACAAGAGATATCTGAATAGCGCTCAGAATAATTATATACAAATATTCACGCCTGATACAAATCAATTAGTGGAATATAATGTTTCGCCATTTAATACATCCTCAGTAAAAATATTTGATGTTTCTGATTTTACAAATGTTAAAATTATATCACCGATATCATATAATAATGGGGTGGTAAAATTTCAACAGGAATTGTTTGAAGGATTTCCAAAAAGATTTTTCATAGTTGGAGATAATAGTTATAAGACTCCACATTCAATCTCTTCTAAAATACCAAACCAGAATTTACATGGAATATCAAACGGTGCCAGTAATATTATTATAACTCCAACAGAATTTCTTTCTGTAGCTAACAGATTAAAAGAACAGAGAGAAAAAGAAGGGAAAAATAAAATTAATACACTTGTCGTAGACATAAACCAAATCTATAATGAATTTTCCGGTGGTTTAACTGATCCCCTTGCCATAAGAAATTTTCTAAAATATGCTTTCATTAACTGGGTAGAAAGACCGGTTTATGTTTTATTCTTTGGTGATGGCAGTTATGATTATAAAAATATTTATAATCTTACAACAAAAAATTATTTACCACCTCTTGAAAAAGATGACCCTGAACAAAATGAAATTACAAGTTATCCAAGTGATGATTTTCTAACAGATATAAATGAAAATTTTGAATACCCTGCTCCTTGCAGACCTGATTTTTCTCATGCAAGATTGTGTGTGAATTCACTTACAGAAGCAAACTCAGTTGTCGATAAAATAATTGAATATGAGTCTCCACAAACAAACGGTATCTGGAAGAAGAAAATTATGTATGTTGCTGACGATGGCTGGACAACGAGAAGTACACAAGGAGAAGAAGGCAGCATTCACACAGATCAGTGTGAATTAATAGCACAAGTATATACTGCAAAGGATTTTGAAAAAGATAAAATCTATATTGTTACATACCCGGCAGTAATAACTCCACAAGGCAGAAGAAAGCCAGGTGCAAATGTTGATATAATAAAAAGCTGGAATGAGGGAAGATTACTAATAAATTATGTCGGGCATGGTAGTACAGATTTATGGGCACATGAGCATATTTTTGTAAGAGATGAAGCCGTTGCACAATTAAAAAATAAAGGCAAATACCCCATAATGACAATTGCGAGTTGTGATATATCAAGATGGGATGACCCCTACCTGATTAGTATGGGAGAACAATTAGTCTATATTGCAAACAAAGGTGTTATTTCATCTGTAGGTTCTGTCCGCCCTGTATTTAGCACCCCTAATGCGATATTAAACAATACATTATGGAATACTTTTATGTTCACCAAAGATACCTTAAATCTTCCATTAAGATATGGTAAATCATTATATATTACTAAAAATCAACTCCCATTTATCAGTGATAATGATATGAAATTCTGCATAATTGGTGACCCTGCTATGAGAATAAGTATTCCGCAATATTTCACAAGAATTGATTCAATTAATAATACTTCAACAAACGACACTGCTCACATAAAGGCTTTACAAAGAGTAAAAGTCACAGGTAGTATTTTAAGACCTGATTCTACTTTCTGGAATGATTTCAATGGGTCTATACATGTTAAAATATTTGATGTTGATAGGGATATGGATGTTGTCGATTTTGTAATATATCATTTCCGGTTTAAACTTGATGGTGGTATAATATTTACTGGAAGAACTCAGGTTGTAAATGGTAAATGGTCTGTCGAATTTATTGTCCCTAAAGATATTTCATATAAAAAAGGAACAGGTAAAATTCTGACTTACTTTTATGATAATATAAATGAAGGTTCCGGATTTTCTAATATGTTTGTAATTGATGGTATAGATAGTACCGCAGTAGTAGATACAACCGGACCAGAGATTAAGGTATTTTTAGACTCACGCAATTTTAGAAGCGGTGATATAATAAATCAAAATAGCAAAATCATTGCAGATTTCTTTGATGAAAGTGGAATTAATTTAACCGGTACAATCGGGCATAAAATTGAGGCTATATTTAATAATGATGAAAGTAAAAAAATTGATTTAACCCAATACTATAATTCAGTCTCCGGATTCCAATATGGAACTTTAGAATACCCGCTGGAAAATCTTACTGAGGGTAAATACACACTAAGAGTTAAAGCCTGGGATACCTATAATAATCCAAATACTGCTGAGGTAGAATTTGTCGTTAAGGGAACCTCTTCATTATATATTGCTGATATATATAATTATCCTAATCCTTTTAAAGACAACACAAGTTTCATTTTTAAACATAACCTGGACTCCCCTATTGATGTAGAAATAAAAATATACACTGTTAGCGGTAAACTGATTAAAGAAGTTAAAAGAAATAATATAAATGAAAAATTTGTACAAATAGATTGGGATGGAAAAGATTCGGATGGTGATGCTATTGCAAATGGAGTTTACTTATATAAATTGATTGTTAAGACTGTAGATGGTAATTTTACAAATAGTTCTATTCATAAATTAGCAAAATTAAAATAATTAAATATATTTGGAGGAAATCTCAAAAATGAAACCAAAATCAAAGAATCTATTGCTAATCAGTCTAATGTTAGTCCTTATGACATTTAGTATAAATGTGACTGATTTATTTGCACAGAAAACAATATCGACTGGTGTTCCCTTTTTACTTATAGGACCTAATTCGAGATTTGCTGCAATGGGAGAAACTGGAACTGCTATTGCTGATGATGCAACTGCTATGCATTGGAACCCATCCGGCTTAGCCTTTCAGGAAGAAAATACAGAAATAAATTTTACTCACTCTCCCTGGCTTGCAAACCTTAATATTTCTGATTTATTCTATGACTATTTAGCAGCTAAGAGACATTTTCCATCATTGAGAGGAACTTTAGGCGTAAGTTTAACATATTTAAATATTGGGACAATTATACAAACTGATGAATTTGGCAATAGGATTGGAGATTACAAAGCATACGAATTTGCAATAGCATTCGGCTACTCAACAAAAGTTTCAAAAGATTTAGGTGTCGGCGTAGTTACACGTTTTATATACAGTAATCTTTCAAGCGTTAAAGTTGGAAATGAACAAGGAACTGGTACTGCTTTTACTACCAGTTTTGATATATCAGCTTTATACAGACCCTCTTCAGGTTTAAAGATATTTAAAGACAAAATATCACTTGGAATAAATCTATCCAACCTTGGTCCGAAGATTCAATATGTTGATGCAGCTCAGGCAGACCCAATCCCCACTCAATTGAGAATTGGTGTTGCCTACAAATTATTTAAAAATGAAGGAAACGATTTAACCCTTACAGCAGATTTTGCAAAATTACTTGTGAACAAACCAGATCCTTTTTACAAGGCATTGTTTACATCCTGGAAAGGTGGAATAAAAGAAATTGCAGCATCGATTCAGTCTTCTGTCGGAGCAGAATATTGGTATGGAAATCCTAAGCTAATTGCATTGAGAGCCGGATACTTTTATGAAGACCCTCAATATGGAAATAGAAAATTTATAACTCTCGGCGCAGGTATAAGGTACAGTTTATATGGATTTGATTTCAGTTATATTAATACAATTGATGAAACTCATCCATTAGCAAATACTCTAAGATTTGGGTTTATTATCAATTTCTAATATATTAACATTTAGTAATATAAAGATAATATATAGTAAACATTATTGAAATAGTTTTGTATTAAAAAAGAAATTTTAGGAATTGTGAAAATACTAAAAATATTTTTCTTCATTCTTATAATCATTAACTTAGGTTACGGACAAGAGAATATTAAAAGAAATTTTGAACTTTCTCACCCAATCAGAATTTCAAACTATAATCAGAAACATAATCCACAACCTTATAAAACAAATGCCGATACTTTCCAGGTAATTGCTATACTTGTCCAGTTTCAGGAAGATAATGACCCTTTAACAACAGGTAACGGAAGATTTGATTTATCTAATAAATACTTCGACCCCTCAAAACAGAGAGATACAGTTGTTGACGCTCCACCATACGACAGCCTATATTTTTTAGACCATTTAAAATTTCTAAAAAACTACTATTATAAAGCTTCCAAAGGAAAACTAATAATTAACTTCAGACTTTATGGGCAGGTAATAAATCTCCCAAAAAAAATGAGGGAATATTCACCTTTAAAAAATGAAAGCTTTATAAAATTAGGGTACTTATTTCAGGATAGCTGGGCAAGAGCCGATAGCATAATAAATTTTTCAAATATTGATTCAAATAAATGTGCGTTTATTATTTTTCATGCTGGTATTGGTAGAGACGTAGATCTTACATCAATATATGGATATGATCCAACCCCATACGATATACCTTCTATATACCTTGATTTGAAAACTTTGAAAGAATTCTTCGGAAATAATTATAATGGATTTCAAACCCAGGAGGGATTTACAATAAAGAATTCACTTGTTATTCCATCTGCAGAACTTAGGGAATTGGATTTAATCTCCGGGAAATATCTTATCGAGCTTGGTATGAACGGAATTCTGGTTGGAAGTTTCGGAAGTTTTCTTGGTTTGCCTGATTTATTTAACACAAGCACAGGAAAAACTGCTATTGGTAGATTTGGACTTATGGACGGACAATCAATATTTAGTTTTAATGGAATTTTTCCACCAGAACCTTCTGCCTGGGAAAAAATTTATCTTGGTTGGATATCTCCGATTACTATTTCCAGTGGCAGTGATGTATTCAGAATAAATACTTCATCTCTTCCATATCCGCAAGATTCAACTATCTTTAAAGTATTAATTAATTCTCAGGAATATTTCCTAATAGAAAATAGAAATAGAAATCCTTTCAACACCGGACAAAAAGTATATACAAGAAATAGAAACTTCCTTGATTCAACTTTATACACAAAAGACCAGAATGGATTTATTAATTATGACATTACAAAAGTTGACGGAAATGTAATTGATGTTTCATACTTAGACTGGAGTTTACCAGGTGTTATAAATGACACTGCCAATTTCAGGGGTGGAATATTGATATGGCATATTGATGAAGAAATTATTAAAGCAAAAATTGCAACGAACACAATTAATAATGATATAGAACATAAAGGAGTTGATCTTGAAGAAGCTAAGGGTGCACAGGAAATTGGAATAACGATTAATACTCCGTTTGGAGCAATTACGGGAGATGGCAGCTTTGTTGATTTCTGGTACAATGGTAATCATTATGTGCCATCAAATATATATCAAAATAAATTTACACCGTTTTCTATACCTAACTCTTTGAGTTATTCACTTGCTAATAATAATATATATATTACAGATTTTGATACTATATCACCGGTAATGACATTTAAAATTAGGATCGGTTCAGATATTATAAAACCTCTCAGCGGATTTCCAAAATACTTAGGTACGCCTAATCAATATTCAAATCCAATTAGTTTTGATATTAATAATGACAATATTGATGAAATTTTAGTAAATTCAGCTCAGGGAATACATATATTCAAAAATGATGGCTCTTCTATTACAAATGATACAAATAGTTTAATCATTCCGAATTATGGATTCTCTCCTCCATCAATTGCATATTCACCAAATTTAAATTCATTTAGATTAATTGCACTATCTAATTCAATAACTGGTGGAAGCATAGGTTTATTTAAATTTAATCCTAATTATCAAATAACAGATTCAGTAATTTACAACCCCATTCAAGGGATGAACTTTACTGGTTTACCCCTTGTCTTTGATTCTATAAGAATTATTCTTCCTGTTAATCAAAAATTATTCTCATACCAATTAGACGGAAATCCGTCATCAATTATTGATTCAAATACTAATACAATAACTCAGCTGTCTAAAATTTCATTTAATAGTTTTATATACTCAACCGATAATAAATATATCACATCCGGAAATATTATTAACAAGAATTCTATAGATTCAATAATATCATACAATCAATATATCTATCTCAATGGAAAATCAATATTAGAAAAATACAGTATTAATAATTTAACCTTACCTCCGATTCTATCTGATATTAATAAAGATACAAAACAGGAAATCATAATTAATGATAATGGTAAAGTTAAAGCTTTTAGTGGCAATGAAGTTATGATTGATTACTTCCCTGTAAGAATAAAATCTGAAATAAATTCTGGAATTATTGTTGCTGATATTAATAATGATGGTTATATTGATTTACTATTTATTACAAAAGACGGAGATTTATTTGCCTATGGTATAAATGGCAGGGTTTTAGATGGATTTCCAATTAAAACAGGTAAATCAAATTTAACATCCCCTGCTTTCTTTAATATTTCTGATACACTCGGAATTCTTGTATTCAGTAATGATGGTTATTTATATGCTTATAAAACAGGATATCCATATATACAAAATAATATTCTCTGGAAAAACATTCATAATGATAAATATTTTTCCAATAGTAATTTTAAATCCTTAACTTCAATTATACCCTACAACGAAAAATTACCATCTGACAGAGTATATAATTGGCCTAATCCAGTATATGATAATAAAACTTTTATAAGATATTACATTAATGGAAATGCGACTAATGTAACAATAAAAATTTTAGATTTATCCGGAGAATTAGTTGCAAAAATAATCGGTACTAAATATTCAAATAGTGATAATGAAGTAGTGTGGGATGTTACAAATGTCCAAACAGGTATTTATTATGGCGTTGTAGAAGCTGAAATTGATGGCACCACTGAAACAAAAATTATTAAAATTGCTGTGGTAAAATGATACGATATTATTAGAATTAAATGATTTTATACTTTATAATAACAACTTCACTTTATTTTTTGTTATATTTATTTCTATATATATGGGGGTATAGAAATATAAAAAAAATAAAAATCTGTAATCATAACCTACCTTTCGTTTCTGTTATTGTAGCTGCAAGAAACGAAGAAAGAAATATAAGAAAATGTGTTAATTCATTAAAAAACATTGATTATCCGGACGATAAGTTTGAAGTTATAATAGTAAATGATAGGTCAACTGATTCAACAAAAGGTATTATAGAAGAAGAAATCGAAGGCTTAAAAAATTTTAAAATAATAACAATTGAGGAATATAATAATCCAAATATAAATGGTAAAGCATTTGCTTTATCAAACGGGATTAAAGAAGCAAAAGGTGAAATAATAATGACAACTGATGCAGATTGTGCGGTTCCAACCGGATGGATCAGAAATGCAGTTAAATATTTTGATAAAGATACAGCATTCGTTTGTGGTTTTACGATGCTTGAAGGTAAAAATATATTTACAAAACTACAAGCAATGGATTGGCTCTATCTGGAATCAATATCTTCTTCAAGTGCAGGAATAAATAATGCATTAAGTTGTCTGGGTAACAACCTTGCAATGAATAAAGATATTTATGATTCAGTAGGTGGATACGAAAAATTAAAATTTTCTGTTACTGAAGATTTAACCTTATTAAACACAATTAAAAAAGAAAAGAAATATAAAATTAAATATCCTATCATACCTTCTGGTTATGTGATGTCAAGCGCATGTGCAAATTTAAAGGAATTATACCGACAAAAAAAAAGATGGTTCAGAGGCGGAACGGGTATAAATATACTTGGATATGCAGTGGGATTTTTTATGTTAAATGTTAATGTATTAATGTTATGTGGTTATTTACTTTTACCGTTAACTTATTATTTCCCTTTGGTATTTTTGAAAATATTTTCAGATTTTATAATTTCTTTTCCCGTTGCAAAATCTTTGAAGGTATTACATATATATAAATATTTTATTCCTTTTCAGTTTTATTTTATGATATACGGGCTATTGCTCCCATTTACTTTTATTTGGGGGTATAAAATAAAGTGGAAGGATAGAAAGTTTTAAAATCTTATCAGCGGAACTCTAAATCGTGTTTTAATTGAGAAACTTGAATACTCTTTTGCATAATTATATGTTCCATATATATCAAATATATATAATGTAAAACCAATTCCACCCGAAACACCAAATACATTATCTTCTTTCTTTATATTAAGAATTGCCTCTTCAGGCGAAAACTCTCTCTGAACTTTCAAATATTTTACTTCAAAAGTAGCAAAAATTATTGTGAAAGTCTGTTTTATATATTTATTCAGTATTATATCACAACCAAATCCCACATTATGAATTTTTGTTTTGAGACTATTTAAAAGATTTTCAGTCTTATATTCATCAGAGCCAGAATGATTTTGATAATAATAAGATACAGCAAAGACAAACGGAGAAAGTTTAAATGTAGAATATTCTATTCTACCCCCCAATGAAAGTGCCATATTAGAATTGCCGGCAAACTCTGAAAATGGTACTTCTACCCCAATGGTAGGTGATATAAATAATCCCCCGGGATTAACCTTTTGGGGAATTTCCTGCTTTATGATAGTGTCCTTAGAGATATTATCATTTATGACAGTCACACTTAAACCTGGTATATTAGTAAATAATATCAGGAAAGTAATAATTATAATTGCGATAATTTTCTTATCAATCATATTTAAATAATTTCTTAATTTTAAGAGCTGTTTTATTATCAATAGATTTCTTTTTAAGCGCAAGATTAATTGTACGCATGCCTAAAAATTTGTAAAATGAATATAATTCTGTATTTAAATTTTTCAGTTCTTCTAAATGTTTCTTAATTGTATTTATATCACCTCTTTCTATCGGTCCCGACAATGCATCATAAAATTCTTTACTTTTATCGATATTATCAATTGTTGATATAATCAGAGGTTTAACAATCTTAAAAATCATTTTAGATTTATAATTCTTTTTTAAATAATTATCACAAATAAATTCTATATATGCTATTAAATAGTTTGAAGCAAACACAGAAGTTATATGAAAAAGTTTCTTTTGATTTTCATTAACGATAACAGGCATACATTTTATATCCCTGCAAATCTGTTTAGCATATTCTAAATAATTAGTGCCGCCCTCAATCAAAATATAAATATTATTAAATTTATTTTTTAATTCTCTACTGTGTTTGTTGAACGTCTGTATTGGTTGAAAACTTCCAGAATATTTTGAGTTTTTAAAATATTTAGATATAATTTTTGATGATAATACTCCGCTGGTATGAAATATTATTTTCCCATTCACATTAATATTTAAACTCTTGATTTTTTCACATATACTTTCTATTTCATCATCTTTTACAGAAATTATAATTACGTCAGAATTATTTATAACTTCACTTGTTATTTCACTTTTTAAAAATAATTTTCTCTGTTCTTTCTTAACTTTTAAGAAAATATTTTTCGAAATTTCTATTGCTGAATAAATATTATATTTACTTTCAAGCAGTCTATTAAGTAATGCATACCCAACTTTACCTAATCCAATGATTGATATTTTCTTTTCCCTGATTTTATACATCGAATTTTTTCTTTAATATTATCGTTACTGGTCCATCATTAACAAGATTAATTTTCATCATAGCGGCAAATATTCCTGATTTAACCTTATTTTTATCATAATATATTTTAGTCTTTTCAATAAAAGTTGAATAAAGAGCTTCAGCCCTTTGACCTTCTTCAGCATTGAAAAAACTTGGTCTGTTACCACTTTTTTGGTTTTCAGTACATAAAGTAAATTGCGATATAATTAGTATCTCACCATTTATATCTTTCACACTTAAATTCATTTTATTATTATCATCATTAAATATTCTTAAATCTACTATCTTTTTGGATAAATATTCAATTTCTTTATCACTATCTCCCTTTTCTATTCCTAAAAAAACTAATAATCCTTTCTTTATTTGTTCATGGATTTTATTTTCTATTACTACATTTGCACTTTCAACTCTCTGAACTACAATTATCATTTGTGAATTATTAAATAACGGAATTGTTTATTTAAATCTAACTCAAATTTATAATTTTGTAAACGATATAAAGATAAAAGTTTCTCAAGTTCGGTTTTCTGATTATATCCTATCTCTAACAAACAAATACACTTTCTATCATTTTGAGATAACAGATTGAGAATTCTTCTGTAATATTTCAAACCATCCTCAAAATCCGTTAATGCATTTGGCGGTTCAAACAATCTGATTTCCTCCGGTAAACATCTGTATTCCTGATAAGAAACATAAGGGGGATTGCTTATAATAATATTATAAGAGTCAAAATTAATATCATCATCAAAAATATCTTTTACCTGAAAAATTACTTTATCATCTTTGATATTGTTTAATTCTGAGTTTTTTAATGCAAGTTCAACTGCACTTTTTGATGAATCAATCGCTGTTATTTTATAATTTAAATTACTTTTATCCATCTCTTTTGATAATGAAATGCTTATACAACCACTGCCGGTACCTATTTCTAAAATGTCAAATTTATTTAATTTATCATTTTTGATTTCTGAAAGGGACTTTTCGATTAAATATTCAGTTTCCGGACGCGGAATTAATACATTTTTATTTACTATAAAATTATAACCGAAAAAATTTACTTTCCCCAATATGTATTGGAGCGGCTCTTTATTAATTCTTCTTATAATTAATTCTTTATATTTTTCCTTTTCTCTATTAGTTAATGGTCTGTCGAAATTAATGTACAAACTTAATCTATCATAGTTTAAAACCTCACAAAGCATTAATTCCGCATTAAGACGGGGTTCCTCAACACCTTTTCTTTTGAGAAAATCAACAGTAACTTTAAGAATATCAAGTAATTTATCGGCTTTTTCACCATTCATATTGAAATTTATTTACTCTCAAACATTACTGTTCCATTTATTATAGTTTTCAGTACTTTAACATTTAACAGACTTTCTGGTTTGATATTAAAAATATCATCTGAAAGGACAATAAAATCAGCATATTTCCCTTTTTCTAAACTACCCCTGTATTCTTCATCAAAACAAGCATAAGCTGCCCATATAGTATATGCTTTAATTGCTTCTTCAATAGATAAACATTCCGAAGGATTAATTCTTTCATTGCTTTTATCATCGATATCTTTACGCATTGTAAGATAAAATATCTGTATTAATGGATTGATAGTTCTGTTTTCGAAGGGGAAATCCGAACCTGCTACAATATAACCCGAATTGTTTAATAAAGATTTCCATAATCCTAAATTATTAATCAAAGATGAATCAATTAATCTGGAAAGAATATAAGCATCATCAATACAAACTTCAGGCCTTATAGATGGTATTACCTTTAATTCTTTTATTCTTTTCAAATCATTTTGTTTTATGAATTGAACATTTTCTAAAACTGTTCTATGATTTTCATAATTTTGTTGTTTCAAATGTTTTTCAAGTGAATTAAGTGACATATTAACTGCTTTGTCACCTACGGCTTTAATGTTTACCTGAAATTCTGATTTAAATGCTTTATTTAAAAGGTCATCAACATCCTCTTCGGTTTTAAAGGCAGGTGCAAAGTTGGGTGAATCTTTGTATTTATCAAACATTTCCGCAAGTTTAAATTCAAAAGCACCATCTACATCAATTGATACTGCTCTAACTGAAAGTTTCCCTTTATAATCTTTTTCTATTCCTTTTGCTAAAAATTCATTTATTAAATCATATTCATAACTTATTATTGCATATATTTTAATTGTAAATTTATTACTATCTATTAAATTTCTAATAATGTTAATTGATTCCTTAGTTAAATTTCTATCCCTTACTTCAACAATACCCCATTTTAAAATTTCTTTTGATGCAATTTCAAGAAGTGAAGCCATAGTCTCTCTTGAATAACTATTTATTCTCTTACTAAAATAATCTCTTACGTCACCTGTAATCCATCCGTCGAGTTCGTCATTTTCATCTAATCCGGCTTCAATTCCATCCGGTAATAAATCCGGTTTGAGTTTTAAAGTGTTTAAAGCTTTGGAATTTAAAACAGCCATACTCCCTTCCCTATTCATAACATAAACATTATGGTCTGGAGCAAACACATCAAGTTTGCTTTTATCTAAATTAGCAATGCTATCATCATTTGATTCATATTTCCCGAAGAAATAAACTTTAATCCATACATCTTTATTAAATTTCTTACAATATTCTTCAATGATTTTCCCAAGTTCTTCTGTTGAATTATACTTTTCCAATAAAATAGTGGATAAATTTTCTGCATAATGAGTTATAGAACCTTCTGCATCAATAAAACCTGGTAATACACATTTCCCTTCTAAATCTATTGATTTTACATCGGAATAATTATCTTTTATTTCCTTGTTTGTTCCTACGGATAATATTTTCCCATCCTTAACAGCAATGGCTTCGGCAATTGTATTTTTATCGTCAAGCGTATAAATCTTTCCATTGTAATAAACTACATCAGGATTTTTTGAACATCCTACAAACACAAAAATTGCAATAATTGCAACAATTATGTTATGAATAAATAATTTTTTCATAAATAATATTTTTTTTTTAACATAATAAATTATCAAAATAGAATAAATGCAATTATATACTTTTTTATGTTTCAATTAATTAATTTAATGAAAATTTTAATGATTAGAATAATATGGAGATAAAATTTAAACTCGTTGATGAAAACTTAAAAATCAAATTACCGAAATATCAAAGTAAACATTCAGCAGGTATGGATATATGTTCTTCATCTAAATCTAAAATCGTTATACCACCTTTTCAGGCAAGATTAATTCCTACAAATTTAATTCTTGAAATACCTAACGGATATGAGGGGCAAATTAGACCAAGAAGCGGGTTAGCACTAAACCACAATATTACAATACTAAATTCACCTGGGACAATAGATTCTGATTACAGAGGTGAAATAAAAGTATTACTTTATAATTTAGGGACTAAGGACTTTATTGTTAAATTCGGAGATAGGATTGCTCAATTAATAATTTCAAAACACGAAAAAGCTGTTTTAAAACCTTCAAAGAAACTAAGTAAAACAACAAGAGGAAAAGGTGGATATGGCAGCACTGGATTATAATAATAAAAATGGAATATTATTTATTGTATCAACTCCAATAGGTAATTATTTTGATATTACAATCAGAGCAGTTGATACTTTAAAAAATACAGAAATAATTGTTTGTGAGGAAATAAAGGAGTATAATAAATTAGCTAAATTTCTTAATATAAATAAAGAGCCAATTCTGCTTAACGAACATAACGAACTTTCTGCAACTGATGAAATTGTAAAATTATTATTGGAGGGCAATAATGTATCGTTAATTTCAGATTCAGGAACACCAGCATTTTCAGACCCAGGTAGATATTTAATAAATAAGTGCATTGATTACAATATAAAAGTAGAATTTATTGCTGGTGCTAATTCAGTTCTCGCTGCTCTGGTTATGTGCGGTTTTGATATAAGTAGATTTTATTTTTTAGGCTTCCTTTCTCCAAAAACAAATATCCGTAGAAAAGAGTTAATGGAGTTATCTAAATTAGATAGAGCAATAATTTTAATGGACACCCCATACAGATTATTAACTTTACTTTCAGATCTGAAAACTGCTATACCAACAAGAAGAATCTTCATAGGATTAAACCTGACTCAAAAAAATGAGAAAGGTTACCGCGGAACTGCCGAAGAAATTATAAAACAATTGGTAAATGAATTCGGGGAGAAAAAAATAAAAGGAGAATTCATTTTAATTATTGATAAACCATAGGTTTATTAAATAATATTAATAAAAAATCTACCATTTTAGCCCTATCATTTTAAATTGAATTTGCAGTTTACAATTGATAAATTTATAAATGAAATTCTCATATAAATCTGCCGGGGTTGATATTAAAAAGGCTGATGATTTTATTAGCAATATAAAGTCATCAATATATCAAACATTTAATAAATCAGTTGTTCAAGGGATTGGGAATTTCGGTGCATTCTATAAAATAAATTTCAAAAAGTATAAGAACCCTGTTATTATTTCGAGTATTGATGGAGTTGGGACAAAAATTAAACTTGCAATTATTGCAAACAGATATGATACAATTGGTGAAGATTTAGTAAACCATTGCGTAAATGATATTGCTGTATGTGGATCAAATCCACTCTTTTTTCTTGATTATTTCGCAACGGGGAAATTAAATCCAACTATAGCAAAAGATATTTTTTCAGGATTAATCCGTGGTTGCCGTAAAAACAACATTTCCTTAATTGGAGGTGAAACAGCTGAAATGCCCGGAATATATTCAAATAAAGATTTTGACTTAGCAGGAGTAATAGTAGGAATAGTAGAAAGAGATAAAATATTGAATAAGAATGATGTTAAGCAAGGAGATATATTAATAGCATTACCTTCAAACGGACTCCATACAAATGGATATTCTCTCGTTAGAAAAATTTTTGATACAAAGACTAAACTATTTAAGTACTATAATTCTATACACTCAAAATTAATTGATGAACTGCTGAAAACCCATAAAAGTTATCTTTCGATTATTCAAAAATCATTAAACAAATTTAAAATAAAATCAATTTCACATATAACTGGTGGTGGTATTATTGGAAATACTAAAAGAGTTGTACCAGACAATTTAAAAATAAAAATCGATTGGAATTCCTGGGAGATTCCTGAGATATTTAATATAATCAAAAATGCTGGTAATGTATCCAACAGTGATATGCGGAGGACATTCAATCTTGGTATCGGAGTTATATTTATTATTTCCAAAAATATTCTTGATAAATTCACTTCCTTTTTAAAAATGAATAAAGAAAAATATTATATTATAGGAGAAATTAATTAACTTAAAGACTATGAATAAACAAATAAAACAAAATGGTGGAGTATTTATAAATCCTGAAAATGTTCAGGATGTATTAAAACAATATATGTTAGTTGATGGTTTTGATATTACTCTTGAATTACAAAAGTCAAGAGGAGTTTACCTTTATGACTCAAAGCATAAAAGAAACTTACTTGATTTTTTTACTTTTGTATCATCTAACCCAATTGGAATGAATCATCCAAAACTTTACAACGATGAATTCATAAGACATATAGGAGAAATTGCCATATCAAAACCATCTTTATCAGATGTTTATCTAAAAGAGCAGGCAGAATTTGTAGATACATTTTTCAAAATTGCAGTACCCAAATATTTCAAATATGCCTTTTTTATTGAGGGAGGAACACTTGCAGTAGAAAATGCTATTAAAGCAGCTTTCGACTGGAAAGTGCAAAAAAATTTTCAGAAAGGACTAAAAGCAGAGAAAGGGAGCAAAGTAATTCATTTTAAAGACGCATTCCACGGTCGTTCTGGCTATTGTCTTTCAATGACAAACACTGACCCAATGAAAATAAAATATTTCCCAAAATTTGACTGGCCCAGAATCATAAATCCAAAAATTACTTTCCCTTTAAACGAAAAAAATTTAGAAGAAGTAAGAAAAACAGAAGAACTTGCTATTAAACAAATTAAAGATGCAATTCTTAACAACCCTGATGATATCGCTGCAATTATCATCGAAGTTATACAGGGAGAAGGTGGAGATAACCATTTCAGAAAAGAATTTTTACAATCTTTAAGAGATATTTGCGATGAAAATGAGATTATGCTTATTTTTGACGAAGTTCAAACAGGAATTGGTATTACAGGTGAATGGTGGGGACACATGCATTTTGTAAAACCAGACATCATTTCATTCGGGAAAAAGACGCAGGTATGCGGAATTCTTTCAACTGATAGAATTGATGAAATTGAAACAAATGTGTTCAAAGTTCCATCGAGAATTAATTCAACCTGGGGTGGAAACATCGTGGATATGGTAAGATTTAAGAGAATTATCGAAGTAATTAATGAAGATAATTTAATTGAAAATGCAAGGACTTCAGGAAGTCATTTACTAAACAGAATATATGAATTACAGGCAAAATACCCATCGATAATCTCAAATGGCAGAGGTCTTGGTCTATTTTGTGCTTTTGACTGTGACACTCCGGAAACAAGAAATAAGATTATATCTGAATGCTTAAATAACGGATTAATGATTTTAGGTTGTGGAGTAAAATCCATAAGATTCAGACCTTCCCTGACAATTACTCCGCAAGAAATTGATAAAGGAATTGAAATTATTGATAATGTAATTAAAAACCTGTAGTATAAATATTATACATTAAAACGATAAAAAAGCACATCCCCATCTTCAACAATATAATCATGACCGTGAAGGTGTAATAATCCTTTTTCTTTTATTGTATGTAATGAGTTGTATTTTTGTAAATCTGTAAATTTTATTACTTCAACTCGTATAAAACCTTTTTCAAAATCAGTATGAATCTTTCCTCCTGCTTCAGGGGCTTTTGTCCCTTTCTTTATATTCCACGAATGCAATTCTTTCTCATTCGCCGTAAAAAAAGTAATTAAACCAAGTAATTTAAAAGACTCCCGAATTAATTTATTCAAACCGGATTCTTCTAAACCTAAACTCATTATGAATTCATTTTTTTCTTCTTCAGAGTCAAGTAATGCAATATCAGATTCAATCTTAGCTGAAAGTATTATAGCGCCTGCATTTTCTTTTTTCGCATATTCAAAAACCTGTTCTGAATATTTATTGCCATCAATTTCTGTATCTGAAACATTCGCAACATACAGTACCGGTTTTGTAGTCAACAGGTGCAATTCATTAATAATACTTAAATCTTTTTGATTTAAATTTTCAATTATATTTTTTGCTAATTTTCCGGAGTCTAAATATTCCTTAACTCTGTTGAGCAAATCAACTTCATACTTTGCATTCTTATCACCTGATTTCGCTGCTCTAACAGATTTTTCCAGTCTTTTTGATATTGTTTCTATATCCTTTAATATTAATTCTGTTTCCACAATCCTGATATCATTCTCCGGCTCAATTCTACCTTCTATATGAGCTACATTATCATCATCAAAGCATCTGACAATATGAATAATCGCATCAACTTCTCTAATATGTGAAAGGAACTGATTACCAAGTCCCTCCCCTTTTGAAGAACCTCTAACAAGGCCAGCAATATCAATAAAATCAATCGTAGATGGAGTTACTTTATTAGATTTAAAGATTTGGTGTAGGAAATCAAGTCTCGAATCAGGTACAAAAACTGTCCCCTTGTTTGGCTCTATTGTACAAAAAGGATAATTCGAAGCAAGTGCTGTTTGCGATGAAGTGAGAGCATTAAATAAGGTAGATTTTCCCACATTCGGAAGTCCAACTATCCCGCAATGTAAACCCATTTATACAGGTTTAGGTTAATAAAGAAAAAAATAATGAATAGAAAAATGCAAATGAAACCGGGATAAGAACATTATCATCTAAATTAAACGGAATAACATCAAGAACGGTGCATATTGCTAAAGCAATAATCGCAGAATATACCTCTTCTGGAAATGGGGTCATTTTTGGAGTAACAAACAATATTAAGAGCAATCCTGCAATAAAAAATACTAAAGTACCTTCAAGAGTTTTCTGAAAAATCTTAATTTTACCAATAGACTTTCCCACAATAGCAGAAAATGAATCGGAAACAATCATAATAATCATTGCTGAAATTGCAATATTCTTTTCAAAAAATAATACAGTAATAAAGGCACCAATGGATAAATAAGTTCCGCCTGTAAATTTTCTTTTTTTGAAATCCTTTTCACTATATCGTAAAACATCTCCGAGATATTTATTATAAATATTTGCTACACCTTTATACTTCTGTTTTAAAACATCAAGTTCAATCATTGAAAGCATAAACAAACCCGATAATAAAATCATCAGTGGCTTACTAATAAATAAATAAATAATCGGTATAACTATAGCGAAAAGATGAATAAGTTTTCTGTAAATTTCGTTTTTTAATGGGATTTTTTGCTTGTCTTCCAACTTTACAATTATTGATTTTTATTTTCCTTTTCAGGTTCAGATTTTTCTTCAATTCCAGAATATATGTCATTATCAGGTTTTGGGGGTGGTAACTTTTCCCCTTTCAGAACTTTATCAATTTCTTCAGAATCAAGAATTTCCCGTTCCATTAATGCATCAACTAAAGCGTGAAGTTTATCTATATTGTTCTTTAATATATTATATGCCCTATCCATTCCTGCCTGTACTGTCTTTTTAACCTCTTCATCAATTACTATTTGTGTCGCTTCACTATAATTCTTATGTTGATATATTTCTTTCCCTAAAAATACTTCTTCCTCCTTGTTTCCATAAGCAATAGGTCCTAATTTCTCACTCATACCATAATCACATACCATTTTTCTCGCAAGCGCTGTAGCTCTATCAATATCATTTTTCGCACCCGTAGTATATTCATTAAATACAAGTTTTTCTGCTGCTCTACCACCCATCGCGTAAGCAATCATAGCTTCAAGATATTCTTTTGAGTAAGTATGTTTTTCATCCATCGGAAGGTAAGTTGTAATTCCTAATGCTCTTCCTCTTGGTATTATTGTTACTTTATGAACCGGGTCTGCTTCAGGAATCATCTTAGCTACTAAAACATGACCGGCTTCGTGATAAGCTGTTGTCTTTTTTTCCTTTTCAGAAATTATTAAACTTCTTCTTTCTGTTCCCATCAAAACTTTATCTTTGGCATTTTCTAAATCTCTCATCGTTACAACATCGGAATTATTCCGGGCTGCCATTAATGCAGCTTCATTAACAAGATTTGCTAAATCTGCTCCTGAGAAACCGGGGGTACCTTTCGCAATAATATCCAATCTTACATCAGGAGCTAAAGGAATTTTTCTTGTATGTACTTTAAGAATACCTTCTCTGCCTTTAACATCAGGAAAATCTACAACAACCTGTCTATCAAATCTACCAGGTCTTAATAAAGCAGGATCAAGTATATCTGGTCTGTTAGTCGCTGCTATAATTATAACACCACTATTTTGCTCGAAGCCATCCATTTCAATCAATAACTGATTTAAAGTCTGCTCTCTTTCATCGTGGCCACCCCCTAAACCTGCACCTCTATGTCTTCCGACAGCATCAATTTCATCAATAAAAATAATACAAGGAGCATTTTTCTTACCCTGGTCAAATAAATCCCTAACTCTTGATGCACCCACTCCAACAAACATTTCAACAAAATCAGCACCACTGATTGAAAAGAAAGGTACACCAGCTTCACCAGCAACAGCTCTTGCAAGTAATGTTTTTCCAGTGCCGGGCGGTCCTAATAAAAGCACCCCTCTTGGAATTTTTCCACCTAACTTTTGAAATTTAGAAGGATTTTTTAAGAACTCTATAATTTCCTGTAATTCCTGTTTTGCTTCATCTGCACCTGCGACATCTTCAAAAGTTACTTTGACTGAAGATTCGCTCATTAATTTTGCTCTTGACTTACCAAAAGAAAATATTCCTTTAGCATTACCAGCACTTGCATTCATTCTTCTCATAAGAAAAATCCAAAATCCTATTATAAGAACCCATGGCAGAATATTCATAACAACGTTAAACCAGCCAGATTCTTCAGATTTAAATTCTAATGGACTGATACCTTTTTCCCTAATGTTCCTTATAAGAGTTTCATCGTTTGGTAATAAAACACTAATCCTTTCTATCATCACATTTTTACCTTCAATAGCTTCGGGCTTTTTTAATTTGCCAATGAATTCATAACTCTTATCTGCCTGTATTCTGATTTCCGCCGATTGAATTTTATTACTATCAAGTAATTTCAGAAATTGGTCATAAGATATTGAAGTGGATTTGGAATCCGTTCCTTTCGTATATATAACAAGAAAATATAAACCAATCAGAACGAATGTCCAAATTAATACAATTCGAGCCACTCTATTCCAATTGAAATCACTATTCTTTTTTGGTATTTGTTCTTTATTATTTTTATCCTGATTTGTCATTTATTTGAAAACTTTAATTTTTTAAAACATAAATACCCTTTAAATTTCTATACTTCTGTGCATAATCTAATCCATATCCAACAACAAATTTATTAGGTATTCTGAATCCAACATAATCAACTTTGAAATCAAGTTTTGAGACACCGTTCTTAAAAAGTAATGCTACCACTTTTAAAGATTTCGGCTTTTCCTTCGAAATATCATTCCTGATATATTGAATAGATAATCCGGAATCAATTATATCTTCAACTATAATAATATGTCGGTTATGCACTTCACAGTTTAATTCTTTTAGTGATTTAACCTGACCAGAGCTTATTTTATCATCTCCATAACTTGAAAGTTTATAAAAATCTACTTCACAGTCAATTTTTATTTCTTTCAATAAATCAGCCATAAACATAAAAGCACCATTAAGCACACCTATAAAAATCGGGGTCTTACCTTTATATTGCTTATTAATTTTGTTTGCAATTTCCTTAACTTTTTTCTTAACTTTACTATAAGGTATATATAACTGATAATCTTTGCCTCTGTTTTTATTATCAACTTTCATAATAAATCTTATATAATCGAATAACTTAAATTACTAATTTTTAAAAAAATAAAAAACCCACAGGAGTTTTCATAAATCTCAAGTGGGTGTTAATACAAAAAATCAATAATTAAATGTTTTCTTCATCGATGAGTCTTCTTGCTTTTCTGACAGCTCTATCTCTTTTCATTTTTCTTTCAACAGATGGTTTTACATAATGCATTCGTTTTCTTACCTCTTTTAAAATTCCGGACTTCTCATATTTCTTTTTGAATCTTTTTAGAGCTCTGTCAATAGACTCATTATCCTGAATTACCACTTTAATCAATAGGTATTACCTCTTTCTTTTTTAATTTTTAATAAAATTATTACTAAAATTACTAATTTTATTTAAATATTTCAATGTATGATTTTATCACATCTTTCAAAGAAATTTCCTGCTAAAATAAAAACTTATTGTTATATGCAACTTAATAAAAATATTGTTTTAAAATATTCATTTTGAAATATATTTATTACATAATTCTAAAAATATTAATTCTTTATGCATACTTTATAAATAATTAAATGATTAAATTGAATAATATTTTATAAAATATTTCATTGATTTAATATAGATTTAAATATGTTAAAATTATTATATAAACTTTTTCCTACAAAACACGAGAAAGATGTAAAAGAAATTCAACCAATCATCGATGAGATTAATCGTATTTACGAAGGTTTCAAAGATCTAACTGATGAAGAATTAAGAAATAAAACACAGGAATTAAAAAATCGTATTAAAGAAAGAGTTGGCGATATTGAGAATGAAATTGCTGTCAGGAAAGATAAACTCAAAGAAGATATACATTATGAAGATAGGAATAAAATATATGATGAGATTGAAGACCTTGAAAAACAATATGAAGAAGAGCTTGCGGAAATATTAGATGAACTTTTACCTGAAGCATTTGCTATCGTAAAAGATACATGCAGACGCTTACTTGGTAAAGAATGGACAGCTGCTGGTATAAAAGTCAGGTGGGATATGGTTCCATTTGATGTTCAGCTCATTGGTGGTGTGGTATTGCATCAGGGAAAAATTGCTGAAATGGCAACTGGTGAAGGAAAAACATTAGTCGCAACACTACCACTTTTCCTTAATGCATTATCCGGCAGAGGCGTTCATCTTGTTACAGTAAACGATTATCTTGCTAAAAGAGATAGTGAATGGATGGGTGAAATTTTCAAGTTTCATGGTCTGACAGTTGGCGTTATTTTAAATGATATGGATTCAGAGGAAAGAAAAAAGATGTATAATTGTGATATAACTTATGGAACAAATAATGAATTTGGTTTTGATTACCTACGCGATAATATGGTTGTAGATGCGGAACATATGGTGCAAAGAAAACACTATTATGCAATTGTTGATGAAGTGGATTCTGTTTTAATTGATGAAGCCAGAACACCTCTTATAATCTCGGGTCCTGTTGACGCACCAACACACAAATATGATGAAATGAACCCGAGAATAAAACGATTAGTTGAAGCACAAAAATCATTAATAAATTCGATAACTTCACAGGTTGAAAAAATACTGGAAAAACCTGAATCAGAATTAACAAAAGAAGAAATCGACAAAATCGGATTATATTTATTAAGAGCATATCACGGTTTACCAAAGCATAAAAAATTACAAAAACTTATATCAGATCCTAATCTTAAAAAAATAATGCAAGATGCAGAGACTTATTACAGCAGAGATAAAGCCAGAGAAATGCATATTGTTGATGACGAATTATATTTCATTATTGATGAAAAAAATCATGTTACTGATTTAACTGAAAAAGGAAGGGAATTCTTAGCTCCATCAACCACAGAAAAAGATTTCTTTGTATTACCGGATTTAGGTACTGAAATTGCTGCAATTGAAAATAATGAATCTTTTACTGAAAGTGAGAAAGAAGCAAAGAAGGAAGAACTTTACAAAGTTTATTCAGAAAAAAGCGATAGATTGCATACAGTTCATCAACTGTTAAAAGCCTATGCTCTTTACGAAAAGGATGTAGAATATGTCGTTCAGGATGGTAAAATTATGATTGTCGATGAATTTACAGGTAGAATTCTACACGGAAGAAGATATTCAGAAGGATTACATCAAGCGATTGAAGCTAAAGAAGGAGTTAAAGTAGAAAAGGATACTCAAACACTTGCAACAATTACATTGCAGAATTACTTTAGATTATATAAGAAACTTGCCGGGATGACTGGTACAGCAGAAACTGAAGCAACAGAATTTTTTGAAATATATAAACTTGATGTAGTAGTTATTCCAACAAATAAACCTTGTATCAGAACTGATTTTGAAGACCAGATTTACCGAACTAAACGAGAAAAGTATAATGCAGTTATCAATGAAATAGAAGAAATGAGGCGTATAAAAAGGCCTGTGCTGGTTGGAACTACATCTGTGGAAGTTTCAGAAACCATTTCAAGGATGTTAAAAAGAAGGGGTATTCCTCATGAAGTATTAAACGCAAAACAACATCAAAGGGAAGCACAAATTATTGCAAATGCTGGTTTGCCGGGTGCAGTTACAATAGCAACTAATATGGCTGGAAGAGGAACAGATATCAAACTCGGACCAGGCGTAGCAGATGTGGGTGGATTACATATAATTGGAACTGAGCGGCATGAATCAAGAAGAATTGACAGACAATTGAGGGGTCGCGCCGGAAGACAGGGCGACCCTGGTTCTTCAAGGTTTTATATTTCTCTTGAAGATGATTTAATGCGTTTATTTGGTAGCGAAAGAATTACGGGCGTAATGCAAAAACTCGGAATGGAAGAAGGTAAACCTATTGAGCATAAATGGATTACTAAATCAGTTGAAAGAGCACAGAAAAAAGTTGAGGAAAACAATTTTGCAATAAGGAAAAGATTGCTTGAATATGACAATGTTATGAATCAACAAAGAGAGATTATTTATACAAGGCGAAGACAAGCATTAATGGGTGAAAGATTAAAAGACCAGATATTTGAAATGGTTGAAAAAGAAGTTGAAAAGCTGGTAAGAAGTTATTATAAAGACCTTGATTATGAGGGGCTTAAGAATGAAGTGCAAAGAATGTTTTTAGTTAGACTGAATCTTACAAAAGAAGAATTTCAGAAACAAGGAGAAGAAGGATTAATAACATTGATTTTGAAAGAAGCAAGGGCATTCTATGAGCGAAAGGAAAAAAGGTATGGAAGTGAATTAATGGCAAGGTTAGAAAGATTCGCGATGTTATCAGTTATTGATGAGAAATGGAAAGAACATCTCAGAGAGATGGATGACTTAAAAGAAGGGATAAACTTCCGCGCTTATGGACAAAAAGACCCATTAATAGAATATAAGATAGATGGATTCAGGTTATTTGATGAAATGTTAGATTCTATATCAACAGAAGTAATTAACTTTATATTTAAATTCACAGTTCAAACACCAGAAGAAATAGCAAAGAGAGGACCAAAAGAAGTAAACCGTTCTGCTTTAAGAACACAACACGAAACTGCTGATGGAATGGGTTTTGTTGACAATCTACAACCGGTAGAAAGTGAAGCTGCGAGAACAGGTAAAAGGCAACCAATAAAAGTCGGTCCGAAAGTTGGAAGAAATGACCCCTGCCCCTGTGGTAGCGGGAAAAAGTATAAAAATTGTCACGGGAAATTAGGATAATATATATTTTAAGATTTTAACTTTTTCTTTTTCAATAATAATTCTTTATGCAGTTTTTCTGCCTGCATAATAAAAATCTCAATTTTCGATTGTGTTATTTGCGGATATGGATTTCCGTCTGTTTCAACATAAAGAAATGGTAAATAGTAAATACTATTATCCAGACCATTATGCTTAATCTTCCCTAATCTGTATTTATTTTCAATTGTCATTTCCTTATTTAGCAAAGCATCTGATACTCTACTCGGGATACAATTAAAAGGACCAATAGAAATAACACCGCAGGAATCATCAATAATTTCACGCAATCCAAGACCTGTTGTTAATATAGTCTCCCCTATCAGTTTATCAGAGATTATACTTTTTCCATATTCCATTGTCTTATCAATATCAACCAGTTCATATTTATATAATCCGGACTTAGAAAAAATATTTTTTATTTTCCATTCAAGATATCTTTGATATTTATCTTTCAATATAATTCTAAATCTTTCCTTAACAGATAAGTTATTTATAATTTTCTTTCTGATCAAATAATTACTATAATAAATATATTCAGAAACAGGTGCTGTTTTAATTACAAACTCTTTTTCCGTAAGCAACTTAATTAAATCAAATCTTGAAAACTCTTCTCTCCGCACATAAATTTCCCCTATTAAAGAAATAAATTTTGCTTCTTCAAGTGGGGTCTTTATTTTGACTGAAGATAAATTTTGAGCTGTCTTTTCGAGTTGTTTAAAAAGTTCTTTCTGATTTCCCTTACTTATAACCTCTAATATCTTTTCCCACTCCTGATTTAATAATTTCAAAGATTCCTCTTTATTATAAGCAAGTGTATTAATCGTGCTTTCTATATCGTGAACAACATCTGATATGAGTAAAGCAATCCACCCTTTCAGGAAGAAGTTTTCACCAAAATCAGTAAATGCTTCTTCATCATTCATAGTTAAAATAGCAACATTATTCAAGCCTAAATTTTTAATAATATCCTTGAGCATAATAAAATATTGCCCCTGCCTGCAAGGACCAAAACCGTGCGGCATAAAGAATAGACTAATATCACCATTCTTTCTGCTGTTCACATACTCTAACATAGAACCCGTTGTAAGAATAAAAGGCAGACATTCTTTACAGGTAGTAACATTTCTACCTAATTTCAAAGTATTGAAAGTCGGGACTGGCAAAGATTTACTACGAATACCCAAAGAATTGAAAATTGCAGCAAATGCACTTGAAGAAAATCTACCCATAGAAGGAATGATAACTTCAATATTTTTTGAGTTGATGCTATGCAAATTACCATCCTTATCACTTACAAATAATTTCCCTAAATCATTTATTATTTTTACTTCTGACTTATGTTCTGCTTCTTTAACTTTAACTTCAGTTTTAGTTAATTCTATATAATTTCTAATAATATCAAGGGCTGCTTCAATCCTTGTATCAATTCCGACATCTGCAGAATGGCTGTCAAGTTCAAGTGTTAACGAAGGTTTTTTACCCATAATTCGTCTGAAATAAGGAATAATAAACGAATCAGGACCACAGGAAAAATTGGTAATATATAAACCGAAGAGTTGTTTATGATTTCTTACATACCTTGCAGAGCGAAGAATTTGATGACCACTTGCCCAATACATATTTTCATACGATGGATAATCATCAGAAGGGAGAAAATCATTTGGAATAATCAGAATATTTCTTGAAGCAAATTTATGTGGAACATTTAGATTAGCTTCATTTGCATAAGCATTATAAGACCTTCCGAATAATACAACCCCAAATCTGTCAGGAGATTTTTCAAGTTCAGAAATAACCTCTTTACCTATTTCCTTAAAATCTTTTAACATTTCATTATATCTTTCATAAGCAAATTCAAACGCTACTGTTGATTCGTCTTTCTTCTTGTTTAATTCTAAACCTATCCTGATAAATGTTTTTTTAATTTCATCTGTTGATAATGAAAAATCTATAATGGGGCTAAGAAGTTTTGCATTAATTTCTTCACCAAAAGTAGATTTCAGATAATAACTTTCTGCCTGAACAAAAACGCAAAGTCTGCTGTATTTCTCATCTGATTTTAAATCCATCTGTGTAATATGCGGGATAAAAATATAATCAACCTTTTTCTCAAGTAAATCCTGAAATAATCCATGCGCTATTTCAACCGGATAACAATATGATGTTCTGATTTTATCTGCCCCTTTGCTATCAACTTTGTCAGATAATATAACTTTAAAGCCAAGTTTAGTAAAAAATAAATAATATAAAGGATATAAAGTATTTGTCAGAAAACTTTTAGATATACCAATTTTTTTGCCTGTGTCAACTGAAATTAAATCCGTTGAGTATTTTTCGAATATATATTGTTGTCTTAACTTGACTAAATTATATTTATTAGGATTGCTTCGGAAATTCATTCGTTCATTATAATACTTGCTACATGCTCCTCCAAAAGGATACTTCTTACCTTCAACCTCAATTAAAGAAATTTTACATTTTCTATCACATTTTTCTGCACCACCTGCACATTCAAAATTATTTAAATATTTAAATTCTCTATTAATCAATTCATCAAGATTAAATTCCTTAGCCTCAAGTAACTTAAGCTCAATCCTCCTTTTTACTTCAAGTGCAACACCAAATGCACCCATTAATCCGGGTTCAGGCGGAACAATTATTTCTTTACCAATAAGATTTGCCATAGCATAAGGAACAGCTTTATTATAACATACGCCACCCTGCATAAAAATCTTTTTTCCGATTATTCTGTTTCCCTTCACCCTGTTAGTATAATTCATACAAATAGAATAAACCAACCCGGCAACAATATCTTCTTTAGGCAATCCTTCGTGAGTAGCAGTTTTAATATCACTTGAAATAAAAGCAGAACATTGGTCATTAAAATTAATTGGATTTTTAGCCGTGAATGCAATATCAGCAATATCTTTATAATATATATTTAAAGATTCTTTAGCTGCTTCTTCAAGAAAAGAGCCAGTACCGGCAGAACACGCTTCATTCATTGCATAATCACTTGCAATACCATTTGTCAGATAAGTATATTTTGCATCCTGACCACCTATTTCGAAAATAGTATCAACTTCTTTATCAAAATATGCAGCAGCAACTGCATGCGCAATTATTTCATTAATAACCCCATCTGTTAAAGCATGTAATGCAGATATATATCTGCCAGAACCAGTCGTACCTAACCCTATAATTTTTACAGGGGCTTTTACCTGATTCCTTATTGATTTATAACATTCAATCGATGCTTCAACAGGATTTCCATTTGTTCTTAAATATTCTGATGCTAAAATTGCATTGTCAGAAACCCTTAATAAAACAGCTTTCGTTGTCGTAGATCCAACATCTAAACCAATAATACATATATCATTTTCTTTTGCTTCGGATTTATTTATATCTTTAAAAACTACATTAATGCTGTTTTTATCGAGTGGTGTAAGAAAAGTAAAATTGTGTGAAACTTTCTTGTATAAATTATTTATATCTATTTTATATTCTTTTTCAGCTGCTTTCACACAAGCACCAAGTGCTTCAAAATAAGTTGCTTCTGCCGGTATAAATAATTCAGGATATGATTCTTTTAAAAATTTTATGACACCTTTATTCTGAGATACTCCACCGATAACAAGCAGATTTTTAGATTTTTGTTTAGATAAAAGCTCAAGTGCTTTATCAGCAATCATTTTACTTAACCCTGATACAACCTGCTCTTTGGGAATACCCTTATTTAAAGCGTGTGTACAATCACTTTTACAAAAAACACTGCACCTTCCGGAAACCCTATAAATTTTATCAGATTCAGATAGATTTATCGCCTGCTGGACATTTAAATTCATCCTGCCAATCTGTTGAAGAAAAAATTCCCCTGTTCCAGATGCACATTTATTACCGGTGAATACAGTGAGAATTGAGCCGTTTTTATTCAAAGTATAAACTATAAAGTTTTCTCCGCCAAGACTTGCGATTACATCAAATTTACCATCTAACTTAAGATATTTTAAAGCTGTTTCTATTGCTTCTGGTTCAGGGATACTAAATCCATTAATTATATTCTTAAATTTTCTTCCCGTAAAAACAACAGAAAAATTCTCTGTCTCCAACTTCTTAAAATAATCACTCAAAACTTTTTTCGGATTTCCGTGATGTTCCAGAGATTCTACATTAATTATTGTTATTAAATTTCCCCCTTTTTTTGCTTTCACAAATGAAATTGTAGAAGCTCCTATACATACTCCAATAATAATATCATTTTCGTTCATATCATATAAAAATAATTATAAGTAATCATAATTTTCTACTCAATTCAAAACTTAATTTAATACATCATAATATCATTTAAATTAAACTTTTTATTACTTTTAAATTTTATCATTTACCCGCAACATATAAAATTAACAGAATTTATTGAATATCGCATTAAAAAGGAGTATTTTAATTATATGAATAAAAAAATAATAATAAACAGCGGGACAGGTTTAATAGGGAAATATTTCCTGAATGAAGTTTTAAAGAAGGGATATAAGCCTTATTTATTAACGAGAAATTTGGAAACCGCAAGAAAGACATTATCCAATTATCAGAATATTGAAATATATGAATTTTATCCAGTAAAAAATAAAAATTCAATTTCAAATATACTTGATGATTCATACGCTGTAATTAATTTTTCCGGTGCCCCAATTTCAAAGAGAAAATGGACAGACGAATATAAAAAAATTCTTATATCAAGTAGAGTCGATGTTACAAAAGAATTGGTAAATCAAATGAAAGACTGCAAGAATAAACCAAGGGTATTCATTAATATGTCTGCTATTGGCTATTATGGATTTGATTATAAAGAAAAGGTTACAGAAAAATCCCCTCCCGGTAAAGGTTTTATTCCTGAACTTTGTATTAACTGGGAAAAAGAAGCAATGAAAGCTAAAGAAGCAGGAATCAGAACTGTTGTTTTAAGAACAGGAATTGTGTTAACTCATAAAGGTGGTGCTCTTGGTAGAATGGCACCAGTATTTAAAATGTTTTTAGGGGGTGTTTTAGGTACAGGTAAACAATGGATGCCGTTTATACATATTGATGACTTAATAAATTTAATATTATATTGTATTGAAAATGAAAGTATTGCAGGGGCATTAAATGCAACTTCACCACATCAGGTAACTAATTCTGAATTTACAAAAACTCTTGCAAAAGTTTTAAAGAGACCAGCAGTATTTAAACTTCCATCATTTGTTTTAAAAATTGTTTTAGGTGATTTCGCAATAAATGTTCTTGAAGGGATACAGGTAATTCCGGAAAAGACTTTAGAAACAGGATTTAAATTTAAATATGAAAAACTTGAAAATGCATTAGCAAATTTACTTGCAAAATAATGGGATATCATCAGAAATTATTTAAATTATTTGAGAATTATTTCGGAGAAGAACCTTCTGAAGTAATAGATCTTGCAGGTGGTGCATCTGAACGAAAAATTGTAAGGCTAAAATCGCAAAGGTATAATTGTATCGGTATTCATAATGAAAACATAAAGGAAAACATTGCTTTTTGCGAATTTTCCAGAACTTTCAAAAGTTATGGATTTAACGTTCCGGAAATTTTGTTTATAGATTCCGATTATAAAATATACCTTGAAGAAGATTTGGGCGATGTAACTTTACACTCTTATTCAATTCTTGAAAAGTCAAGATTTAAAATTATTGAACATCATATTCAGGCTTTAAATGATTTATTAGATTTTCAGTTCAAGGGTATAAAAATTATAAATTTTGATTTATGTTATCAAACAAAACAATTCAACATTGAACAAATTTTACTTGACGAAAATAAATTTTTAGAAAACTATTTAAAATTATTCAGAAAAGATTTATACAATGACATCAATATTGGTGATTTTAAGGATTTAAATATTAAACTTACAGAACAAAACGATTTATATTTTATGTATAGAGATTTTCAACCAAGAAATATAATGATATTTAATGAAAAAAATTATTATATAGATTACCAATCCGGTAGAAAAGGACCATTACAATATGATATAGCGTCTTTTCTATATTCAAGTAGTATATGCATTAACGATGAAGAAAGAGAATATTTATTTCATCATTACAAAAACTTAATCGATAGGAAAGGAATTTCAGAAAAAATATTTATGGATTATTATTATGAATTCGCACTAATAAGAATAATACAAATGCTGGGTAGTTATGGATTAATTTACAGCAATACTAATGATAATTATCAAATAGAAAGAATAAAAAAAGGTTTAAGGAATTTAGGTTCTGTTCTTAATGAATTACCGGAAAATAATTTATATAAAAAACTTCGGAAATTAGTCAATTAACTATTCATACCTCAAAGCATCAATAGGATTTAATTTAGATGCTTTATAAGCAGGATAAACCCCAAATATAACTCCAACAATTGCACAAATCAAAAAGCCAATAATTACCCAATCCAGAGGAATTACAACCTCAGATTTAAGATAAGCACCCAATAAATTTCCTGAAATAATCCCAAGTAAAATTCCAACCATACCCCCGATTTGACATAATGTAATTGCTTCAATGAGAAACTGAAATAATATATTCGAATTAGTTGCACCTACTGCTTTCCGAATTCCAATTTCCCTTGTTCTTTCTGTCACAGATACAAGCATTATATTCATTATCCCAATACCTGCGGCAATTAAAGCAATAAAGGAAATAAAACCTGCACCATATTTAAAATATTTTGTAAAATTATTTACAGAGGCAATTAGTGATTCATTAGAAAAAATCTCAAAATTATTTTCTTCACCGGGTTTCACTTTTCTAATAATCCTGAAAGTATTGATAATATTTTCCATACAATCATTATATGTCTCTCTGCTTCTTGCCTGCACAGAAATATTTATTGATACATCTTTACCATAGATTTCAAGAGTTTTGGTTATCGGAACTAATGCTATATTATCTCTGCTTTGTCCAAAGCTTTCCCCCTTGCTTTCAAGAATACCAATTACTGTATATTCATGACCATCAAGTATAACCTGCTTTAATAATGGATTTTCTTTTGGAAACAATTTATCAACAACTTCAAGTCCAATAACCGTTACTGCAGAAGCGCTTTGTATTTCTCTCTCTGTAAAAAATCTTCCCTCTTTAATAGAATAATCATTTGTTGGTAAAAAATCTGCAGTTACTCCTCCTAAAAACATATTGGGGTTTGTAGAGTATTTTCCATATTTAAATACTTTTGCCATTTTCCAGTCTTCAAGGCATATATGTTTATATTCAGTTGCTCTCTCCATCAATTGCAATCCTTGTTCATAAGTTATATCAGGTCTGTTTCTGTATTTTCTTGATTGTGGTCCACCAACATTCAACACAGGCATTTTTTGTATTTGAAATGAATTAGTCCCTAAAACTGTTAATCCACTTTCAATCCCTTTCTGAAGTGCAGCAAGAGCGGTCATAATCGCTATTATGGAAAAAACGCCAATAACAATTCCTGAAAGAGTAAGCGATGCCCTTAACTTATTTGTCCTTATTGTATTTAAAGCTAATTTTATTATTTCACCTATAATCATCATTCATATCTTAAAGATTCAACAGGGTCTAATTTAGAAGCATTATACGCAGGGAAAAATCCTGATATTACTCCAAACATAAGTGATATGAATAATCCAAGAAATACAATCCACAAAGGCATAACAGTCGGTAAGATAAATGCATCAATTATAAGACTTATCGGATAAGCAATTAATAAACCAACAATCCCCCCTAACAAACAAATAATAGATGACTCAATTAAAAACTGAGACAGAATTACTCCCCTTCTTGCGCCTATTGCTTTTCTTATACCTATTTCCTTAGTTCTTTCCTTTACCGAAACAAACATAATATTAGCAATACCCACAGAACCTACAATTAAAGATAAAGAAGTTATAATCAATCCTATAATCTTTATCAATGAAGTTAACTGGTCATAAGTTTGCTTAAATGCTTCCTGGGCATTTATTCCAAAATCATTTTTTTGTCCTGGTTGAATTTTTCTAATTTTTCTCATCGCAAAATTTAATTCCTGTCTTGTTTCATCAAGATTATTCATATCGACCGCTTTTACATTTATTGTGATCGTTCTTTTTGTTCCATACAATTTAAAAAACCTTTTTATCGGAATTATTATTCTGTTATCCAGACTAAAAAGTCCTAGCAGACTTCCCTGTTTTTCAACAACTCCGACAACTCTAAATGAATATGTCCCTACTTTAATGATTTTTCCAACAGGATTAGAATTCGGGAAAAATGCATTTTTAACATCCATACCAATAACTGCAAAAGGATAACCATTCTCCGACTCTCTCTGTGAAAAGAATCTTCCTTCTTCAATATTTAAACTAACAGTTTTCTGATATTCATAATCTGTTCCAATTACAAATACATTTTCAAGATAAAGAGATTGATATTGAATTGATTTTGATGTACCAACTGATGGACTGACTGATGATGCAGTCTGTAAATTTCTCTTTAAAAATTCATAATGCTTCATAGTAATATCTTTTCTATTCCTGTAATATTCCCAATCCTCTCTGCCAAACCACTCATATTTCTGAACATATAAAACATCTGAACCAATTGAAGCAATACTACTTTCAAAAGCTCTATTAATTCCTTCAATCGCTGTCTGCATTAGTGTAACTGCTGTAATTCCAATCACAATCCCAAGCGTAGCAAGAAATGAACGCATTTTATTTGCAGTTATTGCTTTAAAACTAATTATTATATTTTCCTTTATGGCAATAAAAAAAGTCATATATCACGCTTTTTTAACCTTGTATCCGATTCTATTTTTCCATCAAATAGTTTTATTATTCTATTAGCATGTCGTGCGACTTCTTCTGCATGAGTGACTACGATAATTGTATTACCAAGTCTATTCAATTCACCAAATAAACTCATAATTTCTTCTCCGGTTTTTGAATCAAGATTACCTGTCGGTTCATCTGCAAGAATAATTGCAGGATTATTTGCTATTGCTCTTGCTATTGCAACACGCTGCCTTTGTCCACCAGATAATTCATTCGGTTTATGCTTCATTCTATCTCCAAGTCCTACATTTATCAATGCCTGTCTGGCTTTTTCCATTCTTTCAGATTTAGGCATTCCGGAATAAATCAGCGGCAATTCAACATTATGTAATGCATCGCTTCTCGGTAGCAAATTAAATGTTTGAAAAACAAAACCGATTTGTTTATTTCTAATAAAAGCAAGTTCACTATCAGTCATCTCACTTACATTTTTGCCATCAAGAATATATTCGCCTTCAGTTGGTGTATCAAGGCATCCTATTATATTCATTAAAGTAGATTTACCTGAACCTGACGGACCCATAATAGCAAGATACTCATTCTTTTCAACTGAAAATGAAACATTGTTTATCGCGAATAGAATCTCTTCTCCCATTTCATACTTTTTCACAATTCCTTTTAATTCAATTAATGCACTCATATAATATAATTTACTTCTCTTCTTTTGGTTCTTTTTTCTTTGTATTTTCTACTTTTATTTTGGAATTATCTTCAAGCTCTTTACTTATTGCTTTAAAGCCACCCTTTATTACCTCTTCTCCTTCATTTATACCTTCTATTATTTCAATATATGCATCATCACTTATTCCTGTTTTTACAAATCTTTTTTTAGCAAAACCATTTTCATTTACAAAAACAATTTCCCTGGGTTTGATTTTTTTAACTCCTTTCTCCTCTAATTTTAAATTTATTACCTGTTGTTCACCATCCTGCACTATTTCATCTACTTTTGCTGAATCTTCATCTCTTGTTGTAACTGCCTGAATAGGCACAGCAATTACATTTTCTTTATGTTCAACTTCAATATCCGCAGTACAGCTCATACCGGGTCTTAACTCATATCCCTCTTTATCTATTCTTATCTTAACTATAAAGTTCACTACTTCTTCCTGAGTACCTGTTCCTTTTGCTTTTGCAGTATTTGCAATTTCATAAACAGTACCATTAAATATTTTATCTGCAAAAGCATCTATTTCAATTTTTGCTTTATCTCCGATTTTAACAAGTGTTACATCTGTTTCACCAACTTCTACTTCACATATCATACTTGATAAATCAGAGATAGTTAATATATTCGACCCCATATTTGACATTGTGCCAAGTACTTTTTCCCCAACCTCATTATTTAATTGAGTAACCGTACCTGACATTGGTGCGTAAATTGTTGTTTTAGATAAATCATAACTTACCGCTGAAAGACCAGCTCTCTGCTGATTAATCTGAGCCTTTATTGTATTCATATTTGCAACAGTAGCATCATAATTTGCCTGAGCGTTATCAAGTTCACTTTGCGAAGCAAGACCTTTCTGATGTAACTCCTGAATCCTTTTCAACTCAATCTCATATTTTCTCAAATTAACTTCCTGCGCCTTTAAGTTTTCTTCCTGAACCCTGATCCCGGCTCTTTGTTGCTTCAGTTGTGGATAATAAGCATCTGGTTTTATTTTAACAACCACGCTACCTTTTTTAACTTCATCCCCTTCTTTATAAGGAAGCGAAATTATTTCACCACTGACCTCCGCACTTATATTTACCTTTTTCTCTGCCTGCACTTTCCCGGTTGCGGTAACTATCTGAGTGATATTTCTTCTTGTTACCTTTTCTGTCTGAACTTCGATTAATCGTTCTTTTTTACTTGACAGGACAAGTGCAATTATGATTAAAAATACTACAATAATGAAAAATAACCAGAATAATCGTTTTCTTTTTCTTTTTTTACGATTGTTTGATAATACAGGTTTTTTTTCTTTATCCATTTAATTAATATTTTAGTTTCCCTGATAAATAATCAATTTGAGTTTTTGCTAAATAAAAATTATAAACTGAATTTATTCTTTCAATAAGTAAATTATTATATCTTGTTGTTGCTGTTTGAACATCAAGTAATGTACCATATCCAATTCTGAAATTCTCTTCAGAAAGTATCTTATCCTGTTCTGCAGCTTTTATATTTCTATCAATAATTTCTACCTGCTTATAACTTGTTTCCAAATCAATAATTGCTTTCTTAATATCAGAATATATCTGGTATCTAAGTTTATTTATTTCCTCATTTTTTTGTTTAACATTAACCTCCGCTATTTGCCTATTTACATCAAGTTTAAAGCCCTGAAAAATACTATAATTTAATGAAATCCCGAATGTTAATACCCTATTATTCGTTATATCGCTAATTTGCCTGCCACTTATATTATAATTTCCGAATGCTGAAATAGTTGGGAAGTATAAGTTCTTTTTAGCAATATCAAGTTTTATTTCATTTATTGTTATTTCCTGTAAAGCAAGTTTATAATCATATCTGTTTTCAAGTGCCTGGTTTGTCAAAATATCTGCATCCTTATATGATTCTTTTATTTTATATAAGTTCTCAGTATTAAAACTAATATCCAGACCAGAAGATGTAACGGAAATATCTTTATTTACATTTTCGTACATACTTGCAAGCAAGTCCACCTTTGCTTTTGATAAATCATTTTTTGCCCTTTCTAATTCAAGTTCATTTTGAGCAACCTGTGCATCCTGTTTATAAATCTCTGATGCTCTCTTAATACCAATATCTACATATTCTTTTATCTTCTCGAGTTGATCTTGTGAATTTATCAGATTTTCTTCATTAATCATTACAATCTTTTCCTTTTTCAAAACATCAAAATACTTTGCATAAATATTTATTACAATATCATATTTAAGCTTTTCAAGGTTCATTTTTATTGATGCTTCATTCTGTCGTTCAAGTTCTATCGATTCATAATTTGCGAAACCATTGTATAAAATCACCTGTGAATTTAATCCTGCGAAATAATTATCTTCCCAACGACTCTGATCACCTATAAAAATTGGAATTCCATTCTGAATAATTACTCCACCTTTTGAAAAAGTGTTATTTTTACTCCACCCGGACGATAATGAAAGTGTAGGATATAGATCTCCTTTTTTTACCTGAATATTCAATTTTTGAATTTGAATATTGCTCTGGATTAGACTAATGTCCGGGTTGTTCTTTATTGCTCTTTTAATTGCAGTGTTTAAATCAATCAATTCCTGTGCATATAAAATCTTTCCATTAATCAGAATTACTAAAAATAATAAAATTATATTTTTCATATTAAAAGTATTTAAATTACTACAATATAAATACGATTTTTAATATAGTTAGTTTCATTTTCTAAATATAGGAAATAATATAATTTAAATAAAAAGCCCGATAAAGTTTATCGGGCTTTAAATTCTTAAATCCGGTATTAATAATAATTTTATTTAACCAGTATCATTCTCTTTGTATCTGTAAACCCATTTACATTTATTGTGTAGAAATATACTCCTGTTGAAAGATTTGACGCATTGAATTCATAAATATAATTACCTGCTGTCTTATACTCATTTATCAATGTCGCTACTTCTTTCCCGAGTATATCATACACCTTTAATGTTACAAATCCTGACCTCGGTAATGCAAAACCTATCTTTGTAGTAGGATTGAATGGATTCGGATAGTTCTGACATAACATATATGTCTCCGGTAATGGTATATTCTTACTCATACCAGTTACTAATCCGCAGGCAATATCCATATTCCAGGATGCAGCCATCTCTGAAGCTGATAAGGCTCTCTTATATACCCTAAACTCATCTAACTTCCCTATAAACGATGGACTTGTACTATATCCACCCACCCTGAAACCAGAACCTGTTGCTATGTTTAATGGTGATTGGGGTACCGTCCTTACTAATACTCCGTTCTTATAACATAGTATTGATGCCATCGCTGAATCATATACAAATGCTACCTGCGTTGGTGCTGGACCTGTTTGGGGTATTCTTGTATCTGTTATTCCGGTTCCCCTTAAAATAATACTGTCAGGATATGCTACTCCGTTGTGGAAACATCTGAAACTGCCAGAACCAACATCCCCAAATAGATAATATGCTGTTCCTGAAGAATTTGTTGGTATTTCCATCCACATACTTATTGTCCAGCTTGATGTACCAAAATCACAATTCCATCCTGTTGTTACTCCTGAACTACTTAAGCCTGTTCCGGTAATACAGGAATCAAATTGTCCTCCAGCGGAAAGGGTTACATTTGCAATTGGTGCAACCTGAGTTCCGGCACCAGGATTTGCACAGTTAAGTACAGAAGTTAGCGTTGGGTTGTTCTCAAATTTGTAATAAAGTACTGTGGGAACAAAATTTGGTACTGGTTCTACATCAACACCAAAATTAACGGTTGAAGCATCGCCACCACTGTATGGTGTGAACGGGCACCCTCCAACAGACCAGACTCTTCTGTACCCTGTTAATACATTTTGTCTAACATAAAAACCACTACCACTGGAACCACATTGACCCACCATAACAATCATACTTTTTGTGGGATCATAAGGATAAGGTTTATCAAGAGTAATGTCAACCCATCCATTAGACGGAGCAGTAATTGTTACAGACGCCTTGTAATATACAGTATCCCATAGTCCATTATAAAATGCTCCATAAGTTAATGAAGTTATTGTATCCTGCGCTATTAAAATTCGTAAATCTGTGAATGTTCTTGTCCCTCCTGTCGTAATAAAAAACCAAACTTTCGTAAATTGATACCCTGGTGGTAATGGTGCTGGTTGGTTTAAATCACCAGCAAGAAATAGCCATTGTACAGCCTTACCAGCTGCCTGACCAAATGGGAAAGTATTACTGCTTGTTCCAACATTATTATAATTGTAATATTGTGGAGTTTGTGCAGAAATACTCCCAATAAGAAGTACAGTGAGAAGTAAAACAAAAAGGTAATGTGTTTTCTTCATAATTTTATATTTAGTTTAGGTTATTGCAAGGTACAAAAATAAATTTTAAATGTCAACAATTATTTTTATGTATATTATAAACTATTAATATCAAGTCAAGAGCAATAATTTTAAAGAAATAATTTGAAGCATAAATTATTTAATCAGTTGAATATAAATTTAACCCATATTACAATTTCATTTTAAAATTCTATAAGATATATCATCACACTTATTCAATTTTAAATAAGCATTTCAAGAATATTAGATTAATGTAATTTCCGTAAAAATTCATTTCCTTACACGAAGTTATATTTGTACAAATAATAAAATATTATTTTATATTTAAATATAAGTTATTTCAGATTACTTATTCTCTTTAAGTGTTTTAATGGAAACGATATGATATGTTACTGAAACAGCAATAATAACAAGTAAAAATTTTACAATAATATTATTAATTACGAATAACACAGAAAATAAAATAGTCAACCAGAGTAAAGAACAGGAATAAATTTTTATTTTAAGTGGAATTCCTTTCCTTTCTTTATATTTGCTTATATATTTACCGAAATACCTGTTATTCATCATCCATAAATAAAATTTTCTGGAACTTTTTGCATAGCAAGCAGCGGAAAGAAGAAGAAAAGGAGTAGTAGGTAATAATGGGATAAATATTCCTATAATGCCAAGTGCTAATGATACCGTACCAATAATTAAAAGTATTAATCTTATTATCTTACTCCTATATATTTCTTCAGACTTATTCTCAAATTTATTATCTATATTAGAATTATATTTATTTATTCCTTCCATAAAAATATTTGCAAAAATAACAAGTTTTATTCTGCAATTAAATTATAAACATTAAACCTTGTTCCATCACAATAAAATCCGTAAAACCCAAAATAGTTTCTACATAAAATACAAATTCCTTTTATTTTAATATATAACACTAAATATAACTTGTAAATTCAAAATTATTTATTTTCTAATACCATTCCAGATAATTTATGCAATAGAATTTATATTTAATAATTTAAGATTATTGTTTATGTTTTATTAAAAAATTTGATATGCATTATTTAACAAGAAGAGAACACTTTTCAGCAGCACACATTTTAACTAATAAAAATCTTACTTATAAGAAGAACAAGGATATATTCGGTAAATGTAATGAATATCATGGGCACAATTACTACATTGAAGTTACGGTTTGTGGTAAAATTAATAATAAGAGCGGTTATGTTTTTGACTTAAAATTATTGAGTAGAATAATTAATGAAGAGATAATTAAAAAAGTTGACCATAAATTATTAAATGAATTAAGTATGTTTAAAGGAATAATCCCAACTACTGAGAATATGGCTGTTGTTTTTTGGAAAATACTAAAATCAAAGATAGAATCCTATAAAGTGAAACTTTTCTCTATAAAAATATATGAAACAGAAAAAAATATAATTGAGTATAGAGGATAAATGCGATGACAAAAAATCAAATCAAAAATATTCAGAAATTAAAACAGAAAAAATATAGATTATTAGAGAAAAAATTCATAATAGAAGGTTCTCACCTGATAGAAGAGTGTATTGATTCAAGTATATTTAAAGAGCTTGTTGATTTTATTATAATACAAAAAAATTTTAAAAATACTGGTTTAATTGAAAAGTTGAACCGATATAAATATAAATTAGAATATGTAGAGCCAAAAACTTTTAACAAAATTTCCGATACAGAAAATCCGGAAGGAATTATTGGTGTTATAAATATGCCCGGAGAAATAAGAGAAGAAAATCTTAAAGATGATGTTATTATATGTCTTGATTGTATAAATGACCCTGGTAACTTAGGAACAATCTTACGAACCTGCTGGTGGTTTGGAATTAAAAGAGTTATAATAAGTAAAGACTCATCAGATATTTATAATCCGAAAGTTTTAAGAGCTTCTCAGGGAGCTATATTCAATATCTCAATTAAAACAGACATAAATCTGAATGAATACCTTGAGTATTTATATAAAGAAAATTATTTAATTTACTTAACTACTTTAAATACAGAAAACCTGCTTACCAAGGAGAAATTCAGTGGGGATAAAAAATACGTTATTGTATTTGGAAATGAAGTTAAAGGTATTTCCAAAACTTTACTGGGAAATAATAATTATAAAACCATTAAAATAAATTCCTTCACAAACTGTGAGTCTCTTAATGTTTCAGTAGCAGCAGGAATTATTCTATCCTATCTTAAACTCAGCATATTAAATTAACATCTAATCAGTCTCACAAACTTAAAACAGATTATTTTTATTCGTAACTTTTTATAAAAGCAATATTATATTTTTCTATATCACTTAATAGGTGTTCAACATTATAATACTGTGGATAATACCAACTTTGACGAAGGAAGTGATTTCTTATTGCCATATTTTTCGTAAAAATGTATCCATGTCTTGCATAAATTTCATTTCTCATTACACTCAGTTCCCATTTTGATTTACCATAAATATCTGAATAAGTAAGATAACGAATAGAAGCCTCCGGATAGTCTCCAGGGATACCATAATTAGATTTATATGATTTCTTCTTTGTGGTTGGTGGCTCAATGGGAGTTTCTTTCCTTTTTTGTAATTCTTCTTCCTTAAGTCTTAATTCTTCCTCTTTGAGTTCGAGTTCTTTTTTCTTTAATTCTTCTTCCTTTTTAGTCAGATCGGAAATCTCTCCTTCTTTCTTGGCTTCAATAGTTTGGTCCTGTACATCTTCTGTCTTTTTATCTGAATCCTTACTTTTATCAAAAAGATTACAACCTGCAAATAAAATTAAAATAGCGATTAAAAAAACGATTAAATATTTCATATTTTATATTTTTAATTTATTATTGTTTTTGTTTATTATTCTCCTGATTTTGTTCTTCTTTGTTAAGATCTTTTCGGTATTCCTTTACTTTTGATTCTTTTTTCTCATCCTGCTTAATTTCTTCTTTAGGCTTTTTAATTTGCTCTTTTTTATTTTTATCTTGTTCTTTTTTAATTTCCTTTTTCTTTTCTACGGGAGGCTTAACACCAGATTCAGTTTTTAATTCTTTCTTAAATTTAATCCTATCAATTTTATACGGTTTTTGACTAAAATTTATAAATATCTCATATATTGCTGATTTATCCTTACCCAACGAAATTTTATATTCACAACTGACAGTATCTCCATTTGAATTAATATTCCCTTCTATATTTTTAAATTCAATATAATAATCTTTTAAATTTTTTATAAAATCATCTTCTGTCATACTTTCTTTGCTTTTCATACCAATGTATTCAATATTGTTAGCATTATATAGTTGATTATTTTTCTTACCTGCATATAAATCTTTCAGTATTTCTAAAACCAAACTATCTTTGTTGATGCCTGTTGTAATCTTATCTGCAGATTTTGTTGTATTTAATACGGTTGTATCTGTGGTTGTTTTCCTCTTTGAGTCTCTTTTATCGTGTATAAACATTATATAAATCAAAACAAAAATAATTAATACCAATATCAGAGGTAGTAGAAAGTAAAAAAATTTAAAAAAGGAGGATTTTTTCTTCGGTAACTCAGGGATTTCATTAATGACCTCATCAGAATCTTCATCGTCAAATTCAATATCAACTTTCTCAGCTTTCGGTTGAAATTCGAGATTTCCTATTTCTACTTCTTCAGTTAATTCTTCGCCTTCATCTACTCTAACAATCTGTAAAGTAATGTTATCTTTACCACCGTATTCATTCGCCTTTTCAATCAAAATATCTGCTGCATCTTCAATATCATAATCAGACAGAATTTTAGAAATTTCTTCATCGCTTACCATTGAATTAAGCCCATCTGAACAAAGTAAAAATTTATCCCCTTTGTATATTTTTAAACCATCCTGACGAATTTCGGGATTTAAATTTTCTGAAATCCCCAATGCTTTTGTAATTTCATTTTTCCTTGGATGTGTTTCAGCCTCTTTAGGTGTAATCAATCCTTTATCAACTAATTGCTGGACAAAAGAATGGTCTTTAGTTAAACCTGTAAAAATATTACCCCGTGATAAATAAAGTCTTGAATCACCTACATGTCCATAATAGGCAAAATTGTTTTTAATAATCAATATAACAACTGTTGTCCCCATTCCCCTTAATGAAGTATCTTCATTACTTTTGTCAATAATAACTTTATTAGCAACATCAATTGCTTCTCTAATTATGTCAGGAGGATAAGTTAATCTATGTGGATTATTCTGAATTCTGTTCTTAATAGTATTTGTTGCAAGTTTTGAGGCTATTTCACCACCAGAGTATCCACCCATACCATCACAAATAATAAATACTTCCCCAAAATCAGAGCTGAAGAAGTCATAAAAATCTTCATTATTAGAACGAACTCTGCCTGTGTCTGTTTTAGATACAATCGTTAACGTTGATGGATTATCGATATTTTCATTCATAAATTTTAATTTACAATATTAATATAATTATTTTAAAAATCATTTAAAACAAAAACCTAATACTTTAAAATTTCTTCTCGAATAATATTTAAAGCGTAATATGCCGCCCTTGTTTTATTTCTTAATCTAAAATGTCCCAAATAAAATTTCCTTGTAAAAGTTTTATTATTATCTGAATACCCAATATAAACAAGCCCGACTGGTTTCTCATCCGTTCCACCCTCGGGACCGGCAATTCCGGTTATTGAAACTCCAATATCAGAATTAAATAATAACCTTACCTTATATGCCATTTCAATCGCAGTTTCTTCACTAACAGCTCCCTTCTCTCTGATTGTTGAATCATTAACACCTAATATTTTTATTTTTGACTCATTTGAATAAACATTAACTCCACCTAAAAAATATTGCGAACTTCCGCTTATATCAGTTATTTTACTTGCAAGTAAACCGCCTGTGCAAGATTCAGCAGTTGCAAGCGTAAGGTTTTTATCTTTTAATAAATTGCCAACAATTTGTTCGAGTAAATCATTATTAACTCCATAGATATATTCCCCTATTTTTGCGTGTAGTTTTCTTTCGATACTTTCTATAACTTCATCTGCTTCCTGATTTGTTTTTGCTTTAACATCCACTCTTAATCTTACACCAATTAAAGATGGTAAAAATGCTAAATAATTTTCACCAACCAACTCGTTGATATTACCGATTAGTTCAGCCAGAGAAGACTCACTAATACCAATTGTAAGAAAAGTCTTAGATTTTTGAATAAATTCAACCTTATCTACAAATTTTTCTGTAATCATAGGTATGACAGAATTATTCATCATTTCTTCCATCTCATAAGGAACACCTGGTAAAGCTATAAATAATTTATCATTTTTTTCAAAGCAAAAGCCGGGAGCAGTACCAAGCCTGTTCCATATAATTTTAGCATCAGAAGGGACCATCGCTTGTTCTTTGTTTATTACCGGGGTTTTGATATTACGGCTTTTAAAAATATTTTCTATGTTTTCAAAAATTTTTTCATTAAAGACAAGTTTATCATTAAAAAATTCTACCAAAACACTTTTTGTAATATCATCTGAAGTAGGACCTAATCCACCTGTAATAATAGTAATGTCATAAAATTTTTCTGAATCTGATAATTCATCAAATAGATCTTTTTCTAAATCACCAATTGAAACAATTTTTCTGACACCAATATTTACAGAAAAAAGTTTTTCGCAAATAAAAGTAGCATTAGTATTTGTAATTTGTCCAATTAAAATTTCATTCCCTACAGAAATAATTTTCGCGCTCAGCATATTATAATATTGGTTTAATTAGATAAATTAAAAGTGAAGATGCAAAACCAGCATAAATTCCGGAAATAACATCATCCATTAAAATTCCAAATGAATTGTTTAATTTATCAAAATATATTGATGGTTGAATTTTAACTATATCAAAAAATCTGAAACTCAAAAATCCTATGACAAAATCAGTTAATAATATATCTGAGAAAAAAATTCTTATTACAAACATAGTTAACCACATACCAATTACTTCATCCATTACAAAAATTGATGGGTCTTTCCCATATTTTTCAATAAGAGATTTTCCTGTAAATAGAGAAATAATGAAAAAAATTACTATAAAAAGAATAAGAACGAAAATGTCATTGAAAGGTTTAATTAAAAAAGGTAATAATGAAAAAGCGCTTGCGAAAGTACCACTTGCGACAGGAATAAACCCGATAAAAAAGAAACTATTAAATATCAGAGCAAAAAAATTAACTCTTATATTATTGTCAATTATTTCTTTTTTCTTAATTATTCTCAACTTTTCTTGTTTTTACAAAGAAATATTCTAACCCACTATATATTGTTAAAATAGTTATTAATAAAAGTAATAAAAAATTAATATCAGACTCATACAAAAAGTAATTAATCACTTTAGAAACTGAATTATCCTGAATAATCTTTTCAAAATTCATTAATACAAGAATTACAAAAATATATGTCATCTGAATAAAAGTTTTTACTTTTGCAATATAAGATGTTTTTAACGTAATTCCTCTAAATTCATCATAAGAGCGAAGCAAAGTAACAATTAAATCCCTTGCAGCAATAATAATCAGCATCCATAGTGGCATAATTCTATTAATATAGAAGAAAATAAATGCAAATGTAGTTAAAACTTTATCAGCAAATGGGTCTAAAAAAATCCCCATTCTTGTAATTGTTTTATACTTTCTCGCATACCATCCATCATACCAATCTGTAATTGTTGCTATTAAATAAACAATAAAAGAAAGTCTGAATAAAATAACATCGTCAGAAAGTGCTAAAAATAGAAATACCGGGGATAAAATAATTCTAACTATCGACAATTGATTAGGGAAAGTCAAAGCAAAATTTTTATTTTATTAAAATGGTGGTTCATTATCTGATACCTGAGAAATTGTATCACCAAAATCTTCATTTCCATTCTGAATCACCTCATTCTTATCTTCAACTTCAGCTTTTTTGGGTTCAAGCATTCCGAAATCATTTATAGTAACAAAAGCTGACTTAAATTTCACATTGTCTCTTTCATAAACATTATATCTAAGTATCCCTTCACAATAAATAAGACTACCCTTCTTTAAATATGTATGGCATAATTCGGCTAATTTTCTCCAAGCTACAATAGAATGCCATTCTGTTTGTGTAACCCTATTCCCTTGTTTATCTTTATATACATTATCAGTTGCTAAGGAAAATTTGCAATAGGCAATCCCATCCGGTGTATATTTCAACTCAGGATCCTGACCCAACCTACCAATTAAAATTACCTTGTTTAATCCTTTGCTCATAAAAAATTAAATTATTTTAAATAAATATAAAATTTCTTTTCCGAGAATAAAAAATTTATCAGAAGAAGCTACCAAAATATCAGTTAGAGAATTATTATTTGTAATTTCAAACCCGAATCTTTCAGTAAATGAACCTCTGATAGTATCGTAGATAAAAATAAAGTCTTTGGTTAATATATATAAAAAATCATTATATATGCACAAAGAAATAATATCTTCTAAATTTATAGAAGAAATATATCCACCAAAACTATCGAACTTCAGTATCTGCGACCTTTTCTCATCAAAAATGTATAAAATATTTTTAGAATCTTTTACCATTTTCTTTGGCTTAATCAAAGAGACTTGTCCGGATTGATAACTTCCAAAATAAGTTAGTGGAATTTTTTGATTTGAAAAAATTACTACTCTGGGATCATCACCATCAATCACATATAAATCCTGCGAATTAATTAAAATAGAACATATTGGTTTTCTTATTCTAAATCTTTCTTCAATAGATTCTATATCCGTCATTATAGCATTTACAAAACCAAGATTCAAATCAAATACCTGAATCCTGCTATTCATTTTATCAGAGACAAATAAATTTACACCACTCGTACCATCTATATGGGTTGGATTAAAAAATTCACTATTGTTCCACCCTTTCTTGCCTATTCTTTTCAGTTCATTTAGATTACCATCGTATTTTATTACTTCACAAGTTTCGTAATCAAGCACATAAATGTTTCCTTTGAAATCAGTCGTAATAGAGATTGCATTTTTGAAACCTCTGACTGATTTATGCAATAAAAGATTTGTATCTATAGACCCAAATGAAAAAGTATTTTCTACTGTAAGTAACAATAGAAATAATAAAGAAATATTTAGAGCTAATTTTCTCAAGTTATTTTAAAATAGTTTTAAAAAATGAGAAAAATATTTCAGGATAAACGCCGATAATAAAAGTTAATGCTGCACCAATAAAAATTGCAAGTGATGAATAAGTATCGATATGATATACTTCACTACTTTTACTCTCATAAAACCACATATAAACAACAACTTTTAAATAATAATAAATTGAAATTACACTGAACACAATAGCAATGACAGATATAGTAATAAGATTTTCTTTAATCGCAGCATAAAAGATATAATACTTACCCCAGAATCCGGCTAAAGGTGGAATACCTGCTAAAGAAACCATAAATATTGTCAGTATGGTTGCTAAATATGGATTTGTTTTCGATAGACCTTTATAATCCTCAATATTTACATTAATGTATTGACCAGACTCTGTTGATGATTTCTCTATAATTGAAACAATTATAAATGCACCTAATTGCATAAATACATAGGATAATAGATAAAATGCAATTCCTTTGTATGCTAAATCTGTATTAGCACAAACAGCAACGAATATATATCCAGCGCTTCCTATCGAAGAGTACGCAAGAAGTCTTTTAATATTGGATTGAGTTAATGCAAGAACATTTCCGACAAGAATTGTTAAAACAGCAATAATACTAAACAAACCCTGATAAGTATCAACATTTAATCTAATAACAAAAGATAAAAGAGTCCCTACCGCAGCAATTTTACCGGAAGTTGACATAAGACCTGTAACAGTTGTTGGCGCTCCTTCATAGACATCAGGTACCCAGAAATGAAAAGGGAAAAGACCTATTTTGAAAAAGAACCCTGTAAAGAAAAGAACAGAACCGATGATAAATATAGGTTGTTTGATAACCGATAAATCTGAGAAAATAATCTGATATTTAGTAGAACCAACACTTCCGAAAATTAAAGCAATACCAAATAATAGAAAACCGGTCATAAAAGCACCAAAGAAGAAATATTTCAATGCACTTTCATTAGAAATAATTTTTTTTCTGAAAAAACCTGTCAGTATATAGAAACAAATTGACATAAATTCCAAACCAATGAAAACAGTTATTAAATCATTAGCCTGTATCATCACAAGCATACCGACAGTAGCAAATAAAATAAGTGGATAAAATTCCGGATAATTTATCCTTTGTTTAATTAAATAATAGTATGAAGCCATTATACTAAACAAAACAGCAATGAGAGTAATAACTGAAAAAATGGTATTATTAGTATTTATTGCGACAAAATCTCCAAATACATATAAATCTTTGCCAAGATTCTTATATAAAAAGTAAATTGCAGAAAGAACAGTTAATATAGAAAGCAATATAACTAACCTATGGCTTTTTTTATATATTACTCCGATAAACAATAATATTATTGCCATACCAGCTAATATCATTGTAGGCAATATATTTAACAAATCCTGTGACTTAATCATAAAAATTATAAAATTATTTTCCTAAATTTAATTTTATCTAAAATTATTATAAAAATAAATCCGGCTAAAACACCTGCAAAATCAGCAAGAAAATCAAATATATCTGCATCCCTATTGGGAACAAACGATTGATGGAATTCATCGCTCAAAGCATATATAGTTGCAAATATAATTGAAAATAATATAGAATTCTTATGAAAAAATGAATCTCTTCTTGTATGTGAAAGTGATATATAGAAAAGTAAAAAAGCAAAAAAGTAGATTAAAGCGTGAATAATTTTATCGGATATTGTATAAGATAAATCCGGTAAGTCATCACCCGGTATTGAAGAAAATATAAATATTATTATTAAATATGCTATAACAGGGAAATGGTATTTGAAGAACTCTTTAAACAATATTCAACTCCATTTTAACTTGATTTATTTGCGATAGCAAATCACCTGCAATAGTCGAACTGCAACCAAATTTATCAAAAAGTATATCTCCACATCTGCCATGTATATAACATCCAATCAATACTGAATTGATTGGATTTTTACATAACGAGTAAGCAGATGCTATAATACCAGAAAGAACGTCCCCACTGCCAATCGTAGCAAGGTTTTCTCTTCCGGTAGAATTTATATAGAAATATTCTCCATCTGTGATAACTGATGGAGCATTTTTCAAAACGAGAATTACATTATATACTTTCGCAAATTCTTTAGACAGCAGATAAAAATTCTCTGTAATCTTTTTATTTGAATAACCTGTTAAGAGCGAAAACTCCCCATAATGTGGAGTAAGTATAATTTTGTTCTTTCTTCTCTTCAATATTTCCAGATTATCTTTAAAAGCAAAAATTCCATCAGCATCAATAACATAATTTGCATCTACAGTTGAAATCAACTTCCTAACCAATTCCATAGTTTCCGGATGTCTTCCAATACCCGGACCAATTAGTGTAACATCACTCCATTCAACTCTTTTTAATATATCATTATATGAATTTAAAGATAAACTTTTATCTAAATTTGAATTAAATGGAACAGTTATTACTTCAGTTGTTTTTATTTCCATTATATCATGTATAGAATCAGGTACTCCAAGAACAACAGCGCCGCTCCCCATTCTTAAAGCAGCCAGAGAACTTAAATAAACGGCACCAGTAAAACCTGGTGAACCTCCTAAAATAAATACTTTACCGTTATTATATTTATGAGAATTAATATTTCTTTTCGGAATAATTCCAAGTAAGTCCTTTTCTTCTATTTCGTAAATATTATTTTTATTATATGGTTTAAAACATTCTTCAGGAATTCCAATCGGGACACAAATTATTTTTCCGCTTAACTCTTTACCTTTATTGAAAAGTGTATAAAATTTTTTCTGAGACATTGTAATAGTTAAATCGGCCTTGAGTAAATCATTGCCTTCATAATGATTCTTAAGCCCGCTTACTGTATCTATTGCTATAATTTTTATATTCTGCAATAAGTTAATATAATTAAAAATATCTTTTATTCTACCCTCAAGTTCTCCTTTGAAACCGATCCCAAATACAGCATCAAGTAATATGAAACTCTTTCCTAAATCTTTTGCCAGGATAGTTTTTTTAAAATTCTTAAGAGTTTCGACTTCATAAAAACGAATACAATCAGAATTTAAATTCTTTAAAACAGTATAATTAATTTCAGCATCGCTAGTAAGTTCTGAAAAAGGATATAAAGAAATGATACTGATTTTTATTTTTTTTTCTACCAGATGTCTTGCAATCACGAAAGCATCACCAGCATTATTACCTTTTCCTGATAAAACAACAATATTATCAATGCCCGATTCTTTAATAACTTTTAATATTATATCTGCAGAGTTTTTCCCTGCATTCTCCATTAATAAAATAGATGGGATATTAAGTTCTTTTATTATTGATTTTTCAGCTTCAAGAATATCTTTATTGAAAAAAACATTCTTCATTTTGAATTAATTTCTTTTAGTATTAATTCTGTTGCTTTAATTTTATCTTCAGCCCTGTATATGGAAGCACCCGCAACGAACATATCTGCACCTGCCTTTCTGACTGTCTTTATATTACTTGCATCAATACCACCATCTACCTCAATATGACAATTGTATTTGTTTTGCTTAATTAGTTTCCTGATGCATTTAATTTTTTCCAATGTGGTACTAATAAATTTTTGTCCGCCAAAACCCGGGTTAACACTCATAATTAATACAAAATCCAAAAACGGTAATATCTCTATCAAATGTGTTATTGGTGTTGAAGGATTTATCGCTACCCCTGCTTTTATATTATAGCTTTTTATTAAACTAACTGTTCTATGGAGATGAATATTATTTTCAATATGTACTGAAATATAGTCTGCTCCGGCATTTACAAAATCTTTTATAAACAAATCACAATTATCTATCATTAAATGGACATCAAGTGGTAAATCTGTAATTTTATTTATAGCAGATACTACCATTGCACCATAAGATATATTCGGTACAAAATGACCATCCATAATGTCACAATGTATCCCATTTACACCAGCGCTCTCAACTAATTTAATCTCTGATTCTAATTTTGAAAAATCAGCAGACAGTACTGAAGTATATAATCCTTTCATAAATAAAATATTTTATTTTTGTTTTTGTTTATCTTTATCTGTATTCTCTTTTGGTTTTTGTTTATCAGTCCCTATTTTCGGCTTTTCCTTGGGGAGAACATCTTTCTTTTCTTTTGTGTCTGTTTTGGGGACATCCTGCTTCTGTTTTGGAGTCTCTTCTTTTGTTTTACCTTCAATCACACCTTCTTTCTTCTTGGGAATCTCTTTTTCAACTTTTTCATCAGATGGCACATCTTCAATTTCTTCTTTGGGTTTTATAACTTTTTTCTTGGCAACAAATAAATCTACTGATGTATTCTCTGTAGCTGATTTATCCTTTTTAGGATATTGATCTAAAATCTGCCCTGCCGGTAAATCACTATATTGATAAGTAATTCTTCCGACTTTCAGCTTTTTCTCTGTCAGGATTTTTTTTGCTTCTTCAAGAGTTTTTCCTATTAAATCAGGAATTAAAATGTTTCCCACCTGTGGACCATTACTAACTATTACATCTATTTTGGTCATTCTTTTAACTTTGCTCCCTGGTTGAACTACCTGAGAAATAACTACATCTTCCGGATATTGATTTGAGAATTTCTTAATTATTTCACCTATTTGTAAATTCCTTTGGTCTAATGTGAATTTTGCATCCCTTATGGTTCTCCCTGATAATCTTGGTACTTCGACCAACTGCTCACCACCACATACAACAAGATAAATTCTTCTTCCACTCTTTACCATTTGCCCTGCTGGGGGATTCTGTTCAAGAATTACCCCCACTGGTGTTGTGCTATCATATCTTATATCACCCTGTTTAACACTTAAGCCAGCATCTTCAAGAATTTTCTTCGCTTCATTAAAATGCAAACCCACAACATCAGGTACCCTATTTAAACTTGAATGTTTAACATATAGCGGCATTGCAACATAGTTCAAGACTAAAACCAAAATAAAGATTACCGCAAATATTAATAACATTTTTTTAATCATATTACAATCTAACTAAGTTAAATTTAAAAATAAATTTAAATTGAAATTCATTAAATCAGGAGAGATTATATATTTATACAGAATTTTATCTGTTAATTTAATCAATCAAAAGAAATCACTCCTATTTGAGAAAACGCTATTGTAAAAAATAATTTTATTTATATCATCAATAGTTATCAATGAAAATAATTTCAATACTCTCTTAAAAATTGAACGTAAAAAATTAGATGGAATATTTTAACAATTCATTCCTTAATTGCATAAATATATTATTTTATTTATATTTATGAATATTTTTTAACAAACATTTGGAGTCAAAAATGAAAAATTCAACTAAGATTCTTTTTTTGTTTTCGGGTGTTGCATTATTACTAATGGGTATTATCCTATGGAGTTGCGCATCAGCAGAATTAACCACCGGAAAACTTGCGTTTCAGCAACGCGATTTTGAAAAGGCAGAAATTAATCTTAAAAAAGGATTAGAAATTGATAAAAATGATGCCGAAGGTTGGTATATGTTGGCTGTTAGTCAAACTGAATTGAAGAAATATGATGAAGCAAGAAAATCTTTTGAAACTGCTATGAAAGTTTCCAAACAGTATGAAGATGAAAGACTTGAATACTGGAAACTAAAATTTAATGAATGTATAAAATATTTTAACTCTGCTGTTGGAAAAGATTCAGCGACTACTGCAAATAATCTAATTATTTCTTTAGATTACGCCCTTGCAGCGATTGCAATAATTCCAGATAGCCTTGAAAGTTACAGGGTCGCAGGAGATGCTTATTATTATTTAGAAAATTATGATAAAGCGATTGAGTTTTATCGAATTCCATACGGAAAAACAAATTCTAAAGACGATGCTGTTAACTTAGCTAAGACTATTTATAAAAAAGGCTTAAAGTTAAGACTTGATGAGAAATTCGAAGAATCAGTTAATGCTCTTAAAGAAGTAATGGAATTAAAAGCATTACCAACAGATAATCAATATTATGAAGCGAGTATATTGAATATTGGTATTAACTATTATCAGGAAGCGTTAATCGTTTCTAAAGAAGATAAAGATTATAAACCATATCTAAAAGAAGCCAATGTATATTTTGAGAGATTATTAAATAGTAAAGATGAAAAATTGCTCAAAGATTTATATGAATATTTATATTCTTCTTATCAGGCATTAGGTGAAGAAGAAAAAGCTGAAGAAATAATGAAACTTAAGGAGAAATTAATAAAAGAATAATGACTCAACCAGAACAAAATAAAAGAAAAAACAGAAAGGCATTTTGGATAGTCTTAATTTCATTTTTAAGTTTATGTTTTTTATTTGGAATCATTATTGTTTTACTAATATTTAAATCAATATTTTCTGGTATAAGTACTACTGAATATGAATATGAAGTGATTAAATCAGGGAAGGAAAAAATTGCCATAGTTGATTTAGACTACACAATAATAACACCGGATATTTTAGTAAAACAGATAAAAAAGTTCAGGGAAGATAAATCAATAAAAGCAATAGTTTTAAGAATCGACTCACCTGGTGGAGGTTCAGCTGCAACTCACGAAATGTATGAAGAAGTTAAAAAAACCAGAGATAGCGGAAAACCTATCGTTGTATCAGTTGGTACTGTAGCAGCAAGTGGCGGTTACTATGTAGCATGCGGAGCAAATAAAATTGTAGCAAATCCAAGTTCTCTTGTTGGCAGTATCGGAGTTATTATTCAATACATAACTATAAGAGATTTAGCGGAAAAACTTGGTATTAAGGATGTAACCATTACCAGTGGCGACCTTAAAGATACCGGAAATCCATTCAGAGATGTAAATGAAAGAGACAAAAAATATTTACAGGATATAATAAATGATAGCTATGAATTATTTTTAGAAATAGTTGCAAAAGAAAGAAATATTAATATTGATACATTAAAAAATGTTGCTACCGGTAGGGTATATACAGGCAGACAGGCATTAAAAATAGGATTGATAGATACATTAGGTACATTAGATGATGCAATAAAAATAGCAGCAGAACTAAGCAACATCAAAGGAGAACCAACTATAATTAAGGAAAAAAAGAAAACATATTTTCTTGATTTATTATTAGAAAAAATTTCTCAGATTGGATTAAGTGAATTAAACAATCTGATAAAAGAAGAATATTTAAACAAACCTATTTTACAATATAAATATGAAATAAGAAAATGACAAAAGCTCAAATTGTAGCGAAAATTTCTGATGCAACCGGCATAAGTAAAAAGGAAGTGGAATTAATAATAGAAGGATTCATAGGTATTATAATTGATTGTTTAAAAAATGACGACAGCATCGAAATAAGAGGTTTTGGTACATTTAAAAACAAGAAACGAGAAGCTCGAAAGGCAAGAAATCCCAAGACTGGTGAAACGATAGATTTGAAAAAGAGATATATACCTTATTTCAAAGTATCAAAAGAATTTAAAAAAGCAGTTATAGATTCATTAGTAAAATAAAAAAGGAGTAAAAAGATGCCTTGTGGCAGAAAAAGAAAAAGAGCAAAAATGTCAACTCATAAAAGGAAAAAAAGACTCCGCAAGAACCGGCATAAAAAGAAAATCTAAAAAACACTGACCATCATTTAATAATGATGGAATTTTACAACTTTAAATAATTTTAGGGAGAATTGTTATCAATAACTATAACAAATTCTCCTTTTTCTTTTACTTTATTAATATCGATATCTTTACATTTACCCCTGTAAATATCTTCATAAACTTTTGTTAATTCCCTGCAAACAGCAATTTCTTTGTTTTTGAAGTAAATCATTAAATCTTTTAATGTAGCTCTAATTTTATATTTTGACTCAAAAATAATTATAACCATTCTAATTTTTTCTAAATTCTTCAAAATATTCTCTCTGCCCTTATGGGGAAGAAATCCCTGAAAAAAGAATCGGTTTGAATTGAATCCGGAAATTACCAGCGAGTGAATTAATGAGCTTGCTCCCGGTATAGGTTTTATCAGAATATCATTTTCAATACATTTTGAAATCAGAATACTCCCCGGGTCTGAAATACAAGGGGTTCCCGCATCTGAAAGTAAAGCAACTTTTTTTCCTGATAGTAACTCATTTATAATATAATCAGTCCTGTAAATCTGATTTTTAGAATAATAACTTACCATCTTTTTCTTTATTCCATAATGGTTCAGAAGAATTGATGCCTTTCTTGTATCTTCAACCGCAATTAAATCACAGTTTTTTAAAATATGTAATGCTCTGAATGATATATCATTTAGGTTTCCGATTGGAGTTGATACCACATACAAAGTTTTCTCAAAAAGTTCTTCTTCATTTATGCACAAAAAATTTTCAAAATCTTTATTATCCAATTTAAAAAAATTTTTTTCAGTCAATTTAAAAATTAATATAATTATATTGAAAAACAAAAAAAATAATAAATACAATGCTTGTAATTGGAAAAAATCCGATATTAGAAATTCTCAGGACTGAACCAAAAGAATTTAGTAAAATCATAATCCTAAAAGGATTAAAGAATGATGATAGGATAAAAGAGATATATAAATTAGCTGAGACTAATAGAATTAACATAATGACATTGAGTAAAGAAGGATTTGTAAAATACTTTAGCAGAAAAAATAAATCTGAAGGAGTATCTCAGGGGGTATTAGGTTTTATTAAAAATTTTCATTATGCTTCCCTAAAAGAAATGCTACAAAAGTTTGAAAAAATGCCATACCCATTAATTGTAATACTGGATTCTATTACAGACCCACATAATCTCGGGGCAATTATACGCTCGGCAGTATGCCTTGGAGCTGATGGGATAATTATACCTAAACATGATTCTGCTGATATTAATCATACTTCTTTAAAGTCTTCAGCAGGTACAGCAAAATTAATCCCTATCGCAAAAGAAACTAATTTAATTAATACAATCAGATTATTAAAAGAAAAGAATTACTTCATTGTTGGCGCTGATGTTAAGACTAATAACTACTTATATGAAATAGACTATAAGAAACCAATGGCTTTAGTTCTGGGTAGTGAAGGTAAAGGCATAAGAAAAGGAATTCTTACCCTCTGCGATTCAGTAATAAGAATTCCTTTAACTGCAAAAATAGATTCTTTAAATGTATCTGTTTCTGCCGGAATTATTTTATATGAAATTTTCAGGCAGAAAAATCTGAATTAGAATATACTAAATAAAATTATAAATTTACTTTAAACCATCTGATAATAAGGTCATTTATACCGGGATAATCAGTTACTAAATCCTTTCCATGTTTATCTGACTCAAATTCTTTAAATTCCTTTGGGTCATCAACATAATTATCGAAAATCATTTTTGAATCTTTATAATATTCACCATCTCTTGTGCCACAAATAAGTAATACACCTTTAACTCTTGGTGTTAATTTACCCATCATACTCTCGAAATTCCCAGTTAAGTTTTCAAATGTAAGCTTACCAACAGAGATCCCGACTATTGCTTTAATATTCAAATAAAAAGAACCATAAAAAGCTAAAGAACCGCCAATAGAAGTCCCAGCAATTCCAATTCTATTTGAATCTATACCAGTATTACTTTTAGCCCATTTTACAACTGCTTCTATATCCCGCGGGGTTTGTTTAGGATCTGTCAATAATTTGTCTATATTAACATTAGCTTTATCTGATTTGCCATGGCTTCTTAAATCTACTGTTAAAACTTTAATACCATTACTAACGAGTGAATCTATCAGAATATCACTCCATTGCTCTTTATTTGATTTAAATTGATGTATCAGAATAACAAATGGTTGCTTAACATCTTTATTATCTTCAATGTAATAATATTTTGCAGATAAATTTAAATCATCACTCGTTCTTATAATAACCTCTTCATTTTGGTATTTTCTGTCTTTTATTTTATTCTCATGTTCAATCTTGCTTTCTTCTTTTTTCCCTTCACAACCTGATAATATAAACAAAATTAAAAATACACTGATGAATATTTTCTTTAAGTAAGAATATGACATAAGTAACATATTGTCCATAAATATTAATTAATAATGTCTGTTTATTAATAAATAGATTAACTTATTTCAATTCTTAAAATCCAATTTCTGGTATCTTCAATTTCTCCATATTGAAGTCCTGTAATTGTATCATAAAATTTTTGTGCTACAGGTCCAATTTCATTATTATTAATAACCATATCCATACCTTTATAATGTAACAATCCAACCGGAGAAATAACAGCTGCAGTACCAGTACCAAAAACTTCTTTCAAAGTTCCGTTTTTATAACTTTCCACAACTTCATCAATAGAAATCTCTCTCTCACTAACTTTCATTCCCCATTCCCTTGCAAGTTGTAATACAGACATACGAGTAATACCTGGAAGAATAGCACCTCGCTCTAAAGAAGGTGTAATTAATTCATCACCAATTACAAACATAATATTCATAGCGCCAACTTCATCAATATATTTTCGGGAAATCCCATCTAACCACAGGACCTGAGAGAAACCTTTTTTATGAGCTTCGAAACCAGCCTTTAAAGATGCAGCATAATTAGCAGCTGCCTTGCACATTCCCAATCCTCCTTTTACTGCTCTTACATATTCAGTTGATACTAAAATTTTAACAGGTTTTAGCCCCTCCGGATAATAAGAAGCCACTGGTGATGTAATAATCGCTAATCTGTAAGTTTCAGAAGCGGTAACGCCGAGAAAACTACCAGTACCATAAATAAAAGGCCTAATATAAAGGGATTGACCTCTTACTTTAGGAATAAAATCGTAATCTAATTTCACTAATTCAACCATTGCTTCAATAAGCAGATTCTCATCAAACTCAGGAATACACAACATTCTTGCAGAATTATTCAATCTCTTCGCATTCATATCGGGTCTAAATATATTTGCACCACCTTTTACAGACCTGAAGGCTTTAAGACCCTCAAAAATTGATTGTGCATAATGTAAAGTGCACATTGCAGGATCTACATCCATAGCAGAATAAGGAACAATACGACCACCATCCCATTTACCATTTCTATAGTCAGAAATGAACATATGGTCTGAAAAATAAATTCCAAATTTTAAGTCATTCCAGTTAATCTCGTTTAATCGTGATTTTTTTGTTTTTGTAATTTCAAATGTTGCCATAACTTAATATTTAATTTATAAATTATCTTATTTTAAATATAAAAAATTATTAGAAGATTATTAAGTCATCTTAATCTTATCTAAAATACATTGTCTTAAGATCAAATAAACATCATCTACTTTAATACGGGACATACACTGTGGCTTGTTACAGCCATATTCATGACCAAGATACAAACAAGGGCTACAATATATATCACTCTGAATTTCAATAGCATTTTTAGAATAAGCACCCCAAATTTTTGGATTTGATGGTCCATTCAATGAAATAATCTTGGTTCCGAGACTTGCAGCTAAATGCAATATGCCAGTATTTCCACAAATAATAACATCTGAATACTTAATAATAGAAAGAGCATTACCTAAATTCTTCTGGACAAATATAGAAGAATTGGATTTTATCCCATCAGCAATTTTCTTACACATTGAAAAATCATTCACATTCCCTGTGACTATTATCTTAACAAATGGAAAATCAGAAGTTATTTTCTTGCCTAAATCGATGAAATTATCATTGCTCCAATCTCTTGCATAACCATTAGTCCCAAATCCCGGATGAAAAATTATAACATACTTATCTTTCAATTTCTCATTTTTCCAAAACTCTTCTGCAAATTTTACTTCTTCCGGAGATAATGTAAATTCTAATTGTTTATCCTCTTCGTTAACAGGATAAATTCCAAGCGGTGCTAAAAGAGCAAGAAAATTTTCAACTTCGTGACGGGTTCTCAGATGTTCCGCTGTTACATCGAAGAAATAATGTTTATACTGATTTTCTATCTTATATCCTATTAAAAATTTATGCCGCATAAAAGCGGTAATTATCGTATCTATTCTTGACCACTGCTCACCATCAATTACAAGATCATACTCCTTTTCCCTTAAAAATCTAATAAACTTTATAAATTTAAAAATATTTTTCAGAAATTCATAAACATTTATACTGATAACTTCATCGAGATAAGGGATTCGATTTACCATTGATACATTTAACTCTGTACACAGAAAGGTAATCTTTGCATCAGGATAATTCCTTCTGAGAAGTCTAATCGTAGGGACAAGTAATACTATATCACCTATAGCAGCAAATTTAATAAAGAATATACTTTTTATTTTCTCTGGAATTTTTCTTTTCTTCTTTCTAATAAAAAGTCTAAGAAATTGAACAATGGGTATTCCTATAAACCTGTCGAGTTTTCGGTAAATAGGTTTTCTCTTCATCAATATAAAAACTGAATTTAATCTTTGATAATTTACCTATAAATTTATAAATTATCAATTATATCCAAGTATATAAAATGCATAAAAATTTTAATATATTAATAGAAAGCTCCATAAAAGCGAAGAAGAGCGCTTACGCTCCCTTTTCAGGTTTCAGAGTAGGCGCTGCCCTTCTAACAAAATCCAATAAAATTTACACCGGATGTAATATTGAAATCTCTTCATTATCATTGACATTATGTGCTGAAAGAGTTGCATTTGCTAAAGCCATATCAGAAGGAGAAAAAAGATTTACTGCAATCGCAATATCAACAAATCGAAATAAAATATTTTATCCCTGTGGTGCATGTTTACAATTTATGGCTGAATTTTCAATTAATTTAAAAGTTATTTTAATAAAGAATAAAAAAGATATTAAAATTTTTAATTTAAAAAATTTATTACCCAAAAAATTTAACTTATAAATTAATAGTGAACCATTATGACAGCAGAAATGAATGAACACCTGCAAATAAGAACCTATAAAAAATCCGGACATATTGAAGTAATCTGCGGAAGTATGTTTTCTGGCAAAACAGAAGAATTAATCCGAAGAATTAGAAGAGCGGAAATTGCAAAACAGAGGGTTAAGGTGTTTAAACCTAAAATTGATAACAGATACAGTGATTCATCTATTGTAACCCATAATGAACAATCTTATCCCTCAGAAGTTGTGGAAAAAGCGAGTGATATACCTGATAAATGTTTCGACTATGAAGTAATTGGTATTGATGAAGCACAATTTTTTGATAATGATTTAATTGAAGTATGTCAAATGTTAGCTGATTCCGGAAAGCGAGTCATAGTTGCTGGTTTAGATCAGGATTACAGAGCAAAACCTTTTGAACCAATTCCACAATTACTTGCAATAGCAGAATACATAACAAAAATACATGCTGTGTGTGTGGTATGTGGTGCTCCTGCAAATAGGACACAAAGAGTAACTAAAGAGTCAGATAGAGTGCTTGTCGGAGGTAAAGACCATTACGAAGCCAGATGTAGATTACACCATACTGTATCAGAATAATCAAATTAATTTAAGACAATGAATAAAAAATTAATAATTATTATCTGCCTGATAACTCTGTTATCCTCATTATTTTTTATATCTTGCACAAGAAGAGAAAAACAATCTCAAAAGGTGAAATTGGGTTTAGTATTTGATGTTGGGGGTAGGGGTGATAAATCCTTTAATGATGCAGCATACAAAGGACTGGAAAGGGCAAAAGCAGAATTAGGAATTGATTTTGAAGTAATTGACCCGGGAGATGGTGCAGATAGGGAATCCGCTTTGAGAATATTAGCGGCTAAAAATGATATCGGACTCATTTTCGGTGTGGGTTTTATTTTCACCGATGATATTACGAATATTGCGAAAGAATTTCCCGACAAAAAATTTGTTTGCATTGATTATACTATAGATTCTAATAAACAAATACCACAAAATCTTCTTGCTATTACATTTAAAGAAGAAGAAGGTTCATTCTTAGTAGGTGCAATTGCCGGATTAACAACTAAAACTAAAACAGTAGGTTTCATTGGTGGAATGCAGTCCTCCCTGATTAAAAAATTCGAAGATGGATTTGTAAATGGAGTAAAATATGTATGTCCGGATTGCAATATTTTAGTTTCTTACATTAGTGTTACTGGCGAAGGTTTTAAAAATGCACCCAAAGCAAAAGAAATTGCTATTACACAATATAATAACAATGCAGACATAATTTATCATGCATCCGGATTATCTGGTTTAGGAGTTTTCGAAGCAACACGTGATATGAATAAACTCGCAATTGGTGTAGATTTAAATCAATGGTCAGAAGCACCGGGATATATTCTTACAAGTATGACCAAACAAGTTGATGAAATGATTCTACTTGCTGCAAGAGATTATGTAAATAATTCTTTTAAAGGCGGAATTAAAAATATAGGATTAAAAGAGAAAGGTGTAGATTATGTATATGATGAAAATAATAAGCATTTAATTCCCGATAATATACATAAAAAAGTAGAAGAAATACGGAATAAAATTGTAAATGGTGAAATAAAGGTATATTCTAAATGATTTATCTATAAAATTTGATAACGAATTAAAATTTAGTTAATTGAAATTCTTATATTAAGCCCACCCTCATTAGATGTCCTCGGTATAGTAGTTAATGTATTTTGTAAAGGTTCTGTTCTGATATATTTATAGAAAAATTGTAATTGTACTTTCGAGCTGAGCGAATATTGTAAAGTTGGGTTTATTGTAGTAACAGAAGAACCACTACCGGGGATTCTTTCAGGTTCACCAAAACCAACATTAAAGCGATAATCTATAGGTTCGTTGTTATTTTTACTAATAGTTAATGATACAGATAGATCATTTTTCAAATATAATCCAAATAAAGGTAAATCGAACCCCGCTTTAGAAAAGTTTGCAGTAATTGCAAAATCATTTGTATACAGGGATTGAATCAAAGAAGATGACGGGGTTAGAATCAAATTTCGTGATTTATTTATTCTAAACGATGCAGTCAGATTTCCTCCAAAAATCTCCTTAAATGTAACATTTATACCCAACAAAGGATTAAAAGCTTGGGTTACAGTCTGTCTATCAATAAGTTGTATTCCCCTGAAATCTGTTTTTGAAGATTCAATATATTCAGAAGTAAATGTGTTTTCTATTGTTACTGAAGTCGCAAATTCAGCGAATAACGGGAATGATTCCAGCCCTGATATTGTTAACGACCAATTTGGAAATGGGAATGAAGAAATATTCTTTTTAAAACTACTGGATAGATTTTTTATATTTTCATCGGGATTCGTTGAACCTTCATAACGGAACTTCTCAACATCTCCAATAAGGAAAATCGAATATCCATCTGATACACTGCTATTAGTAACCGGATTAATCCTTCCTACCCCATCAGGTGCTGAAGTATATTGAACATTATCACTATGTCCGAAATTCTTTTTAAATGTTAAATTAACTCTTATTGACGATGGAATTATAGGTGTAATTATAGCGTTCAGAGTTAAAGAATTTGTTTGATTATTCTGGTCATTGATAATAACATCCGGTACTCTTTTACCCGGGTTTCTATTGAAACCAAGTTGATAATTCAATGGGGGACCGTATTTTTCATCTGCTAAAAATCCCAACCAGAAATTTGTAAAGCCAGGCCTACCCTCAACACCATTATTGGCTATCGTATTTGTTTGAGTAAAATTAACTGAAATATTATCCGGAATAAAAGACCTTATAATTTTCAATAAATCAATCTGGTCATCAAAAAGCGTTTTTGAAGTTTTAGCATCAGGTTGTGCTTGTGAACTCAATCGTTTGATTTTAATTCCATCATCTTCACCTCTGAATAATTTAAATATCTCCCCTATCTTTAAGTTTGCAGTGGTATTGATATTATTAGAAAAACCGACGTTATATCCTACATTTCTTGTCGTGTTTGGGTTCATCCATCCATAAGTTACATTATAATTTAAGTTCAGATCAAAATAATTTTTTAATATTGGTATGTTGAACTTGGGATTAAAAACATTTGTCTGTTGAAAATCAAGGTCTCTACCGAAGTTTACAAATGCCTGATTGAAAAATATTTCTTTGAGAATTTCAGAACCAGTTCTTTGATACATACTGCTATCACCATAAGTTTCAAAACCAGATAAATCACTCCCGATTTTAATAGTATAGGAACCTGTTAAATCCACAACCCAATTTTCAATAAATTTCCAGTTAAAGTTAAAACCCCTATTCGATCTGAAATTCCTTCCTATAGGATCATCAAATATTAATTTCCTTTGCCGCGCTCTGCTTTGTGACCTGATAAAATCGATACTGGCGGAGAAATTATCTGAGAATAAAGGAACAAATGGAATCAGAGGAACAAATAAATATATTTTTGCATTACTATACTCTTCCCCGAGATTAATTAATTTATTAATATTGAAATTTAATGACTTTGAAAATCCAAAATCAGTGTTAAAAATAAGCGCTCCATTATAACTAAATTCATATTTATTTTTAAATGTATAATCTCTATAAGTTTGATTCATAGAAGAAAAGTTCAGAGACAGAGAATTAACAAATGTCTTTATAAAATAATTATCACTCGGTATTTTAATATTAGCACCGTTTATAGAGAATTCATCTCTGACTGTTAAGGTCTGCGCTTCTAATTTAATATTCTCTGATGCTTCTCTTGCCAAATTTTCATCTTTTGTGAGAGCAAAAACCTGTTTGTATTTTTCTTCCGCTGCTTTTTCCAATTCAATATCAGAACCGGGATAGTATTTGGGATTAATCATATTTTCATAATGTCTGAAATTTATTGGCAGATACAAAAAGTCTTTCCATTCTTTCGAAATAGCCAAGGATAGAGCATTGTTTATTATTTTATGTAGATTTAAATTAATTCCTACATCCCATTGCGTTCCTGTTACTCTACTTCCCACCCGTGTATCAACAGAATGGAAATTGGGATCAACTTTATTGAAGTTGATATTAATATTAGCAAGATCCGCAACTTTGATTGATGCATTAACATTAAATGCATATCCATTATCGTCATTTACTTTTAATACTCTAAGCTCATTGAACCAGACACTACCGGTTAAAACTGCATTTGGACCAGCTTTGTTTTTCTCTACCCCAAGTTCGAATTGTTTTATTGAATTAAGCGAAGGATTTCCTTTAATTCTATAATATGCACCTGGTGGACCATTAGGAACAGGTTTTTCTACTATTTCACCTACAGAGTCTCTTGAAATTTTCAGACTTGTTAAATCAGCAAAAACAATTGTTACTTCATTATTCTTATTCCATGGTTGCCCTGGTCTTATATCCGGATGTATTGGTGCTCTATATTCATAATAATTATTCGAATCAGTACCAAATCTTATTATCATAGTAGCATCATAAACTGTTTCATTAGTATAATTAAAGTTTGGGTCACCATTAACAAATAACTTCATCAATTTATAATTAAATAAATCCAAAGTTTGAGTTTTATAATCCTTCACAACAAGTTTTCTCTGACCATTTACTAAATTTTTAACTTCAAGTGAAAGTGACTGTTCATTTGATTTAGTATCTACCCCACTTGCATTTCTTATTGTTTGTCTTAAAACATCACCTGGGACAGGGCTTTGATAAATTTGCGGATTTTCTTCAATACTAACTACTGATATATTATATGTAGTATCACTCTTATCAGGTTTATACCATTGATTACCGACGAGATTAAAATCAACAATCGCCAGTTTAACTTCTTGATTTACGCCCTTTATCCAGAATCTAACAAATTCGATGTTGGTAAGTGATGGATTATTTACCACTTTGGAAAATTCTGAAAGTGGGATTCTATATTGGAACCAGCCACTTCCAGGTTCACCTCGTCCGGATATTCTCTTGTTATTTGTTGTATCTAATGAAATTTCATATTCAAAATATGCATTATAAGTATCAAGTGCACTATTTCTGTTAAGGTCTTCTGTATCCGGTCTATTTCCCCCTTCAAAATATGCATTGTTTTGAGTTCCATTAATGATATCAAAATTTATCACGCCTTGGACTTTGCTGTTATCATCCCCGGCAGGGTCCTGATATGGGAAATCATTTAGTGTAAGATTAGTATCATTGAGTAAATTAAATAAAGCAAGCTCTTCAGGGTCAGTAAGAAAATCCAAACCTATATCTTCATTAGGGTCAAGTTGCCCATTACTGTTTTTATCTTCTGTATCTAAAATCCCATTAGGAATTGCATCTTCAGAAATTTGACCTAAATCTATGTATATTTTTGCCTGGTTAAAATTCTGATTGTTACCAGTATTTTCGATTTTCATATTAAACTCAATGAAACTGATATTCTCGTTAAGCAAATCCGTTGTGGTTGTATTCAGAAATTTCATAATGCCATTCCAATTAGTATATCTATTTGTTGTATCAAATCCTTTAGCATAATAATTATAAACACCCCTTTGATTGGGATTAAATACAATATATAACGGAGTTAATCTATCCTGACCAGGTTGAACATCTCTCGCAGGATAAACCTTTTTTACTTCAACATCTCCTTGTATATTGAACCATCGCATCCTTCCTCTTTTTGCCTGTTTAAGCGAATCTGTAATTCCTATTGATGAGTCATTAGGTAATGAGCCTATCGTCCATTGAGAAAATGTCGTCCCCAATGAAATAATCTTTTTTGCTCCTTCCATATCATCAATATAGGCAATTGCTTCATTATTATCCTGTGGTATTCTACTCTTTAATGTATTCGGGTCAGGTGTAATTAAAGCAAATTCTGAATTAAGAGTAATAACTGATTCATCTTTCGTGTTATACCCCGGTAAAAAGTTAACTAAATTAGTAAGCTGTTTTAACTTAAATTCGCTTTTGAAATCCAATCCGAATATGGAGTTATTCGTTGGTTCTTCCCCAATTCTTACTTTATCATTAAGAGTTTCCTGTCTCAAATTCACAAATGTGAACCCGAAGCTTGTTTTATCTGATATCTTATAATTTGCTCTTGCACCTATTAAAGTTTTTGAAGCAAGAGAGAACAAATCATTTGTTTCATAAGAAATTCGCAATCCTGAAGAAGCAAGTGCCTGTGGATTTCTGATTACAACTATTCCTGTAGAATAATCCACAGTATAATCAACATTTTCAATAAGTTTCTGCTCTCTGTCATAGATCTCTACACTTCCAACTACAACATTGAAACCAAGATTGATTGTATTTGTTAAACCACTTTCTCCCTTTGCTGTACCTTTTATTTTGTATCTTGTTGCCAAGGGAAAAGTAATAGCTTCATTTTTTACTTTAGTATATAATTGTGAAAAGAAATAAGAAGTATCCGCTCCTGCTTCACTAATATTATCAAAAAAGGGCCTTAAAGTTGGGAAAATAATATCCCCTGTTTCAACATTTATTGTAAGACCGGGTATGAAATCAAAAATATTATCGGGTGGTGGATTCCTTGTTGTACCTTGATATCTATCTAATCCAACTATTTGCAACAATTGTTTCTGCCCACTTTGTGTAGGTATGGTAGTAACATCAATATTTTCTTCATTCGTGTAATAAATATTAAGATTAAAACCTTCCTGAATTACTTTTGATACCGGCAATCTATAAATATTCCGTAACTTCAGTTCCCACGCAAGTGGGGTAGATTCAGGATTTAAATTACGACATTTAACCATCTTCAATACAAGCGTATCACTATTCTGCGGTTTATCTTTACTGCTTCTACCAAACTTTTCACCCTTTTTGGTTCTATATGTCACAGCAACAACAAAGTTTTCCGGAATGTTAACCTTCAAACTTATAAAACCTGCATAAGGATTAATATAGTATTCATTTGCTTCAAGTTTCCTGAACAAACCAAAAAACCTTATCCCTTGTATTTCATTTGTATTTATTAAAGTATCATAATTAACTGTTGATGCTTCCGGCAACATTGTAATTGCAACAGCACTTCTCTTACGGCTATCCGTTATATCAGTCTGAACCCACACTTCAAAACTATTATCACCTGCCAATACCTGATTACTATCGGTTTTAGGACTAATTACACCTGTAGTATTATTATAATAATCAAGAAAACTCGATTTATATATAGTATCAAGAAAATAATGATTATCAGAATAATCAAAAACATTAATTTGAAAATCCTGAGACTGACTTCCTCCAGTGAAATCTTTCCTTTCGCGCTTACTCTTTTTTTGTGAAAAAACTGAAGTCAATGTTAATGGTCCAAGTTTGAAATCACCTTTAACTCCAAATAGAGCTTGCGATGACTGAATTAAACTTGAACCTGTTTCAAGGGATACATTACCACCCTCAATTTTTTGTATAACCTCGTCTTTATAACCAGTATATTTTATCCGTAACTGATTCTCAAATTCAAATGTCCTTTGGGTATTCCAGTCAGCATCAATTGTTAATTTATCTCCAACAGTCCCCTTTGCAGTTATTTGTAAATCTTGCTTAAAATTAATATTCTTTTGATTGCCAAGTAAACTACTTAAAATAACCTGGTCACTCTTTATACTTTGATAAGATGCCGTTAAATCTACTGTGCCATTTATTCTTAAGTTTATAGTTGGTGGTCCGAAAATTGTTTCTGTTTTAAATGGGAGCGGTATTGTAATATCAGTAAATTTTTCAAAGAGTTTTGATATGTCATCAACTAATTGACCTTTAAACTTTTCAGAAGCGATATTATACATCGATGTATTATAATTCACTTCTGATACTTTCTCCAAATATTCATCAAGAGTTAATACAAGAGGAATATTTATCGGTTCACCATTAAAAGTTTTAACTATACTAATGTTACCTAAAGAATCAAATTTTACTTCTTTTTTTATTGCAGAAGCATCACCTAATAATAGCGGTGAGATATTATATTCAATTTTAGTAGTAAAAGAAAATGGCTTTTCATAAACAAAATATTTAATCCTTGCCGTAGAATCCCCTTTAAAAACATTTATTGTATCTCTAAATATTAAAGTATCCTTTCCTTTAATATAGGAACTATCACCTGAAATAAACCTCTTACCATCAATATCTCTTCTCCCCTGTGCATTCAAATTCTGTGTCAGGAAAGTAACCGATATAATTACCAACAATATTTCAATATATAGTTTTTTCAAAAACTATCTATAGTTTATCTGAAAATTTAGTATTTTCAACATAGTATATATATATCTATATTACTCTCCTGTTTTTTGATTAAAACATATTGAAAATAAATAATAAAATCAAAATAAAAATAAAATTTACGAATTATTTCATAAATGACTTTTAAATATAAAGAAAACTCATATTTTTAGAATAAAACTTTTATGGAGAATAATCGGTTTAATTTTTAAAAAGGAGGTTATATAGTAATACATTGACTCTATGTTTAATCTAACTTATAATACCTTGAAACAAAAATTCCTAATACTATTAATAATCTTAATACCGCTCCAGGCATTACCACAATTTGAACCCCACCCCGATATAAATTGGTACACAATAGAGACAGAGAATTTCAATATAGTTTTCCATAAAGGCTCTGAAAGAACTGCAAAGCTTACAGCGAAAATATCAGAGGAAATTTATGGACCTATTACATCATTATATAATTACAAACCTGATACAAAAACCAATATCATAGTTAATGATTTATCTGATATTTCCAATGGAGCAACTGATTTTTTTAATAACAGAATAGAAATTTTTGCGTCTGCACTTGATTTTGAATTAAGAGGAACACACAATTGGCTCAGAAATGTTATTACACATGAGTTCACTCATATGGTTCAATTACAGGCATCAATGAAATTTTCAAGAAAAATACCTGCGATTTATTTACAATGGTTAAATTATGAAAAGGAAAGAAGACCTGATGTTCTTTATGGCTACCCAAATGCTATTGTTTCTTATCCTATTTCAGGTATAAATGTACCTGCATGGTTTGCCGAAGGTACTGCGCAATATCAAAGACAGGCATTAGGGTACGATCACTGGGATGCTCAACGGGATATGATATTAAGAATGTACATTGAAGATGATAATATGCTTTCATACAACGAGATAGGACAGTTTTCTTCAATTACTTCATTAAAAGCAGAATCAATTTATAACTCAGGATATGCACTTGTTCGATATATTTCAGAGAAATACGGAGAAGAAAAATTAAGAGAAATAACTTATGGATTATCAAAATTTTTTAATTTCAGTTTTGATAATGCTTTACAAAAAATCATAGGTAAAAGCGGAAATGAATTATACAACGAATGGAAAGAATTTCTTAAAAAAGATTACTCGAAGAGATTAAAAGGTGTTAAAGAAACAAAAATATCTGGTGATATTATTGAGACTGATGGATTTGCCAATTTCTCCCCGAAATATTCTCCCGATGGGAAAAAAATTGCTTATCTTACTAACAAGGGGCATGATTTTTCACTAACACGCCTTGTTATCTATGATAGAACAACAAAAATCAAGGAAGAATTAGGGTTTCCGGTTTCATATTTTTCATGGTCACCAGATGGAGAGAAAATCATTTTCTCTGAAAGGGATATACCACCAAAACTTGACGGCATAACCATATATGATTTATATGAATACAATATTAAAACGAAAAAGCAAGAAAAATTAACTGAAAATAAACGTGCTACTTCACCTTCATACTCTCCGGATGGTAAAAAGATAGCGTATCTTGTAAACAACGATGGTACAATAAATTTAGAGATAGCAGATGAAAAAGCAAAAAACCCTCAGAGACTAACTGATTTCAGCAATGGTGAGCAACTTTATAACCCAAAATTTTCTCCTGGTGGAAAACTGATTATTTTTGAATATTCTCTTGAGGAAGCAAGAAAAATTGCATATCTGGATTTAGAAACGAAAAATTTTTATTTCCTTTTAAATGAGCGGGAAACTGACTTCAGGAATCCTGAATTTTCTAAAGATGGCAAATTTATTTACTTCTCCTGCAACAAAACGGGAATATTCAATATATATAGATATGATTTTGAATCAAAAGAAATAAAACAGATTACAAATGTATTAGGGGGTGCTTTTATGCCTTCTTTTGATAATAATGATAACATCGTTTACTCTTCTTACTACTCTACCGGATTTAAGATAGAAGAATTAAAAAATATTAGTAACTTTGAGAACTCACAAATTAAAAATTACATTCCACCATCACGACTCATCGAAAAGTATGCAAATATAGATTCACTTCCCAATACTGAGAAAAACAAATTTAACTGGCATAAGCTCAAAAACTTTGACGACAAAACAGTTAAAGACTATAACTATAGTAATTACAAAACGATTTTTAATCAACTATCCATATTCCCTGTTATAAGATTTGACAACTATACTAAAGATAATAAAATACTTGATGCTATTAAGCCCGGTTTATATTTTTATTCAGATGAATTAATGACAAGATTTTCCATCTTTGGTGGTGCTTTTATCAATAGAAAAATGGAAAGGGACTTATTTCTTCAGTTCACCTACGACAATGGCTTCCCTGTCGCTAAAGATTTCCTGATAAAAAAATTTAGTTTCTCTCCAAAATTATTTTTTGAAGGTTATAATGTTACCCGTAAAGCAGATGCTGAAGTTATTGCAGGTATTGATTCAATAAATGTTGGTGTAGAATACAATTTACTTGCGTTTATTCTTGGAATGGAAATGAATATTTTCAATGATAACCATCTTCTAAGATTTGAATATGGTTATAATAAATATCAATCAAGCATTGACCCATTTTTAATCCCGAGTAGTGGAATTTCAGTCAGAGGTTCTTCACAGGATTATTTTAAAGCACATAGTTTTTCTCTTATTTATGATTATTCTTCTTATTTACGAACAAGAAACACAGATATAAACCCAATCGGAAGAAAATTTTTCATAAGATATGATTACGAATCCAGTGACATTAACCCTGAATACACCGTCGAAAATGACGGTTCAATCATAACAAAATACACTCACAACAAACTTCATAAACTTGAAGGAGAGTGGATTGAATCATTCGGACTATTCAACAACCAACATTCACTATCATTGAAATTAAGAGGTGGAACTATTTTTGGACCGGAGGTAGATAATTTTTACAATTTATATGTTTCAGGAATTACAGGGATGAAAGGCTATCCATTCTTTGCCCTTGGGGGTGGAAGAATTGCATCTTTAAATATCACTTACAGATTCCCTCTTTTCGAAAATATAGACTTGAGAATTTCACCCTTGTATTTCGATAAATTATATTTAGGTCTTTATGCTGATATTGGTGATGCATGGGAAGAAGATAAAGTTCATTTAAATGAATTAAAAAAAGACGCCGGCATTGAAATCAGATTACAAGCATTTTCTTTTTATGCTTTTCCAACAAGTATATTTTTCAATGCTGCCTACGGATTTGATAAGTTCACCAAAACTTTCAGAGGAGAAAAAGTAACTTATGGTAAAGAATGGCGGTTGTATTTTGGAGTATTATTTGGTTATAATTTTTGATTTCTATAAATAATAATTTATCCCTATTCCCGATATTAAAGGGGCATTTAAAAGGAATAAATAGCATATTGAATTTATAAATATTTATCCTTAATTTCTAAAAAAAATAAAAAGAAATGAAAAGGGCATTATTAATAATATTAATAATTTTTTCATTTTCTGATTTTAGTTTTCCGCAAAATTATTCCTATTATTATGACTGCAATTTATTCATACCTGCTGCAAAGTATAATAACAGCAATAAAATAGCAAATAATCCGATTATATGGGAGTATATTCAAACTCCCATTACAAATCAAATTACTGATATATTCTTCCCATTACCTTTTGCGTATGCTACACACACCGGAATGGGAATTATCATATCAACAAATAGTGGTTTAAATTGGTTAGAAATTTCTTTTAATGATACAACATTTACTACTTTATTTAATGGAATTCATTTTGTTAATTCACTTACAGGATGGGTTGTTGGTGGTGCAATGCAAATAAGGAAAACCACAAACGGTGGCTTTAATTGGGTAAGACAAATACCCCCACCTGTCTCAGGGGTTTTGAATTCTGTCTATTTCTTTAATTCAAATACTGGCATTGCAATAGGTAGAAAAACTGCTTCTTTTAATTCCTGTATAATCAGGACAACAAACGGAGGACTTAACTGGCAGGAAATTGTAGCTTCAACTTCAAATGAAAATGAACTTTTCGGACAATTCTGGTTAGATGCTAATACTGGTTTTATTTGTGGTAAAAACTTTTTGATGAAATCTACAAATGGGGGTTTAAATTTCATCAATTATTTTCCAAATATTCCACCAACTTCCAATGGGGTTAACGCTTTATTATGTATCTACTTCAATGGTAATACGGGATGGATTGGAGGTAGTAATATAGACCATAAAAATATTTATAAGACAACTAATTTTGGTTTAAATTGGGTTTTTCAAAATAACCCGGTCGTTCAGTTTCCTTATTCACAAATTAATGACATAATTTTCATTGATAATAACACTGGCTGGGCTGTACACGGTACCCCGACTACTGGTGCGATTCTTGTTACTTATAATGGAGGAACTAATTGGGAAATAGAAGAAAATACTAATGTCTGGTTTGATTGTTTATATAATTGGAATGACTCAAAAATTTACTGCGGTTCTTCTGAAGGAAAAATCTGGTATAGAGGAATACCTTCAAACATAAAAAAAATCGGAACTGAAATTCCAGATGATTTTAAGTTATATCAAAATTATCCTAATCCTTTTAATCAATCCACAAATATTATGTTTGACTGCGTAAAAGGGGGATTTGTGCAACTAAAAATATATAATATAATCGGTGAAGAAATATTAACACTAATTAATGAATTAAAATCTGAAGGTAGATATAATATCAATTTTAACTCTTTCCGATTATCGAGTGGTATTTACTTTTATGAAATTATCATAAAAGACAAAAATATTTATTTTTCTGATGTGAAAAAGATGGTTCTTATAAAATAAAATACTGAAGAAATAATCATCACAATTCAATACAGAATCATTAAAATGACAAAAAACCTGATGTTACTATTTAATAACTGATATTGTTATATATTTACATATAGATTTAAAAAATGTTTTTTTCTAAATTAACATCATAAGTTGTTTGAAAAAATATATCTACAACAACATTAAAACTAAAATTATTAAAAGAAAAATGAGAAAAGGGATAATAATAACATTACTTATAATAACTTTGGTAATAATATTACTTGGAATTTCCAATGAAAAGCAGCAGAGCGGGAATGATTTAACACGTGGATTTTATATTGGTCCTATGAATTTCTTTTTTGAAGAAAGACTCAGAACACCAACTCATCTAAAATGGTATGATTCACTTTCATTTAATATAATGCAAAATTATAGTGGTCATTTTGATTTTCTTCCAAAAGAATGGAAAAACACATCACAACGAGATGGTGGCTTTTTTGAAGACTCATCTGATTATGCAGATTTTATTCGAAATGCAATAATGCAATGGAAATTTTTATCCGGAAGAAATTCTCTCATAATGGAAAGAGAAAAAATATTGCGACCTGCTTACGGACAGCGATTTACCTATCAGGCAGAACAACAGGGCAAAAAAAACTGGATAACAAGATTCCCTGCTTACGGTTATGATACAAATGAAAATATGACAGGAAAAGACACAACCGAATTCTGGCTCGGTGAGAATGTTACAGCACGTAAGTGTATAAAAGGAAGAGATAAACCCGGCTACATAGTAAAGAATTTAATTGAAAACCTGGGACAGGTAAATGACCTAACTATTGTGGATGATAACATAAACAGCATTGGTCATGGAAGATTATACTCCGATATAAAGCAACCTAAATATAATAACAGATGGTTTGTAAAACCAAGAATGAGAATTGATCCAGATTACGCAAAATCCCACCCGGAGGATACCGTTGTCGTTGTATATATAAAAAGATTTGATGGAAAAATTATTGATTCAACATTTATTAAATGTAAAAACTTTATTGATTATTCAAATCCTGCCAATCCCCAATATAACGGGCAATACTTAGAGAGATATTATAACTTTCAGGATTCTGTAAATTACCTGTCAGTAAAAGCAGATTCATTAGCTATCGGAGCCGGCAAAGTTGAAACCTGTAAAGTAGATTACATTGTTAAATGGCTTGGTAAAGTTGATGTATGCCTGGATTATGTAAGAGTAGATGACGCATGGGCTCATTATTTATTTACTGATACCTGGCAGGTTGGTTTTTCATATCCCAGTTATAATATATGGAAATTCAGGGAACGAATCTGGGAAGAAGTAAATGCTTTTAAAAATGTGGATGGTCTTGCTTGTTTCTGGATTGATGAAGTACAGTTTGCAAATTTAGAATGTATCGCGGAAGTAAATCGCCTTGTCAAAGAATATTCTGATAATAAGTTTTCTTTAATATTTCTCACAGATCCTATCGCTTTTATGGGATGGTCGGGTTTAAAATATAAAGAAGATAATAATCTTGCTTTATGGGATAGTTGTATTAATTTTGCTTTTAAAATTGGCGCTATTTCAGATATTATGTTAACTCAATGGTTTCCGGTTTTTTATAATACTAAATATCCGTCAAACCTTAAAATCAATCAAAGTGATTCATTCCCTGCCACAAGATTTTTTAGAAAAGCAAACAATTATGATGATTACACATACAGTCAGAATAGCATTCAATCTGCCTTTTCCTGGTATGTCAGACAACATAAATATTACATAGAGAAAGCCAAGAGTCTTGGTTTGATTTATGCAGTTGTAAATCAAATTAATAGTGATGAAAGTTTAATTAAAGGAACCGGCGGTCCTGATGATTGGGGATTACGAGAGCCTACCTGTGAAGAAATTTCGGCTATTCTTAATATTTCTTTAGCACACGGTGCAAAAATATTACTTGAATTTTCTTACACAACATCGCAACAAAGAAAAGAAGCTTCCGGCTTTTGTTATAATATGGGTCTTACAACTTCCAACACAGATAATTATAGTAATAAAAGATTCTATAATTATTATTATCAGGAAAAATGGAATTACATTTCTGAACTGAATAGAAAATTACAGGTTATTGGAAACTATATGTATCCGTATGACTCATTAGATAAACATTTAAAACACGAAAATACTATTACTGTAAACTCAGTATCGTATCCGGCACAATTTCAGGGCTTACCGTACTCTTATGTTTCTGATATAAGAAGTATGGCACCATTAATTTCAGGCGTTAATCCATGTATGTCCGGTGGAGGAATTAACAAATACTATGATTGCCCCGAAGAAAGATACTGGGAATTAGGATTTTTTAATTCTACCAACAAAAATGAATTAAGTAAATTTTTATATGTAGTAAATAAACGAACCTTCCCGAATATTAACAACGATGGAGATTTAAGAATACTTGAGATAAAATTTAATCCCGCGTTTCTACCCAAATATGATAATTGGAAAATCACTGATATAGCTAATGATTCATTACTTACTACTTTTAACAAAAATAATTCAGGATATATAACTATTGCACTATTTAACCCCGGCGAAGGAAAATTATTAAAAATTTCCCCAGCTAATTAATAAAAAAAATTTTCAATAAATATAATCTAAAATTATATTAGACTTTTTTAATTCCATAAAACATAAAATCAAAATTCTAAATTAATTAAAAATCCTCACCCTTTTCTTTTAATGAAGGTATTAAACCTCTCTTACTTGACTCTATAAAATCTACTATATCCTTAACATTTCCTTTAACTTCAAAATCTTCTTTAACTTTTTTGACAGCATCACTAAAATTCAATCCTGAATAATAAATTATATTATAGACAGCTTTAATTTCCTCAATTTCTTCTTTTGAAAATCCTCTTCTTTTTAAACCAATCAGATTAGGACTTATATATCTTACGGGGTTTCTTGCCGCAAGAGAAAATGGCGGAATATCTTTCCCAATACCTGTTAAAGCAGGAACCATACAATACTTCCCTATTCTACAAAATTGATGAATACCAGTCATACCACCGATGTTGGCAAAATTCCCTATCTCTACATGTCCGGATATTGAACATCCAACTGTCAAAATCACATTGTTACCGATAATCACATCATGACCAATATGAACATTATCCATTATAAAACAATTCTCGCCAATTATTGTTTTATAACTGTGTTTTGTTCCTTTTGAAATAACAGTATGCTCTTTTATTAAAGTGCCGGCTCCGATTTCCACAGTCGTATTTTCACCTTTATAATCAACAGAATTCGGAATACTCCCAATAGTAGAAGCATGATAAATCTTCACCTCTTCCCCTATTCTTGCACCATTATAAATCATAACTCCATGACCAATATAAACATTATCACCAATAACAACATCATCTTCTATAACTGTATAATTACCAATAAAAACATTATTCCCAATCTTTGCTTTCTTACTAATATTATTTAAATTCATAACAAGCTTTTTCTTCAAATTAAAATAATCCTACCTAACAAAAAATGAAGAAAATAAATTCTTAATTTATATAATTATTTAATTAAATAACCTGACATAAAATCCTAACCTATATTAAATGTAAAAAGATAATTTATATTTTCTAATTGGCTACAGTAAATACTGCTGCGAAATGCATAGACTAATAATTTATTTTAAAATTGTTATATTTGTAATAAAAACTATATTATGAAAAAAATATTTTTTGCTGTAATTATTTTTATATTTGTTATTTATTTTAATTCTTATTCTCAGAATTGGTACACTTTTGCCGGAAATAATCAGAAAAATGGTGTGACCAAAATGACGGGACCAATTAGTGTTTCCACTCCGTTCTGGTCGGTGAATAGCACTAATTATACAGCATGGGGAAATGCTGTATATACTTTTGGTGATAAGTTTGTTACTTCCAGAGTTATACTTTCTCCATATAAAGGTATAATAGAACTTAGAAATTTATTTAACGGAGAACTTATATGGCAAAAGACGGTATCAGATAGCGCAAGGATGTACGCGGTTGGTTTCACAGAAGATGCAGTATATGCGCATGATTATAAAGATATGAAACTATACGCTTTGAATATATCCGATGGTTCTGTAAAATGGTGGATTAGCGCAGATATGTTTCCCGGAAATACCGGTATATGCTTTGCTCCAGATGGTGATCCAATCATATTTCAGAAAAGATTGGATAGAAAAACCGGTGTGCCAAAATGGACGAATAATTATATTATACCGGTAAGCCCTGATGGTGGTTATGTTGTTTATGGTAATACATATTATCACTGGACAGGATCAATTACAACACCTAAAAAACTTATTGCGATTGACATAAATACAGGATTAACTAAATATATGTCTGATGCACTTCCGGGTGATGGAGACCAGGAAAACGATTTAGTTGTAGGACCTGATGGAACTATATATATTGCAAGAGATGGTGGCTCACTTCACGCTTTTATTGATAATGGTACAGGATTTACTCAAAAGTGGACTTTAACTCCTGCTGTTCTTGTAAAATCGTTCGGTCCTAACAATATCTTATATTGCGCCAATGTTAATAATGGTATAAGCAGCGGTAAACTGATGAGAGTAAATGGTTTAAACGGTCAGGTTATAGATTCAGTTAATACTTTAGCAGGGTATGTTACAGTCGATTATGATTCCACAATTTATGTAAATACAGTAGAAGCTGCTAATGGCAGATATTTTGCTTTTACACCAGACCTTCAGACAATTAAATGGCAACTTAATATTCCATATATTTATTATTCCGGATGCCCTATTGGAAAGGAAGGTATTTTTATAACAATTGGCAGTGGTTATCAGATAACCGCTTATAAACCTAATATAAACAGAAAACCAGTCGCTGATTTCAGAGTTAGTTCAAGAGATATTTTTGCCGGAGATTCTGTTAATTTCTATGACCAATCATCTTATTCACCAACAAGCTGGGAATGGACTTTCACAGGAGCAACCCCATCAAGCTCACAAGCACAAAATCCGACCGGTATTAAATATTTAAATAGTGGAATATACGAAGTCAAACTTGTTGCTGCAAATCTTCTGGGTTCAGATACTTTAATTAAAACAAGTTATATATTTGTAACTCAATCAAGCGGAATCAATAATAATGAAACACAATTAACATACAAATTATATCAAAATTATCCCAATCCATTTAATCCAAATACCGAAATAGCATACGACTTATACAGGAATTCTTTTGTTACACTTGAAGTTTTTGATATAACAGGAAAAGTTATTAAAACACTGGTAAATGAATTTCAAACATCGGGAAATTATAAATATACCTTTAATGGTAATGAAATTCCAAGCGGAATTTATTTCTATCGGTTAATTATAAATAACGGAAATGATTTTAATGAAGTAAAGAAAATGATTTTGCTAAAATAATATTATAATCAGAATTTCAAAAACTATTTTAGTAGTCGCCACTCGCACCACCGCCGCCGGAGTCGCCACCTCCTCCTGAAAATCCGGAACTATCAGAAGAACTTGATGAATAATCTGATGATGAAGAATCATAAGAAGAAGAACTGTAACCTGAACCTGAATAACTACCTGACCCACCTCTTTTACTTTGAATAACTGACACAATTATAATTAAAATTATAATCGCCGGAAATAAAGAGAGGATAACTATAGTAGATAAGCTCATTCCTTCTTCATCTTCTTCCCTGCTATATTCGCCTTTGGTAACCTTAATTATTGAATTAATCCCATTAACTATACCATCGTAATAATTATCTTTTTTTAGTTCAGGAGCAATTTCATTTTTTATAATTCTTTTGGCAAGTGCATCAGGTAAAACACCTTCCAGACCATATCCAACTTCAATTCTTATTTTTCTATCCCCTTTTGAAATCAATAAAAGTACTCCGTTATTTTTCCCTTCTGAACCTATTTTATTATATTTAAATATACTATTCGCTACAAATTCAATAGGCTCACCATATAATGAGTTTATTATTAGAACAACAATTTGAGTAGATGTAGAATCATCAAAAGCTTTTAATTTTAATCTTAAAGTCCTTAATTGCTCACTGGTCAATGTTCCCGTTTCATCTGTTACATATTCTGTAAGTTTCGGTGGGTTCTTTGATAAAGATTGTGCAAGCAATAATGCACTTACAAAGAAAGATAAATAAATTAAAGTAAATATTTTGATTTTATTCATTGCTCAATATAAAAAGTATTCAAATTGAAGCCAATTACTTTTTCAATCTTTCTTCAATTTTATTCAACTCTTCAACTAATTGATTGGGTAATCTATTCCCGAAAATCTTATAATATTCACGCATTTCCTGCACTTCTTTAAACCATTCTTCTTTATTGATACTTAAAATCTTATCGAGATTCTCATTCGATATCCTTAATCCTGAAATATCTATCGCACCTTTAGCAGGAAGAATTCCGATAGGAGTTTCAACATAATCACCTTTCTCATCTATTCTTTCAAGAATCCATTTAATTACTCTGATATTATCACCATAACCGGGCCAGATAAATCTGCCATTTTCATCTTTTCGGAACCAGTTAACATAAAATATTTTTGGAAGTTTATTGGGAAAAGTCATTCTGCCAATTTGAATCCAGTGAGCGAAATAATCAGCCATATTATAACCACAGAAAGGTAACATAGCAAATGGGTCGTGTCTTAATTTACCAACAGCACCAGCAGCAGCAGCGGTTGTTTCTGATGCAGCAGCAGAGCCCATAAATACTCCATGATTCCAATCATAAGCTTCATACACCAGAGGAACAACAGAAGACCGCCTGCCACCAAAAAGAAAAGCACTAATCGGAACGCCATTCGGATTTTCCCAATCCGGATCTATAACAGGGCATTGAGAAGCCGGAGTAGTAAATCTTGCATTCGGATGTGCAGCATTTCTACCACAATCCGGAGTCCAGTCATTTTTATTCCAGTCAAGCAAATGAGCGGGTTTTTGCTTTGTCATTCCTTCCCACCAGACATCACCATCATCAGTAAAAGCAACATTTGTGAAAATTGAGTTCTTCGTCATAGTTAGCATTGCATTTTCATTAGACTCCATAGAAGTACCGGGAGCAACACCAAAGAACCCATATTCCGGATTAATTGCATACAATCTTCCATCAGGTCCGAATTTCATCCATGCAATATCATCTCCTACTGTTTCAACTTTCCAGCCGGGGAGAGAAGGTTTCATCATCGCAAGGTTTGTTTTTCCGCATGCAGAAGGAAAAGCTGCTGCAATATATTTCTTTTCACCGTTTGGAGGAGTAACACCAACAATTAGCATATGTTCAGCTAACCAGCCTTCATCATGTGCCATAACAGAAGCAATTCTGAGTGAGAAACATTTCTTCCCAAGCAAAGCATTACCACCATAACCGGAACCAAAAGACCAAATCGCTCTTTCTTCCGGAAAATGTGTTATATATTTTACTTCATTACAGGGCCAGTGAACATCTTTCTTTCCATCAACCAAAGGATATCCGACACTATGAAGACACGGTACAAAATCCCCATCTTCACCTAAAACATCAAGAACTGCTTTTCCCATTCTTGTCATAATACGCATATTAACCACAACATAAATTGAATCAGTTATTTCCACACCTATATATGAAATTCTCGAGCCGAGTGGTCCCATTGAGTACGGGATTATATACATTGTTCTGCCTCTCATACATCCATCATAAAGACCAAGCATAATTTTTTTCATTTCATCCGGATCCATCCAGTTGTTTGTTGGTCCTGCATCATCTTTATTTCGTGAACAAATAAAAGTTCTGTCTTCTACGCGGGCAACATCTTTCGGGTCAGAAACAACCCAGTAAGAATTTTCTCTCTTTGGTATAGGGACAAAAGAACCATTCTCAACACATATTTTTATCAATGCGTCATTTTCTTCCTGTGAGCCATCGCACCAGTGAATTTTATCGGGTTTGCATAACTTTGCAATCTCATCAACCCATTTTAATAATTTTTTATTCTTTGTCATTATCTTCCTTTTTTAATTCTTTATTTTCTTCTTTAAAACTTATATCCATTTGCTTTGATTTTGCCCCTCCAACTAAAGATACCCTTATTTCATTTGACATCATAAGAGAAATACTTTTTGTACCTTCAAACTTACTTAATATAATTTTTATCATACTCATAATCGGAACGGCAAGAAACATTCCGACAATTCCCCATAAGTAGCCCCAGAAAATAAGAGAAAATATTATCAGAATCGGACTGAGATTTAAAGTGTTACCAAAGACTTTCGGTTCTATTATATTCCCCATAGTAAAAGCCAACACAGTAAGCAGAATAAGAATAATTAAAGGTATTCCGAAGCTTTCATACTGTAGCAGTGCAGAGAGAAAAGGAATAATCGTCATAACTGTAGCTCCAATATTCGGAATATAAGAACCAAAAAATATCAGGAATGCCCACACAATAGCAAAATCTACATTAAATATTATTAAGATTATATAAGCTAAGACTGCGTGAGTAAAATTTATCAATGTTTTATTTAATAAATATTTCTTTATATCATCAAAAACATCATCAATCACATTAGTTATTGTAGTTGCCTTCTTTAATGTATATGCTTGTTTTAATCGTTTCCGGAAATCTCCTATTTCGGGAATCAGAAACACTACATAAATCATTATCAAAATGAAATTACCGAATATTCCAGCTAAACCGGATATTACTGATGTTAAAATTGCACCAATATCAATTTTTTTCAATTGTTCTTCCAGTTTTAAATTATTCATTACAAAATTACTTATCATTTCATTTGACTGAATAAGTTTACCCACCTCAGCAAAAATAGTCATAAACTTATTCTGATATGTTGGTGCCTGCGATTCAAATGAAGAAATGCTTGTGAAAATAAATACGCTGGATATATTAGCAATAATCAGTATCAGAATTACAATAATAATAAGAGCAATTATCCCGGGTATTTTCTTTTTACACATCCAGGAATAAAACGGTTCAAAAATAAAAGCAATAATTATAGCCACAAAAAACGGAATCAGTATAGAATGCAATTCTTTCAAAATCACATATAAAAACCCGAGCAAAATAATTCCTAAAACAAAATTTTTGAATTTATCTGATTTTATTTCGTTCATTGTAAATAACTTTTGATTATTTTATATTTTAAAGGGTCTTTAACACCTGCCTGCTGAAATCCTCTTAATCTTAAAGCGCAACTATCACACTCACCGCAAGCAATATCACCGTTTTTATAACACGACCAGGTTAAATTCAAAGGTACCTTCATTTTTAAAGATTGTAAAACGATTTTCTTTTTATCAAAATTAATAATAGGTGTTTCAACTTTTAACTTTGACGATATTTTAGTTCCGGTTTTGATAAGATTATTAAAATCTTTAAAAAAAATTTTCCGGCAATCCGGATATCCGCTAAAATCTTCTTCCACAGCACCAATGAAAATCCTTGACGCGCCTATTACTTCAGCCCAACTAACAGCAACAGCAAGAAAATTTGCATTTCTGAACGGAACATAAGAAGAAGGAATTCTTTTGGATTTTAAATCTGCTTTTGATACTTTGATTTTCTTATCTGTAAGAGAAGAACCACCAATTTCTTTAAAATGATTGAGATTAAAAACCTTTCTTATATCAACATTATAATAATCAGCCAAATCATTAAATGCTTTCAATTCCCTCCGTTCAGTTCTCTGACCATAATTAAAATGCAGGAATGCCAACCTGTATTTTAAAAAAGCATAAGCGGCAGTAAGTGCGCTATCCATACCACCGCTTACAAGTACAATTGCTGTTTCTTTCTTACTCAAAATTTACCACAAATATTTGAATTCTCTTGCTTTCTTTTCGAGTTCATCCCTGAATTTAGGATGTGCTATTTTTATTAATTCCTTTACTCTTTCTCTTAATGTCTTGCCCCATAAATTAGCAACTCCATATTCTGTTACAATATAATGAACATCTGCCTGTGTATCAGTTACACCAGCACCGTAGTTTAGGGTTGGAACAATCTTGGATATGGTATCATTTTTTGCGGTAGATGGAAAAGCTAATATCGCCCTTCCATTTTTACTCCTTGATGCGCCTCTTATGAAATCAACCTGGCCACCAAATCCGGAATAAATCTTATGACCAATTGAATGTGAACAAACCTGACCGGTTAAATCCACTTCAATTGCAGAATTAATTGATACCATATTATCATTTCTTGCTATGTTGAATGGGTCATTAACAAATTTCGTCGTACGGAATTCAATAAATGGATTATTATCTATATAATCAAAAGTCTTTTTGGTTGCAATTACGAAACTTGCAACTATTTTACCGGGCAGCAAGGATTTCTTATCACAGGTTACCACTCCCATTTCAATCAAATCAATTAAGCCATCTGAAAACATTTCTGTATGAATTCCGAGATCTTTTTTATCAGTAAGGAAACTCAGCACAGCATCAGGAATTGCACCAATACCCATCTGCAAAGTATCCCCATCCTTAATCATAGAAGCAATAATTTCACCAATTCTTGTATATACTTTCTGCTCTTCAGGTGTTATATTAGGGTCAACCATCGGTACATCAACCAGTTCCTGTTCACACTCAACAAGATAATCAATCTTATCAATATGAATAAAATTATCACCGAGAACTCTCGGCATTTTGGGATTAATTTGAGCAATGACAATTTTAGCACATTCGGCAGCAGTTTTTGAAATTTCGTTACTAACGCCGAAAGAACAATAACCATGTTTATCAGGTGGAGAAAGATTTAAAAATAAAACATCAACTGGGATAACGCCTTTTTCAATTGCAATGGGAATTTCCGAAAGAAAAATTGGTGTAAAATCTGCTCTCCCTTCATTAATGGCTTTCCGTGTAACGCCACTGGTGAAGAGAGCGTTGTGGCGAAAATGCCCTTGCATTTCAGGATCAATAAATCTTGGCTTCTGGAAAATTGTCAGGTGTGCTATTTCAACATCATTTAGTTCCTGATATCTTTCACACATTGCATTTACTAAAATCTCAGGGTAACAACTGTTAGCATGTAATACCACTCGATCACCGGATTTCACAACTTTTACTGCTTCTTCAGCAGATACTATCTTTGATTTGTACTTTTGTATGTTAAACATTGAATATTAATTTAATTTAAAATAATTATCCAATTTAAAATAAAAGTTTTATTTTATTAAATAAATGATAAAATTTTTATTTATTGCATATTTTTAGAGTTTCCAATATCGGCTAAAAACCAATAAAATCAGATAAAAATCCCCCATCTGAAAATGGAACTTTCACTAATTCTGATGTATTTCCAACTATAAATTCACCTGAAAAATTACCCTGTTATTTTAATAAATGCTTAACCTATTACCATATTTCATAATTATTTATTTACCCTGATAATCTTTTTCTTCATTTCCCTTTTTCCCCAGAAAAACTATTGAAGTTAAAAAGCCAATAAAGAAAGTAATCACGATGATAATAACAAGTGGTAAATCAAAGCCAAAAAACAGAAAGCGCATTTTTACATTATCAGCATTCTGCACTATAAAAACAACCAAAAGGATAATCAGTATAATATCAATAATCTGTTTAAGTGAGAGTCGGGATTTGCTGGTACTTTTTTCCATTTTGATTTACTTTTGATTTATTAAAGAATTTAAATATCTCCATAACAATTATAATTGGAATTGCTAATAATAAAATAACAAACCATTCTTCCGGAGTTATTGGCTCAATTTGTAAAACATTTTGCATAAATGGTATTTGCATACTTAAAATATGAATACCCTGAGCCAATATTACACCAAAAATGAGTATGACATTTCTTTTTATCGGAATTTTAAATGCTGATACTCTTTCCGACCGTGCATTGAATACATGAAAGTTCTGCATAAATACCATTAGCAAAAGTATAAGGTCTCTTGCGTGATATTCATTCATTTGTATAAATCTGTTTAAATAAAACCATAATCCAAATACAATCAATCCTATTGTTGCACCGGAAAAAACAGTCTGTTTTATCATAAGGGAGTTAAATATTCTTTCTTTTGGTTTCCTTGGCGGTCGCTTCATTGCGTCCGGTTCTCCACCTTCAAAAGCAAGGGCAACATCCTGAATTCCATTAGTAACTAAATTCAACCATAACAATTGCACAGGAAGCAAGGGTAACGGAAGCCCCCAAATAATAGATAAAATGAATAAAATAATTTCTGCTGCACCTGTTGCTATCAAAAGATAAATAACCTTTCGCACATTGTCATAAGCAAACCTCCCCTCTTCAATACCGGCAACAATAGACCTGAAATTATCATCAATTACAATCATTGAACCAACTTCTTTTGCAACATCAGTACCTGACCCCATTGCAACCCCTATATTTGCGCGCTTAAGAGCGGGGGCATCATTAACACCATCACCAGTAACAGCAACAAACTCACCATCACGAATTAACACATCCACAATATGCAGTTTTTGAGTAGGTGATACTCTTGCAAATACAGTAGTTGAAGCAACTAACTTTTCAAAAGCGGGACTATCATACGGACCGGCATCTGATAGCATTTGACCGGTTACAACTGGTGTATCTTTACCTGCGATACCTAATTCTCTGGCTATGTTTCCGGCGGTCTCCGGATGGTCGCCTGTAATCATTATTACTTTAATCCCCGCTTCATAACATTGCTGCACAGATGCCTTTGCTTCAGGCCTTAAAGGGTCTATAAAACCAACAAATCCATAAAAAGTAAGTGATTTGATTTTTTCATCTTCATAACTTTCCTTTTCTTTAAATCCTTTACATTTTCCCAACGCAAATGCCAATACACGATAACCATCTTTTGCCAATTGTTCTGCTTTATTGAGTATTTTGCCTTTATCAATTTTTTCATTATGACCGTTAATTGACATTTTATCACAAAATTCAATTACAGTTTCAACAGCACCTTTTACCCCGACAAAAACCGAGTCATCTTTTCTGAAGAATGAAGCGCTAAACTTTCGCTCAGATTCATAAGGAATTTTTCCAATCTCTTTAATTTCACTCTGCCATTTCACAGGTTCAATTCCCAGTTTATAACTCATACCAAGTAAAGCCACATCCATAGCATCTCCATAATGAACCCACCCTTCACTTTCTTTAATCAAAGACCCTTCATTAGCAAAAACAGATATTGTTGCAATTTTAAAAATCTCTTCATTCTCATTAAATTTTATTTCTTTATTATCTGCATTAATAACATTACCCTCACCATTATACCCCTGACCGTTTATTTCAAATTTAGACCCGTCAGGTAAAACAATTATTTTTGCTGTTTGCTCATTTACCGTAAGAGTACCAGTCTTATCACTTGCAATTACAGTACAACTTCCCAAACTCTCAACAGAAGTTAATCTACGCACAATTACATTGCGTTTAGCCATTCGCTTGGTAGCAATAGAAAGCGCCACAGTTAATGCAACAGGTAGTCCTTCAGGAATTGCCGAGACTGCTAATGCAACAACAAAAAAGAAAATAGAGGCCAGATCCATTCCCTGAATCCTGAGCAAAATAGCAAGAAAAATACTGAAAATTATGATAAAGAAACTAATCTGCTTAACAAACTTTTCCATTCTTAAAACCAGTGGTGGTTTAGCAGAAACCGATTCAGTAACATCTTTAGAAATTTTTCCAACCTGAGTATTAATACCAGTGCATACAACCACCCCTAAACCTCTCCCTTTCAACACAGTAGAACCCGCAAAAGCCATATTACTTCTTTCAGTAACATCAGTCTCTTCTTTTAACACAGAAACATTCTTCAAATTTGCAATTAATTCACCGGTAAGAAAACTCTCATCTATTTCCAGACTTGCCACTTCAAATAACCTTATATCCGCCGGTACTTTCATACCCGATTCAAGTAAAACAACATCACCGGGGACAAGATTTTCAGAACTTACCTCAAACTCTTTCCCTTCTCTTCTGACACGCGCCTTTATTTTAATCATCTTTTGCAAACTACTTGCGCTTTTTTCAGCATTAAACTCCTGAAAAGCACCCAAAGCACTATTCAAAAATATAACTATGAAAATAAAAATTGCATCACTTGCATCACCAATAGCAATAGATGCAGACGCAGCAAAAATAAGAATAAAAATAAGTGGATTTAATATTTGATGTAAAATTATATTAAGCAGCGATCTTCTTTTCTCTTCAGGTAATTTGTTCTCACCATAAAATTGTAACCTCTTATTTACTTCCTCTGCATCAAGTCCCGCTTCATTCGTATCCAGTACTCTCAAAATTTCCTTCTCTGTAAGCGAATGCCAGTTTTCTTCCACGATATTCTCTTTATATTTCATATCCTATCTTTTTTCTTTTAAATAAACAATAATTTAATAAATTAAATTCTGAAAAAAATGTTAAATCCAAATTCCCAAATAAAAATCCCCAATTCAAAATTTAAAAACAAAAATCTTTTCTCTGGAAAATTTTATCTCTTTAAGCCCCTATACTCAAACAGCAGAAGAAATTTATTAAATAATTCTAATAAATCAACTAAGCAGCAATTATAATCCAATTATTATAATCTTGAATATTCTTTTAAAATTTCCAGTTTCCCGCGATCAACTCAGCCTGTTGAAGTACAGTTTCTGTTGCTGATTTTTCTTTATCAGGCGGATAGCCATATTTCCTCAATATCCTCTTAACCTTTAACCTCATCTGTGCCTGCACACTTTCCCGTTGCGTCCAGTCTATGGTAACGCTCTTTCTTATCATTTCTGTTAATTCCAATGCAATTTTTCTCAGGGTTTCATCCCCTAATACTTTAACAGCACTATCATTTACACCGAGGGCATCATAAAATGCAATTTCATCATCACTCAAATTAAGTACTTTACCTCTGTTTTTATCATCTTTAATTTTTTTCGCAATCTCAATAAGTTCTTCAATCACCTGAGCCGCTTCTATACTTCTGTTAGTATATTTTTTTATTGTTTCCTCAAGCATCTTCAGAAAAGACTTCCCCTGAACAAGATTTCTTCTTGATATTATTCTTATTTCATCATTTAACAATTTTTTCAACGCTTCTAAAGCCAGATTCTTTTGTGGTAAACTCCTAATTTCTTCAAGAAAATTTTCAGAAAGAATTGATATATCAGGTTTTTTAAGTCCAGCAGCTTCTAAAATATCAATAACCCTATCAGAAATTACTGCTTTTGATATGATCTGTTTAATGGCTGTTTCAAAGTAAAAGTTTGTTAATCTCTTAATTTCAGAAACTTTTATTAAGGATGATTTTACAGCTTGAAAGAATCCAACTTCTTCTTTGATTTTCATCGCATCTGGATGGGGAACAGCCAGAGTTAATGCTTTAATTAATAATGTTGACTCTCTTATAAATCTATCTTTTTTGTCTTTTTCTTTTAGTATATGCTCTAAAGCATTAGGTATAAAAGAAACTCTTTCTTCCGGCTTTAGAATAAAGAATTTTTTATAATTAAAGCCATAAAACATATCTTTAACTATTTCGTATTTTTCAAGCATTAATTTTACTGCCAGCTGCTGGTCTAATGTTGGCTTTCCTTTGCCTCCACTTTCTGTATAATCTATTAAAGCTTTTTTCAGTTCAGCTCCAATACCGATATAATCAACTATTAAGCCTCCCTCTTTACCCGGATAAACGCGGTTTACTCTTGCGATTGCTTGCATCAATGTATGTCCCTGCATAGGTTTGTCTAAATACATTGTGTGAAGACTTGGCACATCAAAACCTGTTAAAAACATATCTCTAACAATTAGAAGTTTTAATTCGTGACCGGGATCTTTGAAGTTATCGCCAATATATCTTCTTCTCTGCTTATTCCTTATATGTTTTTGCCATTCTTTATCATCTGAAGCAGAACCTGTAATAACAACTTTAATAAAACCTTTCTCATCGTCATCGCTATGCCACTGTGGTCTTAATTTTATAATTTCATTATATAAATCAATGCATATTCTTCTTGACATACAAACAATCATCCCTTTGCCATCAAGTACTGAAATGCGGCTTTCAAAATGTTCTATAATGTCTTTTGCAATTTGTTTTATCCGTTTAGGTGCACCTGCAATTTTATTCAGACTTGCCCATTTTCGTTTTAAAATTTCTTTCCTCTCTACTTCCTCACCCTCAGTAACTTCTTCGAATTCTTCATCTATTTTTGGTTTTTCTTCAGGAGCAAGGTCTAATTTTGCAAGACGCGACTCATAATAGATTTTTACCGTTGCTCCATCTTCGACTGCTTGCTCAATATCATATACATCAATATAATTACCAAACACTGCCGGTGTGCTTCTATCCTCTTTTTCTATAGGAGTTCCTGTAAACCCAATAAATGTGGCATTAGGCAAGGCATCTCTCAGATATTTCGCATAACCATAAGTAATAAATGCTTTGTCATTTTTATTCATAATTTTTGCAGAAAATCCATATTGACTTCTATGAGCTTCATCTGCAATAACAATGATATTGTCTCTCTCTGACAAAACAGGATATTTTTCTCTCTCTTCTTCTGGGAAAAATTTCTGAATAGTGGTAAAAACAATCCCTCCAGAAGCCACCTTTAACAATTCCTGCAAATCTTTTCTCGTTTCTGCCTGGATAGGTGCCTGTCTTAAAATATCCTGACACATGCAGAATGTTCCAAATAGCTGATCGTCTAAATCGTTTCTATCGGTTAAAACAACAATCGTTGGATTATCAAATTCTCTGATAACCTTGCCTGCATAAAATATCATTGTTAAGCTTTTACCTGAACCTTGCGTATGCCATACCACACCTGCTCTTTTATCTCCTTTAGGTTGATTTTTAACTGAAGGAAGACCAACACTTTCGGGATCTTCTTTCACGAGCATTTCCATTTCAGCTTTCGCCCTTATTGTTGATTCTATTGCCTTGTTGACTGCCCAGTATTGATGATAAGCAGCAAGTTTCTTTTTAGTTTCTCCATTTTTTTCAAATACTATAAAATTTCTTATAATGTCAAGGATTCTTGATTTATCAAACATCCCCCGCAGCAGAACTTCGATTTCAATCAAATCCTTATCAGGTTTTTCTCCGTTGATGGTTTTCCATTGCATAAATCGTTCGGACTCCGACGTGATTGTTCCCGCCCTTGCCTGCAAGCCGTCGCTGATAACAAGAATTTCATTGTATTTAAAGAGAGTGGAAATCTGTTCCTTATAAGTTTGCAGTTGATTGTAAGCATCCCAGATCGTGGCGTTTTCATCGGCAGGATTCTTCAGTTCCATTATAGCTAAAGGTATGCCGTTGATAAAAATTACAATATCAGGGCGTCGCTCATAATTATTTTCAAGAACGGTAAACTGATTGGTAATCATAAATTCATTGTTACTAATATCCTTAAAATCAAAAAGCCAGATTTTTTCATATCTTTCCTCGCTATCTTTACGAATTGCAACATCAACACCATCAACAAGCATTTTATGAAATCTTTCATTTTCAAAAAGCAGATTTTGACTTTCACTTGTAAGAATCTGTTTTATTGCTTGCTCTATTGATTCTGTGGTAGTGGAAGGATTGATATTTCTTAAACTATTTCTCAATCTTTCAACAAGCAGAACCTCTTTGTAATCGTTTCTTAAGGCAAAACTCCCTCCCGGAAGATATTCCTCTCTGTCTCCGCGAATAACCTCATAACCGAGGCTACCCAACACCGATAGAACAAAATCTTCAAGGTCCGATTCAGAGATGGCTTTTTTCATACCTTTTCCTCTTTTGATTTACCTGTGCATATTTTGCTGGCAGGTTTTTCTGCCTGCCCTTTGTGTGCAGATGAATCCTGAACGATACTAACCGGCACACGAATTTTCCCGGACATAAGTTTGGGAAGAAGAGCGTCGCGGATGGAGGAAAGGGTGAGGGATTCACAGATATTATCTTTAATTTTTCTTATTAATGGTGACATAATTGAATTAAATTTTACGATTAAGTCAATATTTTCTGGTAAGGTTACCAAATACAAACAAAAATCGTCCCATCCAATTATAGGCATCTTTGTTCCTTTTGAATAATTTACTGTATATTCAATAAATTCTTTACTTGAAATTAGAAACAGTAAATATGAATAAAAATATTTTTTTTTTGGTAAAAAAGAATAAACTGTACCAGTAACTACACCATTTATTGGCGAAAAACCAGCTTTACCAAAATAAGGCCTTATCGAACCGAATAAAATATCAAATTCTTTTAGTATATATATATTTGATTCAAAATTTTTACCTTTTTGAAAGGTATCAATACATATTGAAAATCTTGGCATATTTGATAAATCAATAACATTTTCCTTTTCCCATTGGCTCTTTTGAGATAATTTATTTCTGTTTTTAAAAATTAATTTACCTAATTGTTCAACCCACCACCCCTTCGGTATCTCTTTGCCTAATTCTTCGTTGTAAACCATCTCCCCACCGGAACTTTTGTATGGCTTGCCTTCTTCATTAGGGAAATCAAAATCTATAAACCAGTGCTTAAAAATAGCCCTGCCAATTTCTTCAAGCGTTTTATTCATCTGCTGATTGAGTTCAATTTTCGCATCCAGGTCAGAGAGGATTTTTGCGATGGCGCGCTGTTCGGTAAGGGGAGGGATGGGGAATTCAAGTTCCTTTAATCTGCTACCTGAAAGTTCACCAAATGTTGAACCACCTGCATTTGATTTTAAAATTTCTACATTCTTTTTTAATAGATAAAATAAGAATTCAGAGAGTATTTTATTTTTTGGTATTAAACTTCTAAATCCTTGATTTGTTGCAAGTTCCTTAGCAGCAATAGCTAAATACCCAACTGGTGCGCGTGTAGTTAATAAGACAGTTCCTTCTGGCAATAATTTTGCACTACTATTATCTAATCCCTTTTTAGTTATATTTCTTTCACCCCTTTTAATGTATCTAAAGTTCAAACTAGACAAATCCTTTGGAGTTATCCAAGGAATATCACCATCCCAAAATTCCTGGTTTTTTGTTGAAGGTGTACCACCACCTATAACATCTGCTACCTCGCCAATACTCTTCACTTCCCACTCTTCCGGTATCCATCCTATTTCTGTTTGTTTAAAACTTGATTTACTTTTCATTTAATAATAGCTCCATTAATTCTTTTAATGTTAAATATCCATATTTAACTGCAAATTGATCTCTTTCATTTTCAGGATTTTTTGCACCATGAAATAAATTATTTCTTATACTGTACCAAAATTCAACCATATTTTCCCAATCATCAAGAGAGTGAATAACTCCCTTTAATTTTCTTTTTTCTTCATCTGTTTTTTGCTTTAAATTATCATGCGAGCAATTCCACCACTCAATTTCTTCAACTTCATTTAAATTTCTTGAAGCATTACCTAATGGAATATAATCAAATTCTTCTTTAATTCTTACCCAATTCTTTTTTAATTTATTCATATCTTTTATTCTCTTAATATATTTTGTTTTTAATTCAGATTCTCTTTTTAGTTTTTGTATCGATTGTCTATCCCTATCCCTACTAGAATATTTTTGTGTTTTGAGATATGCAATAAATGCTAAATACTCAAAAACAAATTTTGAAAAGTAATCTCTTTGCCTCTTTGCTTTTTTGTGCCAATTTGTAATTAAATCTTTATAATTCATTTTCAATACTCATCAATTTCATTTTATACATTTATCCAATTTCTTGCTTACTTTGACTTGTTTTATGAATCATTTTATTTTATAAACAATAATGTCCTCTACCTCGCCAATACTCTTCACTTCCCACTCTTCAGGTATTGATCCTGCCTGCACGGGGTGCACAGGTGAACCGATTTCGGTTTGTTTACCTGCGTTCGAAGTGCATGCAGGTTTGAATTTGGTTGTTCGTGGTTTCATAATAGTATTATCGTATTTATTATATTACATTAAAAATCTTAGAACGTTTTTTTTGTTTCGTAAAATCTATATTCTTAAGCAAACAGACCGAGTAGTTAGTTTTAGGTAACTGTTATATTGATATGTTATTTTCATATTTGTTTTACCTTATTTTTAGTCGTTAATATTTTCATCAATATTTTCATTAATTCCCATCATCATATTATAATGGGCAATATGCCCTGTTTTTTCAAAAATATTTTTAAATATTTCTTTAAATTTTTCTATATCCTCAGAAGGAGTATAATTACAATCATCAAAAACTTCGTGTGAACCTACATTAATCCATGAAATTAAGGATCCGCATATTTGTTTATCTCTTTCATCCACAAATTCATTTATTAATTCCTCTTCATTAAGATCAGCCAATAGTTTAAAATAAAATTCTATTATTCTTCTCATAGAATTTTGAAGCGAAACACAATTAATTTTATCGGTTCTCTTAACTTCATCCCATAATAATTGATAGGTTGTTTTTATTGGATTTTCTTCAAAAGAATTTATCGAACTAATTCCATTTGCTTTTCTTACTATTAAATATTTTGTAACTCTCCTTTTGTTATTTGATTTTCTTGAAGAAATGTAAGATACTTCTTTAAAGAAAAAAACATTATGAGTAAGTACAAAAACTTGATTTATATTACCTTTTTTTTCTCTGATATCTTTTAAAATTTTCTTAATTAATGTTGCAACAATAAATAAGACATCTGAATCCAAACTTGAGACAGGATCATCAAAAACAACGATTTTATCTTGAGTAATATTTTCTTCTGGATTTAAAACTCCATGAATTAGATGATAAAAGTAAAGAAATACAATAAAATTCCTTTCGCCTTCACTTAAAGTTTCTTTAGCTGAAGACCCATCGTCTCTAACTATTCTATAATGCTTTTCGTCTTCAGTTGCTGCTAATCTGAAACCACTAAAACCAAAACTTTCTAATAAGTTATTTATCGCTTCAACAGTTGGAATAACGCTTTTTCTTTTACTTTCAAGTTCTAAAATTTCATTCTTAATAGTTTTTTGTTTTTCCTCTTTTTCTTTAATTTGATTATTAATGTTTTCTAAGGCTTTTTGAATATTTCCATTTTGTGTATTATAACTTTGAATTATTGTAGATATCCCATTAGTAAAATATTTCCACAATTCTGATTCAATTCTTTTTTGTTCATTTTTTTGGTTTTGGATTAGTTGATTATACTTTTGAATTTCTGTATTTATTGAATTAATAATTTTATTTATTTCTTCGATGGTTTTAATTATTGAATCAAGAGTAATTGCAGTGCTTGGATTTTGTTGTTTGTTTGACAGTTTTTGTTTATTTATAGATATTATCTGAAATAGGAATAGCTTTTTATCTTCCAATTCTTTCTTTTTTTCATTTAAATACTGATTTTCTAATTTATTTAATTTTTCAAAGAAATCAGTTAAATTTTTTTCTATATCTTCATAATCTTGAATTAACTTATTAAGCTCTTTAATTTGATTTTCATAAGTTTCACCGAAGTATTTTTCCAATTTTTCTTTAAAATCACTGGGTGTTTTTTGCTGGCAGAAAGGACAATAATATACTTTTTCATCTTCACTATAATTTTTCTCAAAATAATCTTTTCCTTGTCTAACCCAGTCATGGTTTTGTAATTTTTGAATCATTTGGGCTATGTCGATACCTTCTTTTCCAATGATCTTGGTTTTCAATATCTGTTGATTTTCTAATTCTGAAATATGGTCAATTAGATTTTTATTAATATTAGAAATTGTATCTAACTGTGTTAAATTTTTATTGAAAAGGATTGCATACTCTTTTTTTAAATCATTTAAATCTTTTAAAGTTGATTCATTTTCTTTATTTTCAAATAAGATTTTATTAGCAAAATTTTCTTTGCTTTTTCCATACCCCTTGAATATATCGGGAAAATCTTTTTGATATTTTTGGTAAATATTTTTCCAACAATCATCTTTAAATTTATCAAAAGCTAATTTAAACTCTTGTTTTTTTTCTTCTTCTGTTACTCGCAAACCATTAGTTCCTTCAATTAATTTTTTTAATTCACCATTCTTATTATCTATCTTTTCTTCAATTTCTTTTGCCCCTTCACCAATTGTATAAATACCTTTTAGTTCATCAAATTGATAGAAATATGCTTTTACAAAATCTTCATTAAAAACAAGCGTTTTCAATTTGTTATTACCTCTCCAATTAACTTGGCAATTTGGAAATAATTCAGGATTTGCAATTAACTTAGAAATAGCTGTCTTACCACTACCATTTGAACCATAAAAGAAATTAATTTCTCTTAAATCAGATATTTTAACTTCATTTTTGTATGTTGCTACATTGTGTAATTTGATTTTTTCTATCATGGTATGTTTCTCCATATTATTTTGATACTTTATATTTCTTCCTACTCAAGACCACACAACCCACACATCATTTTACCTATACATTATATTCACTTTTGTTTTGATACTGGCGATTTTTGTCGATACAAAATTATCTATTAATTCCTCTGTTTTATCCATAATTTTCATCTTTCTCCCAATTTTGCGGATTGTCAATTATGTATTGTCTGGTGCGGTTTAAATCCATTTCATTGCGAACGATGTGTTCGTAATAATTGCGTTGCCATAGGGGAATGCCGGGTGTTTGGCGGATTTGGTTGATTTGTTTGGTTGTTTGCGATTTAAAACCACGAACAATGGCACCAATGGTTTTGGACGGGGATTTAAAATAAACGTTATCGTATTGTAGGGGCGTATCGCAATACGCCCCTACATTTTTTCGATATTCATCGGTAATTACGATAATCCCATGAAAATGATTCGGCATCACAACATATTCATCCAATTTAACACCGGGTCGAATATATTCGGTTTCCAACCAACATTTTTGTACCACCATTCCATATTCATTTATCACCATAACACCATCAACAATATTCCCGAACAAACATTCCCGGTTTTGTGTGCAAATGGTGATGAAATACGCACCTGCCCGTGAATAATCGTAACCGGGCAACCTAATAGAACGGCGGTGATGTTTGTCGGGGTCGAATTTCATGTTTATTTCATTCTTTAATCTTATTACCTTCTTTTTCATTTCTTAATCATTACTTTCATTACCTAATCGTTACTTTTGATGACATAAATCAAAAAGCGATCCAATCCTTGTGTTTCTAAAAATCCTTTTTCCACCAATTCATTTAATTCAATAAAAGGAGGTTTATTTGAAACTTTATTTATCTCCATGTGATCCTTGTTCAAATTTATCATTTTAACTTCTATGAGCCGTTTAGATCCATTATTAGTCATTTGTTAGCCCTTTCTTTTACCAAGTTGTTTCCCAGATATTCGCCAGATTCGCCAACCATTTGCCAATATAAATTATTGCCTCGTTTTTGACTCAATTGCCTCATTATTGCCTCATTTTTGACTCAATTGATAATAAATTTCTCTTTTAGCTGCGCCATGCATAATAAAAATACTCTTTTCAACAAGTTCCTGAAGGTCTCTCGTGGCTGTTTGTCTTGATACTTGTGTTAATTCCTGATACTCCTTATTTGTAATTTTTCCCTTTTCTTTTACATAAAGCACAGCCTTTATTTGTCTTTCGTTAAGCCCCATTTTACGGAGTTCCTTTACATTAAACCTGTCTTTATAAATATAAACCGTGAAATCTCCAATACCTTCTTTTTTTTCTACAAATTCTGGCTCAGGAAGTCCCTGTTCTCTAAAAAGCCTTATTATTTTTAGCGTACCAGAGCCCCACTGCTCCACGATACCTGCATAATAAAACACAGAAGCAAGAAGGGGGTTACGCTGTCTTACAGGATGTTCGGTTTTCAAACTTTCTACAGTGAGAGGGAAAAGAAGTTTTCCGCTGTTCCAGAAAGTTATCTTATCATCATATACTTTAATCTGAATAGGTGAGGTATCCAGATAATCTTTGTGTATGAGTGCGTTGGCAATAATTTCTCGTATCGCATCCAGAGGATAATCCCAGATATCACGGCGTGAAAACCCTCCAATACTATATTCTTTCACGGAAGTATCAAACCTGACATTTAAATGTTTTTTGATGGCTTCAACTGTTTGTTCAAATTGTTGAAAAAGATTTCCTTCTATATCCACAGTGTCCAGAATATCTATTTCAGTTTTAAATCTCCCTACTCGTGTGTAAGCTGTAAAAAAATGTTTTCTTGGGTCTTTACCAAAAAGTAAAATAGATGCTCTTGTTAATTTGTTATCGTCATCTATTAGCTTCAATTTTGAAAGCAAAAGTCTAACATCTTTTTCTTGCTCTATATGGGGCAAGCGTTTTTGGGCAAGCGTTTTGAATAGTTCAATAGTGTCAATGTCCAATTCATCTATGTCAGCCTCAATTGGCAAACCATCCCATGTTTTTCCTGATTTTTCCAGCAGAAAAGCAGAAAGTTCAAGTCCTGTTAATTCCTGAACGGTACTTCCAACTTTATTATAAAATTTCCCTTCAAAGGGAACGCGGAAACCAGCTGAATCAATCTGTATTTTTATAATGTCAAATCCCTTATATTTTTCTTCACTTACCATCGGCGTTATATTCAATCTATTTCTGATTTTGTTAGGCAGGCTTTCAAGGAGTTTTTTCCTTTGGCTTTCAGGTATACCTACAGGCTTACCATAGTCATCTACACCTATGTATAAAGTTCCTCCCTTAGAATTAGCAAAGGCTGATAAAACCTTTAAGTATTCATCACGCCAGGACACTTTAAATTCTGTGTTTTGATTTTCTTTTATAGTTTTGTATTTCATCATCTAAAAATTTTGTTTCCCAATATCCACCTTTGTCTGGTCCTATTCTCTTTAGTTTGCCCTGTTGCTTTAATTTAGAGATAATCTTTTTTACTGCCCTATCACTTATACCTAATTTTGATGATATTTCTAAAATAGTTATCTGTTTATTTTCTTTGATTAGATCAATAACTTTCTGGGAACTTTTCTGGGAACTTTTCTGGGAACTTTTATCTTCTGTTATTTTTTCAAACAAGTCTTCTCTAAGCGGAACGATAATTTTAAAAATATCATCCTCTATAAAAATAGGTTCTTTTCCTGAATATATTTTTACATATTTAAGCAGATTCCTTACACCAGAGCCAAGTTCATCTGCCAGCCCTATTTCTTTAAACATTCTTGCAATTGTAGGATTTTTAGGAAAGGGGGTGAAATCTTTTAAAGATATGCTCCCTCTGAAATGTGGTCTGTTGGCATTTTCACAAAAGATTCTATTCTTTTCGATAATAATTTTGGCTGGATATGCATTCATATATTCTCTGTGAATTAAAACATTGGATGCAATTTCTCTCATAATTTGGTTTCGTAAACTGAATCTCTGGCTACCCTCTAAATAGAAGGGATCTGGCAGGTGTTTTTCACTGAATGTCATTATTCTGTCAAAACTTTCAATAAGATTGGTTCGCACATCGTCTCGATCATCGTATCTGTTAAGATTAATTCGTCTTACGATCAGGTCTGTTTTATGGTGGGGAACGACCGAAAGAATTGTCTCGTCTTTTCCAAAAAGCAAAATACAGGCGAGTGTAAAACCCTCCTTTCCTGTTTTAAGGTCTTTCATATATAATCTGGAACTTATTAGCAATTCAACATTAGTCAAATTTTTCCAAGGGTGGATGCCATCTTTGATAACAGCAAGTTTACGAGCTTTCTCAATTAAATCTTCTCTTAAATCAGAAAGTTCACAATAAGGATAAATGGTATTTTCAGAATATTGACTTTGTTTATTTAAAAAGATTTGTGAAATAAGCGACTGATTGCCAGTAATATCCAGATCTGCATCTTCATTTCTGTCAAATATTCTGCCATTGCACGAATGCATCTGTGAACTTTGAGGCACATATAAATAAAGAATTTTTTTCTTTTCTATTACAACTTCATCAATTGCCAGATAAACCGGAGGACTGATTTTTTGAGGATTATTTATGGTGGTAATGATTTCTTTTTTTATTGTTTCGATATAATTAATTCCTGTAATTCTTCCTTTATCATTTACCCCTAATAATATCTCGCCACCATATCTATTAAGAAAAGCACAGATAGTTTCATAAAGGCTTTTGGGAACACCTTTTTTACATTCTTTAAACTCAAGAGTAATCCCTTCGCCTTTTTTAAGTAATTGTTCTATTTTACTTTTCAAATCGTTATTCATATTATTCTATCTTCCATCCAATACTTTCCAGATTTCTTTTTATTTCTTTATTTAATTTTTTTCCTTCTTCCATTTGTTTTGCAAGCTCGGTTGTTAATCTTTTCATCTTTTCTTCGAATGCCTCGTTGTCTTCTTCCTCTTCTACGGTGCCGACATAACGGCCGGGGGTTAAGATATGGTCGTGTTTTCTGATTTCTTCTATTGTAGCACACTTGCAGAATCCGGGAATGTCTTTGTATTCAAGACCATTTTCTCCCCGCCAGGCATGATAGGTGTCTGCGATTTTCTTTATTTCTTCGTCTGTAAGTTCTTTGTGTCTTCGGTCAATCATCACACCCATTTTTCTTGCATCAATAAATAGAACTTTTTCTTGTCTGTTTTTGAATTTATGATTTTTTTTGTCTCTTGAAACAAACCACAAACACGCAGGAATCATTGTGTTATAGAATAATTGAGAAGGTAAAGCAACGATGCAATCAACCAGGTCCGCTTCTACAATTTTTTTTCTTATGTCTCCTTCGTTGGAAGTCATAGAGCTTAAAGAGCCGTTGGCAAGAACAAAACCTGCAGTTCCTATAGGTGATAAATGGTGGATAAAGTGCTGAACCCACGCAAAGTTGGCATTGCCTTTAGGGGGAACTCCGAATTTCCAGCGCACATCATCTTGTAGTTGTTCTCCTCTCCAGTCACTGTCATTAAAAGGAGGATTCGCTAAAATAAAATCTGCTTTTAAATCCTTAAACTGATCATCATGAAAAGAATCACCCCATTTAATATTTGCATCAATTCCTCTGATAGCTAAATTCATTTTGCACAAACGCCAGGTGGTCTGGTTGCTTTCCTGTCCATAAATAGAAATATCGCCTATTCTTCCGCCGTGTGCCTCTATGAATTTTTCGCTCTGAACAAACATTCCTCCTGAGCCACAGCAGGGATCAAATATCCTTCCTTTGTATGGCTCAAGCATTTCTACAAGCAATTGAACAATACTTCTTGGAGTGTAAAATTGTCCTCCTTTCTTTCCTTCAGCATCTGCAAATTGTCCAAGAAAATACTCATAAACTCTTCCTAATATATCCTTGCTTTTATTTTCCTTATCGCCTAAACCTATTGTTCCGATTAAATCAATCAGTTCTCCTAATCGCTCTTTATTCAAAGCTGGTCGAGCATAATTTTTCGGAAGAACTCCTTTAAGTGACGGGTTGTCCCTTTCAATGTCTTCCATCGCAGTATCTATAATCTCACCAATCTCTGATTTTTTAGCATTTGACTGAAGATAATCCCAACGGGCTTCCTTAGGGACCCAGAAAACTCTCCTTGCAATATATTCATCTCTGTCTTCGGGATCAGAAAGAGGATCTTTTTTTACCTCTTCATAAACTTCATTAAAAGCATCAGAAATGTATTTTAAAAAAATCAGTCCAAGAACAACATGTTTGTATTCTGCAGCGTCCATATTACTTCTCAGTTTATCTGCTGCTTGCCAGAGTTTTTGCTCAAAACCTAAGTTCGCACCTTTTGATTTTGTTTTTGCCATTTTACATTATTAAATACTTTACATAAGTTAAGATTTTATTATTTGCTTCAAAATCTAAAAAATTCTCAATTTCTAAAAATATAAAATTTCAAGCTTCAATATTATATTCACTCTATTTTCCCAGTTTTATCTCATAATTAATTTCTATCAGAAATAAACTTATTACAAATTGCCTACCATTTTCTTTGGGTCAACTATTTCTGTGAATTTTTCATCTGTTAGTAAGCCGAGTTCTATTGCTGCCTGTCTTAGTGTTTTGTTTTCTTTATGGGCTTTCTTTGCGATTTTTGCTGCATTTTCGTATCCGATGTATGGGTTTAGAGCGGTAACAAGCATTAGTGAATTTTCTACATGTCTTTTTATTACTTCATAATTTGGTACGATACCAACTGCGCAGTTGTCGTTGAATGATTCGCATGCATCACCGAGCAATCTTGCAGAGCGTAGGAAGTTGTGTATCATTAGCGGTTTGAATACATTCAGTTCAAAATGGCCATTCATTCCGCCGATAGATATTGCAACATCGTTTCCGACTACCTGAGCGCAAACCATAGTGAGTGCTTCTGCCTGAGTTGGATTGACTTTACCTGGCATAATTGAAGAGCCGGGTTCGTTTTCCGGGAATATTATTTCACCTAATCCGCTTCTTGGTCCTGATGCTAACATTCTTAGGTCGTGTGCAATTTTCATTAAGCTGCATGCAAGAGTTTTTAATGCACCTGAAGACTCTACGATTGCATCGTGTGCTGCGAGTGATTCGAATTTGTTTTCTGCTGTTTTAAATGGAAGACCGGTTAAATCTGAAATGTATTTTGCAACGATTACATCGTAGTTCTTCGGAACATTCAAACCAGTACCAACAGCAGAACCACCTAATGCAAGCTCCGATAAGTGTGCAAGAGTATTTTTTAATGCTCTCAAGCCGTGGTCAATCTGCGAAGCATATCCGGAGAATTCCTGTCCGAGTGTTAAAGGTGTTGCATCCATCAGGTGCGTTCTTCCGATTTTAACTATATCCCAGAAGTCTTTTGATTTCTGTTGTATGGTTTTTAAGAGCTTTTCTACTTTCGGAATAGTTATATCGTGCAGGATTTTATATGCTGCTATATGCATTGCAGTCGGGAAAGTATCATTGGAAGATTGAGATTTATTTACATCATCATTTGGATGTAATACTTTCTTTTTATCTTCAAGTTTTCCACCTGTCAGAACATGCGCCCTGTTGGCAATTACTTCATTAACATTCATATTTGTCTGCGTACCTGAACCGGTTTGCCATACGACAAGCGGGAACTGGTCGTAAAGTTTTCCTTCCAGTATTTCATCGCAGACCTGACAGATGAGTTTCTTTTTATCTTCGGGTAAGACTCCGCAATCGAAATTAGCCATTGCGGCTGCTTTCTTCAGAATTGCAAAAGCATAGATAATTTCCTTTGGCATTACTTCATTGCCAATTTTAAAGTTTTGTAATGAACGCTGGGTTTGTGCACCCCAGTACTTATCAATGGGTACTTTTACTTCTCCCATTGTGTCGTGTTCTATTCTGTATTCCATAATTAAATTAATTTTGTTTATATAATTATTTTATTTAGGTTTTTTTCCATAAGAAGCAGTAACAGTAGAGAAAATACCACCGCGAACTGAAAATACTCCTTTCACTTCAATCCACTTAGGCTTCAGGACTTTCACAAGGTCATTTAAAATTTCATTTATTATATTTTCATAAAATATACCGTCATTTCTGAATGACTGCAAATATAATTTCAGGGACTTCAATTCAATACACTTTTTAAGCGGTATATAAGAAATAGTTATTTTACCGAAATCAGGGTGTCCGGTGAGAGGACATAAAGATGTAAATTCATCTGCCTGATGAACGATTACATAATCCCTGTACTGATGTTTATTTTCGAATACTTCCAGAAGGTTAATTTTATCTGACATTTTATTTTTTTCTCCTTATTCTGTAAAATGTAAAATAATTATAAATGTTTAAATAGATAAATTCCTTCCTATATTTTATGAGTTCTGAATAATAGGAATCAGATTAAAATTCTGAATTATAATTATGAATTTTTAAATAGTTGATGGGATGGGGCAATTAGTTTTTTAATACCTATTTAAAGTATTTGTTTAAAAGATTCAATTATTAGTATTAAAAATTTACATTTTTATTTTAATAATAAATTAATAACTTGTTTGATTATATAATTTATAACCCTTCTATGGGAAATATAAATATGTATAAGAGTATAAGAAAACTGATTCTTATATTAGTTTTAATGGTGTTTTCTTTTACCAATAGTTATACTCAGATTACAGTTTACGAAAAGCAAACAGAAAAGGATATACCTTATAAAGGATTGGTAATTAAAACCAAAACAAGATATTTCCTTGACCTGAACGGTCAATGGAATTTATCATTAAATGAGGGAAAGAATTTCAGCCCTATAAATGTTCCATCAGCAATTGAGTATAAAGGTAATCTGATGCTCAAACGATATTTTAATATTAATGATGCAGCGCTTAAAAATTTCTTTTTCGTTCTCGTTGCTGAAGGGATTAGTTATGAATCTGAAATATACATCAACAGAACTTTTGTAACGAAAAATCCTTATGGGTTTTCTTCTATAATTTCACCATTAGATGAAAATATTCTCGGGAACTCCAATGAAATTGTAATAACATTAACAAGTGATTTAAGTTACAAAAACACAATTCCGCTGAAAGATCAGATTAATTATGGAAAGATAAATGCAGGTATAACACAGGATATTTATATCATTGCAGTCCCAAAGCTGTTTATTCTTGATGCGAAACCGGATATAAAATTAGAATCAGAAAACTATGCAAGAATTTCAAACAAAGTATCCTTACTTGCGGGAAATTTAGCCAAATATAAAGAAGGCGGAAGTTTCTATATAAAATCTCAAATATATAAACCAGATGATACAGAAAATCCGGTTTCTGAAAGCAATTTGCTAAGGGTTAATATAGCCGATTATCAACATTTAGACAATTTAGTGAACGACCTTTCAATAAGAAGCCCCGTTATCTGGAAACCAAATAATCCGAAACTTTACACATTAAAAACATTACTTTTACAGGACAATGAAGTAATTGATGAATACACAGTAGAGTTTGGTATAAACGATATTAAATTCTCACCTTCAAAAAAATCTTTTGTAAATGTTGCAGGTGAGCCTGTAAAAATAATCGGAATAAATTATTTCGGGGAAGCATCTTTTCATAATAATATATTTACATATCGGAATATTGAAAAAGATATACTTTTAATTAAAGATTTAGGGTTTAATTGTGTGCGCATACCGGGAAGGCCTGCACATCCATATATTGTAGATGTATGTAATCGTAACGGGTTATATATTTTTGATGAAATACCGCTTAATGAAGTACCTTCAAAAATTTTAAATAAGTCAGATTATATTAAAAATGCTTCTGAATATATTGAAGCAATAATAAAAAGAGATAAAACCGCTCCGTCAATAATAGCATGGGGCGTAGGTAATGATTTCGATGTGACAGAAGAAATTTCACAGAAATATTTAATAAAAATCCGTGAGGCAATTTCTAAATACGATTCCAGACCTGTATATTATACATCAAGCAATATAAATGATGATATGTGTTTTGAGCTCTCTGATTTACGGGGAATTAATATAAGAACTTCCAGTATTGGAAAACTTGAAGAAATAAAAGATAAATTAAAAAAAGAAAATACCCCGAATAATCCACCTGTATTTGTTTCATTTATCGGAATACCAATTGATAATAATAATAAAAATGGTTATAATGACAGACATTCAGTAGAATATCAGGCTAAATTTTTAGTTGAGTCTTACAATTTATTTGCAAAAGATTTCCCCTGTATATTCATATCTTCCTTTTCTGATTGGTTCAGCCAGAGACCTTTGAACTTTCCGCTGTCAGATAATTATTACCTGAATACAAACGGAATATTAGACATTGACAGAAATCAGAAACTATCAGCGGTATTTATAAAAAGATTAAATTTCGACCAGAGCCTTTCGAAAATTTCAGAAGGTAGTTCAGAGAATATATTAAAAGATAAATCATTTATTATAATTCTCTTTGGAGTTTTTGTTTCGATATTCTTTTCTTTTATTTATACAAGAATACCCCGTTTTAAAGAATCAGTATCAAGAAGTTTTTCCTGTTTAACGCGCTCGGTTAATTTCTTTCAATATGCTAAAGAACAGAATATACTATCTATTTATTATGATGTTCTCTTTGCTTTAGTGTTATCAGCATCAGTGAGTATATATTTAACATCAATACTTTATTTTTACAAGGAGAATCCATATCTTGATATGCTGCTTGCCAATATATTCTCATCAGACAAAGCAAAAATTATTTTCTCTTATTATTTTACTAATCCTATTTTATCGGTAATTTTTGTAACTCTTTTTTGTTTAATCCTAATCTTTATTGTTATTTTCATACTTTCTTTTATCACGGTAATAATGAAGCAAAGATACAACTTCAAAAATATATTTGCTGTTACAGTTTGGTCGTTATATCCATACCTGATTTTCTTACCCATCGGAATAATTATATATAAACTCGGGACTCTGAGCACAACTTATATTACATTGAGTTTAATTCTGTTCTTTATTTGCTATCTGTTATCAATCTTCAGACTGATTAGCGGCTTTAAGTTTTTGTTCGAACATCATTTTGGCAGAGCCTTCCTTTATGGATTAATATTTTATATAATTACTGCCGGTGGTTTATTCTTTTATTTATATTTCTATAAAAATACTTTAAGTATACTAAGTCTAATTTTAAGTTATAATATATAAAGTGTATTTATCGAAAGTTGAAATATTTGGTTTTAAGTCCTTCCCTGAAAAAGTAAAAATAGAATTTGCAGAGGGAGTTTCCGCAATTGTCGGTCCTAATGGTTGCGGAAAATCAAACATAGTAGATGCAATCCGCTGGGCATTAGGAGAACAGGGAGATAAAATATTGCGAAGCGAAAAACGCGATGATATCGTATTCAACGGCTCAAGAACAAGAAAACCACTTAGCATAGCTGAAGTTGCTTTAACATTTGACAATAGTAAAAAAATATTACCAACAGAATACACAGAAGTAAAAATAGCAAGAAGATACTTCAGAAACGGAGAGACTGAATACTTCCTTAACGGTGTAAAAGTAAGATTAAAGGATATAAGAAATTTATTCCTTGATACAGGTATTGGACCTGATGCTTATTCCGTAATTGAGTTAAAGATGGTTGAGACTATTCTGTCTCCCGTAAAAAATGAGCGAAGAAAACTTTTTGAAGAAGCAGCGGGGATAGTTTCTTATAAACAAAATCGGGATTTAACTTATAAAAGGCTTGAATCTATAAGAGAATCACTTGTAAGAATAAATGACATAATAAGAGAAAAGAACCGAAATATAAATATGCTCGAAAGACAGGTTAAAAAGAATGAAGAAGCGAAAATAGTATTTGAAGACTTAAAGAAACTTGAGATTATCACTGCAATTGCAGAAATAAACTTTTTACAAAATGAAATTACTTCAATTAAAGAAAATGAATTTCATAATATTTCTCTGAAAGAAACTCTGCTGCAAAAAATTCAACAAAATGACTCAAAGATTGATGAAATAACAGAGAAAGTAAAGGAAATAGAAAATCTGGTTATTGAATCTGAAAAGAATTTAAATATAAAAAAAGATAATGTAAATAAACTTGAAAAAGAGATTCTTGTTCTTGACCAACAAATTAAACACCTTGAGAATGATTTAAACAGACTAACGAATGAGAATGTAAATCTGACTGAAAATATCAGAAATAACGAATCAAGAAAAACTATACTTGAAGAAAGGATAAAAGTTCTCAGGGGTACAATTGCAATATCAGAGAAATCATTAGCGGAAAAGAAAAATAAACTTGATGAGGTTATAGAAATAATATCAAATAAAAAAGATGAACTGACTGCATTAGGAATAAAGGTGAAAGACTCAATGAAACTGTTGAATGATAAACGAAGGGAATATGAACAATATAAGATTAAATACGATACGAATTTAGACCGTATGAAAGCAATTTCGATGATTACAGAAAACAATATAAACCGGCAAAATGCATATAACACAGAAAAGCAAAAATTAGAAAATGAACTTCAAAAGATAGAGCAGGAAATAAAAAAGATAAACAATAATTTAAAAACTCTTCAGGAAGAACAAAATTTCCTTAAGAATCAAATCGAAAAATTAGAATCTGATTATAATTCTATTTATCTGGATTTACAAAGACACAGAACAAAAATAACACATCTGGAAAATATGTATCAGAACCTTGATGATTACGCAGAAGGAATAAGATTTCTGATTGATGAAAAGAATTATAAAGAATTAAGCACGGTAATTGATACTATTATTGTTGATTCAAAATTTAAAACAGCAATAGAAACTGCACTTGGAGAAGTTTCTAATTATTTAATACTTGAAAACTCAAATAAATTATTTGATTTAATTGAATTATTACAGAATGAAGATAAGGGGAAGGTAACATTTATATTAAATGACAGACTTTTCAGCGAAAGATTAAACTATATTACTTTTTCTGATGAAGGGCTCGACTTTTTACATCTTGAAGGCGTTTATGGTTTTGCAGATAGTCTTGTGAAATGCAGTGATAAAGAATATGAAAAATTAATAAGATTCCTGCTTGATGAATATGTCATTGTAGATAATTTAAATTTAGCATTTAAACTTTCCAAAGATAATTATTACAAATTCATAACGCTTGATGGTGATATTGTTACAGAAGGAGTTGTAAGGGCTGGCGGTAAGATTAATGAAGAAAGTCTCAGGTTAGGTAGAGATGAATACATAAGAAAACTTAAGATTAAAGAAAAAGATTATGAAATAACTCTTGAAAATCTAAAAAAATCAATTTCTGAATTAAAAGAGAAAATAAAAACTCTGAATATCCCTGAAGCATTAAAGGTATTGAGCGAATACGATAAAAGAAGAAGTCAACTCTCAAATGAAATTTCAATTATTAATTTTAAAATCGATTCACTAAATAAAACGATAGATGAAAATAATATAATATACAAAAAGCTTCAGGAAGAGAATAACAAACTTAAAGAATTATTAAATACTAAAACAGAAGAAATACAAATCGGGGAAAATGAAAGTTCTAATCTTGATAAAGAATTTGCTTTTCTGACTGATGAATTTGATGAAATAGAGAAAACATATACAGAATATCTCACTGATTACAATAGTTTCAATATGGAGTTAATGAAATTGAAGAATGAATTGAAAAATGAAGAAGCAACTTTAGAAAGAGTAATAAATACAATAGAAACGCAGTCAAAACAACTCGAAAAAAACAAATATTCCATTGAAAAAGAAAATGCTGAACTAACAGAAAAGAAAGAAAAGATAAAAAATGATAAAGAATTATTTAATGAGTTAAATTCAGAACAGATGGAATTTTCCAAAGAATATGAGAAAATTAAATTTCAATTAGATGAACTTCGGGAAGTGCAGAATAAATTAAATACTGAACAAAGGAATAACAGAAATCAATATGACAGAGTTTCACAAAAACTAATAGATTCACAAATTTTAATCAGAGAATACACAATTAAGTCAGAACAGGTTTATGAGTATATATTAAGGAAATATGATTACAAAATAACAGAAAATGATAAAGTAGATATAAATGATAACTTTATAGAAGAATTTATAAACGAAAATTCAGAATTTGATATAATCAGAGCTAAAAAACGGATTGAAGAACTGTCTGAAAAGTTGAAAAAACTTGGTGGTGGTTATCAACAGCTTGTATGGGACAGTTTTCAGGAAGAAAAAGATGAATTAGAAAATATAATAAAACAGCGTGATGATTTAGTTGAATCAGAAAAACAAATAAGAAAAACTATAGAACGGATAAATACAGAAGCGAGAGCAAGATTTTTAAAAGTATTTGAACAGATAAGGGAGAATTTCATAAAAATTTTCAAGGAACTCTTTCACGAAGGTGATGAAGCAGATTTAAAACTTGTATATGACACTGACGAAGAAGGTAATGTTATAGAAGACCCACTTGAAGCAAAAATTGAAATATCGGCTAAACCAAGAGGTAAAAGACCAACTTCTATAGAACTATTATCACAAGGTGAAAAAACTTTAACTGCAATTGCACTTCTTTTTGGAATTTATCTTATCAAACCTTCTCCTTTCTGTGTGCTTGATGAGGTTGATGCATTGCTCGACCCGGCAAATTTAATGAGGTTCAACAAAATGATAAGAAAATTTTCCAGCAACACACAATTTATTTTAATTACTCACAATGAACGAACCATGGAAATGGTTGACCGTTTATATGGAATTACTATGCAGGAACCCGGGGTAACTACGATAGTAGAGACAAGATTCAAACCAGTCAATCAATGAAAAATTATAAGTTAAAAATTTTTTGTGACTTCGATGGTACAATAACCGTTAATGATGTATGGGTGAATTCACTCGGGAAATTTATTAAAGATAAAGAAAGGTTTAAAGAACTTTGTGATTTATTTGATATGAATATAATCTCTGCAAGGGAATGCATAAAAAGAGAACTGAATTTAATCGAAGATTTCAATTTTGAGAAATTTGATGAATTTATAAATGAGGAAAAAATTGACCCATATTTTAAATCTTTTATTGATTATTGTAAGTTTAATAATTATGAGATTTATATTATTAGTGAAGGTTTAGATTATTACATAGAAAGAATATTAAAAAAAGAAAATATTGATTTACCGTATTTCTGTAATAAAATGGTTATATATTTTGATGAAAATAATAAACAGAAACTTACCTGCGAATTTCCATATTCTGATGAGAACTGTGTTTTTTGCGGAATGAGTAAAAGAAACATCATACTTTCATACACAAACGAATTCGATAATGAAATTTCTGTTCTTATCGGTGATAGCACCTCAGACTTTTGCGCGGCTAACTATGCTGATATTGTATTTGCAAAGAAAAAATTAGTATCTTACTGCTGGAAAAATAATATAACATATTTCCCATATAATAATTTTCTTGATATTATGAACAAACTCAATAAACTGAAAGAAAAAAACAAAATTAAATTCAGACAAACCGCTCAAATGTTAAGAAGAGATGTCTATATAGGAGGTTAATTTATGATGAAAAAAATCGGAAAATATTTATTTTCAAACAGAAGTTACACTCCACTTCCCTTTTTATTTGTTTGTATTTTGTTCATCAATCCTACTGCTAAATCTATTATAATTGGCATTATTTTCGTTATCCTTGCGGAACTAATAAGAATTTGGGCTGTTAGTTATGCTGGTAGTGAAACAAGAACTACCGGTGAAGTAGGTGGTTCAGTTTTAGTTACACAGGGTCCATTTGCTATAGTAAGAAACCCTTTGTATGTAGCTAATATATTTATTTATCTTGGAGTTGGAATTATGACTAATTCTTTATTTCCATACTTACAGATAATCGGGATAATTTATTTCTTATTTCAATACTACTGTATAATATTAGTTGAAGAAGACTATTTACAAGAACAATTTTGCGAGAGTTATACCAAATATAAAAACAATGTCGGTAGATTTTTCTTTCGCTTTAAAAAAGTACCAGATGAATGCAAATCAAATTTAAAATTTGATATTATTAAAGGATTAAAATCAGAGCTAAAGACATTGATTGCAATTGGTTTCGTTGTTACTTTAATAATTGTTGTATATCTTTTAGAAATAAGAATTTTTAAAGTATGAGCGATAAATCTGATAATAAATCAATTTTTATAATAACGGGAGAGCAATCCGGCGATTCTAATGCTGCATTACTCATAAAAGATATAATTAAATCAAATCCTGACACTAATATTTACGGCATTGGAGGAAATGAATTAGAATCTGCTGGGATGAAATTGTTATATAACTACAGAGAGGTAAATTTTATCGGGCTTTATTCAGTCATTACTAATCTGAAAGGTATTAAAAATATTTTAAATAAATGTGTTGAATTTGTTAAATCAAAATCACCTGATCTGGTAATACTTGTAGATTTCCCTTCTTTCAATCTTAAATTTGCTGAAGAAATAAAAAAATTCTATAAAGGAAAAATTATTTATTATATCTCCCCGCAAATCTGGGTCTGGAATACAAAAAGAGTGGAAAAAATAAAAAAATATATAGACAGAATGTTGGTAATTTATCCATTTGAAGTTGATTTTTATAAAAGTTATGGTGTTGATGTAGATTATGTTGGCAATCCACTTTTGATTAAAATAGAAAACTATCTCAAAAATCATAAAAGAATAAAAAGCGGGAAGAAATTAATTACCTTACTACCGGGAAGCAGAGATGAAGAATTCAGAAGAAATTTAATTTCTCTTGAAGGTGCAATAGAAAAATTAAGGCAGTCGTTCAATCCTGATATATTTCTGTTATTATCACCGAATATAGATTATGAAAAATATAAAGATATAATTACAAAAAACAAAATAAAGATTCAGAAATATTCAGAAGAAGAAAAATATAATTTAATTTTAAATAGTGATGTTGTAATAACAAAGTTCGGGACTTCATCAACTGAATGCGCCTTTTTGGAAACCCCTTTCTTAACAATTTATAAAGCCAACCTGTTTAATTATTACATCGCCAAACTACTTGTGAAAGTTAAATATGCAACATTAATAAACATCATTGCTAATAAATCAATTGTTCAAGAACTTATACAAAATGATTTAAAAACAGAAAATATATGCAATGAGATAGAAAAAATTATTAATGATGATAATTATAGAGAAAATATGATTAATGAATTTAAAAATATAAAAAAGTTATTATCTGAATATCCCGTTAAAAAAACAGCAGTAGAAATTATAAATGAATATCTATTCAGTAATTAATTATTTAAGACTTATCCTTTTTCCTTTTTCATTTATTTATGGGATATTTATTTCAATACGCAATTATTTATACTATAATGAAATTTTATTTAAATATAATTCAAAATCAAAAATAATATCAGTTGGTAATATCAACACAGGTGGTTCAGGAAAAACACCATTAGTGATAAAATTAGCAGAAATACTCCTTGATAGAAATTTTAAGGTTGCAATAATCTCAAGAGGATACAGAAGAAAATCAAAAGGTATGCAAGTTGTTTTTGACACAAAAAATATAGTATTAAAGCCTGAAGAATCGGGAGATGAACCTTATATGATTTCACAATTTCTTATGGAAAGATATAACAATTTTTATTTTATCGTATCAGAGAATAGAATAGAGGCAATTAGATATCTTGAAAAGAATTTCAGCTCTGATTATATAATTCTTGATGATGCTTTTCAACAATTGGTATTGAAAAAAGATTGTGATTTTGTGCTTATAGATGTAAACAATTTTCAAAGACACAAAATTCTAAATAGAATTTTATTACCCGCTGGAAATTTACGGGAACCCCTTAACAGTCTATACAGAGGTACTGCTATATTCCAGAATAATAAATATTCTGAAATAGATACAGCAAATTTTTTAAAAAAATTTAACAAACCGATATTTAAAATTCGTTACACTAATTCAGGAATATATGATAAAGAAAACAAAAAAATAGAAGGAAGCATAAATAATGTAATCGCTTTCTGTGGAATTGCAGATCCTGATTCATTTAAAAAATCATTAGAAAATTTTAAAATAAAGGATTTTATTGCTTTTCCCGACCATAAAAACTATACTGAAAAAGATTTAGAATATATCAAAAGGAATTATTCCAGCGGAGATTCATTCATTACAACGGAAAAGGACTTTGTAAAAATAAAAAATTTTGATAAATTTACAGAGACTTATCCGGTTTATTTCATTCGGTTATCTATAGAAATAGACAAGGAAAATGAGCTGATTAATTTAATTTTGAATTTATAAATGACTTCTAAAATATTTAAAATTAAAATACAATTACTACCAAGTATAATAATTATATTTTTTCTTTATTCTTTTTGTTTTGGTAAGACTGTTCAGAACGATACTATAAAAGTAAAGAATATTCTAAAAAATATTAATCAGAACTCATTGCTCATTCGGAATGTAGAATTGGAAGGTGATATAGAATTTGAAAATACACAAACAAGTAATTACGGAAGTTTATTTGCTATGATTGTTAGACCCGATAGTTGCTATGCTAAAATTAAAGGTCCTTTTGGGATTACAGGAATTATATTATTACTAACAAAAAAAGAATTTACATATTACAACGTACTAAATAATTATGTAATTAAAGGACCATCGACCGATTATAATCTTGGCATAATTTTAAGGGTTAATATCTCTTTTGATAATCTTCTAAACTTAATGAGTGGCTCTTTCATTCTTCCCGATACAGCAATTAAGAAAGATTCTTTTACTTTTTCCAAATCGTGGTTACTTTATTGTACTTTTGATTCATTAAATCATAAAAAAGAATACTGGATTGATACATCAAAATCATTAGTATATAGAATTCGAAGTTATAATGATTCAGGGAATATTGATTATGAAATAAATTTTTCAAATTATAAAGATATAAACGGGATAAAATTTCCATATAAAATAGATTTTGTAAGAGAATCAATGAAAGAATATCTTTGGATAAATTATACTGATGTCAACTTTGTTTTATCTAAGCTTGATTGGAGAATAAATATTCCAAAGAGTGCAAAAATAATTAACTGGAATTGAGAAACATAAATAAAAAAATAATTATCTTATTTATAGTCTTATTTGCAACCGTTGCTTATTGTGACGAATTTAATTTACTATCAGATTTAGAATTGCAAATAAGAATTTATCAGGAGGAAATCAAATTTATTGAGAGTCTTATAAATTCAAATAATAACCTCTTAATAAATTATAAAAAAGATTTAAAAGATTATATATCACAACTAAATCAATTAGCCCAATTGCTTGAATCTTCAGAGTATTCTGATTCAAAAGACGAGAGTAAATTAATTGTTCAGGAATTAGAACTAACAGCACAAAAGGAAAAATTAGAAAGAATAAAAAATTCTTATAAACAAAAAATTATTGCGCTTTATAAGCAAGGCTCCGACTATCCGATACAGATATTATTTTCATCAGAATCAATACCACAGCTCTATACAAGATTAGAATATCTGCAAAGGTTATCACAATTGAGATTAAGAGAATACGAAAAAATTAAAACTGAATCTTTCATACTACAAGAAAAGAAAAAAATCAATAAATTAAGTAGTCAAGAAAAAGAGAAATATCTCTCTGAAAAGAAAAGCATACAAAAAACTATACTTGAAAGTAAAATCCAGACCGAAGCAATTATTGATTCTTTGACTTATTTGAATGAGATATTATCCAGAAGAATTGAAAATCTTAATTCATTAATACAAAAAGCTGAACTTAAGAAACAAAATATCTCACAGGAATTAAAATTCAGTATAAATCATATACCAAACTATACAGGACAACCATTTAGTACTTTAAAAGGGAAACTGATACTTCCAGTAACAAGTGTATATATAGAAAGGGATTTCGGGAAAAGTGTAAATGAATCCACAAGAGCAATTACATATAATAATGGAATAGATTTTTCAGTATCCAAAGGTTCTGATGTTTTTTGTGTAGCAGATGGAATAGTTTTTAAAATCTTCACAGTACCTGAATTTGGAAACGTAATCATTATCAAACATGATTATCAATATTTCACAGTATATTCCGTTGTAGAAAAAATTGCAGTCTCCGAAAATGAAAAGGTTGAAGCTGGGAAAATAATTGCAAAAACTTCCCACAACAATATAGGTCAGATTTTTCATTTTGAAATTTGGGAGAATAAGCAACCAGTTGACCCTAAAGAATGGATAGAATGGTAAAATATTCATTCCCCAAAAACCCTAATGTTTCAATAATAATTCCGGTTTATAACAGGAAAAGAAAACTATTTAAAGCATTAAATTCAGTTTTAAATCAGACCTATAAAAATTTTGAAATTATTGTGGTGGATGACGGGAGTACAGACTGTCTTGAAAAAAGCATCTTAAAATACATCTCTAATTATGAATCTGTAATTTATATAAAGCAAAAAAACAGTGGAACACCAATTGCTTTAAATAAAGGGATAAATATTTCAAGAGGAAATTATATAACATTTTTAGATTCTGATGACATTTATTTACCGAACCATATAGAAAAAAGGGTTAATTTATTCAGAAAAAACAATAAAATAGATATTATTCATACTTCTGCTAAAATTATAGGGCGTAAGAAAGATATGTACGTTCCGGATGCAAGAGCCCCTAAAAGATTAATCCACCTGGATAATTGTATAATTGGAGCAACAATATTCGGGAAAAGAGAAGTATTTATTAAATTAAATGGTTTCAAGAATATATATGCTTACGATTTTGAGTTTATTAACAGAGCCTCAAAAAAATTTAATGTAAAAAAATATGATATTCCAACATATATTTATTATAGAAATTCAAAAGATAGTATATTAACTAACCTGAAGAAAAAAAGTGAACTTTAGTTAAAAATTATTGTTTAATATAATGTATATGAATTCTGTATTTTTTAAATATTTTTTTATTTAAATTGCATGATTATTTTAAACTAAAAAATATATACTATGCGTAAAACACTCTTTGTATTAACTTCTGTAGTTTTATTATTAATCTCTGTGAATATTTATGCACAAACAGAAGAGGATTATATCATAAAAGGTAATGAAAAATTTGATTCTGAAGACTATAAAGGAGCAATTCTTGACTATACAAAAGCAATAGAAATAAACCCAAATAGTACATCTGCTTATGTAATGCGCGGTAATTGTTATTATAATATAAGTGATTATGAAAATGCAGTGTTAGATTATTCTAAAGCACTTGAAATAAACCCGAGTCATCTTAAAGCATTGTTTGCAAGAGCAAACTGTTACAGAATTTTAAAGAAATATGAAGATGCAATTAACGACTATACTACAATAGTAGAAATGGACCCTGAAAATTATGATGCTTTGGGATTCAGGGGAATATCTTATTATTCTATACAAAAATATCAGGAAGCACTTTCAGATTTAAATAATTCATTAGAATTTAATGGCGATAATTTCAGATTTATTTGGTATAGAGGTAAAACGAAGCTAAAACTTGGAGATACGGTAAATGCTCTTACTGATATCACAAAATCCATAGAAATGAATCCCAAAAATTCTTATGCTTATTTTGACCGTGCAGGAATTTTTATTGATAAAGCAGAATGGGAAAAAGCACTTACAGACCTCAATACAGCAATAAATCTGAATTCAAAAGATGCATCATATTATTATAACAGAGGTTATACATATGAAAACCTTGGCAAGTTAGAGGAAGCATTAAAGGATTATGAAACCGCTTTGAATATGAACTCTTCGTATGAAAGTAGATTGAAAGATAAAATAGAAGAATTAAAAACAAAACTTACAGAAAATAAAGAAGATGCCAAGAACTAAATAATAGTTCTTTTGTCTATTGATGAAAAATATATTCATCTGTGCTTAAAATTAGCAGCAAAGGGTAATGGGAAAACATTACCAAATCCCCTTGTGGGTTCCGTAATTGTAAAAAATAATGAAATAATAGGAAAAGGTTATCATAAGTGCTTTGGTGGATCTCATGCAGAAATCAATGCAATAAATGATGCTTTGAAGAAAGGACACAATCTTAAAGGAGCAGTATTGTATGTTAATTTAGAACCATGCTGTCATTTTGGTAAAACTCCTCCCTGCACTGATGAAATAATAAAACAAAAGATAAAAAAAGTAGTTATAGGAATGAAGGACCCGAATCCTATAATGAATGGAAAAGGTATTAAAAAATTATTACAAGCCGGAATAAAGGTAAATGTAGGAATCAGGGAAAAAGATTGTAAAGAATTAAACAAAATATATATTAAAAATATCAAAAATAAACTGCCCTATGTTACATTAAAGATTGCGCAAAGTGTAGATGGTAAGATATCTTTGATTAACAATGAATCAAAATGGATAACGAATTCAGAATCAAGAAAATATGTAAAAGAATTAAGAAATAATTATGACGCAATATTAATAGGACATAATACTGCTCTTATTGACAACCCTTCTCTTTTACCGTCAAATCTGACAAGAAAAATCCCATTTAGAATTATATTATCAGATATACCAGAGAAGTTACCCATAACACATAAATTATTTTCAGACGAATTTAATGATAAAACATTTATTTTATTTTCTGATATAAATAAAAAAGGTTATACTAAAATATTGAGAACACTTTACTCAATGAATATCTATAGTGTTTTAGTTGAGGGTGGTGCATTTATTTTCTCCAAATTTATGGAATATGGTTTATATGATGATATATATATTTTTCAGTCGAATAAAATTATAGGTAGAGGGATTTCCCCTTTTGAAATGTTATCAATAAAAAATTTAAAGATGTCGAATAAATTAAAATTAGAAAATTATAAAAATATAAAAGACGATTTATTAATATATTATAAGAAAGGAAATTAAAATGTTTACAGGAATCGTAACAGATATGGGAAAAATTTTAAAAATGCAAACTGTTGGCGACAGTATCAAATTCACGGTAAAACCCACAATTAAAAATTATTTAAAAAATGTGAAAAAAGGTTCGAGTATTGCTATTAACGGTGCTTGTATGACAATCACTGATAAAAGAGGTAACACTTTTGAATTCACTACAGTAAATGAATCTTTGAAAAAAACAAACCTTGGAGATTTAAAGATTGGTAGTTATGTAAATCTTGAAAAGCCGATGCAAATAAATGCAACTATAGACGGTCATATAGTTCAGGGGCACGTAGATACGACCGGTTATGTTGAAAAAATTATAAAATTAAAAGATAGTTGGGAATATTATTTCACTTTTTCTTCAGCTTTTAAAGATAATATTATATATGTTGGTTCAATCGCTATTAATGGTGTAAGTTTAACAATTGCTCAAATTGTTAAAGAGACAAAAAAAGATATCTTAATAAAAATTGCAATAATTCCACATACCTGGAAAGTGACGAATTTCAGATATATGAAACCAGGCGATAGAGTTAATATTGAATTTGATATGTTAGGAAAGTTTGTTAAAAGGATTATTGAGAATTTAAGAGTTAAATAGAGTTAATAATTTCTTCATAAATTTTTTCTTCTTCAATTCTTTCAAAACATTCATAAGTCTTAATCGGGCATCTTTTACCACCATGAATAGAACATGGTCTGCACTTTAAACCTTTTACTTCGAAAACAACATCCTTTTCACCATAAGGGAAAAAACCGAATTCCGGTACTGTTGCACCAAAAACTGCAATAACTTTAGTACCTACTGAGTTAGCTATATGTAAAGGTGCAGAATCATTTGTAAGAAGCAATCTTGAACGACGAATTAATTCTGCTGACTGCAGCAGATTTAACTTTCCCGCAGAAATATGAATATTTTCATTTTCAGTTTTATCCACAATATATTTTGATAATTCAATATCACCTTTCCCCCCCACAAAAACAATTTTAATATTATTTCCTGAAAGTAAATTAAGAACACCTATTAGCTTATGAGGTGGTATTTGCTTTGTATACCATATACTGCCGGGCGCAACAGTTATAAACTTCTCATTTTCAGTAATATTAAATTTTTTCAAAAGTAAATCAACAATCTTTTTATCTTCATCAGTTATAAATAATTCCGGTCTGATAATTTTGGTCTCTTTAATACCAAGAGGTTCAAGTAACATCAGATTTCTCTGAATTTCGTGAATATCTTTTTTATATGGTACTCTTACCTTATAAAGAGAGCTTAATGCAGATTTATCAAATGAAATAGTTAATTCAGACTTAGAAAAATAAGATATGAAAGTGCTTCTTAAAGAACGATGCGGAGAAATAACAGCATCATATCTTCTGAATTTTATTCTTTTTGAGATATTTCTAAATGGGATATATCCTTTATCAACCCCGTGTTTATCATAAATAATAACATTATCTATGTATTCATTATTCTTAACTAAAATACTTGTTTTTGGAATACATAAAAAATCAACTTCTGCATCAATATTCTTTTTAATAACCTGAGCGATAGGTAATGATAAAATTACATCACCTATATATGCTGTCTGAATAATCAAATAACGCTGCTGCATCTGAATTTATTGATTTTATATTTTTAAACCTTCTATGAAACCATAACCATTGGCTTGGTTCTTCTCTGATACAATCTTCAAGACACTTTTGTAATCTCTGAGTGAGTATTTCAATATTTTCTTTACTGTATCCTTTCAAATCAGAATAGTCAACTTTGAATGATTTAAAATTATACTTTAAATTATTATCCCTTTTCAAATACGCAAAAATTAATTCAGTATTGAATTTTAATGCAAATTTTGCTGCACCGCTAAAAGAAGAAACATTCACATTGAAAAATTCAACATAACTGGAATAATCCGGATGCGCAGATTGATCAATCAACATCATAAGAACTTCGTTATTTTGTAATCTTTCGAAAACTTCTCTAAGATTAACACCTATTTCAATTGCTTCATATCTGAATTGTATTCTTAAACTATTCATTTTTTTATTTACATACAAATTCGTTTGAGTTTTAGCTATGCAACTTGCTCTAACAGGTATCTGATTAGAAATATAAGCGCCAAAATATTCCCAGTTAGAATAATGTCCACTTGCAATGACTAATCCTTTATCTTTTTTTATACTTTCCTTAATCAATGACAAATTCCCGGTATCAACTGAAGAAATTATACCTTTCTCATCTAAAAAAGACATATAAAGTATTTCAAAAATTACAATGCAGATATTAACATAACATTTTCTTGCAACTGTTTTACGCCACTTTTCACTTCTCTTGGGAAAACAAAGCTTTAAATTTGTGTGAAGTATTTTTTTTCTTATGGGAATGAAAAAATAAATAATATTACCTAAAACTACTGCAAACCTTCGAACTAAGTTTAAAGGGAAAAAACTCAGTACTACTGATAATAGAATAAAAATTAAATAGACAATCTTATCTATAATCTTCATATAACAGTCCCGAAAAGTGTAGCAGAATTTACTTTCTTAATTTTCACATTAACAAAATCACCAATATTGTAATTACCTTTAGGGATTATAACAGTTTTATTGCAATCAGTTCTTCCCATTAAAAAGTCTTTTGACCTTTTGCTGTAAGACTCAATCAGAATTTGTTTTTTCTTTCCTATTAATTTCTTATGTATGTTTAAAGAAATTTTCCTTTGTAAGTTTATAATTTCACTAAGTCTCTTTTTCTTCAACTCCAAAGGGACATCATCTTTTAATTTAAATGCTTTCGTTCCTTCTCTTGGTGAATAAATAAATGTGAATGCACTGTCGAATTGCACCTCCTCAATTAACTTTAAAGTCAATTTATGATCTTCATCAGTTTCACCTGGAAATCCTGAAATCAAATCAGTGGATATCCCTATTTCAGGTATTAATTCTCTCGCTTTATTGATAACCGCTTTATAATCTTCAATAGTATAATGTCGGTTCATCAATTTCAGAATTTTATCTGAACCAGATTGAACAGGTAAATGTAAATATTTACAAATATTCTCTTTTGATGCTATTGCTTTTAATAATTTTTCAGATAAATCATAAGGATGTGAAGTGGTGAACCTGATTCGTGTATTACCAGTAGCATTAGCGACAGCAATCAGAAGATCCGCGAAATCAAAATCATTGTATCTATAAGAATTAACATTTTGCCCTAACAAAATTATTTCCTTGACACCTTCATTATAAAGACAATGAGCTTCTTTTATTATACTATTATAACTTCTACTTCTTTCTCTGCCCCTTGTGAAAGGAACTATACAAAAGCTACAGAATTTATCACACCCTCTCATAATACTTATCCAGGCGTTAACTCCTACTTTTCTATATGGCGTAATATCATCATAAGTTTCCGTTTTAGAAAGTTTAATTGCAATACCTTTCTCTCCTCTTCTTACACTCCTGATCAATTCCGGTAACTTCCTATACTCATCGGGACCTGTAATTAAATCTAAAAACTCAAACTTATTAAATAATTCTCTTTTTACCCTTTCAGCCATACACCCAAGCAAACCAATTATCAGGTGTGGCTTGGATTTTTTCAATTTTTTAAGAGAATTGAGACGACTATAAATTTTATCTTCCGCGTGTTTCCTTACGCTGCAAGTATTAAGAAATATTACATCAGCATCAGAAATTTCTCCGGTTTCATAAAAACCGTTATCTAAAAGAATACTTAAAAGTATCTCCGTATCTGAAAAATTCATTTGACAACCATAAGTCTCAACATATACTCTTCCCCCTTTTTTTACTTTTTCCTCAAAATTCATCATAGTTTTTTCACTTTCTTCAATATCATTAAACCGAAAACCCATTCAAAAATGTTTTACTTAAGAATTTTATTTTTTTCCCTATAATAAAACATCAATGTCACTTCTGCAATTCCTTTAGCATCAAGTTTCAATAAACTATAAAGTTCATCTAAAGAACCGTGTTCTATGAATTTATCCGGTAAACCATGCATAAGAATGTCATTCTTATATCCATACTGCTCTGCGAATTCACTGATTGCTGAACCAAATCCACCAATAATAGAATTATCTTCTATGGTAACAATCTTCTGAAAATTATCAAAAACATTTTTTAAAATAACAGCATCAAGCGGTTTAACAAAACGCATATTAATCACTTCGGCGTTAATACCTTTTTCCTGTAGCAATTCTGCTGCTTTTAAGCTGTGCGTAACCATATTCCCGACAGCCAATAGAGCTATATCAGAACCTTTCTTTAATATTTCTGCTTTACCAATAATTATTTCCTTAAAGTTTCCTAATTTTACTCCAACCCCTTCAGCTCTTGGATATCTGATAGCTACAGGTCCTTTATCATATAGCGTAGCTGTATATAACATATTTCTTAACTCATTTTCATCTTTTGGAGCCATTATTACCATATTTGGAATCATTCTCAAATAAGATAAATCAAAACTTCCATGATGAGTTGGTCCATCAGCACCAACAAGACCACCTCTGTCAATGGCAAAAATCACATTTAAGTTTTGTAAAGCAATATCATGAATAATCTGGTCAAATGCTCTTTGTAAAAAAGTTGAATAAATAGCAACAACTGGTTTATAACCTTCAGTAGCAAGACCTGCAGAGAAAGTTACTGCATGTTGTTCTGCAATACCAACATCAAAATATCTATCAGGAATTTCTTTTTGTAAATAATTTAAACCAGTTCCATCTGGCATAGCAGCGCATATACCAATTAACTTATCATTCTTCTTTGAAAGCTCAACCAATGCTTCACCAAATATTTGTGTATATGCGGGATGGTTTGATTTCTTTAATTCTATTCCGGTTGTTTTATCGAAAGGATTTAAAGCATGTAATTTCTGAGAGTGCTTATCTGCATACTGAGGTCCTTTTCCCTTTTCTGTTATTATGTGTAAAAGGATAGGTCCTTTTAATTTTTTAATATCTTCGAGAATCTTTGTAAGTTTTGCAACATTATGACCATTTATAGGTCCAAAATATCTGAATCCTAATGCTTCAAATAGCATTCCCGGAGTTATTATTCCTTTAATACCCCCTTCAATTCTCGATAATAAAAGTTGTAATCTGTCACTCTTTCTATCAATTTTAGAAGTAATGTTCCAGATTTTATTTCTAAGTTTATTGAAATTATCACTTGTGATAAGTTCGTTGAAATATCTCTGAAATGCCCATACATTCGGTGAAATCGACATTCTGTTATCATTAAGAATCACAATGATATCCTTCTTAAGAATTCCTATATTATTCATTGCTTCATAAGCCATTCCACCAGTCATAGCACCATCACCAATAACTGCTATAACCTTATAATTTTCTTTCTTAAAATCTCTCCCGGTAGCAATACCTAAAGCAGCGGAAAGTGAAGTACTTGCATGACCAGCTCCAAAACAATCATATTCACTTTCACTTCTTTTCAGAAATCCGCTAATGCCTCCAAATTGCCTTATTGTTTTAAGAGCTAATTTCCTACCTGTAAGAATCTTATGGATATATCCCTGGTGTCCGACATCCCAAATAATTTTATCGACTGGAGTATTGAATACATAATGAAGTGCTACAGTTAATTCACACACTCCAAGAGAAGCTCCCAAATGACCACCAATTTTTGAAATAACCTCTAGCAAATAATCCCGGATTTCTTCACACAAGATTGGTAAATCGGAAACGGTTAACTTTTTCAAGTCTTTAGGATAATCAATATCCTTCAGAAATTTAGTTTTTGAAAAATCATACTCAATTTTTAACATAACAACTTTTTTTAATTACTTTCTGATTTTATTTTTTCGATTTTTAATTCTGCTTCACTCAACTTATCCCTGCATATCTTCAATAATTCCAACGACTCCTGATACAAAGATAACATTTTCTCTAAAGGTATATTCTCAGCTTTTACCTCCAATTCTTCCATAATTTCTTCAAGTCTTTTATATGCTTCTTCAAAAGTATTTTTACTTTTTTTCTTCGTTGTCATATAAATTAATTTGTTTAAATTTAAGACTATCTTTCCGTATTCGTGCATTTAATTCTCCATCATAAAATACTATCCTCACAAAATCTAAATCTTTTAATAAAACTTTTCTGGGGATTAATTTATCGTCTTTTATTATATATGTAAAGCCTCTTTTCAAAGTATGTTCAGGAGAAGTATTTCTTAATAATTTCTCCATATAATTTAATCTTTCGTGATATTTTTTAAATATATTATCCAAAACATCAGAAATTGTTTTATAATTCTCATCTAACCTCATTTTAATCTGATTCAAAATATCCATAGGCCTATTCATTACATAACTATTCTGAATTCTGTTTAAATTGTCGTAATAATGTCTAAACCAGTTTTTAATAGAATCATTTATATAATAATTAATTTGCATCAATCTTTCAAGTAACTGATTTTTATCAGGAAAAATTATTTCAGCTGCTGCTGATGGTGTTGGCGCTCTGACATCAGCAACAAAATCACAAATTGTAAAATCCGTTTCATGCCCAATTGCGCTTACTGTTGGCACTTTTGACTTAAACACTTCTCTTGCCAATCTTTCATCATTAAAACTCCATAAATCTTCGAGTGAGCCACCACCTCTTGCCAATACAATTATATCAATAGAATATTTATCCTGATTTGCTAATTTCAAAGCATTCATAATACTTTCCACTGACCCCGGTCCCTGAACGGAAACAGGAAACAGAAGTATTTTGGCTACAGGAAATCTCTTTAGAGTAACTCTCTTGAAATCTTCAATTACTGCACCTGATTCAGATGTAATTATTGCTACTGTTTCAGGAAATTCAGGTAAAGGCCTTTTTCTGGATTCTTCAAACAGACCTTCTTGCTCCAATTTTTTTTTCAATCTTTCAAAAGCCAATTGCAATTCACCGAGACCAGCAGGTCTAATTTCAGTTATATCAATTTGATAGTTTCCTCTCGGTTCGTATATAGTAATTTTTCCCCTCACAATTACCTGCAATCCATCTTCTAGTATGAAATTTAAAAGGTTATAGCGAAAATTCCATAATACCGCCTGTAATGAAGCATTTTCATCTTTAAGCGTAAAATAACAGTGTCCTGAAATTGAATGCTTTTTAAAATTAGAAATTTCCCCCGTTATATAAACATCAGAGAACTCCTCCTGAATTAACAACTTCAGTTTTTTGGTAAATTCAGTTACTGTTAAAGGTTGTATATCCATAAAATAAAATAACCCCTTTTCTGGGGTTATTGCTGGCAGAGCGGGACTCGAACCCGCAACCCTTCGGTTAACAGCCGAATGCTCCACCATTGAGCTATCTGCCAAAGTGTTTCAAATATATTATTATTAATATGTAAATTCAATGATATCTTCAATACAGAAAAATACTTTCTTACATTTTTATAAATTGTTCTCTTGAAGGACCTGAAGAAATAAATTTAATCTTTACACCAGTATAATTCTCAATAAAGGAAATATACTTAATCAAATTCTTTGGTAAATCCTTCTTTTTGCTGCATTTGGATATATCATATTTCCAACCATTCAATTGTTTATATACTGGTTTGGTTATTTTTAATAATTCAGAATCCGTAATAAATCTATCGGTTTTCTTTCCATTAATATCATATTTTATACACACATTTATCTTATCAAAATCATTTAACACATCGGTTTTTGTCATTATCATCGAAGTAACACCGTTAATACTGCAAGAATATTTCAGAGCTACTAAATCCAACCATCCGCATCTTCTTGGCCTTCCTGTAGTTGCGCCGTATTCATTCCCTTTTTTCAATATATACTGCCCTGTTTCATCAATCAGTTCAGTAACAAAAGGACCTTCTCCGACACGAGTAGTATAAGCTTTAAAAATACCTACAACATCATCAACAAATGTAGGTGGCAAACCACTACCAATACATGCACCACCTGAAATAGGATGCGACGATGTTACAAATGGATAAGTCCCAAAATCAATATCAAGCAAAGTCCCCTGCGCACCTTCCATCAAAATTCTTTTACCCTTTTTATAAGATTTATATAAATAATCCTGTGTATCAATTACAAGATGTTTTATTAACTCATAATTGGTAAAAAGTTTATCTAATATAACTTCTATTTTAAGAGAATGAATTTCTTCAGAATTTCTAAAACTATTCTTTAAGACCTCCAGGTTTTTTTCTATAATTTTACTCACTTTTTCCGGATGACTTAAATCCTGTACTTTTATTCCGGTTCTTGCATATTTATCAATATAACATGGACCAATACCTCTTTTAGTTGTACCTAATTTATCTTCTTTGCTTTCATTGATACTATCAATAATTTTATGATAGGATAAAATTATATGTGCATCTTTGCTTAAAAAAACCCTGTTGTTTAAATTTATTCCTTCGTGTTTAAGTATTTCAATTTCATCAATTAATGCCTCAAGGTCAACAACAGTTCCGTTTCCTATTACACATTTAATATTTTTTGTAAAAATCCCTGACGGAATTAAATGTAATATATATTTTTTATTATTAAAAACTATCGTATGACCAGCATTAGCCCCTCCCTGATATCTAACTACAATATCATACTTAGGACTTAACAAATCTATCATCTTGCCTTTTCCTTCATCTCCCCATTGAAGTCCAGTAAGGACAGTAATTTTAGACATAAAATAAAATTATTATAGATGGAAATATTATATTAAATCAAAAACTAAATTTAATTTTGTTATTTCAAAAATAGTTTTTATTTTCTCACTATAATTCGAAAACTTAAGATTGCCATCTACACTTTTAATCTGATTTAATATTCCAATCAAAACACCCAGAGCAGAACTATTCAATGTAACAATATCTGAGAAATCAAAGATAAAATTCTTATTTTTATTCTTTATTTCAGTTCCTATATATTCTTTTAAAACATCTTTATTAGCTAAATTAAGTAATTCTGGTTTTAACCTAATCTTTAAATAATCTATGCTTTCAAAATTTATTTTCTCAACTAAAAATTGCATAATAATTATTTTTTAAATGCTGGTTTTAATACTTTCTCACCTGATTTTTTCATTAACTTATGCTTCCAATCAACAACAATAGCACCGGAAACGAAAACAGAAGAATAAGTACCAATTATTACACCAACTCCAAAAGTAAAAGAGAAACTGCGTAGCACTTCTCCACCAAATAAAAATAGGACAAAAACAGTCAGAAAAACCAATCCGCTTGTTATTACAGTTCTACTTAAAGTTGCGTTAATACTCCTATTCATTACAATTTCTATATCTTCATTCTTATACAGCTTAATGTTTTCTCTAATTCTATCAAATACAACAACTGTATCATTAACAGAAAAACCTATCAAGGTTAAGAATGCTGCAAGCATAGTCTGACCAAATTCCAGACCCAATGATGGGAATAAGGCACTTGAAATAGCAATTGCAGCTATGGTAATAAAAACATCATGAAACAGTCCAATTACAGCAGAAACTGCATAAATTAACTGGAACCTGAAAGAAAGATATACTAAAATTCCTATCAGAGAAAAAATAACAGCAAAGAAAGCATTTGTCCGTAATTCTGCCCCTATTTTAGGTCCAACTTTATCTATTCTTAAAACTTCATATTTATTATCTGGCAATGCTTTATCAATAGCTTCCCTTATTCTGTCAGCAATTATTTGCCCTTCAGCCTGAAGTGGTGTCCGAAGCAATATTTCCTTATCAGTACCCATTGTTTTAATTTCCATACCACTAAACCCAGCATTATCCATAATTGATCTAATATTACCGATCTCAACAGAGTTCTCGAACTTTAACTGAACTTCAGTACCACCCTGAAAATCAATTCCGACAGGAATACCAAATAAAAATAATGTTACAAAACCACAAATGATAAAAACTAATGAAACAATGTAAAAGATTTTTCTTTTACCTAAAAAATTAATATTTGTATTTTCAAATAATCTCATAAGAATATTCGTTAAAAATTAACCAAAATTAGGTTCGAATTCTTTTTCAATAAGAATATCAAAAATGAAATGTGTTATAACAATAGCAGTAAATAAGTTAGATAATAGACCAAACATCAAAGTCAAAGCAAAACCCTGAATAGGACCTGAACCAAATTGATAAAGAATTAAACCTGTAATAATACTTGTTATATGTGAGTCAATAATTGCAGAAAATGCTTTTTTATAACCAATGTCAATTGAAGTTTTTAAAGGTTTTCCACTTTTTAATTCTTCCCTAATTCTTTCATAGATAAGCACATTAGTATCTACAGCCATACCAATTGATAGAATTAACCCAGCAATACCCGGTACGGTTAGTGTTGCTTTAAACGATGCCATTATACCAAAAACAAACAGAACATTAATTACAAGAGCAAAAACCGAAACAGAACCTCCTAAACGATAATATACTATCATAAATAAAGCAACAAGGATTAGTGCAGCAATGGAAGAATTTATTCCAGCTCTGATAGAATCCTCACCAAGAGAAGGACCAATTGTTCTTTCTTCTATTATATTGAGCGGTGCAGGTAACGACCCTGCTCTTAATACAATCTCAATTAATTTTGCTTCCTGAATGTTAGGAATACCACTAATTTCTGACCTTCCTCCGGTGATTTTGTTTTGTATAACAGGTGCAGAATAAACAACACCGTCAAGAACAATTGCACACCTTTTACCTACATTAGCACCAGTAATCCTTGCCCATTCATTTGCTCCTTCTGTATTCATTGTCATACTAACCTTTGGCTGATTATCGTAAGGATCTATATCAGCTTTCACATCTTCAAGTACTTTCCCCGATAATTCAGCCTCTTTTTTCAGAGGAAATAATTCGTAAATATCTGCTCTATCATCTCTTGTCGCTGACCAGGCAATCAATAAATCTGACGGGATTAATGCTTTAATATCTTCTCTTTTCAGTATTAAATCAATTTTCTCCTTGTTTATTGAGTTAGTATATAATGAACCATATTGTTGTAACGTCTGTAAATCAAATAATGATGAAAAAGGATAAGTTCTTCTGAATTCTTCTTCAGTCATTTGTTTAGTTGTATCCTCTTCTAATGTCGTATCTGCTTTTGTTGAGGAATCAGTAGATTTAGTTGTATCCTTTTTACCTTTTTCTTTTTCGTCTTTAGTTGTTTTTTCCTTTGTTTTATCCTTTTTCCCTGCGGTTGTTTTTTCTGATTTTTCTACAGGCTCTATTTTTGATGAATCTAAGGGTACATTGCTTACTGAAGCAGTATCTATGTTTAATAAACTATCTATATCTGTAGAGGAAAGCTTCTTGTCAATATCCCTCATCACTTTAACAAACTTATTCATATCATAAAGTAAATGAAATTGCAATATAGCAGTTTGTCTTAATAATCTACGAACTTCTTCAGCATTTGCAATACCTGGTAATTCTACTATTATTCTCTTACCACCTACGGTTTGTATCTGTGGCTCTGCTACACCATACTGGTCAACTCTGTTTCTTATTGTCCTGACAGCCCCTTCTATAGCTTTATCAATCTTCTCTTGCAATTCTGATTCTACCTGAGACTCATCCTGCCTTGTATCACCATAATAAGAAAGTAAGGTTTTTCCTCTTTCTTTAAGTTTCGCTACAAAAATCTTTAAAATAGGTTCATCAGTTGTCTTTGCTATTTCTTTTAATTCATCTAAAATTGAAGTAAGAACTTCATCTTTAGTCTTTGGATTTGCAAGATCATCTAATAATTTTACAACATCCACATCCATCACCACATACATTCCACCTTTTAAATCCAAACCAAGTTTTAATCTCTTATTACGAGCTTTTCTTATACTTTCCAGTCTTTCATTAACATAATCCGCGCTATCTTTACCTCTTAATTCGGATAATTCTTTTGTATAAACATAATCCTTATAAGTAGGTAAAAGAAGCCAGACAGACAGGATTATCAATGCTACTGTGAGTAAAATTCGTGTAAGATTCTTTTTCACCTTTATTACTCCAAATTATTAAAAAATAGAAATTTCAATTTATCATTAATAAATTCTAAAATCAATGAATTTTTATATATCTTTACGAACTTATCGCCTTGATAAATTTCTTTGGGTGGTTCTGCTTAAAAACTCTACGATTATACTATCTTTTGAGTTCATTAATTCTTTAGGTTTTCCGTAAAAATAAATCCTGCCATCATATAGCATAGCTACATAATCAGCAATATGAAGTACGGTGAAAATATCATGAGTTACAACAATTGATGTCACCTTTAACCTTTCTGATAATTCCTTTATAAACTCATCAATATTATTACTCATTATAGGATCAAGACCTGTGGTAGGTTCATCATAAAGAATAATTTGCGGGTTTGTTGCCAAAGATCTTGCTAATGCTACTCTTTTTTTCATACCGCCGGATAAATCAGCAGGCATTAAATCCTCAATTCCCGGTAACCCAACAATTTCAAGTTTTTCTGCAACAATTTTCTTAATTTCTTTATTGGAAAGATTAGTATTTTCCCTAAGTGCAAGCCCTATATTTTCCTCTACCGTCATTGAATCAAATAAAGCTGAACCTTGAAACTGAAAGCCAAATTTAGTTCTGATTTTGTATAATTCCTTCTTATTCAGTTTCACAATATCTACTCCTTCGATAAAAATAGAGCCTTCATCTGGTTCAATTAACCCAATAATTAACTTCAGTAAAACAGACTTTCCACAACCACTACTACCAATAATGACAAGAGTATCCCCTTTATTAACTGTTAAATTAACACCTTTTAGAACTTCTTTATCTCCAAACCGTTTTTTGAGATTTACAATTTCTATAATCTTTTCCATATTTTAAATTAACTCAAATAATATTTATAATAAATTCATAATATTAGTTTTCTTTTTGTATTTATTAAGAAGTTAAAAAAAAGTATTTTTGAATTATTATGTATAGCATAGATAAAAAAACTAAAAATTTACCAATAGGAATTTTTGATTCAGGAATAGGCGGTTTAACAGTTGCAAAATCAATCTTTAATTTGCTCCCAAATGAGAAGGTAATTTATCTTGGAGATACTGCAAGACTACCTTATGGTACAAAATCAAAAGAAACCGTAATTCTTTATTCAATAGAATGTTTAAAATTCTTAATTAAAAAAAAGGTTAAACTTATAGTTGTTGCCTGCAATACTGCATCTTCAGTTGCGGTTCCCTTTTTAAAGAAAATTACAAAAATACCAATTTTAGGAGTAATTACACCAGGTGCAAAAGCTGCTGTTGAAAAAACAAAAAACAATAAGATTGGCGTTATTGGAACTGTAAGAACGATTAAAAGTAAATCATATCTTAAAGAAATAAGAAAATTTAATAATAAATTAAAAATATTTAGTCAACCTTGCAGTCTTTTTGTTCAACTTGCTGAAGATGGCTGGATTGATAATAAAATCGCATACTTAACTGCAGAAACATACCTAACTATTTTGAAAAAAGAAAAAATTGATACACTCATACTTGGTTGTACACACTATCCCGTATTAAAAAAGACAATTGGGAAGGTTATGGGGAAAAAAGTAACTTTAATTGACTCCGGAGAAGAAACTGCAAAAGAAGTAAAATCAGTATTAGAAAGAAATAATTTATTAACTAATCGTAAGAGAAAAGGAATTCATAAATTCTATGTGACAGATTTTCCAAGCAATTTTAAAGCAATAAGCGAAAGGTTTTTAGGAAAGAAAATAGCTAAAGTTGAAAAAATTAAATTACAATGAATCAGGATGATGTTTTAAAAATTTTCATTGAAACAGGAGGTTTGTTAGAAGGACATTTTATTTTGACCTCAGGATATCACAGTCCTCAATATTTTCAGTGTGCAAAAGTCCTTCAATACCCGAAATATAACACATTATTTGCTACAGAAATAGCAAAACATTTCAGCAATTTTGACATCACTCTTGTTATCTCGCCAGCGATAGGTGGTATTGTATTAGGTACGGAGGTTGGGAGAATACTAAATGTAAGAACAATATTCGCTGAAAGAGAAAATGGTATTATGAAATTAAGAAGAGGTTTTACAATAAGTGAAAGTGATAATGTATTGATTTGCGAAGATGTAGTGACAACTGGCAAAAGTGTTTTTGAAATAATTGAAATTGTTAAGGAAAATAAAGCTAATTTAAAAGGGGTAGGATATATTATAGATAGAAGTAACGGTAAAGTAAATTTTAATACAGAACAATTTTCTCTTGCTAAATTAGATGTTATAAAGTTCGCTCCGGATGAAGTTCCCGATTGGTTAGAAAAAATACCTGTAAGTAAACCCGGAAGCAGGTTTATTAAAAATTAATAATAAGAATACCAGAAAGATACCCCACCGGTAGGACCAACACCAATGTTTCTTCCATAAGGAATTAATTCAGTAAATATACCAATACCGACATTTTTCGTTACTTTATACAATAAGGTCCCTCCAATTTTCAGTACTCTAAAACTTGTATTAACAGAATGTGCATATTCTGCTCCTGCAAACAAAGTAAACTTTTTTGAAAAATCAAAACCGTCTGCAGTATAAATTCTATATTGAAATTCAGTAAATACATTTGCTTTATAATGTCCGGCAATTCCAAAACTCCAAAATCCATTTTTATTAAATGCTTTATATCCATCACCAATTGCAAAAGCAAGGTCATATTCAACGAATTTTGCCCCGAGTTCAGGTAACTGATTTCTTGGAAAATGAAGCGGTAGATTTATACTGAATAATATCCCTGTAACAGGCTTTGGATATTCTGTAATTTGGTACACAACTCCAACCTGCGGGTTAGTAAAACCTGCGCTTTTATTATCAAGATATTTATCTTTGTATTGCAATGCTGCAAATGAAAACCCTGTAAAAAGACCCCATTTTTTACCTAATCCAACAGAATACCAAACCCCGATTTCTGTCTTTTGAAATTTTCCATCATTTACAGAACTTCTTAAAATTCCATCTGCATCATAGTATTGGTCACTTTCATAATATCGGAAACTAACTATTGCGCCACCCTCTCCTTTTCTTAAAGCCCATTGAGAAAAAGAATTCGTTATTTGTGTAAAAACAATTAGTAAAGTTAAAATAAAGACCCTTTTTTTAGCCAATTAATTAAATTTGAGTATTAATAATTACATTGAATTTAAAAAAAAATTTAGTAAAAATAAAGATAAAAAAATTAAAGTGGACAAATTTACAAAATTTATTAAAGACGCAATTTCAACAAATTCAGATATTAAAACAACATTCAGGTTTGTTCTTTTAATATCTGCGATTGTTAGTATTATCGCTCAGATAATTTCATTTTCTGATGGATTAGTTTTTGCATATAATGATGCTGGTCTTCATCTTGATGTAGCAAGAAGAATTTACGACTCAAGAGACCCTGGCATCATTAATCAAATTGGTATAGTCTGGCTCCCTGTTCCACATTTAATATACATACCTTTTGTCTATTTTGATTTTTTATGGGTAACTGGGTTAGCGGGTTGCATTGTTGGGTTTATTTGTTTTATTATTTCAGCAGGTTTTTTATACAAAGTAATCAGAATGATAACGGGGGAAAACATTTCCGCTCTATTGGGAACGGCTTTTTTTGTGTTTAATCCAAATATACTTTATTTATATACAACCGCAATGACAGAACCGATTTTCCTGATGTTTATTATTCTTGCTATATATCATGTATTAAACTGGGAAAAAACAGAACTCTCCGGAGAACTTGTCAGGGGAGGAATAGTTTTAGGATTAGCATCACTTACAAGATATGAAAGTTGGGGATATTTTCTTTGTCTCTTTTTTGTTGTTTTATTAGTTGCAATTTTCGAAAAGAAAAAGCATCCTGTAAAGTCTTTAATTTATTTTTCCTTTGTTCCCATTTTATGCATCGCATGGTATTTATGGTTAAATTACTCTTTACACGGAGATGTGCTCACTTTTCAAAGAGGACCATATTCAAGTGAATTTCAGGTTAATTTAAGATATGCAAGTATTGGTGGAGCACCTTACAAACACGATATTGATAAATCTCTTGATATCTTAAATACAACATTAATTTCCAATACAGGTTTTGTAATGGCTGCATTAGCTTTTACAGGATTAATTCTTTTTCTCGTTAAGCGCAAATTTTCTGTCTATTGTTTAATCCCTCTGGCAATGTTAATATTTTATATTTTAAATTTAATATCGTTATATTACGGACAGGTAGCAATAGAAACACCAAAAACAATACCTAAAGGTTATTTCCAGACTCGATATGTAGTAGGAATTATTCCGGGGTTGTGTGTTTTTGTCGGGTTTTTCTTTACGATAATTAAAGAAATCAATTATAAAATTGTAGCATTTTGTATTTTCATCTTTATTGAATTTATGAGCTGGTATATAGTATGGCCTATGGGTGTTCCAGCAATCGGGGAAGCGAAAACAGCAATTATGTTATCTCAACCTTTTAGAAGAACCTCAAATTTCTTAAAAACATATTATGATGGTGGAAATATTTTATATGACGACTTCTCAATAATCTTCTTTGCTGGAACAGGTATTCCAATGAAAGATAGAATCCACGAATATACATGGGATGTAGGAAATCAGGCAATGAATAAGCCCTCTACAGTTGTAAGGTGGGTTTTATTTAATAAAATGAATCCGAATGATAAAATATATATTGCAATGAAAAACAACTTAGATTTTACTGAGAATTTTAAACTAATGTATAATGATGAAGGTATAGAAGTTTATAAAAGGAAATTCTAAATTCAATCCCTTATTCTTTTATATATTTCAATTCCACGGTCAACATAAACAATTTTGAAATTTGCTTTAAAATCCGGTAGGTCCTTAATATAGAATAATACTTCATCGTTTATTCTATTATCAACCATAATCCACCCAACTACCAAAGAAGGGCTTTTTAAAGCAACTTCACCAAACTTAAATGTATGTTTGTGAATTCTTTCTTTTATAGGGATCTGACAATAAGGATATAAATTCAAATTTTTATCATCGTAAAGTATCCTTTTTCCGTTATAATTATTTTTTAAAAATACAGAAGCGCGTTTCAATTCAGGGTGATATGAATCGAAATAATATGCTTCTTCAATTGAGCCGGCAGAATAAGGATAATTAAATACCCATAATATTGAAATAATAACAACGACAATCAAGCCGACTACTTCATATATTTTCTTGATAGAAATTCTATCATATAAATAACCGACAAAATAAATTATGAATGGAAACGCAAACAATCCGTACCTTGCATTAAAATAGCCGGCAGGTTCAGTATTAGGCAATAAAACTGCAACTTGACCTAAAAAAAGCGATGAAATACCAACAATGAAAACTGTTATCGTTACATAAGGAATTAATGATTTATTGAAAAATTTAAATCTTCTATAATAAATATAAACCCCAACTAAAGAAAGAATAAAGAAAAAAACACTAATATTAGAAAAAACAGCTTTAAAATAAATTTCTATTGCAACAAAAATATTTCCTTTTGCAGGTAAATTTCCCGCTTCCTCAAAGGGTTTCATAAGAGCTTGAGAGGAATATTCCCCTCTTTGAAAATCAAGTGGGTCATTAAAGTAAATCCAATTATATAATAACCAAAGAAAGATGAAAAACACCGGTATTGAATAAAAAAGAAATAATCCTCGTAATGGGTTTCGCTTTCTTCTTTTATAAATGATGAAAATAAAAACCGCTATAAAAAATGTAAATAACCATGCTTCATACCTTGTTCCCATTGCTAAAGCAGCAAAGAAACCTGAAGCAATTAAATCAAATTTCTTCTTATAATCCTGCCATCTTAAAAGAAAAAACAAAGAAGTAAGTAAAAACATATAGAAAACTGGCTCGGTCATCGCTGTTGTCTGGAAATATAAGATGTTAGGGTTAAAAGCAAAAATAGAAAAAGTAACCCATTTAGTTAACCCCTTTTCCGTAATTAATTCTCCCAATCTAAATACATTAAGACAGGTTATTATATAACAAAAGTACCCCAGAATGCAACCAGCTAATCCTGTAAACCAAAAATAGTCAATATATGTTAATGGTAAGAGTAAAAAGTGAGGAATAGGGAGCCACACTGTTCCCATTTGCGATAATACACCGGGAGTAATAGAATCAAAAAATCTCCTTGCGCTATCAAGATGAGTTACAGCATCGCGGTATGAAAAAATTAATTCATTAGAATAAAAATATAATTGTGCAAAAAAACCAGTAATAGAAGAGATTACTAATGCTGCTATTTTTCCGGACTGAAGCTCAAAAAAATTTTTTATTGTCTTCTTGACAGTATCAATTATCCTACTCAAAGCAAAACAAAATTTTCAGATTATATAGAATATATTTATACGCTTTCAGGTTTAATTTTTCTTGCTTTTACTTGATTTATCATTTCTTCATTCTCACTAAGACTTGCTTTCGGTTTATATGATGTTAAACCGTGTTGAGTTTTTTCCCAGTAGAAAGGTTTTGTTATTAATTGTAAAGTCCCTTTCCACGCTGCATAACTCATAAGCACCCAGTAAAGTGGAATTAAAACAGCAAAAGGTATAGAAGTATAATGTTCTTTAATAACTGTAGGTCCGATATGTAGAATAATATAAACGAGATTTCCTAATATCAGATTGAACTCACAAATAGTTTTTACCTCCGGTGTAAAAAGTGTTAAAGTAGATTCAGGAAAAACAAAAGTGAGTATAGTTATTAACCATAACAAAGGATTAACAAGGGGGAATAAAATATTAAAGCCGAATGTCAGAATGAAATAAAGCGATTGTTTTATACCAAGTTTTCTGAATAATTTTATTGGATGTCTCATATGTACAAAAAATGTCTGTACATATCCTTTAATCCAGCGAGACCTTTGTCTAATCCAGTTTCCAACTCTTAAATTGGCTTCTTCAAGAGTATAGGAATTTAACATTGCGGTTTTATACCTTTTCTGTGAAATTCTAACACCTAAATCTGCATCTTCAGTAACATTATACGGGTCCCATCCTCCAAGTTCTTTTAATGTTTTTGTTTTAAAATGGTTACTCGTTCCACCGAGCGGCAATGGCGCTCCTGATATATCTAATCCCTGCAACCAGTAATCAAACCAGAATGTATATTCAAGGGCAAACCATCTTGCAAGTAAATTCTCTTTTGGATTATAGAAATTTAAATGCGCCTGCAAGCAAGCATATTCATCACCTAATTTTTGAAATGCAACTATAGCTTTTTTCAACTGGTCTGGTTCCGGTTCGTCTTCTGCATCATAAATTACTATATGCTCACCATAAGCTCTATACAGTCCATAATTACATGCTCGTGGCTTTGTTTTTATCGGAGCATCCGGAATTATTATCGGGTCAAACATTTTGACCATTTCTTTATACGTCTCTTTCGATAATCCAAATAAAGTTTCCTGGGGTTCTCCGATTATACCATATTTTTTGCAAGCTTCAATAGTTTCAGAATCTTTTTCCTCAATTAATAATTTTATATCAAGTTTCTCTTTCGGATAATCAAGCTTATTCATATTATTAATAATATTCGGAATAACCTCAGATTCCTTATAAACGGGTATCAAAATGGTATATATAGGAAGTGAAGTTTCATCTAATGCCCTGACTTCCGGTTGAGTTATATTTACTTTCCTCCGAATACTTTCAAATCCTTTAAGAGCAATTATTAATTTAAAAGGATTTATAATAAAATAAATCAAATTGATTACTAAAAACAAAATAAAGAAAACTTGGCCGGGTTCTAAAATCAGTAAAATAAAAAATACAACTAATGAAAGTATTAAGAAATTTCTCTGCCAATCGTACAAAACTTTAGAAGCAGAATATTCAGGAGATTTAATACGAAGTTCATCAATTGCTTTAAAACTATGTATCTGTTTAAATCCTTCATCTAAAACATATTCAATTGCCTCTGCTGAAGTAATATAAATTTCTACTTTTCTCTTAAATATTTTTTCAAGCTCACGAAATAGTGGAAAATTGAACGGATTTGCAATTGCTAAAACAACTTTATCTGATTTTACCTGTAAAAGAAAAATCAGATTTTTATACATTACACTATATGGTAGTGCAGTAGCTCTATATGTTATTTCTTTTAATAATCCTGCTTCAAAATATGGTAAGTCAAGAAATTTTGAAAGTTCCTTATAAAAGTCTTCCGGAGGATAAATTTTCTTATCTCGTAGAGTATATAAAAGAGTCCTTAATTTTATTTCCTTTTTCGAAAAAATAGCATCAGGATTAAATCCGTATTTTCTCAAAAGGTCAAATACGAAATTAAGGAGTTTTTTCTCATAACTGGATTTGAAAATCATTTCTTTTATATTTTTGCTGAACGATGCTTTTTAATATACCTGATAATCAAGTATGCTATTATCAGAATAACAATTATTCCTCCTATCAAATATCTCAACGGAATATTTCTTAATGGTCCGCTCACAGTTTCTACTATATGTTTCTTCTCAGGTGTTGCAAGTGGAATAACTTCTGATTCTTTAGATACAAGGCATACCTGACCATCAATTTTCGAAATTTTTTCAGGAATTGTCAAAGCATCCGCTAAATTTTTTATTCCATCAGCTCCTTTAGGCATAATTGCATAAACAACACCATTCGGGTTCCATGGCGACTCAAACGCTTGTATCATTGACATATTTTTTAAACTTTCATTTGGAGTTTCAATTCTTTCATCAACAATATAATTATCTTCTCCGGTTGGTTTTATTAACATTTTATCCTTAAAATAATTCCATCTTTGCATATCGTTTGGATAACCGATGACAAATAAAATATTTGCATCTGATTTCAACTTATTATCAATCTCATTGGATATAATAACCTTTGGGTCTATTCTATGTTTTAATGTTTGCCCAGCTCTTGCAGAAATTATTGAAGCAATTTTTATTAAATCATCATCAGCGTTATCTGGTAACCAGAAATATATTCTCTTAATACTTTCTATATCGGTACCTATCATATTTGGGAAGTCAACCAAACTTGGTCTTACTTCGGCTCCACCAGGTGCTAAGTATATTTCAGACTTACCTTCAATCAAGGTCCATACGGAATTATCATAATCGTAAGTACAATTAACTTCTTCAATTGATCCAACATAATGATACACAACAAAACTAATAACCCAGGAAGGTTTATTTAATTCTGATTCAGGAATCTTCACAACCAATTCTCCACCCCTGACATTTTCAGGACCAAGTGATATACTTCCTGCGGGAACACCATTAATATATATAGAAAGTAATGATTGTTTCTTATCAAGATTTTCTGAATGATAAAAATATAATTTAATATATGATTCTATACCTGCACCATACCTGACAGGTCTCCTGACAACGACAATTTTACTTTGTGAAAAAATCCCTTCAAGGTTAATCTGGGGTAATCCTAAATCGGTCAATACAAACAGTCCTTGTTTTGGTAAGTTATATTCTTCAAGATTTTCTGAAAAAGTTCTTGTAACAACTTGAGAAGTTTCATCATTTTGCGGTAAAAGATTTGGTGATACAAGTGAATATAAAGCTTTACTAATACTACTTTTATCTGCTCCTGTAATATAAATCTGTTGATAGTTTCCATCTCTGGTCTGATATAAATATCCGCTACCTTCCGGAATACTTGCTGTAATTTTTCCCTTCATTTTATTATAATCACCAATATAAATCCTGTTTTCAGTCGGAGATTCATCAAACTTTGAAGAGAAACTTATATTCAAACCCCTAAAAGGAACTCTTGCCCCCCAGTCACTTGCTAATTTTAATAAGTACTCTATTTCTTCATTACTAAACGGGGGTGGAATAACAATTTTACAATTGATAGGATTATCCCTTAAATAATTCAAATATGGGAAAGGAAATCTATATAAAGCAAGCGGATTGTTTAAACTTAATTCAAGATGCAGATTTGATGAGTTCTTAATCCTAACCCAATTTGCTTTGTTATAAAGGTCTTTACAGGGATCATCGGTTGTTCTTTGTAAAGATGTAATCAATATCGTATTATATCCAGATATTAAATACTCTGGTGGTATATTTACCCTCCATACAGCACTATCAGGTGTCTTAGCATTGATGAATATACTGGAAAGGGGTTTCCCATTTATATAAAGAGTCATAAAACTAACGCTGCTCATAATAACTTCAGAATTGGTATATACTATGTCAATATGTGTATTGCTTGTAGCTTTACACAATGGCATAATTTGAAAATACCCATATAGGGTTCCCAATGGACCCATAATCACTTCTGCTTCCGGAAATATCTTCAAGTCATAAACTCTTGACCCTTCTTCAACCTGTGAAAATGATATCCCCAATGTAGAACAAAAAACTACTACAAAAAGAATAAAAATTAATTTTTTCATTTTATAATTTATTAAATTAATTATTCATCTAATTGATTTAATCTGTCTTCAATCCATTGTGAAATTCTGTCATCGGTCAACATTTCATTTTTCTCCTGTTCTGAGAGTTTTTCTTCCAATAGCCTTAATAATTCGTCAGGATTTACCGGTTTCATTATATAAGCATTTGCTCCAAGATTTAGTGATTGAACTGCATTATCTATATCTGCAAAGCCGGTAATCATTATTTTAATCATACCAGGTCTGATTTTCCTTATTTCTTTTAATACCTCAGTACCATCTTTATCAGGTAACTTAATGTCAAGAAGCGCCGCATTAAATGCAGTTTTCTTGATTAATTTTATCCCATCTTTTGCAGTAGCTGCGGTTTCAACTTCGTAACCGCGCTTTTTTAAAATTGTTTCGAATGATTTTAATATACCTAAATCATCATCTACTACTAATATTTTTTTAGTATTCATTTTTTATTTCTCCTCTATTAGTTCTGGTATTGTTAATTTTACTGTTGTTCCTCTTCCTTCAATACTATCAACTTCTATTTTACCTCTATGAGCTTCAATAATCCTTTTACAAACACTTAATCCTAATCCTGTTCCTTTTGCCTTTGTAGTGAATAATGGTTTAAACAGATGTGGCATTATTTCTTCAGGGATACCCCGTCCATTATCAGATACAGTAATAATATAATTTTTCCTTGATTTTACTGCTTTTATTTTAATTATACCATCATCTTTCATTGCAGCCTGACTATTTGAAAATAAATTGATAAATAATCTTTGCATTAAATCTTTATCAAAATATATTTCATTTGCTTTCGGTTCTATAATAACCTGATACTCAATATTGTCAAAATTCGCATGTTCTGATATTATTTTATATAAAAAAGCTTCCAAATCAACCCGTCTAAACTCTGGTTTTAAATTCTTTCCATAATACTGCAAATCAGATACAATCTTATTCATATATTCAACCTGCTCCATCATTTCATTGAATATAGTCGCAACTTCTTCTATAGTATGATTCCCGACAGATTTCTCATTAATACTTGATTTTGCAATATATATAGAATTAATTAATACTTGCAAGGGATTTCGTAAATCATGTCCTACCATCGTAGCAGTTTCTCCAATGGTTGCTAATCTTTCTTTCTCCCTTAATTCTTTCGTTTTTTCTTCAACAAGTTTTTCAAGATGTTCAGAATATTTCTTCAATACCAGTTGGGTTTTCTTTTGTTCAGTAATATCTCTTGCTATCCCTACGCTCGCTATTATTTCTCCATCTTTCTGAATTATTGGTGTATAAGTCAAAGACACAGGAAAAACAGTCCCATCACTTTTAACACTATAATAATCACCTGAAAATTTCTTATCATAAAACTTCTCAAAAACTTTACCACCTTTCTCCCAGATTGTTCCTAAATTTTTCCCTATAATTTCTTCTTTATCATATTGATACATTTTACAAAAGGCATCATTAACATATATAAATCTATTTCGGGTATCAATAAAGAATACTGCATCTGTAATATCCTGTATTGCCTGAGAATGCATTTGAATAAGATTATCCATATTTTTCCTTGTAACTGCATTCTCAATTGTAAATGATAGTTTCTTTAAATGCGTTAATTGCGGAGATTTAACAAGATAGTCATATGCTCCTGATTTCATTGAATTAATAGCAATTTCTTCATCCCCTGCCCCTGTTATTATTATCAGCGGAACACCTTTTAAATATTTAACGAGATCTATTCCTTCCCCATCACCAAGGTAATAATCTGCTAAAACAACATCATATTTAAAGTTCCTGAGTTTTTCTACTGCTTCTTCAAATGAAGATGCCAATGTAATATTATAAGGATAATTATAAGATTTTACATAATCATATAATAGTTTTTGAGCTATTGGATCATCTTCGGCATATAATACATCATAAACAGATTTTTCTGAAGTTATAATCATAAGACTAATTTGTTTGTATTGTTCCCATTTAATATAATAAAAAATATTTATTTAAATAATCCAAATATAATATTTTTTATATTTAAATTTTTAATAACAAGAAGCACAACAATTTAAATATTAACTAATCTTGGATTCACGGCTTCTTTCAAACTTTCATAAATAAAATACGATTTATCACTATAATATTTATATTTCAGATACGCTAAATATCCGATCATTGCACCATTATCAGTAATATAATCAGTAGATGGGATATAAATCTTATAGCCTTTTGAAATTAAATTCTCAAATTTGACTTTTAGTAAAGAATTCGCAGCAACACCACCAGAAATAGTAATGGTTTTCACATTATATTTTTTTGCAGCAGCAAGTGTTTTTCTCAATAAACTCTCAGTAACAGCTTCCTGAAATGAAGCACAAATATCAGATATTAACTTATCATTTTTATTTTCTTCAAAATTTAATTTTCTCAGGAAATACAATACCGAAGTTTTTATTCCTGAAAATGAAAAGTTATAAGGCTGATTTTTTACATTTGCCAGCGGAAACTTATGAAAATCCTTATTTCCCGTTTTTGCTAATCTATCTATTATCGGACCTCCGGGATATCCAAGATTAAGTAACTTTGCCACTTTATCGAATGCTTCCCCTGCTGCATCATCAACAGTAGTTCCTACAATTTTGTGCTTAAAATAATCTTCGACATATACTAATAAAGTATGACCACCTGAAACAATTAATGATAAGAAAGGAAATGATGGTTTTTCATTTTGAATAAAAGATGAATATAAATGCGCTTGTATATGATTAACGGGCACAAACGGAACTTCAAGGGAAATAGCCAATGATTTGGCAAAACTAAAACCAATTAACAAAGCACCTACTAAACCAGGTTCTTTTGCTGCAGCAATAAGTTCTATTTCATTAAGTTTCGAATTAGCTTTTTTCAAGGCTTCATTCATTACCAAAACTATATTTTTCAAATGTTCTCTTGATGCAATTTCAGGTACAACGCCGCCCCATTCAAGGTGGGATAATTGAGACATTATTATATTTGAAACAACATTTTCATCATTCAGCACTGCTGAAGAAGTTTCATCACAGGAAGTTTCAAATGCAAGTATTTTCACAAATAATTATTTAAATTAATATCACAAATATTAAATCAAATTATTACAATTACAATGCATTTGATTTTTAATTAATTGATTTATAATTTAGATGTATGTTCAGAGTATTAATACTATTATTATCTGTTTTTATTTCTAATTGCTTTTCACAGGTAAAATTACTTATTCCAATGGAAAGTACACAGACAAATCATCTGAAAGCCTATGGTATCGCATATAGACATCTGTTAGCAGGAAAAGAACTTGATTGGCTATTAAATTATCGTGGCGGTTCTTTCTTATTTAATTATTCTCCATCGCTCGAAGAAGAATGTAAATCTAATAAAGTTTATTACGAATTACTGAATGGAACAGAAACAGCACAGGTATATGCTTTTGTACAGGAGGAAAATAATAATACAGAACTTGTAAGACTTGAAAAAGCAGCGAGAATAGCAGTCTATGTACCCCCGAATGCACTTCCCTGGGATGATGCAGTTCAACTTGCATTAGACTACGCCGGTATTCCTTATGAAAAGTTATGGGATGAAGAAGTGCTATCAGGTAAATTAAAAGGATTTGACTGGATTCATCTACATCATGAAGATTTCACAGGTCAATACGGGAAGTTTTTTGCAACGTTTTCAACTTCAGATTGGTACCTGATTCAGAAAAAGACAAATGAAGATATGGCAAAAAAACTTGGTTATAAAAAAGTATCTCAACTGAAAAGAGATGTTGTTAAGAAATTAAATGAATATATAGCAAATGGTGGTTTTTTATTTACTATGTGTTCTGCAACTGATACTTACGATATTTCACTTGCAACAGAAAACACTGATATCTGCGCTGAAATATATGATGGAGACCCCCTTGATACAAAAGCAAATGAAAAACTTGATTATTCAGAATGTATTGCATTCGAAAACTTTAAAATTATTCTTGACCCACTCGTATATGAATACTCAAATATAGATATCACAGATGAATTATTTTATATAGGGCAGTATAATGATAATTTTAAATTAGTTGATTTTCAGGCGAAAATAGACCCCGTACCGACTATGTTAACTCAGTGCCATACTTCAACTATAAAAGGATTTATGGGACAGACATCCGGTTTTAAAAAAGAATTTTTAAAGAAAAACATTACCATACTTGGAATGAATGAAGGCACTAACTGGGTAAGATATATACATGGTAACTATGGTAAAGGCACTTTTACTCTGCTTGGCGGACATGACCCTGAAGATTATCAACATCTTGTAGGCGCACCAGCAACAAATTTAGATGAATACCCAAACTCACCGGGATATAGATTAATATTAAATAATGTTCTTTTTCCCGCAGCGAAAAAGAAGAAGATGAAAACATAATTTTTTAAATTAAAGATATAATATGAAAAGAATATTTGTTTTACTTTCAATTATAGCATTTTTTAAAATATCATATCCGCAAGCAGATTTTAAGGGATATGATTATATTAAATCTGAAAACTTAATAAAAACAGTTGAGTATCTTTCTTCTAAAGAATTGCAAGGAAGACTCAGTGGTAGTACAGGATATTATAAAGCAGCAGATTTTTTTGCAAAAGAATTTATTTCACTCGGGTTGAAGCCTGTTTCCAATGGAAGTTTTTTTCAGAAATTTCTGATTGAATATAATGAAATCAAAAAAGCTGAATTTTATATAATAAAAAATAATGTTAAGGAGAAGCTAATTCTTGGTAAAGATTATGTCTGCCGTGGATTTACAGGTTCAGGTAAAATAAAATCTAATATAGTTTTTTGTGGCTACGGAATTTCAGAACCATCACTCGGATACGATGATTATAAAGATATTGATGTAAACGGTAAAGTTGTTCTTGTTTTTAAACAACAACCAGATTGGAATTTGTCTCCATATTCTAAATGGGACCCTTCATTAAGAAATAAAGCATATACAGCTTATATGAAAGGAGCAGTTGGTATTCTCTTTGTGCCTAAACCGAATGCACCAGAAAAACAAAAACCCATTGGTAGCGTTATGGATGGTGAAGGAGTACAATTGAATAATTTCCCTATGCTTCAAATAGATTATAGTGTTGCAGAAGAATTATTACGGGAAGATTATAAATTATCTTTATCTGATTTACAAAATGAAATTGATACTAAAAAAATACCAATTTCAAAAGTATGCAGTACAGTAGTTGAAATTGATATAGTTTCTGAATATTCATACCATAGAACTACGATGAATGTTTTAGGTTTACTGGAAGGAACAGATGAAGATTTAAAAAATGAATATATAATAATCAGCGCTCACCTTGACCATGTTGGTGGGCAGGCAGGTGAAATTTATTTCCCGGGTGCAAATGATAACGCTTCCGGTTCTGCTGCTGTATTAGAAATTGCGAGAGCATTTTTAAACTCGGAAGAATTACCTAAACGGTCAATACTATTTCTACTTTTTTCAAATGAAGAAACAGGTATGCAAGGTGCAAAGTTTTTTGTAAATAATTCAGTTGTCCCACTTGATAAAATAATCGCTGTCTTAAATATGGATTGCATTGCAAGTGGCGATAGTATCCGTGTAGGTAATGGATTATCTTCACCCGAACTATGGAAAATTGCCAGAAGTATCGATTCTGTTTATACCAAATCTATGGTTGAAGGTACATGGGCTGGTGGTGGTGCTGATTTAACACCATTCTACGAAAAAGGAATTAATGGTTTATATTTTGTAACAACGAACGGATATCAACACCTCCATTTGACTACTGATAAACCAGAGACATTAAATTTACCTTTATTTGAAAAAACAGTCAGATTAGTTTATTTGATTTCTTCATTTTTAGCTAATAATTAAAATATCTCTTTTTATATTAGAATAATCCACTGCTAAATAAGTTTTGAAAATAATAAAAGAATATACCATAAAAACATTTATCGTTTTCATTATAATTTTATTTTTAAGTTGTGAAAACAAAACACAGGAGAAATTCACACAAATAACAGTTAAAGACGATATTGGTAATGTATTTAATTTTGATAAACTTCCGGAAAGAATCATTTCTCTCGCTCCCAATATAACGGAAACGATTTATGAGTTAGGTGCAGATTCCAAACTCGTAGCGATAACAGATTATTGCAATTTTCCCCCTGAGTGCAGGACTAAACAAAGTGTAGGCGGTATGATTAATCCCAATATTGAAATAATTACATCTTTAAATCCTGATTTAATACTTTTTACAATTGAAGGTAATTCAAAATCAACATATAGTACTTTAATAGAAAATAATTATAAGGTTTTTGTTACAAATCCAAGAAATATTGAAGGAATTATGAAAATGATTACAGATATAGGAATTATAACTAATAGTACAGATAAAGCAAAAGATATAAATAAAAAAATAGACTCAATCAAAATTCTATTAGATTCTATCAAGAGAAATACACCAAAAGCAAAAGCTTTATTTTTACTATCATTAAATCCTTTGATAACAGTAAATAGAACTACCTACATTCATAACATTTTGGATTTAGCAGGATTTGAAAATATATACGCTACGGTAAATTTACCTTATCCAGAGATTAATTATGAAGATATTTTGTTAAAGAATCCCGAATATATAATATTAACATCCGAATTAGAAGACAAATTTGGAGAATGGAAAAGAATGTTAAGTAATAAACTTTCAACAACCAAAGCAATCAAAGAAAATAAAATATTTGTAATAAATGCAGATTTAATTTCAAGGCCCGGACCAAGAATAATACAAGCATTGTTAGAGCTTAAAAATAAAAAGGATAAGTTCTAAGACTTATCCTTTTCACCTTCCCACCCACCCAAACTATAAACCTCTGTTATATATATAGTGTACATTTTCCAATTTTTATATTTTATCATCAAAAAAAATCATAACAAAAAAAATTATCTTGACAATTCTTTAGGATATTAATATATTGTAAAATGTAAAAAATTAAAAAAAAGGAGAAAAAATGAAAAAATTCATTATTCCTTTGTTCGCACTGCTTATAGCAGGACTACTTTTATTTGGTTTCGGATATATAAACGAAGACCCAAATGATGTAGTCACTGAATGGGATTTAGCACATCCCACAAATACACTTGACTATGCCAATCAAACTGGCTCAAAAATTTTGTATTCAACAGTCGATATGATGGCTTTATTAGCTGATTCTGGGCAATTAATAACTCACCCAAATCAAGGATTTGGTGGAGCTCATGCAAGTGCAATTTTCACTGGTGGAACTATCTACGGTTACGGAGCTAATTTGGCTCAAGGATACGGATTAGGTGATGATTTTGTGGTTCCTGCCGGTGTGAAATGGCAAATTGATTCAATAAGATTCTTTTCTTATCAAACTGGTTCCACTACAACTTCAACAATTACGGCATCAAGGCTTGCAATTTACACAAATTCCACATTTACAACATTGCTCGCTGGTGATACTACTACTTCAAGACTCAGATCTACTTACTTTACCGGCATTTATCGCGTTACAGGAACAGATTTGACCAACAGTCAAAGACCAATAATGGCAGTAACTGACACATTAGCAGTAACATTAATGCCAGGTACATATTGGTTCTACACTGCCTTCGCTGGCTCTTTAGCTTCAGGGCCATGGGCACCCCCAAGGTCTATTTTAAATCAACAAGTAACTGGTAACGGTAAACAAAAACAACCAACAGGCTGGGTTGATATGTTGGATGGCACCTACCCACAAGGTGTTCCATTCGTTATTTATGGAACAGCTATTCCTCTAACTCCTCCTGCGTGGACAGAGCAAACTTCTCCCGTTACTACTTCGTTATATTCAGTTTCAGCAGTTAATGATAATGTAGCATGGGCTTGTGGTGCTGCAGGAAAAGTATTAAGAACAACAAATTCAGGACAAAACTGGGTAGTTGTAAGTGGTAACATTCCAGCATCTTATCCATTATACAATATTTTTGCATGGGATGCAAATATTGCATTAGTTACCGGTTCCCCCACGGCTGGAAATTATATATATAGGACATCAAATGGTGGTGTAAACTGGACTGAAGTATTTAATCAACCAGGTGGATTTGGAAATGCATTATGGATGACTGATGCAAACACCGCATATCATATGGGTGATCCAGTAGGTGGTAACTGGACATTAAAGAAATCCACAAATGGTGGTATCAACTGGGTTGACTGGGCAACAGTTGCAAGTACTGCAGCAGGATGGAATAACTCATTTATGATGGTTGGAAATAATATATGGTTTGGAACAAATGCAAACTACTTAATGTATTCATCCAATTTAGGTGCTAACTGGTCACAACAAACAACCACATTCACAAATCAATACGCTGTATGGTTCAACAGTGCAACTGTCGGATTAACCGCTTACAATACATTAAATATAACTACAAACGGTGGACAAAACTGGTCAGCTTTAACTTCCCCATTATCCGCTTCCTGCGGTGGTATTACAGGTGCTGGTAGTGAATGGTGGGTTGTCCCACAAGGTACCGCTGTTTATTACAGCTCAAACAATGGTGCTAACTGGACAACACAATATACTGCTCCTGATGGTGCATGGTATCATATCAATAAAGCAAGGAATGGAAGTGTAATTTGGGGTGTAAGAAGTAATGGAAAAATCGGACGTTACGGACCACCCCTTGTAGGTGTTAAACCAATATCTACAAATGTTCCAAGCGAATACTCATTGTCACAAAACTATCCAAATCCATTTAATCCATCTACCAAGATTAACTTCGCTTTACCAAAGTCAGGACTTGTTACATTAAAGATTTATGACATTCTTGGTAAAGAAATTATGACGCTTGTTAATCAAAATATGAATGCAGGTTCATATTCAGTAGAATTCAATGGTGCTAATTTAACTAGTGGCGTTTACTTCTACAAATTAGATGTAAACGGATTCAGCGAAGTAAAGAAAATGATGTTGATTAAATAAGGAAATTTATAAATTAATATTAAAACGCCTGAGACTTAAAAAATCTCAGGCGTTTTTTATTTTATAAAAAAAATAAACTAAAATATTAAATCAATAAATTACCTCAACCAATTCGTATGTTTTCATTCGCTTCGAAAAATCAGAAATTACCTGTATTTCTGCTCTTATGATTTTGGGATATTCTTCATACGAAATCCAATATGTATCCATTGTTCCGTTTTCTTCATCAGTAACAAAAACTCTATAACATTCAATACTTTCATTTGCTAACTGAAAATATTCTATATTCACAACTTCAATATTTATACTTCTTATATCATCAAGTTTAAAATCATAATAATATAACTTAGTTCTGTATCCAACTTCCAGAGGTAATAAAGTAATCGCAAGGTCTAAAGAAAACCCATCACTAAAAACTGGATGTGAAAGAATTCTCTGAAATGGAGTTGAACCACTTGAAAGTAATAAATAACCTTCAATCTGTGTCGGAGAAAACTTTGCATTAATTAATTCTTCAATACCGGAAGACAATATTCTTGAATATGGTAATAAAGACACTGAATCTATAACGAATTTATCAGAAGTTCTTTCTGTTGAGTTGTAAGTATCCTCTGTAATAATAACATTACCAAATTGAAACTTAATCTCTCTGAATATTTTAGACTTAAGAAAACCATCTGATACTTCAACTGAAGCATTATAAACATACTTTCCTGTTTTTAAAGCCCCTACTCTCATTCCCTTAATGACAGGTTTCTTCATAGTAGTTTTATCCTTATCCTGCTTTTTAGGTGGTTCAGTATGCTTTATTTTCAATAATTCACAGGATGGGAATAATAAAACTAATAGAATTAAAAAAATAAAACCTCTCTTGTAATATATCCTATTCAATTTGTAATACAAATATACCCAAATATAATTATATATTAAATCCGAATAATTAAAATAATATTGTAAAAAAGAATTTTTAGAAATAAAAAAAGGTTATGAATTAAAATAATTCATAACTTTTCGATAATTATATTAAGTTAAAAGCCCAATCTACCTTTAAAATTAAGATAAAAATAACTCATATTGGGTGCTATATCTGAAACAACAGCAACTTTTCTTTCATTATTTGTAGGAACAATTCTATAACCAATTTCTACACCAAGACCAAGTCTTGATTGAAACTCAAAACCAACAAAGACCTGAGAATTAAATACCCAACTATTTTTCTTGCTTATTTTGGCTCCAATAGGTGTAAGGGAAATATCATCAGCATAAATAAAATTATCGTAACTTTCCCCAATAAACATAATTCCTAAACCTGACCCGCAGTATAATCCCGAAACAAAATCACTAATCATTGCATTTTTAGCAAATGGAAAAATCTTAGCGCGAGCGTTAACCGGAATTGCAACAAGAGTAACATTTTGCGGAACATAATATTGTCTTATACCTGATTCATTGGTGAAAAAAAATCCATTTTTACTATATGACCTATTCATTAAAAAACCTGGTGCGAACTCAAGGGATACTGTCTTACTGAATTTATAACCAATATAAGGAGTAACTTCTGTTACAAAAGAAGTATTGGAAATATCCAGGAATGGATAAATGTTCCAGACATCCTTATTCGTAAAGAAAACAAATGAAAGCCCAACTCCCGTATATCCTTCACTTGTAGATGATTTAATTTCGCTCTGCGAAAATACCTGAAAATTTACCAGAATAAGCAGTGCAACTAAAATAATTTTTTTCATAATTAGTTTTTTAATTATAAAATATATCTGCTTAAATCTCTATTAGTAACTATTTTACCCAATTTTGATTCAACAAGTTTCTCATCAATAATAATTTTTTTACCTTTTCTCTTATCAGGTATCTCGAATAGTATATCCTCAAGAAGTGTTGATAAAATTGTATGTAATCTTCTGGCTCCAATATTTTCAACTTGTTCATTTACTTCAGTTGCAATTCTTGCTATTGCTCTCAATGATTGTTCTTTAAATTCTAATTCTACGCCTTCTGTTTCGAGCATTGCTTTATATTGCTTTATTAAAGCATTTTCCGGTTTGGTTAATATTTGATAGAAATCTTCCTCAGACAAACTGTTAAGCTCAACTCTTAAAGGAAACCTACCTTGAAGTTCAGGAATTAAATCACTCGGTTTAGAGCTGTGAAATGCACCAGAAGCAATAAACAGAATGTGGTCAGTTTTTACGGGTCCATATTTTGTCATAACTGTAGAACCTTCAACTATAGGTAATAAGTCTCGTTGCACCCCTTCTCTTGATACATCGGGACCGGCTGAATATGTGTGGGTGCTTGCAATTTTATCTATTTCATCAATAAAAACTATACCGAAATTTTGAACTCTGTTTATTGCTTCCTTTACAACTGATTCCATATCTATTAATTTTTGAATTTCATCCTGTTCAAGTATGACCTTTGCTTCTTTTATCGTCATCTTTCTCTTTTTCGTCTTTTTAGGAAGAATACTTCCGAATAAATCCTGAATATTTAATCCCATTTCTTCTAAACCTATCGGTCCCAATACCTGCAATAACGGAGCATTTGTAGTAGTCGTATCAAGTTCAATTACTCTTGAATCAAGTTCTCCATCAATAAGCATTTTCCGAAATTTCTCACGGGTTTTTTTATTTTCTTCTTCGGCTTTTACCTCATCTTCAAATCCTTCTATGGAATCCTTTTTAGAGTCATCTTCTGATATTTTTGTATTTGTATATCTTTTCTTAACTGGTGGAATCAGGATATCAAGAATTTTTTCAATTGTGTTTTCTCTTGCTTTAATTTCAACTTCTTTTGTTTTCTCCTGTTTTACCATATTAACAGAAAGGTCTGTTAATTCCCTGATCATTGATTCAACATCTCTGCCTACATAACCAACTTCAGTAAATTTTGATGCTTCTACTTTAACAAAGGGAGCATTAGCAAGTTTTGAGATTCTTCTTGCAATTTCGGTTTTTCCTACCCCTGTTGGTCCGATTAATATAATATTATTAGGCATTATTTCATCTTTTAACGGGCCTGTAACCTGCTGCCGTCTCCATCGGTTTCTTAAAGCAATTGCTACTGATTTTTTTGCATTATCCTGTCCAATAATATATTTATTCAGTTCTTCAACAATCTGACTTGGGGTAAGTTGTTCAATTTTTTTCATTCTAATTTCTGAATCGTTTAATATTTCTTTTCCTGCTTTATTCTTTTGCATAAATTTCTATAATTCCTTTCTATTCAAGTTCTTCAATATTTATATGAGAATTTGTATAAATACAAATTTCAGCTGCTTGCTTTAAAGCTTCTTCAACTATTTCACGCGCACTTAATTTCGTATATTTTACTAAAACCCTTGCAGCACTGAGAGCATAAGGACCACCGGAACCAATAGCAACAATTCCATCATCAGGTTCAATTACATCACCATTTCCTGATATTATTAATGTCTTTTCCTTATTAATTACAGCAAGCAAAGCTTCAAGTCTTCTTAAATATTTATCTGTTCTCCAATCCTTTGCTAATTCCGTTGCTGCCCGCAAAAGATTACCCTTATATTGCTCAAGTTTTGATTCAAATCTTTCAAATAGTGTAAAAGCATCGGAAGTAGCTCCCGCAAAACCAACCAACACCTTATTGTTATAGATTTTCCTGATTTTGCTTGCTTTGTGCTTCATTACAGTATTCCCTAAAGATACCTGTCCATCGCTTGCAATCACTGCTTTTCCGTTTCGGATTAATCCAATTACAGTTGTTGAATTAAATTTCATATTTTTTAAATTTTTCTTCTTAATCTTGCTTTCGGAATTTTCATTAAGTCTCTATATTTTGCTACTGTTCTTCTTGAAAGTTTATAACCAAACTTTTCTAAAGCAACCACAAGTTCATCGTCTGTATATGGTGAACTTTTGTTTTCATTTTCAATCAATTCTTTTATTTTGTTTTTTATTTCTCTTGTAGAAACATCATTACCGTTTTCGGATTTAAGAGAATTGCTGAAAAAATGTTTTAATTCAAAAATTCCAAAATCAGTTTGTACATATTTCCCTTTAATTGCTCTGCTTACAGTTGAAATATCAACTCCGACATCTTCTGCAATATCCTTTTCGTATAATGGCATAAGAGTTTTACCAGAAGTTTCAAAAAACTTATACTGTCTTTTTAAAATTGAATTCATCACTTTTAACATAGTTTCACGCCTTGAATTTATTGCATCAATAAACCATTTTGCTCTTTCATAATTTTCTTTTATATATTTTTTAGTTTCCTTTTTTACTTTACTGGTTTTCTTTATGTACTTAAGATAATCAGAATTAATTCTTACTGATGGCATATACCAATCCGTTAAATCAACCTTAAATTCACCATTATCTTCATAAACAATGAAGTCAGGATATATAATTGTATTCGGAATTGATTCAGAAGTTAATCCGGGGGTAGGATCCAGTTTTGATATGAAATCAAATATTTTATTAACTGATTCAGAATCAAGGTTTAACTCCTTAATTAACTTTTCATATCGCTTAAGTCTCAAATCTTCTAAGTAATCAGTTAAAACCTTTATACATAAATCTTTAAAATCTTCCGGTTGGTCAGATACTTTAACCTGAGTTATCAAACACTCCTGAAGATTATTTGATGCTATTCCGGGTGGGTCAAAAGTTTTAATTATATCAAGAACTTTTTTTACTTCATCCTCAGTAATTTCTGATATTTCTTTTCTCTCCTCTTCTCTGAGTTTATTCAGAGACTCTGTTAATTCTGATAATCCCTCTCTAATATATCCATCGGTATCGATATACTCAATAAGCTCTTCCCCTATGAAATATTCTTTATCAGAAAAAGGTTGTAAATATAATTGTATTAAAAGATTATCTTTAAGTGTTGCTTCAGTTTTATATAAATTTTCTATGGCAAGTCTCTTATTTACAGTATCTTCACTTTGAGTTTTATACCCCTCATAATCATCATCATACCAATCTTCCAACTCAAACTCATCATCCTTATCCGCTTCAGTAACATCAGTATCTTCTTTTTCAATAGATGAATCCTCTGTATCTTCTTTCTTTGGCTCTTCTGAATATTCTGATTCTTCTATCTCTTCAACTTCTTCTAAAAAGGGATTAAGTTCAATTTCCTGCTTAATTTTTTGTTCGAGAGCAAGATTCGGGAGCATTAACAGGTTCTGCTTCTGAACAATAACAGGGACCAATTTCTGAGTTTGTTTTTGTATCTGACCGGTTTTCAGCATAGTTATTATAATATAATAAAATTCTTTTTAATTTTATCAACAAATTCTATTCCAAAAATTCTGTTTAATGCATCGCTAACAAAATCAATTAAATGAACCTTATTTTGTTCACCATTTAAAACAGCAGAATTACATATACTTATTTTTTCATATTTTAAAAAAATTTTATATGAACGATACATCCTGATAGGAAATAAATCACAGGAAATAGGTTTCTTGAAATCAATCTTTTTATCAAGATATGCTTTTTGAAACACACATTTTGCAATATCTGACTCAAAATAAGAAAACAGGCAATCATCACCATTTAAAGTTTTAAGATGATAATTTTCCCCTACTTTCTCATAAAAGCCATTGCAATATAAATAATTCAGTTTTAATTCGTCAAAATAATTTCGTATTTCAGGAATAATTTTTTCTATTATTTTAATTTCTTCAAAAGAAACTGGTGCCCCTAAGGTTCCTTTTACAACACAACATTCACCTTTACATTTTGATAAGTCACAGGCGAAATAAGTATTGAATATGTTTTTATCAATGTAAAAATTATCTATTTGTTCAAAATCAATATTCTCCTCTCCAATTGCCATAAATGAGAAAGAAATTATATTTTTATAAAATTTTTACCTGGAATCTGCCTAATTAAACCTTTGAATTCCAAAGATAACAAATTAACAAGACAATCAGATATACTTAAAGATGTCAATTCGCTTATCTTATCAATATGTATTGGTTCCGTATTTATAACATCAAAAATTTTCTTTTCAAAAATATTTAACACAATTTCTTTATTTAGTGCTTTAGTAGAATTAGTTTTTCCTGCTTTTTCTTTAAATTTCTTAAAATATTTTAATTTGGGTTCAAGTTCTTCCACGATATCGTTTGAAGAAGTTACCAATTTTGCAAAACCTTTTTTAATCAAATCGTTCGTACCTTCTGATTTTTTAGAATAAACAGGACCTGGAATTGCAAAAATCTCACGGTTCTGGTCACTTGCGCATCGTGCAGTAATTAAAGAACCACCTTTTGTACCTGTTTCAACAATAAGAGTACCTAAACTGATACCAGTAATAAGGCGATTTCTCACAGGGAAATTCATTTTATCAGGCTTCGTACCAGGGAGAAACTCTGAAATAACAGCTCCTGATTCAACAATTTTCTCATATAATTTTTTATTTTCCATTGGATATATCACATCAACACCCGAACCAAAAATGGCATAAGTCTGGCAATTTTTTTCTAATGCGGTTTTATGGGCTACCGTATCAATACCCCTTGCCATTCCACTAACAATCGGTATTCCCATTTCTGCTAAATCTGAAGTAATCTTATAACATATATTTTTCCCATATTCAGTCGGAAATCTTGTCCCAACAACACCAACTGAAAACTCATCATCCCGGGTTAAACTCCCTTTATAATATAATAAAACAGGAGGATCATAAATGTATTTCAGGTTTTCAGGATACTCTTTGTCCAAAATTGATATAATATTTATCCCTTTCTTAACACAAATTTCAATAAGTTTATCAAAAGATTTTTCTAACTCATTAATTTTATTAGCCGTTTTCAATATAGCCGAAGCAGTACTGCTGCTAATCCCGCTAACAGATGTAAGTTCCCTTAAATCACCATTGAAAATCTCTTTTGGGGTTTTAAACTTTTTCAGTAAGTTACTAATCCTGATGTTGCCAAGATTCTCAATTGAAGTTAAAAAATAAATATATTTTATATGTTCACCTAACATATTATTTATATAATATATTGGTTTTTTATCAAAAAAAAAGTCTCGAAACTATACACTGTTCCGAGACTTTTTTCCTTCAAAAACAGGTTTAGAAAAGAACTCTTTTAGCTTTAACAAATGTTCTTGAATAGTAATCAGAATTTAAATTTGCAATTGCAACACCTGTTCTGGAACCAGAATGAGCAAAATATCCATCTCCAAGGTAAATACCGACATGAGAAACACGGTTTTTATTCATAGTATCGAAAAATACTAAATCACCAAACCTTAAATCTTCAACATTTACATCTTCACCAACCATAGATTGTTCAAGTGAAGTTCTCGGTAGTACTAAACCAAATGCCTGATACATAACAGTTTGTACAAAAGCAGAACAATCAATACCCGATTTTGAAGAACCGCCATATAAATATGGCGTGTTGATGAATTCAATAATTGCCTTCATTAATTCGTCACAAAGACCATCGTAATTTAATTCTGATGAAGCTAATGTCCCAGCTAATGAACTCGTAAGAGACTCGAGATTACCTTGTATTAGCTCTGTTTCTGTTGGAAAGGTGTTAGTGGCTACTAATTCTGATGAATTCGTGTAAGCATTAACATCTTTGGAGCTAACTTTTTTCAGGTTTTCTTTGGTCCCTTCTTCGGAGAGTTCATAAGAACTGGAACATCCGGTTATTAACCCTATCACTATTATTAACAGTGGTAGGAGAAATAACCGTAATGATTTTGTTCTTCGCATTATCTCTCCTTTTTTAATTAGACCTATCTCAAAGAACAAATTTGATTGTTTAATATACTAATATTAAAAATTCATGTCAATATAAAAAATTGTAAAATTTTTATTACCTAAATATTAAATTATTAGAAATTTAAATTAGTCAAAACACTCTAAGCAAATAAAAAATAAATTAAAATGAACTAAATAAATTTATTTTGTGTTTATAGTATTAGAAAAGTTTCATTTCCCCCCTCCTACGGAGCTATTGAAGGGTAAAACCGGATGTAGCTCCGTTTTTTATGATATCCTATGTATGAGATAGTTATAATTTGAAAGCCGAACTTTTTTGGGTTTTATTATAAATGTACAAAGAATTAGATTTTATAATTATTTAATATTACTAATAGCTATTATCATTGAAATTATGTTTATTAAAAACTATTTTTAATGTTAAATTTTTTAAGGTTATTTTCTTTAGTTCTTTGATATTATTTATATAGAAAAGTGTAAGATATTATATAAATAAGGTTTAAAATTGAATAATCATATATTATATACAGAGAGATGGCTGAGTGGTTGAAAGCGGCGGTCTTGAAAACCGTTGTACCCATTCGGGTACCGGGGGTTCGAATCCCTCTCTCTCTGCAAAGGTACAAAGGAATTTAATAATTTTAGTTAATTGCGATAAATTTCAATATATTATTTCAGAATAAAGCAATATTATCCTCCTGAATAGGATCGTTTTTTTGAAATCTTTTCCTAAATAATTAAAACTTTCGCACCCCTAATTTTTCTTTCTTTTAATTCCCTTAATGCAAGATTTGCATCTTCCAATTTATAAGTCTGATACTCTGGTTTTATGGGTATAACTCCCGCAATTTTCAGAAAATCTTTAATATCTGAAGGTGAAACATTAGCGACAGATTTAATTTCTTTCTCAAGCCATAAATGTTTTGAATAATCAATATTCATCAGAAAATTCTTATCTATATCCTCTTTTCTAATCGCATTAATTACAAGTCTTCCTCCTTGCTTTAAATTTTCTAGAGCTTTCACAACAGGTGTCCATACAGGTGTAGTATCAATTATTGCATTTAATTTTTCAGGGCTTTCTTCAAATGTATCACCACTCCAATAAGCGCCAAGTTGTACGGCAAATTCCCTTTCTTTTTCACTTCTTGCAAAAACAAATATTTTTGTATTCGGGAATTTGTTTTTTACGAGTTTCAAGACAAGATGACCCGATGCACCGAAACCTGTTAACCCTAAGTTGTCTCCATCTTTAATTGAAGATAATTTTAATGAGCGGTATCCAATAGCACCAGCACAAAATAAAGGAGCTGATTCTTCATCTGAAAAAACATCAGGGATAAAGAAAGCAGAAGTTTCCGGTACAACCATATATTCCGCATATCCACCAAAAACATCTCTACCAGTTGCTTTAAATTCATCACATAGGTTCTCGTCCCCTCTTAAACAAAATTCACATTTTCCACAAGAAGAAAAAAACCACCCAACGCCGACTCTATCACCTAAATCAAATTTCGATACATTTTTACCTTTACCAATAACTTTTCCAACTGCCTGATGTCCTAAAATCATAGGGAATACTGGCGGTGGAGTTCTTCCTTCAATTTCATCAATCTCTGTATGACACACCCCGCAAGCTGAAATTTTTAATAACAAGTCATTATCCGAAGGGGTTGGTTCAGGAATTTCTTTAAGAATTAAAGGTTCAGGATTTATATCGAAATTACTAACCTTTTCTAATACTAATGCCTTCATAATATTACAAATATAAAATTTAATTTAATTATTTCCAAAAGCAATAATCTTCATATAAAATGTTTAAATTTCTTTAGACTTAAAATAATCCCTTTATTATTAATGTAAAAAAAATATTTTTGTTTAAGTAAAGAAATTATTTTGGCAGGAATAAAACAGAATATAGTTTATGGTCCAGTGTTATCAAGAAGGCTTGGGATATCATTAGGAATTAATCTATTACCTGTTTCAAAAAAAATTTGTACTTTTGATTGCCTTTATTGTGAATGTGGTTGGACTAAAGTAAATATAAATGAAAGTATCAAAAATTATGATTTTCCCGAATTTAAAGATATTAAAGTTGCACTAATTAATGCACTTAGTAATAATTATCATAGTATTGAACATATAACTTTTGCAGGAAATGGAGAACCAACTTTACATCCTGATTTTAGTTCGATAGTAGATGAAGTTATAATGATTAGAGATAAATTTTTACCAGAAACAAAAATAGCTATACTTTCTAACTCAACAACTTTAAAAAATGCGAATATTTTAGAAGCACTAAAAAAACTTGACTTACGAATAATGAAACTCGATGCAGGCAATCAAGAAACATTTAAAATTTATAATAGACCTGTCGTAGAGATTAATATATCTGATATTATTGAAGGCTTGATGAATTTAAAAGAAATAGTAATACAATCACTCTTTACAAAAGGAAAATGTGGTAACTACAATAATAAAAATATATCTGACTGGATAAATTTGTTATTGAAAATAAAACCGAAATCTGTTCAGATTTATTCTCTTGATAGAAGTTATCCTTCTGACGATATCTTACCCTTAAATAAAAAAGAGCTAACAGAAATTCAGAGTGAACTTGTGAAATATAATATTAAATCTGAAGTATTTTGAAAAAATTAACTAATAAGAAACCATCAAAAATATTCTTGTATGTATTCCTTATTATAGGAGTAATAATTCTTGGGTTTTCTGCAATATTCGTTAAATGGGCAAATGCTCCAGGTAGTGTAACAGCATTTTACAGAATACTATTTGCAATTTTAATTATCATCATTCCGTTTTTAATTAATGTTAAGAAGAAAAAACAAAAATCAAACGCCAAAGGAATTATTGCTGCTTTATTAGGGGGCTTTTTCTTTGGTACCGATTTAGTCCTTTGGTCAACAGGGGTACAAATTGGAGGGATTACAAATCCTACTCTGATGGCTAATACTGCTCCAATTTGGGTAGGACTTGGAGCTATGATAATTTTTAAGGAAAGACTAAAAATTTTATTCTGGTTTGGTTTAATTGTCGCACTTGGAGGAACAATACTTGTATTAGGACAGGATTTAAACAGAGCAAGCGAATTTGGAACCGGAACTATACTTGGTTTACTTGCAGGCTTTTTCTATGGTGCTTATTATCTTGCGACTCAAAAAGGCAGAGAATACCTTAACACATTAAGTTTCTTCGTTTATTCTGCAATCGGTTCAATTATCGCTCCAGCGATAGCTGTTATAATTTTTAAATTTCCCTTTTTTGATTATCCAACTGTGACCTGGTTAAATTTCCTTGCTTTAGGAATTATTGTTCAGGTAATCGGATGGTTAATTTTAAATTATGTACAGGGACATATTCCTGCTTCCATAGTTGCTCCAACATTATTAGGACAACCGGTAGTTACGGCATTTGTGTCATTTATTTTTTTGAATGAATTATTCAATATTTTCGATATTATCGGGGGAATTGCTGTACTATCAGGGATTTTCATCGTTCATAAAAGCAAGAGATAATAATATTTATTAAGAAAAAGATAATCCTTATGAAATTTTTTATTATTTCTTTTCCTTAACATTTATTAAAATTTGTTTTGTTGTCCCCGCTACATTTAAGTTCGCTCTTGGTTTAAAACCTTTATCAATATCATCGAATAGGACCTCAAGTTCTGTTAAGTCAGCCGCTCTCCTACCTGCTTTTGAATCGATAATAAAATTAAAATCAATATAATCTTTAGTTATAAATACTTTGTATATATCTTCACCCAATTTTGAGTTTCTAAACTTCTTTTCAACTACCGCACCTGGTTCAAGAAAATATTGGCTAATATTTTCATTTTGTTTTGGAATATATTGCTTAATAGAATCATCAGGTTGAATATTTATTAGCGTAAGATACCCCGAACGTTCACCTATATTTTTTATGATAATTTTAATTGTATCAAATTGATTTCCTTCCTGAAATAAGGAAGAATTAATTTCACCGGCAGATAAATTGTGTATTTTTATTTCAACATTATAATATTCACTTTGCATTTCAAAACCAATTAACATATCCCTCTTATACAGGTATTTTAATATTGACTTAATTTTTTCGGGTGTTTCGGCAGAAGAAACACTGAAAGATTTTATAAACTTAAGATTATTTCCATTTTTAAAAAGAAAAACAGAGTCATTTATTTCGATTTTATTATGATTAAAATTAGTTAAGATATAATCAGGGGTAACACTATTTTCCTCAAAATATTTTAAATTATTTAATTCATTTAAAATCTGCTTTTTAAAATTCTCTTCAACATTATCAAAAGCAACGAGCAATTTTTTTATAGCAACCCCTTCCTTTAAAATAAACAAACGGTATTTTCCTAAATCATTTATTGATAATTTATCTAAAGCTTCAATTTTTATCAAAGATTTGAAATTCCCTGCATTGTATATTATACCTGTAGTAATTTGTTCGTTTGGTTCCGGATATCTGAATGATTCCGAATATATACCCAAAACTGTACTATCATTTAATCCTGTTATTCTTCCACCATTAACTACTAATTCTCCGTAAATATTTCTTTCAATAATTTTAAAATAAGATTCGGTTGGTAATAAATTATTTGCAAAGACAATATTGTCAACATCACCTTCAACTAATGGAACCTGTTCTAATCTTGCTTTAAATTTCATAAATGAATACACACGGTCATAAATCATTCTATATGTTTCATCACCTTTAATCTCTGAAAAAGCTAAGGAAAGTCCATAGCTCAATGAGCCATAAAATTTTTCTCCGTCTGTTATTTCTTTGCTCCTTTCATTATTTCTCGAAGATGTAAATACAACAAGATTTGCTAATAAATTTCCCTCTTCTTCTTCAGCTGTTTTACAACTTTTAAATATTCCGGTTGGTTCTGATGGATTTGAAATAATTCTATTAATTTTCTCTTTAAAATCAGGTGGGCCGAAAATATCATCAATACCTCTATAGAATTCTGAACTTCTTGTAATACTTCCGCTATAACAAGCATCTATAAATAAAATAACATTACCACTTTGCCCAATTTTACTTCTAAATTTATTTAAATATTCTGAAATTTCATCATCTCTTAAGTGATTTTCACCCTTATAAAATTCAGACCATTTTTGATAAGCATCATAAGTTACTAAAGCTTCATCTGCAAAATCATTTTCATCATCATTATCATCAAAAATTCTTTGTCCATGCCCTGAAAAGTGAATCACTAATATATCACCAACTTTTGATTCAGAAAGTAAATAATCAAATGATTTAAGAATATTTCTTTTTGTAGCAGCAGAATCCTTTAAAATTAAAATATTATTTTCCTTAAAACCCTGTGATAATAAAATATTTTTTATTAAATCAACATCATTATGTGAATGTATTTCACGCCAATTTTCATCTTTGTATTTAGAAATAGCAATAATAATTCCTCTTTTTTCCTGAGGAAAACTATTTCCAACAATTATGAAAAAAATTAATAATAATGAAAATATTTTACCAAATTTGATAATCATATTCAAAATTTTCCTTTCTTACCGTTGGTTTCTGCCCGTTATTAGTTAATCTACTAACATTATCAATAATATATTCTTTTAATTCACTTATAAAAATTTTCCCATCTTTATTTAAATCTGCCTCTTTATTCTTTAATCCCTTAATAATAGAATATGTAAAAACTCCGTTTTTTAACTCAGACGATTCAAGAGCATAAGATATTCCACTTGAAGCTGAAATAACTATAGCACCAGTAGTTCTTGAAATATCATTGAATAATTCTTTCATATATTCATATAAAGATTTGCTTCGCTCTTGATTAACACTTCCCTCGGTAATTTCATCACCCCTCACTCCACTGTTAATTACCAACCGGAAATCTGATGTATCTAATTTATCTTTAATCTGTTTTATACTTTTATACTCATCTTCATCTAAATCACCAGAATGGCAGGAATCCATAAAAAGAATTTTTATCCTTGCATTTATACCATCAAGTAAGGATTCTATCTCGTCATAATTAATTCCTCTTTGTGTTGGCTTATCAAAATTAATATCATAAGTCCCGAAATAATAATTCCCATCTTTATCAAGTAAACCATGGCCTGCAAAAAATAAGATTACAACATCATTAATTTTTGTATTTAGCAGAATTTTTTTGACTTCCAAAATATTTTCTTTTGTAACCTGTGAATCAATTAATGTAATTACTTTTACTTCCTTAAACCTATATTTTACCTCATCTGAAAGAAACAAATTAGAAAAATCTTTTGCATCTTTAGAAGCATAATTTAGATTTCTGCTTCTATCAATATATTCTGATACACCAAAAGAAATAATATATAAATCAGGTTTAACCTCTTTTAATGAAAATATTTCTATAACTTCATTTAATGATTCGATACCTTTTTCATTAAAACAGGATACCGTTATTTTATTTCTGCCATAAGATAATTCAACAGGGATCTCAGTTTCGAGTTTATATAATTTAGATTTATTAGAATCTAAAATAATATTTTTATATGGAACATTATTAACTGAGATAAATAATTCTTTAAGATAATACTTGTTATCATTTGCGGAAACTTCAAGATTAAAAATATCACTATCAGAGATATGTTTTATGTTTTTATTAATTATACTAATTTCTGGAATTGAGTAATTCTCAGGACGATTAAAATTAATAAAACCTGTTTTTTTTAATCTCTTTTCATATACTTTTTTATAAATATCAATTTCTTCATCTGTTAAGATACCGATTTTTTTATATACCAAATCCGGCCTGTTAAATATCAAATCAAATTGCTCAAATGGATACGCTCTATTCTCTATCCTGAAAGCAATAGCCCTATAACCATTTTTAGATACAGTATAATATTTTTCAGGTATAATAGTTAAATAGTCAAAACTACCAACAGAAATAAAATTAGCCAATTCAATGTTCTCCCTTAAATCCCATAATTTCACACAACCATCAGTTCCACCTGTAATCAGGAATTTTTTATCAGGTGATATATCTATTTTCAAAATAGTAGCGCCAGCTGCAAATAACTTTTTATATGAACCAGTCTTTAAATCTATCAAATATATTTCTCCATTCCAATCTGAAGCAATCATTTTATCTTCAATTAACTTTATACAGGTAATTAAAGAATTATCATATTTAATAAATTTTTCAAGAGTAAAGTTTTTATAATTATAGATATAAATGCCTTTACCAGCACAATAAATTGAAATTAATTCCTTTTCATCAATATCCATAGACATTACTATACCATTTAATTCACCTAATATTTTCACCAACTCACCATTCTTATAATTAAATATTTTTGTTTCTTTGTCAAATCCACCAACAACAATAAAATCTGATTCAGAAATAAATTTTATTGTTTTTATAGTTTTATTACCTGCCCTAAAAGAGTTAATAAGTTCATTATTTACTAAATCGAAAATATAAACTTTGTCTGAAGCAAAAGCTAACTTTTTACTAATATCAGAAAACTCAATTGCATATATTGGTGATTCAGAAAATTTGTATTGATTATATGATTTGTTCTGATTATCTACAATAACCAAATTCCCATTTGAGGTTCCGAGTGCAGATAAACGACTATCCTGTGAGCAGGAAATAGAATAAATATCATCATCAAATTTTAGCGAGTTTTGAATTTTGCAATAAGCTAAATCCCACCAATAAATACTCTTTCCAGCAACTGAAATAAAAGACTTAGAGTCTGATAGGAAATTTGCTGAAATAATCCAATCAAATTCATTCCAAATAGTTTTTGTTATTTTCTTGCTGCTTAAATCATAAAATTGAATTTTTTTTGCATAAGGTAGAGAAAAAATACAAACTTTACTATCAGGAGTAATTGATAATGCATAAGTAAATTCTTTTGATTCAGACACATTTTCATTTTCTATTTTTCCTGTTATACAATTAATCTCAATTAACCCACCAACCCAAGGCGAAGCAAATAATTTTTTACAATCAGCTGTAAATATGCCTCTCGTGAAAATAGGTGAATCAATTAAAAATTTATTCTCTAGTTTTAAACCTGTAACATTCCATATCTGGATTTCATTCTGAAATGAATTTATTTTTAATGAATAAACATATTTATCATCATTTGTCATTCTAATAGCAATAATGTCGCCATCATTTTTATCAAAAAATGAAATATTCTCACCTGTTAAACTTATAATCCCTGAATAGCCATTTTCACAACCAAAAATCAGAAAATTATCTTTATAAGAAATTTCCATCAACTTTACATTTGATGGTAATTTAAATATTTTTTGAATTTTCTTTTCACTTAAATCCCAAATACATATAGTAGAATCAGAGTAACCCGCAGCAAGAAAATTTTTCTTATTGAAAAACCTTATATAATTTACAAGACAAACAGGGGTAAAATCTCCTGTTGTTTTACTTAAAAAATTAATTACATTACCATTTAAATCGAAAATTGAAATATTTCCGAAATAATCACCTGTTGCAAAAGAATAATCGATTAAAGAAGAAGCAATAGAATGAATACCACCTCTGGAATTCTGGCAATATCTAAGAATTTTACCGGAGTATAAATCATAAATAATCAGACCATTTTGTTTATCAGTCTTTTTAAAAAAATCATAAGGTAAATCGGAAAATTCCTCACCAATAAGAGAATTTATATCAGCACCACTTGAAATTAAATATCTGCCATCATAAGACACATCCATTAACAAAGCTCCGGAACTGTGCCCATTCTGGATAACCAATTCCGGAGTTTGTGAATAGCACAAACGAAATAATAAAAATAAAATAATTAAAACTAAATTATTAATTCTCATTCTTAAATAAATTCAGAAGTGGTAAATCAAATGCAATAAAAACATTCCATCTCAGTTTACGAGGCTCAATAGTTTTTCCTTCAAGTCTTATTTTACCAAGTTGTGGTGAATACTGAACTCCGCCTCCGATTGTAAAAGGAATTTTTGGTAAGCCATAGACAACATAAAGACCAGGAGAGATAATGTTTTCAAATCTAATATCAGGAACAGTTTCAGTGCTGTCATAATTTAATTTGAAATCCATTATAGCACCTATATCTAAAACCGGAACATACAAACCTAAACTACCCCAGTTTTTTAACCCAAATGAAAACTCTAATCCAATTGGAACAGTTATCCCTCTGTTTTGTGTCCAATGATTGGTAACTTTTTCCGCTTCCTTTCCGTAATAATAACCAAGATATGAATTTATATTTATTGAGAATGGTAACTCTTTTTTTGAATATGAATCAACTGATGAAAAGATGTAGTTATTTAACACTTTTGCTATATCGTTATCATTATCAGCACTGGTCAATTCACCTATTACTTTTACAGTTGTGAAAAAGTTTTTTGATACTTCGAAAGAAGAATCAGCACTCAAATAAACTGAACAAATATCTTCATAAGCATATAATGAATTCATTAATGCAGCGAAGTATTTATCTTTTTTGATATTATCATCTATTTCCCTGTAATATTTTAATAAATCTAAAAATTTTTTCGTTTCATAATCGTAATAATCAAAATTTGAATTGTAATTTCTTGGATCAAAACCAAATTCAATAAAATCCAAAACCTTATCAAAATATACTTCTTTATCAACCGGATCACCGTAGCCATAATTGGTAAAATATTTAATAGTATCAAGCGTAGTTATACAATCATAGTACATATCTGCAAATCTATTAAAATAATTTCTAAACTCATAAATTCTTTCTTCCTGAACAAGTTCACCTACTATGATTGGAACATTGTATGCATTCTTTGTTTTAATATTGTAACTCGCATCATTGCCGGCTCTCACTCTTGAAGTAACCTCCTTATTAGAAATAAAAAACACGTCATTATTTTTAGCACAGAAAACACCCATTAGTAATAAGATAAATCTATCCCCTTTTTCCAAATTATTTTTTATTTCTTCAATCTCTGAATAAGTTTTACCTTTCAATGCTCTGCACAATTCATTAAATAATAAAAAGGAACTATGCAAATTTGAATAAATATTACTATTCCTCGCTTTCGATAAATTGTAAAATAATTTATAATTAGCATTATCAATAGTTTCAAAACTTACTATTGATTTATAATAATCAGAAGCACTGGAAAACAGAAGTAAATGAGGATTTTTGTCAACTAAGCTTCTATATTTAGGTAGTTTAAAAATAGCGGGGAAATTTTTAGGTAACCCGGCTAAATCCGTCTTGAATGACTCTGAGAGTGCTTTTGGGGAAAGTGTAACCTTCAGTTTATCCATTTTGTCTATTGTTCTTGAAGTCAGGGGAAACATAACCTTTAATTCATCTTCAGATAGTAAATTTTTAATGAAAGTAGTATATAGAAAATATTGAAGACTTTCTGATGACTTTAGAGAAATTAATTCTGGTATAATATTAAAGAAAACTCTGTCAATTATACTACTCCTTGTTTCAAGCATCATTTTATCAACCTTCCCGCCTATTAAATTCCATATAGGGGGATTCCATTCTTTTATCAACATTACTATTGAATCTCTTATTTCCTCTCTCTCTTCCTCATTTGGTATATTTTCAATGTCTTGAAAACCATATATTTTCCCAATTTCAGCTATGATTTTATCAATTTCTTCCCTACTTATCGGAGCATAAGGGTCTTGATTATTAAGCTGACTATATATATCTAATGTTAAAGATAAAATATCATATTCTTTATTTAAATTTTTTTGGGAATATATAAGGGTTGGAATGAAAATCAATAAAATACATATCATTTTTTTAATCACAGCCAAATCACCTCCAAATTATTTATTTTAAATTAAATAAAATTGTAAATCATTATATAATATATTAGTAAAAACCATACATACTTTAAATACAAAAATCAGGATTTTTGTTCCTAAATTAATTAATATATTTATAATTGATTTATAAATACCGGATGAAAACTATCATATCATTAGATAATAAATTGAACAAAACTAAATTTTTTGCTATTATTGTATTGTAAACTATAAACCTCAATCCTATGAAATACAAATTAATTTTAATTACTCTATTTGTATCTTTTTTTTCATTATCATTTATATCTGATGGGAATTTAAATCAAGAAGATAAATACAGTGAAGTAATAATTTATGTCAATTCGGAAAATGATATTATAAATATTAATAATGCAGGTATTTTTTGTGAAGAATATTTTGGAAATATAAAAACAGGTATAAAGCTAATCTTAAAAGAAAAAGAAATTGAAATTTTAAGAACTCTTGGTTATAGATATGAAATAACAATAGATGACATAAAAAAATACTTTGATAATTTACCAAAACCAACTGAAGCAGAATTATCCGAGAGTAAACAGTTAATGAGTAAAGATGGAATCACTGGTTATACTTATGGTACTATGGCTGGATACCATAAATATGATGAAATGATACAACAACTTGATACAATGAAATATCTATATCCAAACTTAATATCCTCAAAAATCAATATTGGTACAACATGGGAAAACAGAGTAATATATGCAGTGAAAATTTCTGATAATCCGGAGATAAATGAATCAGCAACAGAACCTGGTGTATATTTTGATGGATTACATCATGCACGAGAACCGATAACATTAGAAGTGCAATTGTATTATATGTGGTATTTATTGGAAAACTATAATACAAATCCTGAAGTACAATATCTTGTTAATAACAGAGAGATATTCTTTGTCCCTATTGCTAATCCTGATGGATATGTTTATAATCAAACCACAAACCCAAATGGTGGCGGCAATTGGAGAAAAAACAGAAGATTAAACAGCCCCGGTGTTTATGGTGTTGATTTAAACAGAAATTACAGTTATGGTTGGGGATATGACAATGGTTCAAGTAATGACCCAAGTAGTGAAAATTATAGAGGACCTTATGCGTTTTCAGAACCCGAACCACAGGCAATTAAAAACTTCCTTTTAGAAAAGCAACCAGAAGTAGCTTTTTCAATTCATTCAACAGCAGGTTCAGTTTTAAATCCATATTCATATTGTGATACCGCAATACGATATGATTTATATCAAGACTTAAGTTCTGAGTTTTGTCCAATGATAACAAGAACAACAGGAACGACTGGCACTGATTATATTTACGGAACCGTAAAGGAAATGTTAAATTATTATTCAAGCGGTACAACACGGGACTATATGCATTCAATCGGTATTTTCGCCTGGGGTCCGGAAATTGGTGGAACGAGCTTCTGGTCAAATCAATCATACATAATTCCCCTATCCAGCGGTTTTCTTCCATCAATGAAATACTTAACATGGGTTGCAGGAAGTTATCCTAAAATGAAAAATTTTCAGATTGCCGGAAAAGGTTATGTTACAAAAAATGACACATTAAACCTATTATTAGAAATAAGAAATAAAGGATTGACAAAATCCGCAAAAAATGTAACAGTTGATTTAACTACAAATTATTCTAATTCAACCCCTCTTGTTTCTTCAGTAAATTATGATAGTATATTACCCAGAAGTTCGAAGATAATTACAAATAATCCCTTCAAATTTAAAATATCAAATTCAGCATCAACCGGTGATAATATTCAGTTCGTAGCAACTATTAAAGAAAATGGAATAACTGCATCAAAAGATACATTCTATGTTACAGTGGGCGCTGTTCAAATAATATTTCAAGACAACGCAGAAAACGGTACTTCAAATTGGACAAAATCTGGTACCGGAAAACAATGGGATACTACCTATATATCATCATGGACAGGTAATAAATGTTTTGCTGATTCAAGATGGGGAAATTCATCAAATAGCACAAACAATCAATTCATTTTAAATCCGGTTATTAATCTTTCAAGTAAAAACAACCCAAAACTTGAGTTTGCAATTAAATTTGCCACTGAACCAGATTATGATTATGCTAGAATTCAAATAAGTACCAATGGTGGATCAACTTGGACGAGCCTTTCCGGCAGATATACAAAAACATTTTCCGGACAACCTACCTATATAGGATTAATGTATTGGCGTTATGAACAGATAAATTTATCATCTTATATCGGGCAATCAAACCTGAAATTCAGATTTACTTATTACACTGATTCTGGTGTCCCCGGTGATGGTATATATATAGATGATTTTAGAATTGTTGATTATATAGACACTCCATCTAATATTACAAAATTAGTTACAGAAATTCCTAAAGCTTATCAATTATTTCAAAACTATCCGAATCCTTTCAATCCAACAACCATAATAAAATTCTCTTTACCTAAGAATTCAGATGTAAAAATTTCTTTATTTGATTTAACAGGGAGAGAAATTAAAAAAATTATAGACGAGCACCTTAGTAGTGGAACATATATGTTAAATTTGAATGCATATGAATATCCCTCTGGTGTATATTTTTACAGGATGCAGAGTGGAAATTATACTGAAACCAGGAAAATGATTTTATTGAAGTAAAAAAATATTGCAGGCTATAGTTTTTTTCAGAGCTGCTTTTTCCACTTAAAAGTATAATCAAATAGTAAAGATAATAGTCTTTATTATCCATTCAGAATAACAATTTTTCAATAAGAAAATGCTATAAAGAGGGCTATGACTGCTAATATTGATATATTAAAAAGCGAAAATAAAACAGTTCAATTAAAGTTAGTATGTTTTTAATTCACCGATTTCTTTTTCCACTGCTTTTAACACATGTAAATCTTTAACTGCCTGCATCATATTATTGTGGTCTGGATAAAGGGGTCTATCAACATCAAGATGCTCAACAATTTCTCTTACTGCTTTATGTGCAGCCCTTGTTCCTTTTCCAAAATTATAATTTCTGAAGTCAAGTGCTTGCGCCGCTGCAATAAATTCAATTGCTAATACTCCATAAGCATTGTCAAGAATTTGTCTTGTTTTCAAAGCAGTATTCATACCCATACTTACAAAATCTTCCTGGTCTGCTGCTGCCGGTATTGACTGTATAGAAGCAGGCATAGAAAGAATTCTTTGCTCAACGATAAGCATATCAGCAGTATATTGACTTAACATAAGCCCGGAGAACATTCCGGCACCTTTAGTCAGGAATGCAGGTAAACCGATACTTAAAGCTGGATTAAGTAGTCTATTCAATCTTCTTTCTGAAATCACACAAACCATTGTAATCGCTGCTCCAAACATATCAAGAGGAATACTAACAGGAGAACCCTGGAAATTAGCTCCGGTCAGGACAATTTCATCATCAGCAAGAAAAACAGGATTATCAGCAACACCATTAAGTTCTATTTCTACCTGCTCCCGTGTCCATCTCATCTGGTCTCTTGCTGCACCTAAAACCTGTGGAGTTGAACGCATACTATATGCATCCTGAACCTTTACTTTGACTTTACCAAGTAAGTCAGAACCTTCAATTACTCTTTTTATATTTTCTGCTGAAGTAACAGCTCCATTAAATCCTCTTAATCTATGTAATCTTACATCATACGGTTTCATATTTGCCATTAACGCTTCAAGAGTCATAGCACAAGCAATTTCCGCTTGTTTAAGAAGTCTTTCCGCTTCATAAATTTCCAAACATGCAATTCCTGTAATAAGATTACTTCCATTAATAGCACCTAATCCATCTCTGGCTTTTAATCCCGGAACAGGAATGCCAGCTTTTTCAAAAGCAACTTTGCCAGGCATCCTTTCTCCTTTATAAAATGCTTCTCCTTCTCCCATAAGAAGTAAAGCCATTTGACTCATAGGAGATAAATCACCACAGGCTCCTACGCTACCCTTCTCACAAACTACAGGTGTTACACCTTTATTTAACATATCAACAAAAGTTTGCGTAATCTCTAATCTAACAGCAGAGTAGCCAAGAGCATGAACATTAATGCGGGATAATAATGCAGCACGAACATGCTCAATTGGAGCTGGTTTACCTATTCCTGCAGAATGATTGTAGATTAAATATTTCTGAAAATCTTTCACCTGTTCATCAGTTAAAACAACTTCTGAAAATTCTCCTATCCCTGTATTAACACCATACATAATTTCTCTTGCTTGAATCCTTTTCTCAATAAATCCTCTGCATTTCTTTATTCTTTCAATTGCATCAGGGTGTAATTCAACCTTCTCACCCAAAACCGCAACTTTATAAACATCTTCAATTGTCAAATTTTTTCCTGTTATTACGACTGCCATAAATTATTTATTTAATTATAAATTTAGTTAATTTATTATTTCCAGTATTTCGAAATAAATTCTTCAACTTCAGGTAAGCCACCCTGATATATCAGGTAACCATTACTCGGTTCTCTTTCGGTTATTTCTCTTGCAATAGGTGTTAACATAATTTTTTTCACTTCTTCAAGATCATTTGTTTGTCCAAGTGCCCAACCGAGTTTAATATAAGCAACTTCAGGTAGCATATTAGCAGCTGGAACAACTCCCAAGTCCATAATATCACGACCTGTATCATAAACATACATTTGAACATAACCCCATAAAGTTTGTACCGTCATATATATTGCAATACCTTTATCACTTGCCCGTTTAAGAGCAGGATATAATGGCTTATTAACATGTCCCAGGCCGGTGCCCGCAATAACAATACCTTTATATCCATTATCAGTTAATGAATCAATTATATCTGGCTTCATATTAGGATAGTAATATACTATACTAACCATTTCTTCAAATGCAGTATTAATAATTACATTTTTATCTTTTCTTCTTTTTCTATAATCAGTTCTCAAAGGTGTAATTTTTTCTCTGCTTACCATTGCAATAGGAATATCTCCAATAGTTCTGAATGTAGAACGATAGCTTGAATGCATCTTTCTGACTCTTGTACCCTGATGCAATAAACCGTATTCATCAGAAGTAGGTCCAAACATACAAACCATAACTTCCGCAATATCGCTCTCAGCAGCAGTTTTAACACTATGCATTAAATTTAATGCAGCATCAGAAGATGGTCTATCACTTGACCGTTGCGAACCAACCATAACAATCGGAATAGGAGAATTCTGAACCATAAAAGATAATGCAGCAGCTGTATGATGCATTGTATCTGTACCGTGTCCGACTACAATACCCTGCACACCTTTTTCTATTTCTCTTCCAATAGCAAGCGCTGTTCCGATCCATTGCTCTGGTCCCATATTTTCACTGAATACACCATAAAGTTTTTCCGTCTCAAGATTACATATATCCGCCAATTCCGGAACCGAACCATACAATTCACCTGGTGTAAATGCCGGAATAACTGCACCTGTTCTATAATCTAACCTACTTGCAATTGTACCACCTGTACCAAGCAATTTTACTTTAGGCTTTACAGGGTCATAAGGAAATTCCTTTTCGGGAATTTTATAATGAGCTTCCTTTCTACCCTCAACTTTTATATTTTTAACTCTTTTTGCTGCAATACCAACATTATAACCAGAACGAAGTTTTAAAACAATATGATGTGGATCAGCAGTTTCCGAACGCGGTAATATTATCCCTTTGAAAACTCCACTATCAGTTTCTATTTCTACATCACTCCATACAAGAGCTGAGAAATTTTTTAGAACATCTAAAGATTCTCCTCTGTATCCTTTATAAGAGTCATTCATCTAAATAGGATTAATTTTCTTTTATTAGATTATAAACTTTTTTTCCATCAACTCTTCCTCTCACTTTAGACATAATAATGCCCATCAAAACCTGAAGTTTCTTTTCTGAATTTATAAGTTTAATCTTTGACAACTCTGCACGGGATTCCTCAATAATTTTTTGTAATTCCTTTTCGTTAATTTTTTTCTCTGAATTATTCACATTAATTTTTCCTGTTGTAGCAAAGTTCATCATCTCCAATAATATACCTTCACGAGATATTATTCCGTCTTTAAGTAAAGTGAAAATATTGAGAATAATTTCCTCATTAAAAGCAATGGATTTTTTCAACTTCTTACTTATTCTCTTTGGGTATTGTATTAAAGCAATTGCTGCGAGTTTCGGATTAATATTATATTCTTTTACCAGTTTCTTAAATAAATTCGCATATTTGGAAATTGAAAGTGGTCTGATAACATCAGCGGGTAATTTTAATTGTTTATACCATTCTTCTCTTTCCCATATAGGTTCAGGTAGTATTTTCTTTAGTTTGTTTACCCTTTCGATTGAAATCTTTTCCGGAGGTAAATCTGTATCCGGATACATTCTATCTGGGCCAGGCAATATTCTCTCAAAGCCGTTTGTGCCATCTTTTAAAGCCTGTCTTGTTTCTGAAGGAATCCCTATTGTTGCCTCTTTCGCTCTAATTATAATTTCATTAGCACCAGTCTCAACATCTTTTTCATCTCCCCATACAATAACAAGGGTGTCCTTATCAGAAGCCCCAACCATTTTTTTAATAGCCTGCCATTCAGAATTAGAAATAGTTTCACTTGCACTATCTGAATGAATAATATTTGGAAGTGTAGTTAAACATGCAATTACTCTAACTCTATCTGAAATTTCTTTCGCAAAATAAGTATTTGTTTGTGTCTGCCATTTCAATAAATCTTTAAAGCCAAATAGCGTAACACAATTAATATACTTTCCTTCTTTTAATGCATTTTTAATAGGTTCATACCTTGTTTTCTTTAAGCATTTCGTTACATTATCGACTTTTGCTTTAAAAGTATCCGGTGTAATACCTCTTTTATGTAATTCCTCACGAAGTCTTAACAAATTCCATTGCCGCATCGCTTCATTATAAGTAAGTATGGGAATTCTTTTAATACTCGGTACACCTTTTATCTCTATACGGGTTCCACCTTCTACACTTACATTAACATCTTCTCTTGCAGCACCAGCACCTGTACGCACTAAACCAGTACTTCTGACCAATGCGCTTAAAATTTCACACACTTCCATTACTTCAAAAGGTGTTCTCATTTCTGGTGCTGTTACAGTCTCTATTAGTGGCATACCCAATCTATCAGTATTATAAATACGATAATGTCCGATATCAGAAATTTCCCTGCAAGAATCTTCCTCAATTGATATTTGAATGATATTTATTTTCCTATCTTTATATTTTATCCATCCGTTTACCCCAAAAATTGCAGTCCTTTGAAATCCTGTAGGAATACTACCGTCAAGATATTGTTTCCTGGCAATATGAAGTTCATCTATGATATTGCAATTCATTAAAATACCAATTGCAATTGCTTTATCAAGAGCTTCTTCATTAATCATAAAGGGTGGAGTGTCATCCATTTCATAAGTGCATACAGTATCATGATGAATTCTGTAAATAATATTCTTTTTTGTTTTGAATTCCATCAACGCTGTTCCATCATATTCACCAAGTTCGGAAAGAGTAGGACGCATATGTCGAAGAATCTCCGCATTATAATTCTTACTATAATAACCAGCAGGGCAACGACAAAATAATTTTTTTTCTGTATCAAGCTGTTGATGGACTTCCAACCCCGATTTAAAACCAACTTTTGCATAGTCATCCGGCGTCATTTCCTCGAATGGCTTAAAAATAAAATCTATCATATTTTTACATTATAAATAAAATAATTAATAAATTTACTATTATTAAACTTTTATTTAAAGGGAAATAAATATTAAAATTAAAGACTAAATTTTTAATCTAAATAAGAAAAACTCAATACTACTATAGAACTAGCAAAAACTATAAAGTCAAATAAAACTGACTGAAAATGTAATTTAAAAAAATGTATATTTATTTAAAAAATATTTAACAAAAAACAATGATGGAGGAAAAATGATTCGCAAACAAGATTCATTAGATTACCATTCTAAAGGTCGGCCTGGAAAAATAGAAGTTATTTCTACCAAGCCCTGTACTACACAGAGAGAATTATCTCTCGCTTATACACCAGGAGTCGCAGAACCCTGCCTCGAAATAGAAAAAAATCCGGATGATGTTTTCAAATATACAGCAAGAGGTAATCTTGTTGCAGTTGTTTCAAATGGGACTGCTGTTCTTGGTTTAGGAAACATTGGTGCATTAGCAAGTAAACCAGTTATGGAGGGTAAGGGAGTCCTTTTCAAAAGATTTGCTGACATTGATGTATTTGATATTGAGGTAGATTCAGAAGATCCTGATGAAGTAATAAGAGTAGTTCAATTACTTGAACCTACATTTGGGGGTATAAATTTAGAAGATATAAAAGCACCAGAGTGTTTCTATATAGAAGAAGAATTAAAGAGAACGATGAAAATACCAATTTTTCATGATGACCAACATGGTACTGCAATAATTAGTGGTGCGGCTCTTTTAAATGCTCTTGAAATTACAAATAAAAAAATTAGCGAGATAAAGGTTGTATTCAGCGGAGCAGGAGCTGCAGGAATTGCTTGTGCAAAAATGTACGAAACATTAGGTGTGAAGAAAGAGAATATGATTTTGATAGACACAAAGGGGGTTGTCTATAAAGGAAGAAAAGAAGGGATGAACCCATATAAAGAATATTTTGCTGCAGATACAGATAAAAGAACATTAGCTGATGCAATAAAAGGAGCAGATGTTTTTTGTGGTGTCTCAGTTGCTAACATTTTAACGAAGGAAATGGTAAGAACGATGGCTGACAATCCAATAATATTTGCGATGGCAAATCCCAATCCTGAAATCACCTATCCTGATGCATTAGATGCAAGAAGTGATGTTATAATGGCAACTGGTAGGTCTGATTATCCCAATCAGGTAAATAATGTATTAGGTTTCCCATTTATTTTCAGGGGTGCTCTTGATGTTATGGCAACAACAATAAACGAAGAAATGAAAAAAGCCGCTTCTTATGCTTTAGCAAATTTAGCAAAAGAGGATGTCCCTGATTCAGTAATTCGTGCTTATGGAGACAAGAGAATAGAATTTGGAAGAGAATATATTATACCGAAACCTTTTGACCCGAGAGTTTTACTCTGGGAAGCATCAGCAGTTGCAAAAGCTGCTATGGAGTCAGGAGTAGCAAGAAAACCGATAAAAGATTTTGAAGCATACAGGGACGAGCTGGAAGCAAGACTTGGCAGGTCAAGGCGTGTAGTACGATTCTTTGTCCATAAAGCACAAGCAGAACCGAAACGAATTGTTTTCCCTGAAGGAGAAGAAACAAAAATTTTAAGAGCAGCACAAATAATACTTGATGAAAAAATTGCAAAACCAATTCTGATAGGTATAAAAGAGAATATAGAAAATAAAATAAACGAACTTGGCTTGAATGTTGATTTGAGTTCAATAGAAATAAGACACCCATCTACCTGCACAAGATGTGAAGAATACGCAGACGAACTTTTTAAAATAAGAGCAAGGAAAGGTATGTCTTTACCAGACTCAAGAAGAAGTGTTCAAGACCCGTTAATTTATGGAATGCTAATGGTAAGAATGAACGATGCTGACGGGTTAATTTCCGGATTAACAAAACCATACCCTCATACAGTAAGGCCTGCATTACAAATAATTGGCAAAGAAGATAATGTTCACAGCATTGCAGGATTGTATATGCTCGTATTCAAAAAGAAAACTATTTATATTGCTGATGCAACTATAAATATTGAACCAGATGCAGAGACACTTGCTGAAATTGCAATACTTTCCGCAGATACCGTTAAAAACTTTGAAGATGAACCGAAAATTGCTATGTTATCGTTCAGCAACTTTGGCAGTACAAAACATAGATTGACAGAAAAGGTAAGAAAAGCAGTAGAAATTGTAAAATCTAAAAGACCAGATCTGATTATTGATGGTGAACTCTTCGCAGATACAGCATTTAGACCTGATTTGATTAACGCTTTGTATCCATTCAGTAAATTAAAAGAAGAAGCAAATCTTTTAATTTGTCCGGATTTGACTTCTGCAAATATAGCATACAAGCTGTTAATTTCTCTTGGAGAAGCAAATGCATTTGGACCAGTTTTAATGGGGATAAAGAAACCTGTATATCTTTTAGCACAGGAATCAGATGTTGATGACATTGTAAAAATTACGGCTATGGCTGTTTTCGAAGCAAGAAGAAAATCAACTAAATAAAAATTATTACAAAAAAATAAAGAGGCTGTCCAAACAGACAGCCTCTTTTGTTATATAAAATTTAATTTAAGCCACACATCCCGCCGGGACATCCACCTTTATATTGCTGGTAATCACAGGAACCTGAAGAACAAGGATTATCAAAATCGCTACTATTTTCTGAGGAGAATGAGGAAAACTTTGAAATCAATTTAATGTAATTTTTTGAATTACATTTTGGACAACAAATTTCATCCTTATTCTCCCTTACTTTATGAAATATTTCATATATGTGATTGCAGTCTTTACATTTATATTCAAATATCGGCATAGTAACCTCCTTTTTAATATACTTGCTATTAGCAAGTATATTAAAATTCTTTTTGAAAATCAATGATGAATTTTATTTGTATTTTTCCCTTTTAATAAAAATATAAATTTCTAATCTTATAATAAAACATATAACTTATGCAGAGAAAAAAACGAGTATTAATAACAGGTGGTGCTGGATTCATAGGCTCACATCTTGCAGACAAATTAATTAACGAAGGATATACTATAATTGTAATGGACAATTTGATTACAGGTTCATTAAAAAATATAGAACACTTATTTCCATTAAAAGAATTTGAATTTTATAATCACGATGTTACTAAATTTGTTCATATACCGGGGGAATTAGATTTTATATTACATTTTGCCTCTCCTGCAAGTCCAAATGATTATTTAAGGATACCTATTCATACATTAAAAGTAGGTTCACTCGGAACACATAATCTATTGGGATTAGCAAAGGAAAAGAGGTCTGTTTTTTTAATTGCTTCAACGTCTGAAATATACGGTGACCCGCTTGAAAATCCACAAGCAGAAGAGTATTGGGGTAATGTAAATCCAATCGGTCCCAGAGGAGTTTATGATGAAGCAAAAAGATTTATGGAATCTATGACTATGGCATACCATAGATATCATAACATAGATATAAGAATAGCGAGGATATTTAATACATTTGGACCAAGAATGAGGTTAGATGATGGCAGGGCAATACCAAATTTTATGGTTCAGGCTTTAAAAAATGAGGATATTACAGTCTATGGCGATGGTAATCAGTTCAGGTCTTTTTGCTATATAGATGATTTGGTTGAAGGAATATATAAACTAATGTTATCCAATTATATTTATCCAATCAATCTGGGTTTTCCCGATATGATAACTCTAAATCTAATTGCTGAGGAAATTATTAAATTATGTAATTCAAAATCAAAAATAGTGTATAAACCACTACCGGAAGATGACCCAAAAATCAGAAAACCAGATATAACAAAAGCAAAACGAATTCTTAACTGGGAACCAAAAATAAACCGTCAGGAGGGATTAAAAAGAACACTGGAATATTTCAGAAGTATTTTGAAATAATTTTAAAAGATTATCTGCTCCCCTTCTTTCAATATATAAATTTTATGCTTCAGATCTAATGAAGAAGTATCAGATTCAATTATTTTTTCTAATACTCTCATTGGTACCCTGGGGTCATTCATATACTCAATAGTACCATAATGAATGGGAATCATATATTTTGCTTTAATATCTTCAAATAATTTAACCGATTCCATAACAGAAGTATGATAAAAAAAGCCTCTTTCTTCACAATTTCTACAAGGTCCAATCGGAATAAAAGCAAGTTCAATGTCAAACTTTTCTCCAATTTTTTTAAAAGCATTTTCATCATAACCAGTATCGCCAGCGTAATAAACACAAACATCCTTATATTCTAAGATAAATCCTGAATGTCCCTGCACTCTCCAGAGATATGAATCAATACCATACCTTCCTCCCGTATGTATAGCAATCACTGGTGTTATTTTAATTCCGTTTATAAAATAAGGCTTGCCATAAAATTTCCCGGAAAATACTCCGGCAGTATCAATTCTATACATCCTGAAATTAAAATTCGGCATATACTCTTCAACGCCTGCTGGAAAAATCAAATCAGTTTCAGGATACAATTCTTCTAACTTTCCAAGAGAATAAAAACTCAGATGGTCGAAGTGAGAATGTGTAATTACAATTAAATCAAGTTTTTTCAGGTTTTCATATAATAAAGCGGATTCAACTTTTCTGCTAAAAATTAAAGCAAAATGATTTTCAAAAAACGGATCAAAGAGTATAACTTTATCGTAAATTTGTAATAAAACCGTTGAATGACCTGCCCATAATGCAGAAAGTCTGACATTATCTTTGACGGGATTTTCGACTTTATTTATTACAACCTCAGGTGATTCCGTTAATGTTCTCCATAAATTATTTGTAATAATCCTACCTGCACCACAAGAATAGAAGATTGGAATAATGAGACAAAAAAGGAATATTTTAATAATGTTTTTCATCAATAATACTTAAAAAAAATCCCAAAATTAAATTGTGAATCTGAATTAAAATTTTTTGTATATTGAAATCCAAGAATTCCACCTAAAAAATATATACCGGTTTCAATTCCATAACAATTTTCAGTATTATCATTTTTTGTCTTCCTAAATGAATATTTTCCTCCTAATGATATTGCTATATCTTCTCCTTTATTAAATACAGGAATTATTACTCTACTACCTGTGCTTAATCCAAATTGTTTTAAATTAGAATATTCAAATTTGCTGGTGATTAATTCTGGTTGCATGAAAACCTCAACTGAACCAGTAAATCTTCTTACAGGATTTATTCTAAAAAATTGAAAAGGTGAAACATACTTATTTGCTGAAAAGGAATAATTTACAGGAATAATGTTCCATCTCAAACCAAATTTCATTTGAGAATTTTCATTATTGTTATCATCATAGAAAACAGGCGAAGGAATTAATTGAAGTAAAGTCCAACTGATAACTTCTCCTGAAGCATTCCTGTCCCGGTTTTGAGAATATGAAAACTTAAACGATATTAATATTATAAGTATAACTACGACTCTTTTTGAAAGCATATAAATCAAAAATTACTTATTTTATAAAATCATTATGATTTGAATTTAATTTTCATTATAATTATAATGAAATTAAACAACATTTACTATGATTATAAATAAGAAGCATTCCTTATTATATTTGATTATTTTTGCATTGCTGTTTTCCTTTGAGTGTAAAAACAACACTCAGGGAAAAAGTAACAATGATATTAAATCAGGCGGAGATCCTAAAAAAACTACATATATAGATTATTCAAAAGATTTATCAGGGAAATCTAATTCAGATAACCCCAATATCCCTGATGGTTTAAAAAAATTAAAAAAAGCATATCCGGATTTTATTGACTCCGTCGATAATAACAACTTATATTTTAAAGACGGAACAAAAATGATTTATGATGACGGGAGAAAAAAAAGTTTCGAAGAAATGTTAGATGACCCTGACCTTGAAGATATGATGTCACAGGAATATCCTATGGGGAAGGAATACAAAATACCCGAAGTTAATTTTGATCCCGGCAGGATAAGATATGAACCATTTTTTAAAAAAATTTATGGAAGTTCAGCATCAGAAGTTAAAAAATACCTTGTCACAATAAAATGGATGCCTAAATCAACTAATGCAACAGTAACAATCACTTCTATTAATGGCGTAGATAATCAATTAAAAGCGGTGTCAGATGAATTAGATAATATTCCTCAAAATCAAAAAAAATATGTTACCAAAACTGCAGGTACATTTTATTGGCGTAATATTGCCGGGACTAACCGATTAAGTGCACATAGCTTTGGCATTGCAATTGATATCAATACTGAATATGCTGATTACTGGCTCTGGGATAAAAATTTAACATATAAAAACAGAATACCGCTTGAAATTGTTGAAATATTCGAAAGATTTGGTTTTATTTGGGGAGGAAAATGGTATCACTACGATACAATGCATTTTGAATACAGACCTGAACTATTGGTGTCCCCGGACTGATAATATTTATAATTGAAAAATATTATGTTCTTGGAAAAGAAACTACAAAAGTTGAACCTTCTCCTTTTTTACTCGTAACAGAAATCTTTCCATCATTTTTATCAAGATGTTCTTTGCACAAAATTAATCCTAATCCTGTACCGGTCTCACCACCTGTACCTTTTGTTACATAATCTCTGTCTATTTCGAAAAGTTTCTTAACTTTTTCCTGGCTTAGACCTACCCCTGTATCTTTTACAATTATATTGTCATAATCTTTTGTCTTCTCATACTCAATCACCACAGAACCTCCGTGTTTAGTGAATTTAACTGCATTAGAAATCAAATTCCTTATGACCAATTCGAACATATTTATATCAGCTTTTATAATTGTTTCCGGAGGTACTTTAGATTCGACAACAATATTTTTCTGTGCTGCGTTATTACTATATAAATTAACAATTTTATCAACGAGATTTTTTACCGGAATATCAACCCTAAAGTATTTAGTAATACCTCTCTGGAGTCGCGACCATTCAAGCAAATTTTCAAGTAAATTATAAATTTGTTTTGCACTCATATGGATTTGTTTTGCGACCTCTCTGATATCCTCAACTGACATCGTATCAATAGTAGAATTCAGGACTTCTGCTAATCCAAGTAAACCGGTAAATGGGCTTCTTAAATCATGCGCAACAAGAGAGAAGAATTTATCTTTCCTTTTATTAATTTGTTCAAGTTCAATAGAATAATTATTTAATCTTGCTTCACTTTCCCTTAATTTTTCCTCATCCATTTTCCTCTTTGTTATATCGTAAGCTTCAATAAAAACTTCTTTATATTTTTCACTCTTGTTTTTAAGAGGAATGAACCTGAATTCATACCACAAACCCTGTTCTCCATTTGAATATTTTCTTTCTAATATCGTTGTTTTACCGGTAAAGGCGGTATCAATAGCATCCATAAAATCCTTTTTATCCGATTCAAGAAAATATTCACTAATATCTGTATCTACCACTAAATCTTTACCAACATATTTATTAGTATGATATGTAGCTAATTTATTAAATGATTTTATTTTTTTATCACTGCTAATAATAATATACAATTCAGAGGTATTATCGAAAATATTTCTGTACCTATCTAAAGCAGAATTTAATGTATTTATGTTCAACTTTCTTGCTGAAATATCAAGCATTGTACCCTCAATTATTAATCCATTCTTACTACTATTTACGGGGAAATAGCCACGGATACATAGATTTTCTGTACCGTTTGAAATAAAATTCAAAGTTACATCAATCTCATAAACTTTATTAGGATTTTTCAGAACTCCGGATACAAATTCAAGGAATATTAGTTTACTACCATTTTCAAGAAAATTTAACCAATCATTTAATTTTTTGGGTAACTCATTTTCTTTCAAATTCAAAATTTTTACCAGACTATCATCAATATAAAATTCATCAGTATTAGGTTTATAATACCAATAACCTAATCTACCAATCTTTGAGACTAATTTATATTTTTCTTCTTCTTTTGCATTGTTAACATCAAAAATCTGATATGTAAATCCTATAACCTGCTGCAAATCATTAACTACAGGAGAGTAAACAATCCTTTTATCTTCGGAATTGTTATTAAAATTAACAATTTCAGAATGCTGCTCCCTTCTTGATACTTTTAAGAGAATTGATTTAATTTTCTTTATTTCATCTTTCTTAAAATAATCAAAGAAATCAGTGTTTATTTCTATTGGTTCCTCGTTCTTAACTTTTTTAATCAACTTTTTCGCTTTATCATTCACCAAAGCAACTTTAAAATCACTATTGACATAAACTATTGCATGGTTCAAACTGTTAATTATAGCAACTAAATTTTCATAATCAATAACATTCAATCTAATTTGTTTAGCTGCCATTTACTTAATATTTAATGCTGATTTAACAATATTTAATAACTGTTCTCTTTTAAACGGTTTTGCTAAATAATAATCAAATCCTAAATTTAATAATTTTTCCTCATCTCCAGGCATAGCATAACCAGTCACAGCAATAAAGGGCACATTTTTATAATTATTTAACTCCCGAATCTTATTAGTAGTTTCAATACCATTAATTCCAGCTCCAAGGTTTATATCCATTAGTACTAAATCATATTTATTTTCTTTTGCTAATTCTATTGCAACGCTTCCATTCGGAGCATGGTCTATTACACAAAAGTCCTTTAAAAAAAGAAAAGTTATAACCTTATTCGTTATATTATCTTCAACGAGCAATACTTTCGGAGTTATTTTTTTACTTCCCATTTTTCTTGATTCAACATCCGGACTTTCTACAAATTCATCTTTTTTGACTTTATCTTCTTTATATGCAGGAAGTTTTATAGTAAATACTGAACCAATACTCAGGGTACTATCGACACAAATTTCCCCTTTTAAAATCTCCACCATTCTTTTAGCAACTGCTAATCCTAAACCAGAGCCATAATACTCACCATTGTATTCATTATGAACTTTTGTAAATTCATTAAATATCTTGTTACTATTCTCTTTTGAAATTCCTATACCTGTATCCTGAATTCTAATTTCACAAATCTGCTTATCACCTTCGGTTTTATTTTCTGCATAAATTGTAATTCCCCCTTCAAGGGTAAACTTAATTGAATTATCAATCAAATTATTTATAATATTCCTGAACAATTTAATATCAACTAATGCAAAGACTTCTTTGTCTGATATAAATTTTAAATACAGTCCTCTTTGCTCTGCCGGTGTTTTATATTCGTTTATTATATCCTGAATTAAAGAATTTATTGGGACATAAACAATTTTAACTTTATATTTATTTGTGTCAAGTAATGATAAATTAATAATCGAGTTGATAGTATGAATTAATCTATTCCCTTCCCTGGTAATTTGATTTATTTTATCAAGTTGATTTTCATCTTTAACTTCGTCCTTTAAAATTTCGGTTAATCCAAGAATATTAGCAAGCGGAGTACGTAACTCAAAATTTAAATTCTGCATCAATTTCGATTTCAATCTACTAATTTCTTCCGCATTCTCTTTTGCTTCGAGTAATTTTATCTCTATCTGCTTCCTTGTGTTTATATTTAAAATCATACCCGTATATCTTTCATTCCCAGCACCATCAACCCAAAAATTTATGTGTTCTTCAACCCAAATTAAATCGCCATCTTTTGATTTAATTCTATATTCACACTTAAAGATTTCTTCTTTAGAACTCTTCATCCAATCATCCAGCTTTGTTCTATAATCATTTATATCTTCGCTATAGATAATATTTTCTAAAACTCCCGGATAGGATTTAAATGCTGACGATTCATAACCAAATATAGCTTCTTTTGAGAAAAAAATACTATTATTACTGACTTCATAAATAATTAATTCTTCTAATCGTTGTGTAAGGGTTTTAACGCTATCAAAAGACTTTTCTAAATTTATCTGATACTCTTTTGTTAACTTAGAAATCTTTTTTGATTCAACTAATAATAATATCAATGATAACAAAAGCAATATAAATATAATAATTCCTAACGGAACAATATTATTATTAAGGATATCAGGGAAAATATCAAAAATTAAAGTAATACCAACAAAAATTATTAATATACATACAACGACAAGGCAAATTAATCCTAAAATACCAAAAATACCACCATTATATTGATTTTTATTCAATAGCATTTCTTTAAGATCCCAAAATTTGAAATCCTTCTTTAAATTTAAGTATATTATAAATATAATTTTTAAAAAATAAAATCCAAAAAAATAAATATTTAAAATAACAATTTTACTGCTATATTTTTTTATGAATAAATTTTAATAAAATTAATTTCGTATTGGCTCTAAATAAATCTCTGATAAAACGTATTGTAAAATATAAATGAAAAAATTTACCTTGCATTAAAAAAATATAATTCAAAAATTGATAGAAATTATTTTTATGGCTAAATCTTCAATTAGTGTAAAAAGCAAATCCATAAAAAAAGATAATTATTTAATAAATTATCTTATTTTATTACTATTTTTTGTTTTTGCTATTATGCTGTCCATAACCAAATTAAATGGTGAAGATGATTTATTCTGGCACATTGAAACCGGCAGGTATATAATTGAAAATAAATATATCCCATCTACAGATGTTTTCAGTTTTGCAACCTTTGGTGAAAAATGGATTCCTTTTGAATGGGGATGGGATGTTTTAATTTTTTTCATTTATACTTATTTGGGATTTCCTGCATTATATATTTTTAATGCAATCATTATCTTCATTATTTTTACTTTACTTTTTTTACTGCTACGGAAATATCATTTTTCAATATCATTATCTGTTTTACTATTAACTATTCTTGCCTTAGGGATAAAATACAGGCTTGGTATTAAACCACATATGTTCACATATTTATTTCTCGTTTTATTGATTTATATAATTGTTAATGTAAAATATTTTAATGCTTCGAAAAAACATTTATATTTTATTCCTTTAATATTTATCTTTTGGGCAAATCTGCATATGGGGGTTCTCGCCGGTATTCTTTTGTTTTTCATTTTTTTACTATCAGAATTCTTAAATTATAAGAAAATTATTAGTCAGGAAAAGAAATATTTACTAACCTTATTCGTAATATTTATTCTGTCAATTTTAGCAATCTTTATTAATCCTCATGGATATAACACTTTTTTATACTCTTATGAACATACACAAATGAAAATGTTAAAAGAGATATATGAGTGGTATTCTCCTTTTAATGAAGTCTTTATGGGTAAATTATTTAATTTAATATATTTATTCTTTGTCATAAGTGGGATTTTCGTAATCCGATATTCATTTAAAAGAAAAGACTATTTCCCAATTTTAGTTTATCTTACCTTCGTAATTTATTCCTTTAGAGCAGTAAGATTCATAGTTGATTTTATGCTTGTAACATTTATCTTCTTAAGTATTTCTTTAGATACATTAAAAAGAGACAGAATAAATTCTTTTTTTGAGAATAAATCAAAACTCACAAATATCTTAATAACCTGCATATTGTTATTATTCATATTTCTAACACCAAATAATACTACATTCAGAATTATAGGTTTTAATTCAGATTTTGGTATGGGGATTTATGAACCAACTTTTCCTGTCAAAATGTTTAAGTTTATGAAAGATAATAATATTGCAGAAATCGGAGAAAGACCATTTAATACATTGGAATATGGTGGTTTCTTTTTACACAACTTTATAGGGAGAAAAAATTTCATTGATTCACGAAATTTAAATGACACCATATATTATAACTTCAAGGAAATTGTTAATAAAAAACCGGGATTCTTAAGATTACTGAATAAATATAATTTCGATTATTTCATTATCTTCAGACCCAATATGAGTACTCCGGAAGGGGTAAAAGAAATGAAAGAAATAATTACAAGTTACCTTTCAGAAAATCCAAACGGTTGGAAATTAATATATTTTGATTTACAATCATTACTTTTCGTAAAAAATGAAGAGAAATTTTCAGATATAATTTCAAAATTTGAATATAAATATCTAAACCCTTATATATTAAACTATAAATTAAATATAGTAGAAAAAGCATTTAAGGAAGACGAAGAAACAATTAAAAGAGAAATCATAAGAAAAGAATCGGAAGAGCCAGATAATCATTTTACAAAAACATTAAGGGAAATGTATAAACAGTTTTTTTAATTTATATATTTATTATTTTTATAAAAATATTCAATTGTTAGACCTAAAATTTTTAAAGAAAAGAAACATATATTTTATAAATTGTCCGAATTGTAAAACGCAATTCAGTCTTGATAGAGTTATGCCAAAAACCTTTATCCAAAAATATTCCCGCCTGATCGGATTTAAGGAGTATCATTGTAGTAAATGTAAATGGACAGGATACTTGTTTATTTATAAACTATCAGATAATATTAAGAAAATAATTTTTAACTACATCTTATTTATAATTATTTTCTACATTTTAATAAGAATAATATACATTATTCTGAGAAGGATGGTTTAATACCCCTTCGATATTTCTTGTGAGGATGGAAGGAATCGAACCTTCGACTCCCTGCTTAAAAGGCAGGTGCTCTACCCCTGAGCTACATCCCCAAATTGTTGCAAGTTACATAAAAATATTCGTTTATTCAAGTTAATTATTGAGATAATCTTAACTTCGTCCTTAAAACTTCCATTTCATTCAGAACCGCGTTCTTATCTACTCCTTTTTCAGACAATTTCTTTTCTAATGTTTTCAACTCAATTTCAATATCTTTTTTATCTATATCTTTGGCATTTACAATTTCTTCTGCCAAAATAATCACTTTATTATTTTTTACTTCAACAACACCTTTATTTGCAAAAAAAACTTCTATATCATCATTTTCTTTTTCTATCCTAATTCTCCCAAATCCTAATGTAGAAATTAAAGATGCATGATTATAAAGAACTTGAAACTCACCCAATTCACCGGGAATAGTAACATATTTAACATTACCCTTAAAAAAGACTTTTCCGGGTCCAATGATTTCAAGATATATTAATTTATCCAATTATAATAAATTAATTTGCTTCTTTTCTTAATCTATCTGCTTTTTCCACAGCTTCTTCAATAGTTCCTACCATATGAAATGCTGCTTCGGGTAAATCATCATATTCACCGTTGACAATTGCTTTGAATCCTTTTATAGTATCTTCAAGTTTAACATATTTACCGGGGATATTTGTAAATTGCTCAGCAACATGGAATGGTTGCGATAAAAATCTCTGAATTCTTCTTGCACGTGCAACGATAGTTTTATCTTCATCTGAAAGTTCATCAATACCGAGAATATTTATAATATCCTGTAAATCTTTATATGCCTGTAAAATTCTCTTAACTTCCTGTGCAACATTATAATGTTCTTCTCCTAATACTAACGGGTCAAGAATTCTTGATGAAGAAGTAAGAGGGTCAACTGCCGGATATATTCCAAGTTCAGCAATTTTTCTTGATAATTCTGTAGTTGCATCAAGATGAGCAAAAGTAGTAGCAGGAGCCGGATCAGTATAATCATCGGCGGGAACATATATTGCCTGAATTGAAGTGATAGAACCTTTTTTGGTTGAAGTAATCCTTTCCTGCAAAGCACCCATTTCGGTTGCAAGTGTCGGTTGATATCCAACCGCTGAAGGCATTCTGCCTAGTAATGCAGAAACTTCAGAACCTGCCTGAACAAAGCGGAATATGTTATCTATAAATAATAATACATCTTTACCAAGTTCATCTCTGAAATATTCAGCAATTGTTAATGCAGTTAAACCGACTCTTTGTCTTGCTCCAGGAGGTTCATTCATTTGTCCAAATACAAGAGTTGTATTATTAATTACACCTGATTCTGTCATCTCAAGATATAAATCATTACCTTCCCTTGTCCTTTCACCAACACCACCAAATACAGAATATCCACCATGATGTTTAGCGATATTATGAATTAATTCCTGGATTATTACTGTCTTACCAACTCCGGCACCACCAAATAAACCAGTTTTTCCTCCTTTAGTATATGGCTCTAATAAATCTATAACTTTTATTCCAGTCTCAAACATTTCTCTTCTGGTAGATAAATCTTCCAGCTTTGGTGCGGGTCTATGAATAGGATAATATGTATTAGCTTTAATTACACCTTTACCATCTATCGGATTGCCCGTAATATTTATCAACCTACCTAAGAGTTCTTTGCCAACTGGTACCATAATAGGTTTGCCAGTATCAATAACTTCCATTCCTCTTTCCAATCCATCCGTAGAGTCCATAGCGACAGAACGGACTCTATTTTCTCCAAGATGCAACTGGACTTCAGTAACAAGAACATTTTCCTTGCCTTCAATATCAATCCTATTAATATGTAAAGCATTATTTATTGAAGGTAAATGTCCTTCAGAAAAATCAACATCTACAACAGGTCCTATAACCTGTGCAATTCTTCCTATATTATTTGTATTTTTCTTCATTTAGTAATAATGTTTGTAAATAATTTAATTCTAAAAATACCTAAAACTATTTTCATTTTAAAGTAATTAGTAATAATGAAATTAAAACTATTAAAATTAATTATTGAATAAAATTTCACTTAATTTATTTGTATTTTATAATGAAAAATAAATATTATTAAAATGATTAGAAGAATATTCATATTATTTATTATTTTATTGGGAGTATCAAATTCATTTCCCCAACAATTAAAGGATTATAATTCACAAAAGGAAATAATAAAATTCGAATTAAACAGAAAAGGTGAAATATATTTCAGATTTATATCAAATTCCAAAGATTTAATAAATCAACTTAGTTTAGTTATAAGTATTGATAATGTTATTCCTTATACCATAGGATTTGAAGTTTTCGCTTACGCAAACGATGAAGAATTTGAAAATTTTCTTTCTTATAATATACCATTTGAGGTTTTGACTCATCCTTCAGATTTATTCAGTGTTAGAATGAGTGATAATTTAAATGAAATCAGAGGGTGGGACACATATCCCACTTACGATGCATATGTTAATATGATGTATCAATTTCAAACAAATTATCCAAATTTATGTAAGATAATAGATGCCGGAAATACCGTCCAGAATAGGAAAATATTGTTTGCAGTAATTTCTGACAGTGTAAATTTTAAAAAACCAAAACCACAATTTATGTATTCATCAACTATACATGGGGATGAAACCACCGGTTATGTTTTAATGTTAAGACTAATTGACACTCTTTTATCTGGTTACGGAGTCAATCCACAAATAACAAATTTAGTAAAAAATGTAGAGATATGGATAAATCCTCTCGCGAATCCCGATGGTACATATTACGGTGGTAACCACACTGTAAATAATGCAAGGAGATATAATGCAAACAATAAAGATTTAAACCGGAACTATCCCGGACCAATATATGTAAATCCACCAGAAACACCAATACAACCTGAAACATATATAATGATGAATCTCGCAACAGCAAATAGATTTGTTATGTCTGCAAATTTTCACGGTGGTGCGCAAGTGGTAAATTATCCCTGGGATTGTAAATATGCACTAACTGCAGATGATAATTGGTGGATATATGTTTCAAGGCAGTATGCAGATACAGCACATAAGTACTCAAATTATAATGGATATATGACTGATTTAAATAATGGTATAACAAATGGTGCAGCATGGTATATCATTCACGGCGGAAGACAGGACTATTTTAATTATTATCAAAGATGCAGAGAATGCACAATAGAGATATCAGCGACAAAACTTTTACCACCATCATTATTACCAACTTATTGGACATATAACTTTAAATCTTTTTTAAATTATATTCAAAAATCTCTATATGGCTTAAAAGGCATTGTTAAAGATTCAATAACAGGCTTACCTGTCAAAGCACTTGTTACAACTGTTGGACATGATATGGATAATTCCGAAATATATTCTGATTCTGCAACAGGACATTATGTTAGAATGATATATACCGGAACATATACATTTCAATTCTCAGCGCCAAATTATATTACTAAAATTTTCCCCAATATTTATATAAAAAATGATTCAACAACGATTCTAAATGTTCTTCTTTCTCCTGTTCAGACTGGAATTTCAAAGGAAAAGAATTCCCCGGAATTATTTACACTCTATCAGAATTTTCCAAATCCATTTAACCCTTCTACAACAATCAAATATCAACTTAATAAAGAAACTAATGTTCGACTTGAAGTATTCGATTTATCAGGGAAATTAATATCAAGATTAATCGACCAGAAGCAAAAAGAAGGTTTATATGAAATTTATTTCAACTCATCAAATCATAACTTAACAACAGGTATTTATTTCTATAGACTATCTACCGATAACTATTCAGAGACCAGAAGAATGATTCTTGTTAAATAGTAAGGTTTTAATATACTAATAAAGTAAAAAATCTTTCATCCCTTTGGACAGAAAAAACATTTAATAACTCCAAAAGTGGAATTAAACTCAAAAAGACAGGTTTTTATTCTAATCTTTCTATGTTTGATTTCATATATTTTATATCAACTTATTCGTTCAAAGATTTATAATATATCATTTGGATTACCTTTAGATGATACATATATTCATTTACAATATGCGAAAAATTTAGCAAAAGGATATTTATTCCAATACAATATAGGAGAATATACTCCTGGCACCACCTCCGCTGTATATGTGACTATATTAGGAATACTTTTTTATATTTTTGAAAATCATTTAATTATCTCCGTAGTTTTATCTTCACTTTTCCATTTAGCTTCAGTTATTATTACGCTTTTTACATCAAAATTATACTTTGATGAACTAATCAAACAATATCCAGCACTCTCAAATTATAAATATTTAGAACTAATTCCGCCACTCGTAGTAATTTTAATTGGGAGATATAGTTGGGTCTCTCAAAGCGGAATGGAAACCACCCTATTTGTTTTTCTGATACTAACAGGAATTTATTTCCATTCTAAAGAAATAATAAGTAAAAGGCAGTTATTAATTCCCGGAATCATTTTCGCATTCGCTTCACTCACACGACCAGAAGGATATTTAATTAGCGGGGTGTATTTTCTTGACAAATTTTTGTATTTAACAAAACTCAACAATAGAAATAAATACAAATTTTTTTCAGCGGAATTTCTTCTTTTCATAGCAATAATTTTACCTTATCCCTTATTTTCTTTTCTGACTACAGGGTCAATTTTCCCGACTTCATATAAAGCAATTAATATCAGACACACTGAAGCGCAAAATTTAAGATTTCTGGTAATATTTCTAACCTACCTGTTTAGAGATATTCCTCTCCTGTCAATTATATTTATAATAAATATTATTTTATTTTTCAAAAACATTAAAAAATATTTTGCCGGCTTCTCTTTTTTAAGAATGCTTAATATTATAACCTTAATACTTCCTTTAGCTTTTATTTTATTTTTCCCTATATGGAGAAATCACGGCAGATATATGATTCCAATTATTATTTTAATAAGTATAAATTCATATTTTGCTTTTATAATATATTTTCAGAAATTTGAGATTAAAAAATCTTTTAAAAAAATTATATTAGTATTTTCAATACTTATTGTGGTAACTTCAATTCCATATTATATCGTTTTTTCTAAACATCTTTCAAAAAACATAGACAATATAAATTCAATGCAATGTAAAGCCGGTATATGGGTCAGAGATAATTTAAAATCTGAAATACAAGTTGCTACGAATGACGTAGGTGCAATTGCATATTTCTCTGGGCATAGAATTTTTGATTTAGAAGGATTGATATCACCTGAAGTCCTTAGATTCAGAAAATATAATACAGAGCAAAGAAATGATTCTTTATTTAATTTATGTATAAACAGAGGAATTAATTATATGATAATTTTTGATAATTGGTATCCCGGAATGATTGAGAAATATTCGGACAAAGTTGAACTTATAAAAATATTCCCTGTTCAAGAGAATACTATCTGCGGAGATGATACATTAAAAGTTTATAAAATTTTATATTAATAATTATGAGAAAATTTTTTACTATTTTTTTTATTCTTATTTCAATTTCGTCGGCTACTTCACAATTCAGAACACCAACCGATAGTTTAATTGAAATGTTGCAGTTTGCGCCTGATACACTGAAAATAGAGATATTAACCGAGCTATCAATAATTCATCTTAGTATATCCGTAGAACAAACAAAAGTTTTTATTGAACAAGCAAAAGATTTAAATAAAAGAATTGAATACAAACGCGGTGACATCCTAATTAAAGATTGCGAAGCATATATCAAATTATTATCAGGAAATTACGACAAATCTTTTCAACTATTAAATGAGGCTATAGAATCAGCAACAAAGGAAAACTACTTAAAAGAATTAGCATTTTCTCACAGATGTTTAGGTGAAATTGCATTCTTTCAATATGATTATTTACTTGCTTTGAAATCTTATTTAACTGCAGATAGTATATACAATAAAATAGATGACCCAAATAATCAAATAAAAAATTACATTTTATTAAGAAATTTATTTGATAATATACAAGAATATGACACAGCTTTAGAATATCTTAATAAAGCATTGAGTTTAGCTGAAAATAAATCTTTAATTGATAAGAAAGCACTGATAATGAATTACATTGGTTTAACTTATATCAGAAAAGGTGATATAGATAAAGCAGAAGAATACCTCTTTAACTCAATGGAAATAAGCAGTCAAACTAAAAATTATTTAAATTTAGCTCAGACTTATATGTTTTTAGGGAATTATTATCTTGATATTTTAAAAGATTTAAATACTGCTATAAATTATTTTAGAAAAGCTGTCGAAATATATATGACATTTAATTACAGGACTTCTTCATCTACAATATACACAAAACTTTCTCACATATACATGTTAGAAAAAGATTATGACAATGATTTAAAATATAATGAGGAAGCTTTGAAATTAAGAATTGAATTGGGAAATCCAACATTAATCGCAAGTTCATTAATTAATATTGGTAATGCATTGATGTATAAAAAAGAATTTGAAAAAGCAAGAGGATATATACTTGCAGGTCTGGACACTTTATCAAAGTATAAAAAAATGGATTTAATTAAAACAGCATATCAAAAATTGTACGAATTGGAATCTATGGAAAATAGGGATAAGGAAGCATTACAATATTACATACTATATGATATGTACAAAGATAGCATTAGAAGTCAAGAGACAATAAATCTTGTTTCACAATATCAGATAAAATATGATATTGAAAGAAAAAATAGTGAGATAAAGACCTTAGCCCTGAAATCACAAAAAGATAAGCAAATATTATATATAGTCATAATAATAATATCCTTGCTTTCTGTTATAATTATCTTAATAGGTTATATTCAGAAGAGAAAAGTTAATAAGGAGTTAGAAAGGATTAATAAATCTCTTGATTCTATTATTAAAGAACGAACTAAAGAACTTGAACAAGAGATTATAGAGAGAAAGAAAGTTGAGGAAAAACTGAAAAATGCTCTTGAGCAGGAAAAGTATCTTAATAAAATGAAAAGTCATTTTGTATCTATTGTCTCACACGAATTCAGAACACCACTTGCAGGTATAGATTCAAGTTTGGAGTTAATCAAACTATCATTGCAGAATAATAATCTGTTTGAACAGAATAAGAAATTTATAATGAGGATAAAAAAAGAGATACAAAAACTTTTAGAAATGATTGTTGATGTACTTTTACTTGGAAAATACGAAACGGGGAAATTCGATTTCACCCCAAATAAGATTGATGTAAAAGCATCACTTGAAAGAATAATAGATGAATTTGAGAAAAGTAGACCCGACAGGAAATTGTACTTCTCGTTTTCCTGTAATGGAAATCCTAAATTAGCAACATTAGATGAAAATTTATTTTATCATATTATAAATAATTTATTGTCAAATGCAGAAAAATATACCTTAACAAATGACAATCCAAAAGTAGAGTTAAATTTCTATGATGATTACTATGAAATAACTGTAAGGGATAAAGGTATTGGGATTCCTGAAGAAGAACAAAAATTTATATTTAATTCTTTTTTCCGAGCATCAAACACAACAGGGATAAATGGTACAGGACTTGGTCTAATTATTGTAAAACAATTTGTAGAATTACATAAAGGTAAAATAGATTTTGAAAGCAAAATTAATGAAGGAACAACTTTCAAAATCAACTTACCCTATGAAATAAATAATCAATAAAAATTAACAATTATTCTACAGTTACACTTTTCGCTAAATTCCTCGGTTTATCAACATCATTACCGCGAAACACTGCAATATAATAGGATAAAAACTGGAGTGGGATTATATTAAGGATGGGGGCAAATATACCTAATGTTCTTGGTACTCTTAAAATATAATCTGCGTAGTTTTTGATATTATCATCTTCTTCATTTGCTAAAGCGATTATTATCCCCTTTCTTGATTTTACCTCTTCTATATTAGAAATTATTTTATCATAAGTTCTATCTTTAGGAGCAATGAAAATAACGGGCATATTTTCATCAATAAGAGCGATTGGACCATGTTTCATCTCAGCTGCGGGATAACCCTCAGCGTGTATATATGATATTTCCTTTAGTTTTAAAGCACCTTCAAGCGCTACCGGAAAATTAACACCTCTACCTAAGTAGTAAAAATTATTTGCGTTTTTAAATCTCTCTGCTATATGTTTGTATTCTTCCTTCCTATCTATCATTCTTTGAATTTTATCAGGTATCTGTTTTAATTCCTGAGCCATCTCTATTAAAGTTTTACTAAACAATGTCTCCTTTTCCCTTGCAAGCATCATAGTTATCAATGCAAGCGACATAAGTTGTGAAGTAAATGCTTTAGTTGATGCTACTCCAATTTCAGGCCCTGCATGGATATATGTTCCCGCATCTACTTCCCTCGCAATTGAACTGCCTATTACATTAACAATTCCAACAGTTGTAGCGCCGAATTTCTTTGCTTCCCTTAATGCTGCTAATGTATCCGCTGTTTCCCCACTTTGACTAATTGCAATTACAATATCATCTTTATTAATGATTGGTCTTCTGTATCTAAATTCAGAAGCATATTCAACTTCGACTGGTATCCTACAAAATTGTTCTATCAGGTATTCACCAATTAACCCCGCATGCCAGGCAGTACCGCAAGCAGTAATAATAAATCTTTTAGCTTCCAGCAATCTTGGTAAAACCTTTTCTAAACCACCAAGTTTTGCAACGCCTGTTGTAAAATTTATTCTACCTCTGAAAGTGTTTTGAATTGACTCTGGCTGTTCGCAAATTTCTTTTAACATAAAATGTTCATATCCACCCTTTTCTATCTGGTCCAAAACCATATCGAGCACTTCAATTTCTCTGTTGATTTCTTTATTTTCAATAGTTTTCAAAATATGACTATTCTTTGTAATAATTGCCATTTCACCATCATTAAGGTAAATCACATTTCTTGTATAATTCAAGACTGCTGAAGCATCAGAGGCGATAATAAATTCTCCATCACCAACAGCAAGCAAAAGAGGACTACCTTTCCTTGCAGCAATAATTTTATCTTTCTCATCTCTACAAAGACATGCAATACCATAAGTTCCTTCAACTCCGGCAAGCGAAACCTGAACTGCTTTAACAAAATCTTTTGTATTTTTATAATTATAATTAATAAAATTTGCAAGAATTTCTGTATCAGTTTCAGTTTTAAAGATGTAACCTTCACTTTCTAATTTTGTTTTAATGGATTTGTAATTTTCTATTATTCCATTGTGTACGAGAATAATTTTTCCCTCCATACAAAAATGAGGATGAGCATTAATATCTGTAGGTTCACCATGGGTTGCCCATCTTGTATGTCCGATACCAATATTCCCTGTGTAAACATTATAATCGATGCTATCTTCAAGGTCTTTTACTTTTCCGGCTTTTTTATAAGTTAAATATTTTTCATCATTGTTAAGAATAGTAAAACCAGCAGAATCATATCCTCTATATTCAAGTCTTTTCAAACCATCAATAATAACGGGTAATGCATTCCGTCTTCCGATATATCCAACAATTCCGCACATTTAAAGCCTCCTTAAATAATTGCAAATAAAATAAACAATTATTTAATTATATTAAACAAAAATAAAAAAACCGAAATTCCTTAAAATCTCGGTTTTTTCAAAAAAATTTTTAATTAATCCCGAAAAATTTTGCAGAATTCTCTGCCAATTTAACAATTGGAGTAAAATATAATCCAAAAAATATTGTCGGTATAGCAAGAATAATTAAAACGAGGTAATAACTAAATGAATATTTAACTTCTACCTGTTCTTCATCTGATTTTTCAAGGAACATCTTCTTTACTACTTTGAAATAGAAAAAGAGCGATATTACACTATTCAACATTAACACAATAGCAAGCCACAAATATTGAGTTCCCGGTTTTAAAAGAGCAGCAACAAGATAGAATTTACCAATAAAACCAACAGTTCCGGGAATTCCTGCCAATGCAAGCATAAATAATGCCATTGCAGAACAGACAACAGGGCTTCTATAGGCTAATCCTTTCATATCTTCGATATTGTCAGTTCCGATTTTATTAACAATCATTATAGTAGCAAAAAATGCACCAAGATTCATAAATAAATACGCTGCAAGATAAATAAGAAGAGCAGTAATACCTAATTGATTAGCAATTACTAAACCTGTAAGTATATAACCTGCCTGAGCGATAGAAGAATAACCGAGTAGTCGTCTCATACTCTTTTGCCATATAGCAATAAAATTACCAATAAACATAGAAGCAACTGAAAGGAAGATTATAATCTCCTGCCAATTAACATTCTGAATAATTTTATAATAACCGTCAATCGTTGTATTATCAGAGATAAAAGTTGTTATAAAAAATCTTACCATAACGGCAAATCCCGCAGCAGAAGAAGTAACCGCCAGGAAAGCAGAAACCGGAGTTGGCGACCCTTCATAAACATCAGGTGTCCAGAAGTGAAAAGGCACAGAAGAAATTTTATAACCAAATCCAGCAGAAATCATTATCATTACCAAAATAATAAACGGATTGCTGAATTTTGCTATTGCAAGATAGCGGCTAATATCATAAATATTCATACTGCCGGTAAAACCATAAAGTAATGTCATTCCAAAAAGCATTATTCCCGATGAGGCAGCGCCGTAAATAAGATACTTCATTGCAGCTTCAGAAGAGCGATTTAGCTTTTTTGTATATCCGGCGAGTATATAAGAAGTTATACTTGCAAGTTCAAGAGAAAGATACATCATAAGCAAATTCACCGACGAAGCCATTAGAAAAGCACCGAGAGCAAGTGATAAAATTAGTAAGATAAATTCGTTCTTATGAGTTGCAGTACTTATTTCCTCAGATAGATTGAAAAATAAAATAACTAATATTGATGAGAGGATAAAAAGGAATTTAAAAAATACTGCATAGGGGTCAATAACTATCATCCTTGTAAAAAGGATTTCATAGTTATTTGAATATTTATAAACAAAATATGCGCTAACAATAAGACCTATAATTCCTACCAGAGAAACAATCGGACTTTTTTTCTTAATAATCAAATCAAGAACCAGACAAACTAAAATTGTTATTATAATAGTAATTTCCGGCAGGAATTTTTCAATATTATTAATTATTTCTACAAATTGCTGTTGCACCTATTTATATTTTATTTTATAATTAAATTGACTAAATAATTTGCAGATGTTGTTATGAAATTAAGGAATAATGACGGTAAAATACCAAGTAAAATTATTATTATTACCAGAGGAACAGAACTTACTAACTCTCTTGGGCTAATATCATTTAAACCTTCCCATTTATTTGGTAACGTTCCAAGAAATACTCTTTGTATAGTCCATAATATATAACCCGCGTTCAAAATTATTCCAAGTGTAGATATTATTGCAATAATTCTTATAACATCACTTCTAAATCCACCAAGGAAAATAAAGGATTCACTGATAAAAGCACTCAACCCTGGTAAACCGATTGATGCAAAAAATGCAACCATCGTAACGGCAAAATATTTTGGCATTTTGTTTGCCAAACCGCCGAAATCATTTAGTCCTCTTGTGTGGGCTCTGTCGTAAATGACGCCCACCATAAGGAACATTACAGCAGTGATAGTACCGTGATTGAACATTTGAAATATTGCACCATTCATTCCGATTGAAGTCATAGAAGCCATACCGAGCAACACATAACCCATATGTGAAATAGAAGAATAAGCGATAAGTTTTTTAAAGTCTTTCTGTGCCATAGCGCAAAGAGCGCCATATATAATATTAATTGCTGCAAAAATCGCCAGTGGGTACATAAAGAATCTTGCAGCATCCGGAAAGATCGGATATGAAATTCTCATAATTCCATAGGTTCCCATCTTTAAAAGAACACCGGCAAGAATTACAGAAATTGCTGTAGGTGCTTCAACGTGAGCATCAGGTAACCATGTATGGAACGGGAATACCGGAACTTTAATCGCAAAACCTATATATAATGCCACAAAAGCAAGGTATCTGAGTGAAGTTCCAATCCCACCTAAAAACGAACCTGCTTCTAAAGTTCGCGGGTCCATTAAAGTTATCATGTTAAATGTATGATATCCGGTCTGTGGGTCTTTAGAACTAAAGAATAAAGCAATCATTGTAATTAAAATAAATACACTACCGAATAATGTATATAAGAAGAACTTAATAGCAGCATATTCTCTTCTTTCACCACCCCAGATACCAATTAAAAAGTACATCGGGAACAACATTATTTCCCAGAATACAAAAAACAGGAAGAAATCCAAAGCACAGAAAGTACCCATCATTCCAGTTACAAGTAAAAGATACATTGCATAGTATCCCTTTTCATTATTCTTAACGCTGAAACTTGCAACTGCTCCTACGAAAGCAATTATAGCAGTTAAGAGAATCATAGGGAATGAAATACCATCAGTACCGAGAAAATATTCTATATTTACTTTCCCAACACTTGCAACTGGTAAATCAAGGCTAATCCAGTTTACTCTTTCAACAAACTGGAGACTCTCGAAATTATTTACACCTGCTTTGGAAGCATCATACCGTGTAATCATCAAAGCAGCAAGAATTACAAGAATCAAAGAAAAAAAGACAGCAACATATTTAATGATTCTTGTCTGAGATTTCGGTATTAAAAGAACGATTATCATTCCTAATATTGGAAGGAAAATAATCCAGCTGAGAATCCCAATACCAAGTATATTTAATTGACTCATTATATAATAATTTTATTTATTATTTGGTGCCGGAAAAGGGGGTCGAACCCTTACGGGATTTTACTCCCACTGGATTTTGAGTCCAGCGCGTCTGCCAGTTCCGCCATTCCGGCTACATTAATATTTAAAAGAACGAAGTTTAAAATGCTCTAAATATAATATATAAAATGATAATACTAAAAATCAAAAGTGCTATATAAGTCTGAATTTTTCCAGTCTGAAATTTCCTGAATACTAACCCGAAAAATTTGATAAAAGCAGCTACAAAATTAACAAGCCCATCTACAACATATTTATCAAACCAGCCACCAAGAGAAGAAATATTTTTCACCAAATAAGCAGCTCCATTTACAATACCATCAATAATATACTTATCGATTAAGTTTGAAAGAGCTGATAATCCCATCGTTAATGAAACTGCTGTTAAATGATATATTTCATCAAAATACCATTTATTAAGAGAAAACTTATAGAAAAATTTATACTTAACCTTTAACTTTTCAGTATTAACTTTGTTCCAGTAGAAAAACAGAAAAGCAATTAAAATCCCCAAACCTGCCATAATAATTGACAGTACCATTGCCGGATAATGCGCATGGTGTAAATATTCTGAAAATTCTTCCAATGGTAAAATATGATATATTTTACCTTGCATTCCAACATTAAGTGATTCAGGAGATTTTAGTACTTTCAGAATCCAACCACTATCAGCTGAAATAGGATTAAATGAGAAAAATATAAAAATTGATAATATACTTAATATAATCAGGGGTAAAGTCATTTGTATTGGTGACTCTTTGCAATGTTCATAATTTTCTTTTAATTTTGGTTCACCATGAAAAGTTTTAATGACAAGTCTGAACATATAAAATGCAGTAAGTCCCGCTACAAGAAAAGCAATTACAGGAATAATATAATTTATTCCTCCATTAATTTGTGCAAATGCTAAAGTAGCGGACAGAATAGAATCTTTGCTTAAAAAACCTGAAGTAAATGGAATGCCCGAAATTGAAAGTGTCGAAATCAAAAATGTCCAATAAGTAACAGGCATCTTTTTCTTCAAACCGCCCATTTGACTGATATCCTGAATATGATGCATACCAACAATAACAGAACCTGATCCAAGGAATAAACATGCTTTGAAAAATGCATGAGTAACAAGATGGAACACAGCATAAGAATAAGCACCAACCCCTAAAGCCATAATCATATAACCTAATTGACTAACTGTAGAATAAGCGAGCACTCGTTTTATGTCATTTTGAGTAATTGCAATAGTAGCTGAAATAAAGGCAGTGATAGCACCAATATATGCAATAACAGTTAAAGCATCAGCTGATAACATAACAAAAACTCTTGCAACAAGATATACACCGGCAGCAACCATTGTAGCAGCGTGAATTAAAGCTGAAACGGGAGTTGGACCTTCCATAGCGTCAGAAAGCCATACATGTAAAGGAAATTGAGCTGATTTTCCGACAGCCCCGCAAAATATAAGAATACCTGCAGCAGTAAGCCATCCGCCTGCTAATTTACCTTGTGCTACCCCATTAAATATCCCTGAAAAACTAAAATCACCAATGAAAAGGAAAACAATCATTATACCGGTTAAAAAACCAACATCACCAATTCTATTGACGATAAAAGCTTTTTTCGCCGCTTCCTGTGGTGCCCTTCTTTCATACCAGAAACCTATTAAAAGATATGAACTTAACCCTACGAGTTCCCAAAAAACATACATTAACAATAAACTATTTGTAAGAACGATACCAAGCATTGAAAACGTAAATAGACCAAGATATGCAAAATATTTACCATATTTCGGATCACCTTCCATATATTTAACAGAATACAGATGCACCAGAGCACTGATAATATTCACGACAACCAGCATTATAGCAGATAAAGAATCAATTACGAAACCTGCTGTAATTTTAGGTTGCCCCTCACCTAAATTAATCCAATCAAAAGTTACCGATACCTTTTCACCATGCATTAAATATGAAATCAAAATCAGTATTGAAAAACCAAGTGCAGTGAATAATAAAATATTAGCGAGCCAATCACCTCTTCTCGGTAATCTTTTTCCAAAAAAGATTAAAATCAGAAAAGAAACAAGAGGTATTATTAAGACAATTACAGGAAGCTTATATAGTATAAATTCCATCATAAAAATTTTATTCTTTCAAAGAGTTAACTTCATCAACATTAACGGTGGAAAAATTATTATAAATATTAATAATAATAGCCAGACCTATTGCAGCTTCAGCAACAGCAAGAATAATAACAAAAATTGCAATTACCTGCCCATCAATTCCCAATCCACCATATTTGGAAAATGCAATAAGATTGATATTACAGGCATTAAGTATTAATTCAATACCCATAAGTATCAGAATAGCATTTTTTCTTGATATCAAAGCATAAATACCCAGCACGAATAAAATCGTTGATACAGCGAGATAATGATATATAGTTATTTGCATAATACGTTATTTACTTTTTTCTTGCATACATAGCAGCACCAATAAGTGCAATCAAAAGAACTACGGAAGCAATCTCAAATGGTAAAAGATAAGCAGAAAGTAAAAGTTTACCAATATGTGAAACGGTTTCTTCCGAAGGAATTTCCTGATAAACTCTCCATTTTGTAGTCAGGATAATAATCATTAAAATAACAAAGATTCCTGATGCAACAATAGCAGCCGGTATAGCACTTAAATTTTTTGTTCTTATTTCAGCATCAGTTATCCTTGTAGTCAACATAATACCGAAAATCAAAAGCACAAGTATTCCACCAATGTATATTAATAGTTGAGTTAATGCAATAAAGTCCGCTTTCAATAAAAGATACAAAGCCGCAGTAAAAAATAATGAAATAAATAATGCAACGGCAGAATATATTACATTTTTTGCAAATACAACTATAAATGCAAATGATACAATCAGAAATGAAAATACATAAAATAATATTGTTATTAAATCAGGCATATATTCAACTTGTTTGATTATTTTGTTTATTTACATTAGTATTATATTGCTGACTTGATTCAGTCTGGGCTTTAGTAGTTGCAGTAGTTTTTGCAGCTTCTTCCTTTTTCCTTGCCTGTTCAGCTTGATATTCTGCGAGTTTCTGCCTCTTTGCCTCTGCTTCCTGTGGTGTCATAGCAGCAAAATTATAAATCAAATTTTCTCTTTTATATTCTGAATATTCAAACACATTTGTCATATATATACAATTAGTCGGACAAGGGAAAACACATAATTGACAGAAACAACACTTTGCAAAATCGATAGTAAACTTTGAAATGTGGAGTACTTTTTTCTTTCCTTGCGAAGTTACACCAGTCTTCCCTACTACATCACCGGGGACTGCTTTAATAGTTTCAATCTCAATACAACTAACAGGGCATGCTTTTGCGCATTGGTCACAACCAATACAATCATCAATATTTACCGTAATTCTATTTCTTTCCCTTTCAGGTAATTGTAGTCTCTGCTCAGGATATTGAATTGTAACACTTTTCTTAAAAAAATGTCTGAATGTAATAGACATACCAGTAAATATAGTAGAAAAAGCCTGGTAAATATTTTTAAAATATCTTTTCATCAAAAAAAATTAATTTAAACTAAAACAACATATAAACCAACGACAAAAAGACAAAGGAACGCAAAAGGAATCATATACTTCCAGCATATAGTCATAAGTTGGTCAACACGCAGTCTTGGAAGTGTCCATCTAATCCATATCTGGACGAAGACAAAGAATAATCCTTTAGCAATCGCCCAGAAAAACTGCATTATAGGAGAATTCAGAAAAGGAATTAAATCGCCAAAAGGAGATTGCCAGCCGCCAAAAAATAAAGTAGAAATAATTGCAGAAACAGCGAACATTTCAGCATACTCAGCAAAGAAGAACATTGCAAACTTCATACCTGAATATTCAAGATGAACTCCTGCTACAATTTCGCTATCCGCTTCAACAATATCAAAAGGATTACGATTGGTTTCAGCAAGTGTTGATAAAAATAAAATCACAAATGAAATTACCATAAATGGAATAAGTATAATTTTAACCGGACCACCAGGTCCGCCAAATATATACCAATTATGGATTCCGCCAGCCTGTTTCTCAATTATTGTTTGCATTTGAAGACTGCCTGCAAGCATAACAACAGTTAGAGCAGATAAAGCAGTTGGAATTTCATAACTGACAATCTGTGAAACTGAACGCATTGCGCCATAAAGCGAGTATTTATTATTGGAAGACCAGCCAGCAATCATTAACCCGATTACCCCTAAAGAAGTAATCGCGAAGAAATAAAACAGACCAAGGTTTAAATCAATCCCAATAAAGATACTGCTGAAAGGAATAACAGCATATCCCATAAAAGCAGCCGTAAAAACAATAAAAGGAGCTGTATTAAATAAAATTTTATCGGCTCTATCCGGAGTAATAAACTCTTTTTGAATTAACTTAATCGTATCAATAATAGTTTGCAGAAGCCCGAATTTACCAACCCTGTTCGGACCAACCCTATCCTGAATCCAGGCGGATATTTTTCTTTCTGCCCATACAGCATAAAGAGCAAACAGAGCGACGAAAATTAAAATTGGAATAGGTACGATAAAATAAGAAATAACATTTTCGCCTAAAAACTGAGTAATGTAATTATCCATATTTATATCAAAATTCTTATAATAAACTAATTCCAGATTTTTATTTACAAATCATCTGTCAATTTCACCTAATACAATATCAAAACTCCCTAAAATAGCAATCAAATCTGCTATCATTGCACCTTGAGAAATCTGATTCATTAAACTAACATGAACAAAGGATGGAGACCTTGCTTTAACTCTGTATGGGTTCGGGGTTCCATCACTTACAATATAAAATCCAAGTTCTCCTTTCGGAACTTCAGAACGGAAATACACTTCTCCTACAGGTGGTTTTATCTTTTTGGGGATTGCTGATTGAACATCGCCTTCCGGAATGTTATCAATTGCCTGTTCTATTATTTTTAAAGATTCTTCCATTTCTCTAATTCGTACCATATATCTGTCCCAGCAATCGCCTACCGTACCAACTTCTCCCTTTCCGACTGGAATATCAAAATCAAATTTATGATATATAGAATATGGGTCATTTTTTCTTAAATCCCATTTTACTCCTGAGCCTCTCAAAGTAGGTCCACTTGCACCTGCATTTATAGCAACATCAGCAGGTAATACACCAACATTTGCAGTTCTCTCAATAAAAATTTTATTATAGGAAAGCAAATCATTCAGCATTTTTATTCTTGGGCGAAAATATTTAATAAACTTTTTCACCTTTGGCTGAAATTCCTTTGGAATATCGTGTGATAAACCACCAATCCATATATAATTATATAATAAACGAGCTCCGCAAGTCATTTCGAATAGGTCTAAAATCATTTCTCTATCAATAAAGCAATAGAGAAATGGTGTCATTGCGCCTATATCATTTCCATAAGTTCCAACAGCAACAAGGTGCGAAGCAATCCTTTGTAATTCACACATTATAACCCGAATGTACTCAACTCTTTCGGGTATTTCCAATCCGAGTAATTTCTCAACTGCAAGCACATAAGCGAGTTCATTATTCATCGCATTTAAATAGTCCAATCTATCTACATAGGGAATAACCTGCGGATAAGTCATTGCTTCAGCATGCTTTTCGAAACATCTATGCAGATACCCGATATAAGGCTTAACATTAACAACAACTTCACCATTTAAAGTTACTACCAGTCTCAAGACCCCGTGCGTTGACGGATGCTGGGGTCCCATATTTATTACAATCTCTTCTGTTTTTAATTCTATATTTTCAAATTCTTTTTTCAAAGCTGATTTTTATTTTTGTTAATATGGTACTCTCATTCCTTTATAAAATTCAGGTACTTTATAATCCTTTCTGAGTGGATAACCTTCCCAGTCTTCCGGAAGTAAAATCCTTCTTAAATCAGGATTACCTTCGAAAATTATTCCGAATAAATCATACGCTTCTCTTTCATGCCATTCAGCAGTTGCCCACACATCATAGACAGATTTAACAACAGGATTTGATTTTGGAACAATAACTTTTAATTTTAACTTATGCTTATGCACGAAAGAAAATAAATGATATACAACTGCTAAATTGTCATTATCCAGGTCAACCCCACTTAAACAATTTAAAAAATCAAACTGCAATCTTTTCTCATCACGAAGAAAAAATGAAACTGCGTTAATCTTATCTGCATTTACTATTATAAAAGGTTCAACGGGAATATCAGTTTTTAATTCTCCAATACCTTCATCAAATACTGATTTAAGCAGATTATAAATTTCGGTTATTTCCATAAAAACTTACTTTTTTTTCTTAACTAAAGACTGATTTCTTATTCTATCCTGTAATTTCAAAAGCCCTTCAAGAAGTGCTTCAGGTCTTGGCGGACAACCAGGCACATAAACATCAACAGGAATGATTCTATCAATTCCTTTTAATACATGATAGCCGTGGTCCCAATACGGACCGCCACAATTGGCACAACTACCCATAGAAAGAATATACTTGGGTTCCGGCATCTGGTCATATAATCTTTTCACTCTTGTTGCCATTTTTAATGTAACTGTACCAGAAATCAAAATTATATCACAATGTCTTGGTGATGGTCTCGGTATTATTCCAAACCTATCAAGATCATAATGTGATGCTGAAGTAGCCATCATTTCTATAGCGCAGCAGGCAAGTCCGAAGAACATTTGCCACATAGACGATAGCCTTGCATAATTCAGCAGTTTGTCCAATGAAGTTACAACTACTGCCCCTGATTCAAACTGCTCAATTCGGGTATCTAATCTATCTAATATTCCCATAAAAAATTAGAATTTGAAATAATAAATTATTTGGCTTCAAAAGTCTGTCTTTCAAGTTTTGGAATAACAGGTTCAGGTTTATCCCATCGTAAATCACCTTTTGCCAAGACATAAATAAAACCGAAAATCAGAATAATAAGAAAGACAGCCATTTCAAGAAAAGCAAACAATCCTAATTCCTTAAAAACCACAGCCCACGGAAAAAGGAATACAATTTCCACATCAAAAATTATGAAAATCAAAGCAACAACATAAAACCTGACATTAAATCTGACCCAGGTTTCACCCTGAGTATCTTCACCACATTCGTAAGTAGTTTTCTTAAAAGTGGAGGGCTTTTTAGGAGCAATTAGGAGAGCGGCGATAAATGCGATAGCGACGAAACCAACAGCCACTATCATAAATACAAGAATCTGAGCGTAGTCAGCAATCATATAATATGTTTTTCTTGGTTAACAACTTATAAAAAAAAATTAATAAATTAAATGCACTTCTCCGGAATACATCTTTATTTTTTCACCACTTTTGAGTAATATAATAATTGCACCATCACTTTCAATATCAAATATTTTCCCACTAATGATTTCTGAATCACTGTCTTTATAAAATTCCACATCCTTTCCAATCATTCCGGAGTATTTTTTCCACAAATAAACAATCCTGTCAGGGCAAAATATAGCATCATAATAAATAAAAAATTCTTTTGTGATTTTAAATATCAATTCTTCCAGTTCACTAACCCTACCACTTTCTATAAAAAGTGATGTTGCATTTTTTGACAGATATTTGTTATTGGTGAGTTCTTCGGGGAATTCATCCTGATTTACATTTATACCTATACCGATTATAACAAGACTTGCTTTCACTGATGAATCATCAGTTTCCGGTATTTTTCTTTTTATTAATTCAGTTAAAATCCCGCCTGCTTTTTTCCCATTTATAATTATATCATTAGGCCATTTAAGGGAAATATGCAATTCAGGAAAAAGTTTTTTTAAAATATTATATATTACAATACCTGTATAAAAATTTACTACACAAACTTTTCTTTCTTCAATATTTAATTCCTGAACTAATGTTATTGTAATATTCTTTCCTTCTGCAGAAAACCAGAAATTACTGAATCTTCCCCTTCCTTTTTCCTGTTTATCTGTTATAATTAAAGCAGGTGGATTTACAGGATTATCCTTTGCAAAATCATTTGTAGAATTAATTTCGTGAAGGTAAAATAAATTTAATTTTAAACAACTCTCTTTGAAATATTTCTGTAATTTATTTTGCTCCATCCGGTAAATAATAACTTAACGCAAGATACGAATCAACTCTCCCGTGTCCATAATATTGATCCCAGCCTATTTTATCTTCTTTGGGATCTCCAACTCTATCTTTTGCAGTATTAATTATAGCTTTTTTTAAATCATTGCTTGTGCAATCAATATTTTGAGATAAAAGTAATGATGCAATACCGCTAACAATTGCTGTAGATTGTGAAGTACCACTCCAGGAAACATCAAATCTGTAATCATCTAAATAATCCAGACCATAAATTTTATTTCCGGGAGCAACAACAGAAATATGCTTCCCCCAGCAACTGCCACCACCCCAGGTAAAGACTCTACATCTGCTGTCATCTGTATCAGTAGCACCAACAGCAAACACACCGGGAAAAGCAGCGGGATAGTAATTTTTATTATCTCCCCTGTTCATCATAGCAGCAACGACGAGTGCATCATTAGCAATTGCATAGTCAATTGCGAGTTTTAAAACTCTTGAATTATCCATTCCACCTTCACTCATATTAATAATTCTTGCGCCATTATCCACAGCATATTTTACTGATAATGCCCACCATTCATACTCACCGGCATTATCATCTGATAAATTTTTACAAATCATTAATTTACACTTGAAATTTATCCCTGCAAAACCGATTTCATTATTTGAATTAGCACCAATTATCCCTGTAACATTGGTACCATGTCCAAAACCATCTTCGGGTATATTATCATCATAAGCAAAATCCCAACCATAAACATCATCAACATATCCGTTTCTATCATCATCAATTCCATTATTTGGAATTTCATTTTTATTTATCCATATTCTTCCTGAAAGTTCAGGGTGATTTAGTTTTACTCCGGAATCCATAACACCAACAATTACATCATTACTTCCGGTTTCAATATCCCATGCATTAACCATATTTATATCTGCGCCAATTTTAGCCATTCCGCTTCCTGAAGATGGCTTTATTTTGCCTTCATTATGCAAATACCATTGCAGATAAAACTTCTCATCATTCGGGAAAAAATTTCTTTCATAACAGGAATTATTAATATCCCTTTTACCACCAGCATACCCGATAAATATTGGTTCTGAAAATTCAACATTAATATCTTTATCATAATCCATTACAACCTGTAAAATATCCTTATTATAATTTGTATCTATATAAAAAACATAAACCCGACCCATTCCGAGCTTATTATATACATCAGAATTTCCATTATTTAAATGGAATAATTTTCGGATTCTTGTAATTTTATATTTTTGTATTTTTAAATCTAATGATTTTATTCCAGTAATAAGAGAAATTTCCCCTGTCGCTTCAGATACTTTTAAATCATATTTAGTTTTAACAAAAAATTTATTCTTAACATATCTGAAATTCTGATAATAATCATTAACAGCAGCACACTTTACTATTTCAAAAGTTATTAATGATAATAGAAGAATAGTTATTATAAAAAATGTTCTCATTATTCTATAATCAAAATTTACTTTATTTTACCAATACCATTTTCCCTGACTTAAGAAATTCTTTACCATCATAATTTTGTTTTATATTCAGTCTGTAAAAATAAGTACCTGATGGTAAATCATCAGCGTAAAATTTAAAATTATAAGTACCTGTATTCTGATATTCTTCTCTCAGGGTTTTTATATGCTTACCATTAATATCAAATAACTCAATTTTCACAAAAGAAGGATATAAAACCTGATACCTTATGGTAGTAGATGAGTTAAAAGGATTTGGATAATTATAAACAGTGGAATAATCTCCAATTTCAGAATATTTATTATTTATACCAGAAGAACTTACACTATACTTTAAAATAGTCCCCTGCTCACCAACAGCCCAGCCAGTATATGAATTCGGGAAAACCAAACTTGTTATCATTGTACTATCCGGTGATTCAATATCCTGCCATCTTGCTCCCGCATCAGTAGTGTAAACTAATTTCTCTGAAAAACCAGATGCAATCCAACCTTCATTCGGAGTACGAAAATCAATAGAAAGTCCCATACCAAATATTTCAAGCCATGAATAAGTCCAGTTGCTACCAAAATCAGTAGAATGCGATATACTGATTCCGTATTCAAAATCACCTCCTGAAGCGAACAGATTATTAGAATCTAAAATACAAATATCCCACAAAGGTTCCGCGCCGACGGGTTGCGATACCCAATATAAACCAGCATTAGTGGTTTGCCACACAACCCCTGTAATATCTATATACCCACCAACAGCAATACCTGTATTCTGATTAATAAAACTTATTCCTGTAATAGGAAAATTTGATACCAAACCCTGAGCAATTTCAGACGGTAACCAATTTAAGCCACCATTTGTAGTGTAAAGCAATACCCTTGGTCTTGGAAATACCAATCCAAGATAACCATTAGTTTCACTTGTAAAAGTAATTACATTAGCATATACCATAGTATCAGGGTAAAGATAAGAAGACCAGTTCAAACCACCGTTTGTAGTAGAAAAAATATATGAACCGTAAATATTGTAATCATAATGCCAGGCGAGCGCCCACCCTTTATATCTGTTTAGGAAAAAAATATCCTGAAAATTTAAAGATGAATTACTATACTGCTGTATCCAATTTTGCCCACCATCAGAAGTTCTGAAAACAAGTCCGGAATCTGCAATAATCCAACCATAAAGAGAATCAACGAAAAAAACCTTTTTTAAATTGTATGTTGTAGGACTATTGGTCTGCTTTATCCAAACAGAAGCAGGTTGTGAAAATGCTAAATCTATTAAACAAAACAAAATTAAAAATATTAATATATACTTTCTCATTGCTTTACTGATTTAATAAAATTTTTTTCAAAGAATCTAAAAAATTATCAATGTCACTGAAAGTATTATACCTGCCGAATGAAATCCTTAATGAACTCAAAGCATCAGATAAAGAAAGACCTAATTCAAGCAACACTTTTGAAGGTTTCATCGCTCCGGAATGACAAGAAGAACCACCCGAAACAGCAATTCCTTTCAAATCAAGCATTACAATCAGCATCTCTGGATCTATCTTAAATTTACGATAATCTATTTTAATATTCACAATATTTTGTAAAACATTTTTCTCCGGCGAATTATACGAAATTCCTTCTGGAAAATTTAACGAAAGTTGATCTTTCAGGTATTTATTCAGTTTTGAATAATGTTCAATATCTTTTTCTACTTTTGTTTTCAGAATTTCTATAGTTCTTTTCAAACCTGCAATTAAAGGGACACTTTCTGTTCCTGCTCTGAACCCTTTTTCCTGGCCACCGCCGTGAATAAATTTCTCTACTTTTAATGGATTTTTTAAATACAGAACCCCAATCCCTTTAGGACCATAAATTTTATGTGCAGAAAGTGAAGCAGAATCAAGTTTTATATCCTCAAAATCAAATAAAATTTTCCCGATACTTTGAACAGTATCTGAATGGAAATGAATCCCTCTGGCATTTGCTATCTCTGATATTGATTTAATATCATTAATTGTTCCCAATTCATTGTTCGAATGCATTATGGTAATCAGAAAAGTATTTTCTGTTATTGCTTCATCAACAGAATGTGGTAAAACCCTTCCTTCTTTATTTGCTTTTAAAATCGTAACATTAAACCCGAACTTTTCCTTTAAGTATAGAACTGTTTCAAGAACAGAAGGATGTTCAACATTACTTGTAATTATGTGATTTTTACCAGTATTTAAATGCCTGAATGCAAGCCCTTTTATGACAGTGTTATTTGATTCAGTACCACCACAGGTAAAAAAAATTTCTTCTGATTTACATTTTAAAAAATCCGCTACTACATCACGAGTATCTTCAACTAATACCTTTGCTTTTTTTCCGAAACTATGCACAGAAGACGGATTGCCGAAATAATCCTTTAAATAAGGAAGCATATAATCTATTACTTCACTTTCAACAGGCGTTGTTGAAGCATTATCAAGAAAGATTTCATCCATAGAAACCTGAATATTAAAATTGCATTTTAAAGACTAACGGGAATATATCTAAAATTTCTTTAAATACTTTTTTAATTGGTCAAATTCTATATATACCTGCGGAGTTCCTATTGCATAAGGACCAACCTGATACTGAGAAAAAGTTATCACTACTCCATCTTTAAGAAAATTATAAACTGAATAATTTTCAGGTTTAGGAGATGCGCCTTCTGAAATCCAATCATCATCAGAGATATTCATATTTTTAAGTTCATCAATACAAATACGGGAAATTTCTTTCAGATAATTACCATAGAATAAATCATCAAGAGTAATAATCTTCCTTAAATAAAAATCATAATTATATGAATACAGAGGCGTTATTCCGTGTGCTCCCCCCAAATATTCATAAGAATAAAACAAAATACTTATGAAATCTCTTTCACTATATACAATTTCGAAAGAATAATGAAATTGATACGGCATAATATCATCATCAGTAATCTCTTTAACCATACGCTGATAGTATTTTTTTCTTTCCTTAGCCATTTCTTCCATCTGCAAATTAAAATCTTTGGCATATTCCTGATTAACAGCATCATACATTTTCGGGATATAAACCTCAATAGAATATTTATCGGTTTTTTCCACAAAATATGCAACCGTATCGATTTTATACTGTGCAAAAACCTTAGCAGTAACGAAAATTAAAAAGATAAATATTATTTTCTTCATAAAAATAAAAATTTAATTTCTTCAATATTTAACAAATAATATAAAAAATAAATTCTAAAAAATTATCAAAAATCATTACTTCAAAAAAATAGTAAATAAAAAATTTATTGTTATTATACTTATATAAGTTTTCATTTATCAAAAACTTATTATATTTATTTTTTTATTCTATAATTTTATTTTTAAAGTAAGGGAAAATAACAGTATTAAATTGGAAAAAAAATTATATATAAATAATGAAAGCCCCAATTTAAAAATTGGGGCTTTTCCACAACGGAATAATCCTTATTGTGGTTCTTGCTTTCAAATTTGTAAAAATCTAAAAAAATTAAATTTAAAAATCAAATAAAAAATTATGAAAAAAATTTTAGGCCTTGATATAGGGACAAATTCAATCGGCTGGGCTTTAATTGAAAAAAATGAGGAAGAAAACAAAGGTAGAATTATTGATTTAGGTTGTAGAATTATTCCAATGGGCGAAGATAAAAGTAACTTTGAACAAGGGGCACAAATAACAAGGAATGCAAAGAGAAGAATGTACCGTATGTCAAGGAGAAGGAATAAAAGGTTTAAACAAAGGAGAAACAAATTAATTTATGTATTACATAAATTAGATATGCTTCCAGATTTCATTCATATTGAAGATGGAATACCTCCTCCTGAAAAAATACAAACTCTAAAAATAAAGCCCATACCAAAAGGTACAAAACAATTAAATGCACTTGAAATAATTGAATTAAGAAAAAAATCACTTTATGATAAAATTGATATAAAAGATTTTGGAAGGATTTTATATTTATATAATCAACTAAGAGGGTATGCAGGGGGAAATCCGGAAGAAGAAAATATTACTGAAAATGAAGAAACAGAAATAAGTATTAAAAATGATGAGCTACTGATAGAAAAAGTAATAATTAAAGCAATAAAAGAAATTGATAAAATTAAACCAAGAAAAAAAAGTCAAGATAAAGAAATATCCAAATATGAGATTACTGTTGAAAATATATATGGGAAAGAATATACAGGTACCACTATCATTCAAAACCTAAAAGAAGGAAATGAAATTGAATTAGAAATTAAAATAAAACGAGATAAAAAAACAGGTGATATAAAAACAATAAATTTTGTTGAACACAAAAAAAGTAATTGGAAAATTGAATTAGAACAATTAGAAAATGAGTTTAAATCAAAAGGTAATCCACACATAGCAGAATTATTTTACGAAAAATTAAAAGAAAATCCATGGTATCGAATTCGCAATCATGTAATTTTAAGAGATAGATATAAAAGAGAGTTTGATGCTATTTGGGATAATCAGTCAAAATATTACGATTTTTTAAACAATACCGATAAGAGTATTCTTCAGGAAATTGCAGAATATTTATTCCCGGGTAAATCGAAGAGCCAAAGTGAATATAGAGAAATTATACTAAAAGAAGGACTAAAATATCTGATAAAGGAAATGATAATTTATTACCAACGACCTCTCAAACCACAAATAGCTATAATAGGTAATTGCAGATTTGAGAAGAATTTAAAAGTTATACCACAAAGTCACCCACTATATCAGGAATATAGAATTTGGCAAGAAATCAATAATTTAAGTATAAATACAATTACCACCGTCAATGGGAAAAAATATTATTATGACAGACCTTTATCAACAGAAGAAAAAGAACTACTATATAATAAATTAAATAATCAAAAAGAAATAAATCATAGCTCAGTATTTAAATTGTTAAATCTAAGAAAGGAAAAAGATTATTTGAATGGTATGCATGTAAAATCCAAATTAAAAGGAAATGAAACCTTGTTAAGTTTAAAAAAATTACTTGGTGATGATTTATTCATTAAGCTAAAATTAGAAGATACAGCAAATCTAACTTTATTATGGAGGATATTATACAATTGGTTAAAAGATGACGATTTAATTATTGATACTAAAAATTATGAGAAAAATCCCGAAAAATATAATATGTATAATCCTAATAATGATAATGAGTATGACCTGAACAGTGATAGAATAAAAAAAATAAAAGAGTATTTGGAATCGATTCTTGATAATGAAAATAAAAATATAATAAATGATGAAATTTTAATCAAAATTGGAAAAATAAGATTTACAAGAAGATACGGTTCATTATCAGCTAAAGCAATCAGTAATATCCTGAACCTAATGAGAGCAGGTAAATATTTCGATATAAACAAGATAAGACCGGATGTAAAAGAAAAAATCGAAAAAATAAAAAATGCAGAAGAAGACGAAAATATTGATAATTTTTTACGCGAATATTATTCAAAAAATCAAAATTGTTTTGATACCGGCGGGTTAATGGCTTCATATTCAATGATTTTATATTATGGACAACACACAGCAGAAATCTCTGACGGTTTAAAAGATTACCATGATATAAAGACCTATGAACAAAGAAAAATAGAAGACCCTGAAAATGCAGAAAAATATACATTAAGAAATCCAATTGTAGAGCAGATATTGAATGAAACATTACAGTTAGTTAAAAGTATCTGGAAACATCACAAAACGAAACCTGATGAAATAAGAATTGAATTAGTGCGTGAATTAAAAAATAACGCTGAAGAAAGGAAAAAAATATATAAAAGTGTTTTGGATAATGAAAAAAGGAACAATGAAATAAGAAAAAAACTTGAAGAGCAGAATATTCCCCAGACATTAATAAATATTGAAAAATATAAACTCTGGGAAGAACAAAATAAAATTTCTCCATATACATTGAAAACAATTGAATTTAGCAAATTATTTAGTGATTATTATCAGGTTGACCATATAATTCCTCACTCAAGATTTTTTGACGACTCACTTGCGAATAAAGTTATCTGCGAAAGTGTAATTAACAGTCTGAAAAGTAACAGAACTGCTTGGGAATTTATAAATTCGAGCGATTCAAAATTACCAGTTGAGGATTATATAAATCATGTTACGAAAAATTTTTATGGTAGAAAAAGAAAAAATTTATTATTAGCAAAGATACCTGATAATTTTATAGAAAGACAGAAAAAAGATACACAATACATTACAGTTAAAGTAAAAGAAGAATTAGGTAAAATAGTTGGAACAAATAATGTAAAAACTACAACAGGTGTTATAACAAATTATTTAAGTCAACAATGGGGGTTAAAAGTTAAATTAAAAGAATTAACAAAATATAGATATCAGCTAATGGAAAAACTTACCGGTGAAAAGTTAGTAGAATATATAACAGATGAATATGGGAATAGATATTTAAATATTAAAAACTGGAGTAAACGAATTGATAACAGAAGCCATGCAATAGATGCTTTAATTGTTGCTTGTACGGAACAGTCTCATATACAAAGATTAAATAATTTAAACAAAGAATTCCAAAAATATCTAAGAGAAAACAGTAATCTCAATACCACAGAAGATATAATGCAAGCACTTTACAATTTAGATGAAAAAGAAAGAGAGGAAACAATCAGACAAATGCCAAGTTTCAGAAACTTTCCATTACCATGGAAAAATTTCCCTGAAGAAGCAGAAGAGAAAATAAAATCAATAGTAATATCACATAAACCAAAGCAAAAATTATTAATTCAGGTACACCCGAAAACAGGGAAAGAATATTTAAGAATTCGTGGTGCTTTACACGAAGAAACACTTTATGGAAAAGAAAAAACTTACAGAATTCCAATCAGTAAACTTAAAGATAAAAATGATATTCAAAAATTCATTGATGAAAGTATTGTAAGTGAAACGATTAGAGAAACATTATTAAATCATCTTGAGAAATTCGACAATAACGCAAAAAAAGCATTTTCCAATGAAGGGATACAGGAATTAAATGAAAAAAGGAAAAATAAAATTAGAGCTGTCAGGGTTTTCTATACAACAAAAGAAAAATCAGATGATAGTTTAATCCCATTATTTAAAGGAAGCGGATATGATATAAAAACATATATAAAACCAGGGGATAACTATTGCTTTGCTATTGCTGATAATAATGGTAGAAGAAAATATGGGATAATTTCATTAATTAAAGCAGTAGAGCTTATAACAAAATTTTATAAACAAGGTGAAAAAAATATAAACAATATAATTAAACATTATTTTGAAAATTTATGCGAAAAAACCAAAGGGTGCAGATTACTTTTTACTTTATCACATAACGACCTTGTCTATTTACCTGAATTAAATAGCGACATACCACCTTTAAATAAGAAAGATAAAGACTATAATATTTATTGGGGAAAAATTAACAAAAATAGAATATTCAGAGTAATTAAATTTTCAGGAGATTTATGTTTTTTCACAACACATACTATATCAGGACAGTTAAAATATAAAAATCAATCTAATGAAACATTCAAAGAATTTGGCTCTTATGATGGTTGCTGTCCCTATATTTACACAATGGATAATAAATTATTTCATCAAAATAACAAACTTAAATCTAATGAGGAAAATAGAATATTTATTCAAGAATTTTGTATAAAGATTAGAATCGATAGATTAGGAAATATAGAACCAGATATACTTTAATACTCAAGTAATTGTTGTTTTTAAGTTGTTAATTGAAAGAAATTAAATTTTATTAATGATAAAAAAAACACTATATTTTGGAAATCAGGCATTTTTAAATGCTAAAAACAATCAACTGATTATCAATAAAAAAGATGAAAAAACCTCTGAAAAAAAAGAAATTCTTATACCGATAGAAGATATAGGTGTTGTTATAATTGACAATTACGGGGTTACATTAACTCAATATTTATTATCATCCCTTATTGAAAATAATGTCGCTGTTGTAATTTGTAATAGTAATCATTTACCCAATGGAATGTTTTTAAATCTTGATTGTAATACATTACAGTCAGAAAAATTTAGAAATCAGATTTCTGCATCTAAACCGCTTCTTAAAAATTTATGGCAGCAAATAGTAATTGCAAAAATAAAAAATCAAACATCTCTACTTAAAAAAAATAATATACCTGTAAGCAATATGAAAAAATGGATTTCTGAGGTTAAATCAAATGACAGTACAAATCTTGAAGCAAGAGCTTCTGTATATTACTGGAAGAATTTATTTCCCAAAGATATAAATTTTGAAAGAGACAGATACGGTGAACCACCAAACAATTTGCTCAATTATGGTTACGCAATATTAAGAGCAGTTGTAGCAAGAGGATTAGTTGCTTCAGGTATTCTACCAACAATTGGAATTCATCACCATAACAAATATAATTCTTATTGTCTTGCTGATGATATTATGGAACCCTATAGACCTTTTGTTGATGAGATTGTATTGAATATTGTTAAAAACAATGAAAATTTTTTTGATTTAAATACAGAAATGAAAAAGAAACTGCTTAAAATCCCCGTTATTGATATTTTTATTGATAATGAAAAAAGACCTTTAATGATAGGCTTGCAAAGGACTACTGCATCACTGGCAAAATGTTATGCCGGGGAAACTAAAAAAATTATATTCCCAGAACTTAAATGAGATTAAACGAATATAGAATTGTGTGGGTATTAGTACTGTTTGATTTACCAACTGAAACAGAAAAGCAAAGGCGGAATTATTTAAGATTCCGAAAGGAACTACTAAAAGACGGGTTCAGTATGTTTCAATTTTCTATTTATATGAGACATTGTTCAAGTTATGAAAATGCAAAAGTACATATAAAAAGAGTAAAGAATAATTTACCCCCTCAAGGAAACATTGGAATATTAATGATAACGGATAAACAATTTGGAATGATGGAAATTTATTATGGGAAAGAAAAGATACCAACTAACCCACCCCCACAACAGCTTGAATTGTTTTAAAAAAAGGGTCAGCTTGACCCTTTCCTTTCTGAAAATGTAAAAATTTTTAATTCTAAAATTAGTGTAACTGTATTATTTAAAAATAAGTTAGCGATATTGTACTATGACAAATATCGCTAAACCAAAATTTGAAAGCAAACCACAACAAGACTTAAAAAGTATTCATTTTTATATTTACTATGACAAATATCGCTAAACCAAAATTTGAAAGCAAACCACAACACAAATTGATTATTCAATTGGTACAGATACACTATGACAAATATCGCTAAACCAAAATTTGAAAGCAAACCACAACATACCATTTATCAATCTTGCAGGTAAAGTAACTATGACAAATATCGCTAAACCAAAATTTGAAAGCAAACCACAACTGTTGCTTCAAACATAACTTTAGTACCAACACTATGACAAATATCGCTAAACCAAAATTTGAAAGCAAACCACAACAAGAAACAAAAGATTTAAAAATATAACTTTACTATGACAAATATCGCTAAACCAAAATTTGAAAGCAAACCACAACAAAATATACAACTTAACCACTTTCATTTAAACTATGACAAATATCGCTAAACCAAAATTTGAAAGCAAACCACAACTATAATATACTAAATCCTTTAATAGGAACAACTATGACAAATATCGCTAAACCAAAATTTGAAAGCAAACCACAACAACAATTTATTAATTATTGTTGGATTATCTACTATGACAAATATCGCTAAACCAAAATTTGAAAGCAAACCACAACGCAGATGTTGGTATCGCTGTAAAGAATACACTATGACAAATATCGCTAAACCAAAATTTGAAAGCAAACCACAACAACTCATTCACAACTTTTCAAAGCCACAACACTATGACAAATATCGCTAAACCAAAATTTGAAAGCAAACCACAACATATACTCGCTCACTATATTAACCAATTCAACTATGACAAATATCGCTAAACCAAAATTTGAAAGCAAACCACAACCTGTTTCAATTCCTATTAATAGGTTGGTTAACTATGACAAATATCGCTAAACCAAAATTTGAAAGCAAACCACAACAATGTCTGCACCTTCAACATATCTTGCAAAACTATGACAAATATCGCTAAACCAAAATTTGAAAGCAAACCACAACACCGCAGTTACTGCATATAAAGGATTTGAGACTATGACAAATATCGCTAAACCAAAATTTGAAAGCAAACCACAACTGCATCTTTTACCTTAAACATTTTTTCAAACTATGACAAATATCGCTAAACCAAAATTTGAAAGCAAACCACAACACTTTCACTTACATCAGATTTACTTAATTTACTATGACAAATATCGCTAAACCAAAATTTGAAAGCAAACCACAACCGTAGACTGAAAGATTTAGGACTGGATGAGACTATGACAAATATCGCTAAACCAAAATTTGAAAGCAAACCACAACAGGTGATAAAGACGACATATAAACTAAATCACTATGACAAATATCGCTAAACCAAAATTTGAAAGCAAACCACAACACAGTGGTAAGTAGCGATACACCTACTCCAACTATGACAAATATCGCTAAACCAAAATTTAATTTTTAAATTATTTTTATTCTAATATCACTTAAACTCTTTTAGGAATTCAAGCTACTTTCCATTAAAATAAAACTACTGAATGAAATTATTGATAAGTAAATCTAAATTTTTAATTGAAATAATAGCGGATACCGGCGCCGGCATTCCAGATAAATTCGGTAGAAGGGGTTAAATCCATCATTGGAACAATTTCTATAAATAAGTCAATTGGTTTTGATGTTGGTTCATATGTAATGCCTACCGGGATTCTGACTGCTAATTTTGTATCCTGATTCTTTTCTATTTTCTTTATCTTTATTCTACCACCAATACCAACATAAAGAGGGACTTCACTACTTAATTTGGTAATATTATATAAATAATCAGCGTGAATGTGCATTGCGCTATATCTGTAATTAGACCAACCGATAGCAGCATCAACAGAAGAAGTATTATCTAAATATAATTTTGCGGATAATCCGGTTGGCTCACCGAGTATAATACCAAGTCCAAATTTGCTCTGTGAATAAGAAGATGCTGCACAAACAACTAACAGAAAGAACAAGATTAATAATTTTTTCATAGGATATTTGATTTAAAAATTTTTATAAATGAGTGTAATTTGTAATTTTTCAGTTAAATTTAAACTATATAATAAATTAAATTTATACAATATATAAAAATGATTTAAATAAAAAATTTTTTATCAAAATCTGAAATAACTTTTAATATTTAAACTCATAGATTCTGTTTTAAGTTCTAAATGCAATGAAATCGTTATTTAATAAATGTTCAGATTACATAATAAAAAATTACTTAAATTAATTTTAGGATTTATTTAAAAAGATACATACAAAATCCCTGACATTATCTTATAATAATTTTATATAAACTGTTATATTATAAAGAAATATATCTTTACATTATAATAAAATATAAATATATTTTATAAAAACATAAATCTATGAAAAAAATAATATTATCACTTACAATATTAATTATAACAACTGTAGCATATTCACAAAATAGTTACTGGCTTAAAACTAATGGACCATTTGGTGGAAATATAAGGGCTTTTGTTAAGGATTCTTTAAACAGATGGTTTATTGCTACAAGCGGTGATGGTATCTATTATACAACTAATGAAGGTAACAGCTGGATTCAATCCAATAGCGGATTGTTAGAAACAAGGGTTAACTGTTTGGCACTTGATTCTAACAACTATTTTTTTGCGGGAACATCAAGAGGATTATACCGTTCTACTGATGGTGGAATTCAATGGCAGGTGATATATTTTCAAACGAATGAAATCTTTTCATTGATTGTTGATGCAAACAACAGAATATTTGTAAGCACATCTAATACTATATGGGTTTCAACTGATAACGGTATTAGCTGGAATGTAAGCGCCGGTGGCTTGGCAAGTGCAAATTATTATAATTTATGTATCTCTCCCAATTACTATATGTATGTAAGTTCTGGTTCCGGCGGTGTTTTTCGCTCTACTGATGGTGGTAGTAACTGGCTCGCTGTAAATAATGGATTGCCAAGCACATCTGTTTCTGCTTTAACAGCAACATCAAATAATTATTTATTTGCAGGTATTTCATCACAAGGAGTTTATCTTTCCACTAATAATGGTGAAAATTGGACTGCTGTCAACTCTGGGTTAGGTAATATGTATGTAAGCGGGTTTGGAAGTTATGAGAATATTTTATTTGCAGGAACAAATAACGGTATATATAAAACTACAAACTATGGTACTAATTGGGTTGCTGCAAATAATGGATTTAACGCAACATATACAGGATGCAGCAGATTTGCATTTATTTCATCTACTACTGTTTTTGCCGGTACGAGTGCGCTTGGTGTATTGAAATCAACAAATTCCGGTAATCTCTGGTTAAATTCTTCAAACGGGATTAATGCTACTTCTGTAAAAGCAATAGCAATTAATCCACAAAATGAAATTTTTGTTGCAATAACAGGTGGATTATATAAATCAACTGACGCGGGTTTATCGTTTATAGCTTCTGATTCAGGGATTACCAACAGACATTTAAACATTTTGAGAATTCATCCAAATGGTTATTTATACGCAGGGTCTTTTCCTATGTCGGGAACACCATTAAGTGGAATTTTTCGTTCAACTGACAACGGTATTAGCTGGACGGTCGCAATGAGTGGATTTACATATCAATATAACAATATACTTGATTTTGCTTTTGATACAAATGGCTATATTTATGTCGCTTCAAATGACAATGTTTATAAATCAACAAATTTTGGTAATAACTGGTTTAAAACAAACAATGGAATTACAAATAATCAGATATATTCAATTGCAGTAAGTAAAAGTAATAATTATGTTTTTGCTGGTACATACGGTTCCGGCGCTTTCCGTTCAACAGATAATGGCGCAAATTGGACACAGATAAATAACGGACTATCAGCCACACAAATAATGTCACTTGAATTTAATCAGGAAAATTATTTATTCGCAGGAACAAACGGTCAGGGGGTATTCAGGTCTAAAAATTTTGGTCTGGATTGGGAGCAGGTTCTCGGAATGGGTTTGACTATGCAAGCCTGGAAGGTTGCAATTAATAAGAAGGGCTACATTTTTGCCGGTATAGTTGGAGGACAGATAGTTAACTTGGGTGTATGGATGTCAACAAATAATGGTGATAACTGGGTACAAATTACAAATGGAATTTCCTATCCATTTGTAGATGCACTTGCTTTTGATTCGGTTGGCTTCGGGTATGCAGGAACGCTTGGTGGGGGCCTTTACAAGAGTAGCAATTCGACAAAGGTAAAAACAAGTATTTCAGAAATACCGAAAAAATTTATTCTTGAACAAAATTATCCAAATCCGTTCAATCCTATTACAACTATAAAATATTCACTTGCAAAAGATGGATTCGTAAAATTAATAATTTATGATTTATTAGGTAGAGAAATAGAAACAATTATAAATAGTTATCAAACTGCCGGTTCATATCAATATGTGTTTGATGGTTCAAGACTTTCATCGGGTATATACATTTATAAACTTGAGACAGATAATTTCACAGAAAGCAGAAAAATGATCCTTATGAAATGAGATATATTAAAATAAATCACTTATTGTATTAAGCATATATAACTTACCTTTATAAATCAATAATATAAATAGTAGGTATACTTACTATTTTTTAAATAGTATAGATTTTTCAACACACCAAATCACTAAAATCAATATTGGATTATTACCAGAAACCAGTTAAAGAGAATTTCTTTTGAAATAGCATATCGCATATTTTATAAATTTTTGATTTCAATAATAAAAAACTTAAAACATAATTATTTGACATTTATCAAAGATTATGGTAATATTTTTAAATTATTGTTCAACTCTTCTTGTTTTGTATTATAAAAAAAGGAGAAAATAATGAGCGAACTAATAAACAACAGCAGAAAGAGAATAGAAGAGCTAAAAACATTATTCCTGAAACTACATCAAGGCATAGATGTAGAAACAGTAAGAAAACAGTTATCAGAGATGCTCGGAAAAGTTCCATACGGAGAAATTGTACAGGCGGAACAGGAATTAATATCTCAGGGAATGCCGGTGCAGGAGATACAGAAATACTGCGACTTACATTCGCAAGCAGTAAAAGGAAATATTGATTTCTCTTTTGAAAAGATTATACCAGAAGGACACCCGATTAATATATTTAAGAAGGAAAACAGCGCAATATCTGAAGAATTATCAAAACTTAAAGAAATTTTTATTGCAGTTAAGTATCCAACAGAGCCAATAAATGCCGCAGAATCAGCGATGGAGATATTAAAAATCCTTAACAGTTTATCTGATATAGAAAAGCACTATTCTAAAAAAGAAAATCTGATATTCCCCTACCTTGAAAAATACGGAATAACAGGACCATCAAAAGTTATGTGGGGAAAAGATGACGAAGTAAGAAGATTTATCAAAGCGTCAAAAGAATCATTGAAACAAACTGAAAAAATTACAAATGAAGAGTTAAGCAGACTTATTGATACTATTCTGGAACCGACTGCAAATGCAATACTGGAAATGATAGAGAAAGAAGATAAGATATTATTCCCGATGTGTCTGGATAGATTTACGGAAATTGAATGGTATGAAATATATAGTCAGATTGATGACATTGGTTATTGCCTATATGTGCCGGATGTAGAATGGAAACCGGATTTAGAAGTCAAGGAAGAAGAAAATAAAATTTCAAAAGATAGGATAAAATTATCTACCGGGTCATTTTCACCAGAAGAACTCGAAAGTGTATTAAATGCTTTACCTGTGGATTTAACATTTGTAGATAAAGATGATAAAGTAAAGTTTTTCTCACACGGCGCAAAAAGAATTTTCGAAAGGAATAAAGCAATACTTGGTAGAGAAGTTCAAAACTGCCATCCGCCTTCAAGCGTTCATATCGTAAATAAGATTCTTGAAGATTTCAGGACTGGGAAGCAAGACAGCGCAAAGTTCTGGATAAATTTTCAGGGTATGTATGTTCATATTGCATATTATGCTGTAAGAAATGAAAAAGGAGAGTATCTTGGTACTCTGGAAGTTACTCAGGATATCAGGGAATTTAAAAACATTGAAGGTGAGCGACGATTACTGACTTATGATAAATAAATAAGTTTAGTTATTTGATTAATATTAATTTTTTTGTTTCTGAAAAGTTGCCTGTTTTTAAATTATAGAAATAAATTCCTGACGGTAAATCATATAAATCCAAAACAACAGAATAAATATCTGGTGAAAGGAAATCACAGACAACTGTTTTTAATTCCTGACCGATTGAATTAAAAATTTTCAGAGTAACAAAAGTATATTCCGGAATATGAAAATCAATTCTCGTAAAGGAATTAAAAGGGTTAGGGTAATTTTGCGATAACGAATAAGATTGTGGATTATATTCAGAATACTTTTTAATGAATGTTCCCCCACCGTTTGTTGTTTTTAAAATTAAACCATTGTATCCACAAATCCAACCAGTATTTTCATCAGTAAAAAATATGTCAAAATATGGATCGCCATAACCCTGCTGAACAGTGAACCAGTTTATACCGGCATTAGTAGTTTTAATTAATTTATAAGTCGGAATTTCAAACCAGTTACCTACCACATAACCAGTATTTTGATTAATAAAAAATACAGACTCGTATCCGATATTAGAACCTAATTTCTGAGAGACCCAATTCAAACCGCCATCAGTTGTTTTTAAAACAGTTTCACTATCACAAACAGCATAACCATTAAATAAATCTGTGAAAAAGATAGATGCAATTCTCAATTGAGTTGATGAATTCATTAAACTGAAACTCATACCGCCATCAGTAGTTTTTCTTATCATTCCCAAATTACCTGCAATAAAACCCGTATTTGAATTTAAAAATTGAATAGTCCATATATCAACTCCGGTAACATATCTGTCAACCCAATTCACACCACCATTTGAAGTGAACATAAATTTACCATCAAATCCGACTACAAAACCTGTATTTTCATCAATAAACCATATATTAAAAAAATAAGTGGATGTTTGATAATATTGTATAGACCAGTTAAAGCCACTATTAGTTGTTTTAAGAATTTTGGAATTACCAAAACCACCCATATAACCACCGCAAAGCCAGCCGGTTTCATTATTGATAAAATGCAAACCCATAAAAAAATCATCAGGAGTAGTTCCTGTGTTGATATGTTCCCAATTTAAACCACCATTTGTAGTTCTAAGCAGAAGAGAACTATCACCAATTGCAAAACCGGTGTTTGCATTTAGCATTCTTATTTTTGAAATAAAGCAGTTTGTATTTGTCTGTTGCAGAAACCATTGCGGAAAAATATTGTAATAGGAAAGAAATATCAGAGAAATTATAAAATAAAATTTTCTGACCATATTAAATTTTTTTAAATAAAATAATGTTAAAATAAATAAAATAAAATTCAAGATTTAATTCTTTTGTTTAAATTAAATAAAATAATTATTTTTAAACTAAAAATTTAAAATATGAAGATAATACCGAAGAAACTTAGAAACAGAGAGTATATTTTTAAAGTGAAATTCAACTCTGAAGAATTAGAAAGATACAGTTCTTACGGTCATGAAGCAAAATGTTTTTTAACACGAACAAAGAAAATTAACAAACTAATTCCAACTGCATTAGATACCGATAATTACTATTATATATATTCTTATTCAGAGGAATATGATAAGGGACGAAAGACAGAGATTATATTGGAATACTATAATAAACTTGATGAAAATATAATGCTGCAAATTGTAATTGTATTCCCGAGAAAAAGAAATTTCAGTATTGCGGAGACAAAGTTGAAATATAACGGGACTGAACCATCAGAGCAGGTATTTAATGAAACATTTATTGAGAAGACAAAAGAACACATAAAAGAAATATTCGAAAAAATATTTAATCGTGAAAATCAAGGAAGTATATGCAGAGAGTGTGGATATATTTATATTAAATCTGAAGTGCCACAATGCCCGAGATTATTTGTTCCGAAAGAATAGAAATGTATTGTTAAATTAATACCGGAACCTGATAATTTCCCTATTAAATGTATTTTTCTTAAATAAATAAGGGGGATTTATTACTAATATAACTTTAATTATAAATCAATATAACTTTTCTCTTCTTCTTTAAACAAATTTAATATTTTCTCTTTTGTATCAGCGTGCTGAAGTTTATCTCTGAATTCATCATTATTCATCAATCTTGAAATGCGACTGAGTAACTTAATATGAATATTCAAATGAGAATCTTTTCCAATCAAAAGAAAAATAAACTTAACCGGTTCACCATCTATTGATTCAAAATCAATTGGTTCCTTTAAAACAGCAAATGAAGCAACGACATCAGAAACACTATCAGTTTTTGAGTGCGGAATAGCGAAACCTTTACCTACACCAGTTGAGACAAGTTTTTCTCTCTCAAAAACACTTTTTCTCACTTCGTCAATATCAATAAATTTCCCGGACTTTGAAGCAAGGTCAATCATCTTATTGATTGCGTCTTCCTTATCTGTCACTGGTAAATTTACCTCAATCAAATCTTCATTTAAAATATCACTAATTTTCATATCACAATAAAATATTTAGTTTTTAATATATTTTTCTAATTCAATTTTATACTTTTCGAGCAATGAATCCGCTTTTTCAGGTGTATCTGCTTCAACATTTAAATGAATAATATCTCTTGTTTTATCAGGAATACATAGCACTGTATCGGTATCATTAATAAATATTTTAACACCATCAATGAGCAGTTGCCTGTATTCCATAGTTTGTTCCATAAATTTTCGCATAACTCTGCCTTTTTCTTCTTTAATGCAATTCATATTTAGTTTTCTCATATAAAATTTCGGAATCATTGCATCAATGTCCTTAATATTTAATCCGGATTTCGCAATCATTTCCATAATTTTGGCTACAGAAAACATTCCGTCAGTTGCATAAAGAAAATCAGGGAATAGAAATCCTCGCTTTGTTCCGCCGGCAAACTTTACCTCTTTATCATCCAATGCTCTCATCATAGAATAATGCGTGTTCTTAACTCTAATAACTTCGACATTATGTTCTTTTGCAATTAAATCAATTTCTGTAGATGCCTGTACAGGTACAGCAATTTTCTTTACATCAGGAGTAACTAATAAGAACAATTTAACAACAATAGATAAAAACCTATCATCATCTAAAATTTTGCCTTCATTCGTTGCAAGCCAAATTTTTTCACCACCAGCATCAATCATAAATCCATAATCAAAATTTAAAGATTTAACAACAAAGCAAAGATTATTTAACTGAGAATTGAATTCTTTTGCATTTCTTGTTATTCTATTCTTATCAAGATGCGCAGAAAGTGATACTGTTTCGCAATTGAATTCACCAAGAATATTCGGAAAAATCGTAGAAGTAATTCCAAAAGAATAATCAATTACAAGTTTGAATTTTCTTTTTCTAATAACACTTACATCAAGACATCTAAGGAAGTGTTCTTTATATTTTTCATTAGTTCTTTCGGGATATTTCAACGTCCCAACATTATTGTATGGTGCACGCTGATACTCCTCACTAAAATATAATCTTTCGATTGATTTAGTCTTTCCGCTAGATAAATCTTTACCATCACTATCAAAGAAAATTATATCAGTTAAATCAGCATCAAATGGCGATTTTCTGACAAAAATTCCACCCGCTCCAGTACCATTTTTTAATTCCTGCCTTAACATAGGAATAGGAATAACCTGTAAATCAATCACATTTACGCCAGCAGAAAGAATACCACTTGTTATGGAGCGTTTTATCATATTTGAAATATCATCAATATCTCTTCCAACCATAACATAATTATTCTGCCCAATAAAAGCACCGTAAGCAGAACCAAGTTTGGCAGCAAATTCAGGATTAATCTGCAAATTAGAAAGCCCTGTTATACGAGAATCAGTAAATAATTCATTGAAAAAGGTTTCTTCGTAAATCAGACTTCTTGTTATCTTAGCATTATTATTAACAACTTTCTTGTTCCAGATTTTTAAGCTTGAACTGATAAAAACATTTTTACCAATTTTACAATCATCACCTATAAAAACGAAATCGTTAATTCTTGTGTTATCTCCAATTTCAGTATTACGACCGATAACATCATTAAGAATTGTAGTATTATCAGATATTTTAACATTATCCCAAATAACAGAATTTCTGACGGAAACATTCTTCCCTAAATAAACATTTTCTCCGATTACACTATTTTCAATAGTTACTCCAGATTCGATTTTAGCAGTAGGACTAACACAATTGCCATAGTAGTCCCTTGCTTTAATGTAATATAAAGCATCATTCAATACATCTATGTTACCATAAAGATATTCTTCCAGATTTCCAATATCCCGCCAATACCCTTTGTTTTTAAAACCATAAATACTAATTCCTTTTTCAAGCAGTAATGGGAATAAATCTTTTGAAAAATCAAAATTCTCACCTTCAGGAATAAAGTTTAATGCTTCCTTCTTTAAAAAATAAATACCAGTATTGATGGTATCAGAAAAAACCTCTGATGAAGATGGTTTTTCAAGGAATTGCACAATCCTATTATCATTATCAGTTAAAACAATTCCGTATTGTAATGGATTATCGGAACTATATAGAGATATAGTCGCAATTGACTTTTTTGATGAATGAAAATTATAAAAGTCAGTTAAATTAAAATCTGTTAGGACATCACCACTTATAACAAGGAAGTCATCATTAATATATTCTTCAGCACATTTTACAGCACCGGCGGTACCATAATCCCTTTGTGGAACAACATATCTAATATTGACACCAAACCTGCTACCATCACCAAAGTAGCTTTTTATAGTTTCTGGCTGGTAATATAAAAGCATAATATAATCAGTAATATTATGTATTTTTAACAATGTTACCAAATGTTCCATCATTGGTTTATTAACAACTGGTACCATTGGTTTTGGCAAATTATTGGTAAGCGGCCTTAACCGCGTACCAAAGCCACCAGCCATAATTACTGCTTGCACAAAAAAATTACTTTTATTTTAAAAAAAATTTATTTTTTCTCTTCTTTTTTATTGAACTCAAATTCTACATCCGGTGGTCTGTCACTCCCTTCTCTACCCTTGAAATACTCCATTTGTTTAAATCCAAATATTCCAGCAACAAGGTTAATCGGAAAAGACCTTACTTTAGAATTATAAGTTTGAACCGCATCATTAAAATTCTTTCTCTCAACAGAAATTCTGTTTTCCGTACCTTCAAGTTGCGCCTGTAATTCAAGAAAGTTTTGATTTGACTTTAACTCCGGATAACGCTCCACTACAACTAACAATCTTGAAATAGCGCTTGAAAGTTGGTCTTGTGCCTGTTGAAACTTTGCAAATTTATCAGGGTCAGTTAAATCATCTGCTTTTAATTGCATCTGCCCTGCTTTACTCCTTGCATCAGTGACTTCTGTAAGAACAGTTCTTTCAAAATCTGCAGCCCCTTGGACAGTTTTAATTAAATTCGGAATTAAATCCATTCTTCTTTGATATTGATTTTCTACCTGAGCCCATGCCTGTTTAACTCTCTCTTCAAGTCTTACAAGGGTATTATAATTACATCCAAAAAATGAAATCGGAATGATAATTATCAGGAAAATAATTAAACCAATTAATACTGTTTTTTTCATATTATAAATTATTTTATACAAAAATACAATTTTTTAATGATTAAAAAACTTCATTTATTTAAAAATCTGATTAAAACCATAATTTTCTATTTATTTAATAAATTACAGAAAAAATAAAGAAATATCTAAAACACAATTTATATTAACTTTTTTCTGTTTTTAAGGTTGTATATTTTTGAAATATTTTAAAACAATGAATTAAATATTTTATGAAAGAAACTCTGATTGATTTATCTATTGAATTATTGAAAAGAAGCAAACCCGAAGAAGAAATAATTTTCACAAAAATTAACGATAAATATTTCGGCACGAGTGTTATAGATTTATTCAACAAAATACTGAATTTTTCTGAATTTATTGAAAGTTCCAAACTAAAGGAAAATGATACTGTGGCTATAATATCTGAGAATAGGGTTGAATGGATAATTGCAGACATCGGAACATTACTTGCAAAAAGAATAAATGTACCTGTCTATACTACCTTAAGCTCAGAATCTATAAAATTTATTCTGAAAGATTCAAATGCAAAAATAGCGTGCGTATCAAATAATCTTCAGTTAGAAAAATTGTTAAAGATTAAGAAAGATTTACCACATTTAAAAAAAATTATAACTTTTTTTGATTACAAACAGAAAGATGAAAAGTTAATTAGTTCAATAGATAAGATTTATAACAACAAGCAACAATATAATAAAAATGAACTGATTAAAATATTTGAAGATAAATCAAAAAGGATAAATCCGGAAGATATAATAACTATAATATATACTTCCGGCACTACGGGAATTCCGAAAGGTGTAATGTTAACTCATAAAAATATTTATGGTAATCTGGCAGCATGTTATAAGGTTTTAAATATTAATTCAAGTGACGTATTTCTTTCATATCTTCCCTATTCACATATATATGAAAGAACAACAGGATATTACTTCCCCTTTTTTAATAGTTCAAGAATTTATTATGCTCAAAGCATAGACACAATAGGATTACAAATGCAAGAGGTAAAACCAACAATAGTAATTACGGTTCCAAGATTACTGGATAAAATGTATAACAGATTAAACAAGAGTTTTGAAGAAATGCCAAAAGGTGCAAAGAAAAGACTTTTCAAATGGGCAATTGATATTGCAAGGAATCCGAAAATTAAAAAAACTTCTTTCAAATGGATGCTTGCAGATAAACTTGTATTCAAAACAATCAGAGAAAAGACTGGTGGCAGATTGAAATTTTTTGTCTCCGGTGGCGGTGCATTGAATAAAACAATTGGTGAATTTTTCGACAGAATCGGGATAGTAACCCTTGAAGGTTATGGTATGACTGAAACATCACCCGTAATATCAGTTAACAGACCAGAATTTAATAAATATGGTACAGTAGGACCGCCTCTTGATGGTGTTTCAGTAAATATTGCTTCTGACGGAGAAATTTTAGTGAAAGGTGATTTGGTTATGAAAGGATATTACAATAATCCGGAAGAAACTGCAAAAACAATCGTTAATGGTTGGTTACATACTGAAGATATAGGAGAAATGGATGAAGATGGCTTTATTAAAATTACAGACAGGAAGAAATCATTGTTTAAATCTTCGGGTGGAAAATATATTGCTCCTATGCATATTGAAGAGTTAATATTACAAATTCCATACATAGATCAGGTTCTGATTGTTGGTAATGAACGGATGTATGTAACAGCATTAATAGTGCTTGAAAATGAAGCACTAAAAGAGCTTGCAAAGGAACTTGGTATAAAAGAAGAAGAGGATTTATTTGCAAATGAATTAATAAAGAAAAGAATTGAAAAAGATATAAACGAAAAACAAAAAGATTTGGCACCGCATGAAAAGATAAGAAAATTCTCAATATTAAAAGAAGCTTTTTCAATAGAGAACGGAGAATTAACTCCAACATTAAAAATAAAAAGAAAATTTGTAGAGGAAAAATATAAGGATATTATTGAGAAAATGTATCATAAAGTTTGAATTTTATTTATCTTAAATTTATTCTTAAAATAAATTATATTTGAAAATGCTTTCTGATTATTTACCCATAATAATAATTGTAATTTTATCAGCCGGGCTTGCTTTTTTAATGGTAAAATTATCTACACTCTTTGGCCCACGAAGACCAAATAAGGAAAAGTTATCTACTTATGAAAGTGGAATGGAACCTATCGGAACTGCAAGGGAAAGATTCACAGTTAAGTTTTATATGGTAGCAGTTAGTTTTATTGTTTTTGATATAGAAATTGTTTTTCTTTACCCCTGGGCAGTGACTTTTTTGAACTTATCTAAAGAAGAATCGGTTTATTCTTTTGTAGTTGCTTTAATTTTTATTTTTATACTTGTTGCTGGACTTATTTATGAATATTTAAGAAAGGTCACACAATGGGATTAGAAGAAAAAATATTACATAAAGAAGGCTTCTTCACTTCAAAATTAACAACACTTATAGAGTGGTCAAGGAAAAATTCACTCTGGCCTATGCCTATGGGTATCTCCTGCTGTGCTATCGAAATGATGCATACAGCCGGTCCGCGTTTTGATATTGCAAGATTTGGAAGTGAAGTATTCAGATTTTCACCACGCCAGTCAGATGTTATGATTGTAGCTGGTACTGTTACTTATAAAATGGCAAAAGTTGTAAGAAAAATATATGACCAAATGCCAGAGCCAAAATGGGTGATTGCAATGGGTGCCTGTACTTCAAGTGGTGGTATGTATAGAACTTATTCAGTCGTACAAGGAATTGATTTATTTCTACCGGTCGATGTATATGTATCAGGATGTCCACCCCGTCCTGAAAACCTTTTAAATGCACTTTTAAAAATTCAGGAGAAAATTTTACCGGAAAAAAAGAAATGAAAGAGAACAGATATAATATTATAAAAAATTCACTTGAAAATTTTGACATAGAATATGCAGATGCAAACGGTACACCACAGTTAATAATTAAGAAAGAGGATTTAATAGGAGTTGCTACAAAATTAAAAAAAGAATTAGAATTCGATATGCTGGTTGATATATTAGGAGTAGATAGATTTCAAAAAGAAAATAGATTTGAAATTATTGCAAACCTTTATTCAAATAAAAACAAAGATAGATTATTTTTAAAAGTAAAACTTGACTCAAAGAAACCCGAATGCCCATCTTTAACAAAAGTATGGAAATCTGCAAATTGGTATGAACGGGAAGCGTTTGATATGTTTGGTATAATATTTACAGACCACCCCGATCTAAGAAGAATTTATATGCCTGATGAATTTGAATATAATCCATTAAGAAAAGATTTTCCATTAATGGGAATACCGGGCTCTTTAGAATTACCAAAGAAATAAACTTATTATAAATAGACTTAATACTTTATGCCACAAACTATATATGATAAACTGAAAGAAGGAGACCCATCAATAAGAAGAACAAAAATTCTTGAAGCACTTGAATCAGAAGACTTATATGTAATTTATTCTGACACACTTGAAAATGAGATGGTTCTCAATATGGGACCACAACACCCCGCTACACATGGAGTATTAAGACTATTGATAAAACTTGATGGTGAAAAAGTTATTAGAGCAGTTCCTGATATAGGTTATTTACATCGAGGATACGAAAAACTAGCTGAAAACTGTACATATCACGAATATATTCCCCATACAGACAGACTGGATTATTTACAACCAGTTCATAATAATGTCGGATATGCATTAGCTGTAGAAAAATTATTAGGATTAGAACTGACAGAAAGGACAAAGTACATCAGAACAATTTGTTGTGAACTCGGAAGGATACAATCACACTTAATTGCAATTGGTTCAATGATTATGGATACCGGTGCCTTGACACCATTCCTGTGGGCAATGCGTGAAAGAGAGAAAATAATGGATCTGCTTGACTTAATTACAGGGGTCAGGTTCACAACTTCTTATACAAGAATAGGTGGATTAGCGCAAGATATATCCGACGAAGCATTAAAAGGAATAAAAAAATTTGTTGAAGAATTCCCAGGATATTTACAGGACATAAGAAAACTCGTTGATAGAAATAAAATCTTTATTCAACGAACTGAAGGAATTGGTTATGTATCAAAAGAAGATTTAATCGAAATCGGAATAACCGGTCCAGTTTTAAGAGCTGCCGGAATACCAAGAGACTTAAGGAAAGATGAACCATACCTGATTTATGAACAACTGGACTTTAATATTCCGACATACACCGAAAGTGATTGTCTTGCACGATATTATGTTAGAGTAGAAGAAATGCTGGAGTCGGCAAAAATAGTCAGACAATGTATTGAAAAATTACCATCAGGTCCGATAAAAACTCAAGACCCCAAACAAGTTTTACCTTATAAAGAGAAAGTTTATACAAAAATGGAAGAGTTAATCAATGACTTTATATTGATTAACTTTGGTAATACTCCACCAGTTGGTGAATCATATCAAGCAATTGAATCATCAAAAGGTGAATTAGGATTTTACATTATTAGTGATGGCAGCGGCCATCCATTCAGGTTAAAAATTCGTTCACCAAGTTTTTGTAATATACAGGGTTTACCACTTATGCTTCAAGACCATTTAATTTCTGATACTGTTGTTATAATTGGAGCATTAGATCCTGTTATGGGAGAAGCAGATAAGTAAATAACAATGAACAATTTTAAATTTTCAAAAGAAGAATTAAAACAAATAGAGAAAATAAAACAACGGTACTTAGATAAGAACTCTTTACTTTTGCCTGTACTCTGGATGATTCAGGAAAAAGAAGGTTGGATATCAGAAGAAGCAATGGCTTATGTCGGAGAACTACTCGAAATTCCATATAGTACCGTACTTGGTGTAGCGAGTTTTTATACTATGTTCAACAAAAAACCTAAAGGTAAATACCACCTTCAGGTATGTACAAATGTTTCTTGTATGCTTAGGGGCGCCTATGAAATATTTCAATATTTATCAAAGAAACTTGGAATCAAAAATAATGAAATAACAGCTGATGGATTATTTAGTTTAGAAGAAGTGGAATGTCTAGGTAGTTGTGCGACTTCTCCTGTAATTCAAGTTAATAATAAGGAATATTATGAAAATCTTACAAAAGAAAAAATTGATGAACTAATAGAAAAATTCAGAACCCATTTAGTAGAAAAGGAATTTTAGATGGAAAAGATAATATTAAAGGATATACCAGATTTACATAAGATTTCAGTCTATGAAGCTAATGGAGGATACAAAGCTCTTAAAAAAGCATTAAAGAAAATGACCCCATCTGAGGTTATAGAGGAAGTAAAGAAATCAAATTTAAGAGGTAGAGGTGGTGCGTGTTTTCCAACGGGATTGAAATGGTCTTTTATGCCAAAAGATAACAGTAAACCAAAATTCCTTTGCTGTAATGGTGATGAAAGCGAACCCGGCAGTTTTAAAGACAGAGAAATATTTGAGAAAAATCCTCATCAGTTTATTGAAGGTGCTTTAATCGCATGCTATTCAATGGGCATTAAAACTGCTTATATATATATAAGGGGTGAATATTACAAGTGGATAAAAATAATGGAGAAGAAACTTGAAGAAGCATATAAGAAAGGATACATCGGGAAAAATATTTTAGGAACAAAATTTTCAACTGATATATACATACATAAAGGAGCAGGTGCATATATTTGTGGTGAAGAGTCCGCACTTATGAATTCTATAGAAGGGAAAAGAGGGTATCCAAGAGTAAAACCACCTTACCCTCCACAATATGGCTTATGGGGATATCCAACTACAATAAACAACATAGAAACTTTAGCGAATGTCCCAGAAATAATAAAAAGAGGAGGAGAATGGTTCGCTTCAATTGGAGAGCCTAAACATCCGGGAACATTACTTTTCGGTATTAGTGGTCATATAAACAAACCGGGAGTATATGAACTTGAAACAGGTATTCCACTTATGACTATTATTAACGATTATTGCGGTGGCATAACTGAAAACAAAGAATTAAAAATGGTCATACCCGGTGGAACATCAATGCCTCCTTTAACAAAAGAAGAATGTTTAACTATTAAAATGGATGATGCAAGTTTAAAAGCCATTGGGTCATCTATAGGTACCGCTGGTATAATTGTAATGAATGAAGATACAGATATAGTAAAAGTATTAATCCGTATAACACAATTTTATTATCATGAATCCTGTGGACAATGCACACCTTGTAGAGAAGGTTGCGGTTGGCTATTAAGAATACTAAAAAGAATAGATGAAGGGTTGGGAAGAATGGAAGATTTAGAGTTATTAATAAATATATCTGATAATATTACCGGTAAAACAATCTGCGCATTCGGCGAAGCAGTTGCTTTGCCTGTTAAATGGACAGTCATTAAATTCAGAAAAGATTTTGAAAAGAAAATTAAATCAGAAAAAGTTTTTCTCCCACCAAAAAATATTGTCCACGGTTTAAGACACTAAAATTATATTCTTTTCTGTACAATTTTCCAGGATTCTGTAATAAGAAAACTCTCATCCATATTATCTACCATATTAATAAATTTCTTAAACGGAACTGAAAAAGTCAAAACATTCTCAGGAACGCAGGGGCGTGCAGAGACATCAAACATACCAATTACACATTTCTGTTCATCTTTAAAATTCTCAAGATACGGAATTTGAATAATTGTAGCACAACCTGCCCCAAAAGGTGCAACTACAGAATATTGATTGAACTCATCAAAACCAGCAAGAGTAAATAAACCTGAAAAAACATCTGGTTTAGAAAAGAAAATTACTACATCAGGTTCATCTGTATCTGATAATTTATCTATTCTCTTAAAAATAATATACTTCCTTTTCGTCTGCATATCAGGCATATTTTCAAGTAGCTTATCAACAATCGCAGGTGTTTTTTTATATCGCTCACCCTTTAATTTACCAGGAATACCGCAAGAAAGAAAATATCTAAAGTCAGGCATTAATCTCTTTGAGAAACCAGAATATCTTCTTCCACCCGGACAACTAATAGTTTCAGCACTGAATGCCATAGATTTCCCACTTCTAACCTTCGACAGTTCACAAATAAGACATATATGTTCTGAACCGGAACGTTTTGGTAGTTCAGCTTCATTCAAATCATCACTAAAATAGAAACAAATAGGCAATTCACTATTATTAAAGTATTTTTGCCACTTTTCCAGGAAATTATCTCTTATCTTTAAATCCATAATAAATTTTTTATTAAAATTATGAATATATCATATTAAAAACAACCTAACAGTTGCTTAATGTTTTTTTACAGAAAATACATAAGGGGGTTACAAATATAAGACTTGTATTTTGAAAAAATAATCAATAGTATATGTAGTTAAAATATAAAGACAAATAATCAACAAACGACGACCTTAATTTAGAGGGCGAGTTGGTGAATAATTTCAATAAAATTTTTAACTAATTTTATTTCTCCAGGAAGGGGAAAAATGAAAAATTTAATAAAAGCTTTAATTTTATTTACTTTTGTTTTATTCCTTCTGGCAGGAAACATTTACCCGCAAAATTTTATTATTCACCTAAAACATTATTCATTGAATCTTACATCCAATGAAGGTGGGCGAGAAATTGTAAGGGTAAATCCCTATTCTATATACTCTCATTGGGCAATAGCAGGGACAGTGCACTCAACACCTGGTACGAATGGAACTGATTGGATTTTATTAAAAATAGATGAATGGGGTTTCGTTATATGCGAAAAACACTTTGGATTTCTTGAAAACGATTCCTGTTTCTCAATAACTTCTTTAACATCACCTGGCGATAGATTTATTTTAGCAGGATTTTATAAGTGGCAATTTGCACCTAATCAGGAAGCTGCATGGTCTATGTTTGATAGCAACTGCAATCATATTATGACAAGGAAAATAAGAAATTTAGCTGGTAGTAATTATAGACAGGTTATCAAGGTTCCATATTCTGATTTTGCATTAACTGGTTATATGAAAAGCCAGGAGAGTATGCAACTGAAAGATAACATAATTGCTACAAAGTATAATGTATTGGGAAATATGATTTGGGGATTTAGATATATGATTAATCCACTTTCTAATGAAAGAGCATATTCTATTTGTTTTAATCCGGTTGATTCAACCTATGCTATAACAGGGGTTACTGATGTCTTTAGAGGAAATTATCCAGGCACTAATGATATTTTTATCTTAAAAACTGATAAAAATGGTATTCCTATCTGGTTTAAAGTTTATAAAGTTAATGTTACTTTTACTTCTGAAGCAAATAAAATAATTGTTCTCCCCGATGGTTATGCGGTTACTGGCTGGACAAATGCCTCCGGAGCTCCAAATGGTGACCTGTGGTTATTAAAAACTGATTTTAATGGTAACGTATTATGGAGTAGAACCTGGGGGCAGATAGGAAAAGAAGTTGGTTTTACTCTTCAATATTACCCTTCAAACAATTGGATATATTATGGGGGTTTCGAAAATACAACTGGAAGTGAAGATTTACTCTGGGGTATAGTGAATAATGCAACTGGTTTAGGAGTAGGAATTCCGAAGGTATATATAAATCTTAATGGAAATGACAGAGTATATGACATAAAACTAAATTATATAAATGCAACAACAATAAGTAGCGTTGTCTCGACGGGCGAACTTCATAAAGTTACCGGTAGCTCTCCTCATTTCGATATGTTTTACAGCAGAGTTCCAGCTAACTTGTCTTATCTTGGCTGCTATTCTGACCATATACTTGCGACATACGAATTAATGCCAGGCATAGATTCGCTGCCAGCAATTGTTTTTCCGATTCAGGATAGTGTTTTATCACCGCAGGTAAATACAACTCTCCCATTATTGGGAGATGAATGCATTCCAATAGGAATAAAAGAAATGGAACAACCAAAAATCCAGGGTTATGACTTAAAACAAAACTACCCTAATCCATTTAATCCCATTACAAGAATTCAATATCAGATACCTGAAGACGCAAATGTAATAATAGAAATTTATAATGTACTTGGTCAGAAAATTTATACATTATTAAATGAATACAGTAGAAAAGGTATTTATTATATCGACTTTAATGGTTCAAATTTATCAAGTGGTCTGTATTATTGTGTTATGACATCAAATAATTTTAGAAAATCAATCTCTATTCTTCTACTGAAATAAAAATTATAAAAAATTTCTAAATAATTTATAGAGTAAGATTCTATATAGAATCATAAGGATAGTTTATTTATTTTGAGAAAAAAATAAATATGAAAAAAATTTTTATTTTATCAATTATTCTTATTATTACTAATTTCGCACAATCACAAAATATTATAAGAAAAGGTTATCTCGGAATTAGGGGAATAGAGAATAATGATTCAATTGCTAACTCCAAAAATCTAAATATTAACTTTGGAGTTATTGTTACTGAAATATTTCCAAATTCCACAGCTGAAAATCTGGGTATCATCAGAGAAGATATTATAGTTAAAATTAATAGTAAAGAAATTAAAGACCTGAAATCACTTAGAGCAATTTCTACAGGTTTAAAATCAAAAGAAAAAATTGAAATTTATATTATTAGAAATAATGATGAACTAATTCTTAATGGTGAAGTTGCACCACTTCCCTTTGAAAAATCTGAAGATTATGAAATCATATATGATGAAGTTAAATTTAAAGACGGATTTATAAGAATAATAATTAATAAACCATTTGGTAACCAAAAGTTTAAGTCAATTTTCTTTATTCCCGGATACACCTGTTTCTCATTAGATAATCTTGGGAAACATCCTTATGGTCAACTGATAGATGGTTTATGTAAAAGAGGTTACATCGTTTTTCGGTCAGAAAAACCCGGTATCGGAGATAATACTAATACCCCTGACTGTAGTGAAATTGATTACATAACAGAATTGGAAGCTTTTGAAGTTGCCTATAATAAATTAAAAACTTATGATTTCGTTGATAAGAATAACTTATTCATTTTTGGACATTCACTCGGAGGATATGAAGCCCCAATGATTGCTCAAAGAAATGGAGCTAAAGGAGTTATAGTATGCGGAACCGGTGTAAAATCCTGGTTTGAGTATATAATAGAAATGTTCAGGTTTCAAAATATAATTGCCGGTGCAGATTATGTGGAAAACGAAAAATTTATATTCGAAGTAATACCGTTACTTTTTGACTACTTAATAAAGAAAATTCCACCGCTACAACTTTCAGAAAATTCTGACTATAAGAAATTACTATTCGACTGCTTTGAATATGATGGTAATGAACATATCTGGAGTAGAAACTATAAATACTGGCAGCAAATTCAGGATTTAAATATGCTTGAAATCTGGAAAGGAGTAAGTGGGAAGGTATTAGTAATAAGAGGTGAAGCAGATTATCAGGCTTTCTCAGACAATGACCATAAAATGATTGCAGATATTGTAAACTTCTATAATCCTCAAAATGCAAAATTTATTCTAATTCCGAATATGGATCATGGATTTGCAAAATCAAAAACTCCGGAAGAAAGTTATAAAAATTCACAGATAAAGGGTTATTACTATGAGAATTTTAATCCAATAATTATTGATATTGTTGATGATTGGATTCAATCATTGGATTAATTTTTATCAATTCAGATTTTTCTTATAATTATTACAAGAGTAATAAAGCCATAAAATAAGAGGGTTAAATATTTTCTCATCATTTTAAGAAAGATATTAATCATTATATTTGATTAACGGGGTTTCTGAATATATATTTAATCAATTATGAAAGAGGGTAAAATGAAGAAAATAATTAACATCCAAGACTCACGTAAAGAGAATCTAATAAAAAAGTATTGCAGACACCTTAAAAGCGGATATTCTTCAGAGTCATTTCCTGATGAAGACAGTAAATTAATAGAATATTTTGCAAAAGAACTTGACAACAAAAAGTGTAATGAGCAATGCACTAATTTAATTAATAAAGCAAAAAGGGAAAGATTATTGTTATGGGAACAAATAGGAATTAAAGGTATTATTGGTGAAAAGAATAAATTCAATGGAAGTGCATGGATGTTTGTAATGAAAAATTTATTAGGTATAAATAATTTTAAACATAAAAATAAAGATGAAATTATAAAGGTAAACCTTGATTTTGAAAATGGAAAAAAGGGGGATGATGATTAGGAAAGATATTTTAATTCACTTTAATTTATCTTCTATTAATAAAATATACCTTCCACTTATAGAAAACAAATCCAGATATTTACATATATATGGTGGTGCAGGTTCCGGTAAAAGTGTATTTGCCGCACAGAAAATATTGATCAGAATGATGATGGAACGTAATCACAGATTTTTACTAATAAGGAAAGTTGCAAAAACAGTTAGAAATTCACAGTTTAGTTTGATAAAATCACTGATATTTACCTCAGGTTTGTATGAATACTTTACAATAAAAGACAGCGACTTAAGTATAAGAAATGAATACACAAAAAGTGAGATAATCAGTACAGGAGTTGATGACCCTGAGAAGTTAAAATCAATTTTTGGTATAACTTCAATCTGGATTGAAGAAGCAACTGAACTTGAGTATAAAGATTTTTTGCAAATAGATTTAAGGTTAAGAGGAAAAACAAGGTATTATAAACAAATAATTTTAACTTATAACCCGATAAATTCATTTCATTGGTTAAATACAACGATACAAAAAGATAGTTTCAAACTGAAAACCACATATAAAAACAACAAATACATAGATGATGAATATAAAAATGTATTACTAAATCTTAAGAATCAGGATGAAAATTTTTATAATATATATACTCTTGGTGAATGGGGTACTTTAAAAAATATTGTCTTTAAACCATTTGAAATATTGGAAGAATATCCGGAAACTTTTGATGAAATTATATACGGGTTTGATTTTGGTTACAATAATAAAACCGCATTAATTAAAATTGGAATAAAAGATAATGAATACTATCTTGATGAGCTAATTTATAAAGAACATTTAACAAATTCAGATTTAATACTTTTAATGAAAGAACTGAAAATCAACAGTACTGATTATATCTATTGTGATTCATCAGAACCTAATAGGATTGAGGAATTCAGAAGAAATGGTTTCAATTGTTTACCTGCCAGTAAAAATATAAAAGATGGAATTGATTTTATAAAAAGATGTAAGATTTATTCCAATCCAAAAAATGAAGGTATTAATAAGGAAGTATTATACTATTCATACAAACAGGATAGGAATGGAAATCTACTTGATGAACCCGTAAAATTTAATGACCATTGTATGGATGCAATAAGATATGCAATTTATACTCATTCAAAATTCAGGAATAATGTAAATGTTAGATGGCTATGATATTAAAAAAAGAAATGGGGGCAATTCATTTGCCCCCATAAAAAATTTCAGATTTAATACTAAAAGATTATTTTATCAGAAGCATTTTCTTCGTATCTGTAAAACCATTTACCTGAATGGTATAGAAATAAACTCCACTTGAAAGTTCTGAACCATCAAAATCAATTATATAACTTCCGGCGGTTTTGTTTTCATTAACCAGAGTTACTACCTCTTTCCCAAGTATATCATACACTTTCAGAGTTACAAAACCTGATTTTGGTATAGAGAAATTTATTTTCGTTGTAGGATTAAACGGATTTGGATAGTTCTGACTTAAGTTATAATCTCTTGGAACTTCACTAAATTTAGGAACACTCGTAATAGGACCACATTGCAAATCAAGATTCCATGATGCGGCAATCTGAGCAGCTGTAAGAGCCCCTTTATAAATCCTGAACTCATCGAGCTTTCCTACTATATTAGGCGAATTAGAATAACCTCCTACTTTAAACCCTGTCCCAATTGGAAAACTTAAAGGCGTTTGAGAAACAGTTCTGACTAAGATACCATTTTTGTAACCATATATTGTAGAAGAAGCGGAATCATAAACAAAAGCTATATGAGTTGGGGCTGGTCCAATACCGGGAATTCTAACATCATTAATCCCTACCCCTCTTAAGATCAAACTGTCAGGTCCTGCTACCCCATTATGGAAACATCTAAAGCTATTTGAACCATCATCACCAAATATATAATAAGCAGAGCCAGATGGGTTTGTAGGAATATTTACCCAAAAACCGATAGTCCAACTTGAACCGCCTAAATTCCATCCCCATCCTGTATTAATCCCAGCACCGGCAACCCCTGTACCATATACGCAGGAGTCAAATTGACCGCCTGAAGTGAGAGTTAAACCAGCTAAGACAACTGTACTCAAACCAACGCCGGGATATGCACAATTAATTGTTGTTGTCGGAGATGGATTGTTTTCAAATTTATAATAAATCAAATTAGGAACATAATTAACTGGTACAACATCAATACCGAATCCCACCACAGCTGCATCAGCTGAAGCATAAGGTACGAACGGACATCCACCAACAGACCATACTCTTCTGTAATTGGTGAAATTCTGATTTCTGACAGTCATACCAGACCCAGTATTTGAACACTGTCCAACGAAAACAATAAGACTTTTAGTAGGATCATATTGGAATGGTTTATCTAATTGTATTCCCATCCAGGAATTGGCTCCGCAATTTAAACTGATAGAAGACCTATAATATACTGTATCGTAGGGACCACTATAAAATTGACCAGTAGTAAAAGTATTAATCGTACTCTGAGCAAGTAAAATATGAAAATCTGTAAAATTCCTTGTCCCTGCCTGAGCCATAAAGAAATATACAGCAGTAATTTGATTCCCGGGAGGTACAACATAAGGTTTATTTATTTCCCCTGCAAGTATAAGAGTGTTGACTGCTTTACCTCCTGTCATTGCAAAAGGGAATGAATTCATCGTACCACTTGTATTTGCATGATTATAATAATGCGGTGTTTGAGCTATAACGCTTTTTAGAAGCGGGACAAACAGAAATAGTATTAAGACGATTTTTAGGGTTAATTTATTATATATTTTCATTTTGAGATAATTTAGTTAACTAAATCTTTTAATTTAAAGTATTTAGTTCCCATCACTTATCTAATTTACATTACCTCAATACAATCTTTTAGATTCTCATATTTCAATAAGAATTTAATGATAAAAATATTAAATAGCAAATACATTTTTTGGCTTTATAAAATAAATATTATAATACCCCAAAAATTCCACATAATGACTTATATTTATAAAATTCAGACTTTAGAAAAATTATATATAGAAGTTAATCTATAAAGAAAACTTATACGACGGAAAAAATAATTTCTGTAAAAGATTTAGACCTTAGACTTGCTCCTCCAATCAGACCACCATCAATATCTGATTGTGCAAATAAATCAGCGGAATTTTTTTCATTCACGCTACCTCCATATAGTATTTTTAATTCTTTAGCACATTCAGTAGAATATAAATCTTCAATTACAGAGCGAATTTTTTTGTGCATTTCATTTGCTTGTGTAGGTGTCGCTGTATGACCAGTGCCTATAGCCCAGACTGGTTCGTAAGCAATAATTATTTTTTTAAGTTGTTCAGATGTAATTTCTTTTAAACAATTTTTTACTTGCTCTTCTACGATACTTTCTTGTATTCCACTTTCTCGTTGTTCAAGGGTTTCTCCCACGCAAACAATTGGATTGAGTGAATATTCAAGTGCCTTTTTAATTTTCAAGTTCACAGTCTTATCAGTCTCAAGGAAATATTGTCGCCTTTCGCTGTGTCCTAAAATTACATATTTACAACCAACCGACTTTAACATAATGGCTGATACTTCACCAGTAAAAGCACCTTCATTTTCGTAATGCATATTTTGTGCACCAAGTTTAATATCAGAATCCTTTATTAAGTTAAATACTGTTAGTAGTGAAGTAAAAGGAGGACATACAACTACATCGGTTTTTAAAAAGACTTCCTTATTTAAATTTTTCAAGATTTCTTTAATTAACTGCTCTGATAATTGAATATCTAAATTCATTTTCCAGTTTCCAGCAATAATTTTTTTTCTCATAATTTTGTATTTTTAGTTAGACACAGATTTAAATTTTAAAATAGCAATTTCCTTCATTTTAAAATGGTCAATTATTGGGGTTGGGTATTTTTCTGATTTAATTAATTCCAAATCAGGTTTATGGATGTTTTTTCCATCAAGATTTTTTAATTCAGGAACATATTTTTTAATATATACACCATCAGGATCAAACTTCACACTTTGTAAGTAAGGATTGAAGATTCTAAAATATGGCTGAGAATCACACCCGGTGGATGCGGACCATTGCCAACCACCATTATTGTTTGCAAAATCTAAATCTATTAGATGCTCAGCAAAAAATTTTTCTCCCCATCTCCAATCAATTAATAAATCTTTCGTTAAGAACATAGCAGTAATCATTCTAACTCTATTATGCATCCAGCCTTCCTTAACAAGTTGTCGCATCCCAGCATCAACAATTGGATAACCTGTCAAACCATTACACCATCTATCAAACTTTATTTTATCATTTTCCCATTCAATATTGTCATACCTTTTTATGAAAGCACCATTAATTATATAAGGGAAATGAAATGCAATCTGATAATAAAATTCACGCCAAATAAGTTCTGAAATCCATGTTTGCACACCTTTTAATGCTTTTTTATTTTTAGTTTGTTTTAATGCTAAATTAAAACACTCGCGTACAGATATTGTCCCAAAATGTAAATGTGGAGAAATGAGACTTGTCCCATTAATTGAGGGAAAGTCTCTAAGTAAATGATAATCAAACACTCTGGTATTTAGAAAATGATTTAATAATTTAAATCCCTCTTTTCTACCTCCCTTAAAATTAAGATTATTCTTTAAATTAAAATTTTCTGAAAGAATATTGATTTTTTCTATATATACTGATTTATATTGATATTTTGAAAATTCCCTAATCTGATTTAAATCTGAATTATATTCTTCAAATGAATTAATATTTAAAAGATTTAAAAATTTTTTCTTAAAAGGTGTATATACAATATAAGGAGACTTATCATCTTTTAAAATACTACCGGGTTCTGATAAAACCGTGTCATTAAATAAATTGAATGTTCCTTTTTGCTTAATTATTTCATAAATTAATTTGTCCCTTTTAATGTTATATGGTTCATATTGTTTATTTGCATATAAGGAAATTTCATCTGAATTTTCACACAAATTTTTTATAACATCACCCGAAGAACCTGAATAAATTTCTAAATCAAAACCAAATTTCTTAAGTGTATTATAAAGGTCATTTAAACACTCATAAAGAAATTTTATCCTTTTTTCTCCGTAATAAGAAAAACTATTCTTACCCTTTATATAAAAAAATATAATTTTATCTTTTTTTTTATTGAATCTATTCCTAACAACCGATATAAACTCTGATAATGCTTTATTATCATTTACCCGTAAATCTTTCCGAAACCAATATGCATAAAGCATTTACAGTTGTGGTTTTCTTTCTAAAAATGAATGACTTGTTAAAATAACAAAAGTTGAATTCTTTTGATATTCTTCAATAGTTTTTGAATTAAGATAACTCATTGATGACTGCAATCCTTCTTTATATTCTCTAATAACTTTTGCAACTGTTCCCTTGTACGGTACAAGAGATTCTTCACCTTCAATATAACTTTTATTATCTTGTTTTACAGCAAAGGATGCACTTCCGCAATATTTTTTCCAACGCTGATTATTATATTTCAACACTTCACCCGGAGATTCTTCTGTTCCAGCGAGCGCCATACCTAAAATAACAGCATCACAGCCAAGAGCAATTGCTTTACACATAGCCCCCGGATTTGCAATTCCTCCATCAGCAATAATTTTCACATTGGAATTCAAATCTTCCTTAGCGCTCAGTGCTCTAACTATTGCATCAACTTGCCCTATTCCTACACCAGATTTTATTGATGTGGAACACATAGCACCATTACCTATACCAACTCTTATCGCATCAACACCAAGTTCAATTAAATATTTTGTTGTTTCATAACTTGCCACATTCCCGGCAATGATTTTTAAATCATAAGATTTTACAATGTCTGAAATTTCATGAAACAATTTTTCAAGCAATCTATTTCCTCCGTTTGCTATATCAATACAGATGATTTTTATTCCAAAATCAGCTAATCTTTTTAATCTTTCTATTTCTGATTGTCCCTTAATTCCGATTGCGGCAGCTTTAAATTGTGAATCAGCAAGACCGTTTTCAATAAATTCATTTAATTGGTCATCAATGGTATTAAATCTATGGACAATGCCGAGTGTATTCATATCAGCAAGCGCTTTTGCCATCCTACCACCACAGACAGTATTCATTGGAGAAGCAATAATAGGAACAGATAATCGTAATCCAAGAAAATCTACGCTTGTATCACACTCTGCACGATGCTCGATGTTAGAAATTTTATTCGGTAGTAATGAGATATCATCGTATGTAAGAGATTTTAGCTGTAAGATATTTTTATAACTCATATTTAATTGTTTAAAATTAAAAACACAGGAAAAAGCTGAAACAAACTTTATCCTGTGTTATAAAATTCATTATTGAAAAAAATTAATTAAGCACTTTAACAACTTTTTCTGCAGCGTCAGCAAATGTGTCAGCTGAAATAATATTCAGACCAGATTCCTCTAAAATCCTTTTTGCTTCCTCTGCATTAGTACCTTGAAGTCTAACGACAACCGGTAAGGAAACATTTAGATTTTTTGCAGCCTGAACAACACCAGTTGCTACCCTATCACATCTAACAATACCACCAAAAATATTAATTAAGATTGCTTTAACATTTTTATCAGAAAGGATAATCCTAAAACCATTTTCCACAGTTTCCGCAGAAGCAGATCCACCTACATCAAGAAAGTTTGCGGGCTCACCTCCAGCTTGTTTTATGATATCCATAGTTGCCATCGCCAGTCCAGCCCCATTCACCATGCAACCGACATTACCATCAAGTTTTATATAATTAAGATTATACTTACTCGCTTCAACTTCAAGAGGGTCTTCTTCATTTAAATCTCTCATTTCTAAATAATCTTTGTGCCTGAACAAAGCATTATCATCTAAATTAATTTTTGCATCAAGAGCAAGAATTTTATCATCATTTGTAATAATCAATGGATTAATTTCAACAAGAGATGCATCAATTTCTTCATAAGCATTATAAAGTTTTGATATAAACGAGATAAAATCTTTGAATGCATTACCCTCAAGTTGTAAACCGAAAGCAAGTTCCCGTGCTTGATAAGGTTGTAAACCTAGCGCAGGTTCAATCCAACATTTAATAATTTTCTCAGGAGTTTCGGCTGCAACTTTTTCTATTTCAACACCTCCTTCAGTTGATACCATAATTATATTTTTTCCCACTGCTCTATCAAGTAATATACCAAGATACAATTCCTTTTTATAATTAAGTCCTTCGGTAATAAATAAGGTCTGCACTTCCTTTCCTTGCGGACCGGTCTGATGAGTTACAAGAATATTTCCCAGTACTTTCGAAGCATATTCTTTTGCTTTCTCAATATCAGCACCAAAGAATTTAACTCCACCTTCAACTAACAATTCATCACGGTTGTATTTGTTATACACCTTACCCTTACCTCTTCCACCTGCATGTATTTGTGACTTCACTACAAACTGGTTGATTCCCTTTTCTTTTAGATAGTTGATAGCACTGTCAAATTCATCAATGGATTTAATTGCAACACCATCCTGAACAGCAACACCAAATTTTTTCAGTAATTCCTTTGCTTGATATTCGTGAATTTTCATAATGATATATTTATTTTTTTAAAATTTAATAATTACTTTTTCATAATTTTACTACTTACTACTTTTGCCTGCATAAATAAACCAAGATAATCTCTTCCACCTGCTTTAGAATCAGTTCCACTCATATTGAAACCACCAAAAGGATGAACTCCGACTAAAGCACCTGTACATTTTCTATTGAAGTAAAGATTACCAACATGAAATTCCTCAGCGGCTTTTTTCAGTTTCTTTTTATTACTTGAATATACAGCACCTGTTAAACCATAAATTGTACCATTAGCAATTTTTAAAGATTCCTCGAAATTAGGTGACCTTATTACAGCAAGAACAGGACCAAATATTTCTTCCTGAGCAATAGTATCAGTTGGTTTTACATTTTTAATAATTGTAGGTTCTATAAAATAGCCATTATTATTAATTTGATTTCCTCCATGAATTAATTCTCCACCTTCTTCAATTCCTTTTTGTATATATTCAAGTATTTTATTTTTTGCATTTTCATTGATAACCGGACCCATTCCCGGATTGTATTTCGCCTGATCAACTTTTATTGTGCTTGCATGAAGGACAAGCGCATCACAGAACTTATCATAAATTTTTTCATCAACTATAACTCTTGAACAAGCTGAGCATTTCTGACCCTGAAAACCGAATGCAGATGTTATTACGCCTTTTACTGCATCATTAAAATCATATAGTTCATTATCTATAATAATTGCATCTTTACCGCCCATTTCCGCAATAACCCTTTTAATCCAGATTTGGTTATACTGTTTTTTTGCAGCAAGTTCATTTATCCGAAGTCCAACTTCCATTGAACCAGTAAATGAAATATATCTTGTTAAATGGTGCTGAACAAGAACATCACCTATAGAACCACCACCACCAGTAACAAAATTTAAAACACCTGCCGGAAGTTTAACTTCTTCCATAAGTTCTACGAACATTTGAGCTATAGCGGGTGAATCACTTGATGGTTTCAAAACTATTGTATTTCCTGTAACAATAGAAGCAGTTGACATACCTACCAATATCGCTAATGGGAAATTCCACGGAGGGATCACAATTCCAACTCCTAATGGTATATATTCAAGGTAATTTTTTTCACCGGGATATTTAACAAGTGGTTGTTCTTTTGCATATCTGAGCATTTCCCTTGCATAGAATTCCATAAAATCAATTGCTTCAGCAGTATCAGCATCGGCTTCCACCCAATTTTTTCCTACTTCATAGACCATCATTGCAGAAAATTCGTGTTTCCTTTTTCTCATAATTTTTGCTGCTTTTATTAAATATTCCGCTCGCTTTTTGGGTGAAACTCTTTTCCACTCGTCAAATTTTTCGTGCGCTTTTTCTATTGCGCGAATTGCTAATTCCGGATTTGCCCTTTGAAAAATTCCAACTACCTCACCTTCTTTCGAAGGATTATATGACTTCATTTTCTCTTCTGTAAATATTTTCTCTTCTCCAATAACTAAAGGATATTCAACATTGAATCTTGATGTAATCTTATCAAGAGCCGCTTCGAATGCTTTTCTGTTTTTCTTTACTGTAAAATCTGTTAATGGTTCGTTTTTAAATTTTGATAGTTCCATAACTTATTAATTTAATTATTAGTTAATATTTTTATAATTTCATCATGTAAATCGGGACGAATTTTGGTTATCCCGTAATTTTCGCGTGTTGGATATATTCTGTTTGTTAGAAAAATCATAATTAGTTTCCTGTCTTTATCACACCAAATACTTGTCCCTGTAAAACCAGTATGTCCAAATGAATTTTCAGAAATCAAAGAACCACATTGAGTTTTAACTTCGGGTTCCTGAATAGGCTTAGTCATCCAACCAAAAGCCGTATGATTCTCATATTTATCAGTTTTATATCTTTTAGTGAATAAAGTAACAGTTTCTTCCTTAACTAAACTTTTATAGACAGGATATACGGTTTCTCTATTTAACTCTTCATATATACCCGAATTTAACATCATTTTCATAAATAGATATAAATCTTTTGCATTTGAGAATAATCCTGCATGCCCTGAAATTCCATTCATTACCGCTGCATTTTCATCGTGAACCTCACCCTGAATTAATTTATAACGCCAGTATTCATCTTTTTCCGTTGGTAAGCAATATTGTTTTTTTTCATAAGGAGGATTGAAATATGTTTCACCCATTCCAAGAGGGATAAATATTTCTTCTTTACAATATTCATCGAAAGATTTTCCAGTAACTCTTTCAACTATCTCTGAAAGTAAAATCATATTCAGATCGCTATATTTACACATTGACTCGGTAGGATAATCTAAATTCATTTCACAAATATATCTGATAATATCTTCTTTTGATTTTGAATTAGTATAAAAGGGGAACCATTTTTTTAAGCCGGAATTATGCAGAAGAAGATTTCTGATTGTAATTTTTTCTTTTTCATAAGAATTAAATTCTGGGATGTATTTTACGACATAATCATCAAGTAAAATCTTTTCTTCGTCATACAATTTCATAACTGCAGTAGTTGTAGCAACAACCTTTGTAAGAGATGCTAAATCAAAAATACTGCTATCTGATACATCCTTTGAATCTGAATCATAGGTGTATTTACCATAATTTTTGTAATAAATAATACTCTTATCATTACCCACTAAAAGTTGTGCCCCAGGGTAATATTTTTGCTCAATCCCATATAAGACTAATTTATCAACATTAGAAAAATCCTGTGCGAATAAATTAAGTGCAAATAAAACTATAATGGAAAAATAATAATACCTAAACATCATACAAATATATTTAAAATATTGCCCTTGTTCAATTTAATAAGGAATACACAAAATAAGCACTAAAAAATAGCCATAATATCTTATAGTAATGATAAGGACAAATATCAAATTATCTTACAAAATTTAATTTTTAAAAATTCCCCATTAAAACAAAAGCCCCCTGATTTTATATGAAAAATCAGGGGGCTGAAATTGTAATTTAAATAAGTTATTTCTTCCTTGATAGAGCTAATAAACTTAATCCGAAAAGGACTACGATTGGTAGTTCAAAACCAAATAAACCACATTTCTTTTCTTTCTTTATATTTGCAGTCATAACGAGGTCTTCTTTCAAATCAGCAAGGGTCTTATCCCATGTAACTTTTTTTCCGTCTTTAACACCATTTGTAGAAACAACTTCTGCGGGAAACTCAAATTCATATTTGAGAACATTAGATGAGGTAAGACCACTACTTTGTTCTTGTTTATTAACTATAAACTTAAACTCCATATCATCTTTACCCTCTCCCCAATATGGTTTTGTCTTTGCAAACCCCTTTGCATCAGAAATTTTATTAAAATCTTTAAATTTTACAGTCAATTTTACATGTTTAGTAGAATCAGCGTCATTATCCTCAATTTTTAATTCAGTTACTTCAGTATTCCCTGATGAATAATTCGACTTCACCTGATTCTCATCAAATGAAAAGTCCCCTACTGAAGTACCCATTGTAAGATTGGATTTTTTTGTCCAGTAATGAATTTTCATAGTCCCGGAACCATCTTTGTTTAATTCTGTCTGCATTTCAAAATCTACGCAACCGAACAAAAAGACCCCAAGAAGAAATACAAAAAGAACGCTACTAAATGTAATGAGAATTTTTTTCATAATATAATAATTTATTTTAAAAAATTTAAATTAATTATAATTAGAATACAAATCAACTCTAAAAAGTAGATTTTAAAAAATTCTTAAAAAACTGTAATATCTATATTAACTCTATCTTTACTATTTAGTAAATATCATTTTCTTTGTTTCGGTATAGTATTTCGTATTCATTTGATAAAAATAAATCCCACTGCTTAAATTAATTCTTTCAGCCCCAGCATCAAACTCTATTTCGTATATTCCTGCTTCATAATATTTATTCAATATACTAAAAACTTTTTTACCCAAAATATCATAAAGAATTATTTCAACAAATCCAGATATTGGAATGCCAAACTTTATTTTAGTCCTCGTATTAAAAGGATTTGGATAATTCTGAGCCAAGAAATATTCATTTGGAATCAATGTAGGTTGTTCTTCTTTAGGTTCATTCTCATAGTAGAATTTTGCAATTAAATCACTATACTCTTTAAGTTTAGTAACTGAATTCAGATTATTAACTCCTCTTTTTATTAACTGAGCAAAAACGAAATCAAAGGATTCTCCAGGAAAAACGCTAAAATCACCTTTCCCGCTTGTCATAATTATCCTTCTATCCCCGCCTGGATTTGTTGGTATAATTGTACCAATTGTTCCTCCGCAATTTTTTACACTTCCTTTACTTTCAGTCCAACCAATTTGAGTTTCAGGGTCACCATAATATAAGAATTTTGTTGGTTTAGGTGGATTATAAGTTGGATCCAACCATGGTGACATATCTTTTTTAAATCCACGCATAAAATTATACGCTCCGAAAGGCTCTCCAAAAGGATCATTTTCACAATAAGGTTCTCCGCACCCATTACAAAAAACGAGGTTAACCGAAGTCAACCCTAAAGTATCATAAGGAATTTTATTTTTATTCACGGGTGTCCTCAAAATTCTAAATCCAACTGCTGGTGGATTAAGTCCGTATTGTGTATCCGAATTATCTGCATTATAAGTATAACCTAATTTTCTTATTGTATCACATCCAATATAATCATCAACCGCATTACCAACATCACAGTCAGAAAAAAGTGATAAATATACGCTATCCCATCTACTATCACTTTTATTAGTGATTTTATATTTTATAAAATGAGCATCTCCTAATATACTATCTGAATACCCCCATATTGTAATTGAAAAATCTGCTAATAGAGGCGCAGTTAATCCACCAAGAACATCACCATTATGTCTATTTAAAAAACCATCTGTCAGAACCATAAAAATTGTTTCGGATGCATTTTTAACTCCTGGCGTATCAATACAAGGCTCAAAAATTTTATTATTATTAACATCAATAAAAGAGGCTCCGAAAGGTACCATTCTTCCCCAATTAGCCCAGGAAACACTTTTGTAGCAATCATCCCCTCTCTTAACTCTATAAATCATATAATATGGATTCCCGGAAGGAACTTGGTAAACCAAAGAGCCAAAAGTTAATTCACCATAATATCCATTTGAAACCATTCTCAATTGATTATTAACTTTAGCAGCAAGTGTTAACCCCGTAGTATAAATTGCATATTTATTACTATCAGCAGGCCATTTAAATCCGGGATAATTTGAAATTGTATAATTCTGATTAAAAGTTCCAAAAGAACTGAAAAAAGTCGAAATTCTATTAGGAGAAAATCCGGAATAATAATTAATTGTTGTGCCTTCCAGTTTTGGGGAAGGGAAAAACTTAAGTAATTTACCGTTTAAACCAACAGCTACAATATTGTTTCCTTGAATAAATGCTGATTTTATAATTGCATTGGAAACGGAATTTAATTTTTCCCAATGTGAACCCTTATCTGTGGATTTTATCATAGTTCCATTATCACCAACAACAACCAAAGTATTTCCACTTTTTGTTATATTGAACAAATTATTATCTACTCCGGAGTAGTTATAATGCCAGGTATTACCTGCAGTACCAGAGACTCTGATATCGCCATTCTCACCAACAGCAAAATATATTAATGAATCATAAATTAATGTTGAATATAAATTACTTTTTGTATTACTATTTTTTTGAGTAAGTGTATAAGTAACAGGAAGAGGAGGATAATTCAATTCCACCTTAAAAATTAACCCACTATCTCCTACAATAACACCTCTTTTAAGATTTTGGTCAATTTTTGCACTTCGTAAAGCAAGATTAGTCCCTGAAGGAATCTGAGACCAATTAATACCACCATTTGTACTACTGATAACTAATCCATTTTCTCCTCCCGCTAAAAGATAGTTAAGATTATTCAAAGAATTCTGTATCCAATAGATATTATTATTAAAACCTGTATTATAAACAGCCCAACCAACACCATAATCAGAAGACTTAACAATGATACCATCAGAACACGGCACTAAAATATTACCACCCGAAACTAAAACTCCATTATAAAAATTATATGCGAAACCCGTATAAATAAAACTCCATGAATAACAACTATCTTCAGAAACAAATACTGTTCCACTATCACCAAATACATATACTTTATTAAGAAAATCACATTTATAAATACCGTTTAGATTTTTATTTGTAAATGAAGGGACTTCTGTCAGCTGGTCGAAATAAATTTGCGGATATAATTTTAATGAAAAAAATATAATAATAAGAAAAAATAACTTTTTCATATAAACAGTTTTACTTTACAATACCAAAAAAGAAATTGAAAAACAACTTAATAATAAATCCCGAGAATTCTTATAAAGATATGACTTTGTCAAAAAATTTACTGCTTTTAAATTAAATCTTGAATTTCTTTTAAAATATTCTCAAATGGAGGTATATTTTTAAACCATTCTCTTTTTGTTATTTCATTAGTACAGCTGCAATAAATCTGAGATATTAAATCAACGAGTTTTTTAGGTAATGGTTCAGGCTTCAAGATACATATTTTTTTCCAATTTTGCCTATCTATCCTTTTCGCTTTTTCAACTTCATTATACCATTGGCTTTTTCTGTAATGAATTCTCGCTATTTCTTTACTAATGGGAATTCCTTTGTATGTAAATCTGCATTCATCAAGAGTACCAAAAACATCGACTAACATTATTTTTCTATTCATATTAAAACCTACTTCTATTTTACCATCCTCATTAACTAACCCGATTTTAGAAAATTCATCTGTAATTAACTGATTTATAGTATTTGTAATTTCAACGATACTATTCATTTCTTCAGTACTTAAGCCAGAAATTTCTTTAGCTTCTTCATAGTTTATATACCTGTCTGTAATTTCCAGTTTTGTTGAAAAATCAATTATAGGTTTATCTAATTTTTGATTAGGTACAGGCATAGAGTTTAAACCTAAATCCTGTGGTGTAATTTCACCTCTTTCCAATCTTCTGAAAACACTGCTTCCTGGTGGTAAATAATTTCTGTATATTATTTCAAGTGGAATTAAAAATCCTACCTTTTGATGTTTATATGGAGAATAATCATATTTTCCATCCACAACCTGTGGTCTTATAACTCTTAACAATTTAATTTCCATAGTGTCTGAATTAACATTCAACTCTGAAAGTGGTTTTGCTTCATCATTTTCAACTAAACCAAGATAATGAGTATCAATTCCCATAGATTCAAGTTTTTCAAAAAAGTACGCTCCAAGAATAGCAATAGCAGCACCTTTATAAGAAATTTTATCAGGCATTTCTCCCCAGTCAAAAACAGAATACCTATCTGAGAAGGTAAACCTGCCTAAACCTAAACTTTGTTCATTTGCCTGTTTTAAAACCTTTAAATCTTTCACGCTACCCATTGTTTATCTCCTTATCATCATTTATTAATATGTCTCTCATTTTATTCTGATATTCAATAACCCTATGTTTTAAGTTTTCATTTTTTAGTGCTAATATTTTTGCAGCAGCAAGAGCTGCATTTTCAGGTTCAGAAACCAACATAGGTGCAACCCCAGAGGGCATTCTAAAACTTGAAAAAATATCATTGCCACCAAATTTTTCGCTATATGGCGGACAAGCAATAACAGGGCAAAAAGTTTGCGCATCAGAAAAACCACTTAACGCATTACTTCTACCCGCAACAGTGATAAATACGACATTTTCTTTTTCATATTGCTTTATTAGCTCAACACACCTGAGCGGAATTTTATGGGCAGAAGCAACATGCATTATAACTTTAATACCGAAATTTTTAAGCGATGCTGAAATTTTTTTTGACCAATCAAGGTCTGATTTCGATCCCATAATAATTATAACTTTATCCATTTATTTCTCCTATTATAGGTTTAATTTTGTTATCAAATATATTTTTTTCTACAAGAAGTTTAAAGTTATAAAGCATTTAACGATTAAAAATTTTTGGTAATACTGAGAAATAAATACTATCATTTCATTCTTCAACTTTTGAAAGTCAGATAAGCAGATTTTATGATAATCTTATGTATCTACAAATATTAATAACTTGCCAATTATATTTAAAAAAATTAAATTCGTTTTTAAATTTATCAAATGCTAAAAATTAACAATATAAAGAAACAATTCCCAAGCGTAAGAGCACTTGATGGAATTACACTTGAAATTAAAGAAAAGGAATTTTTCGGATTAATTGGACCTAATGGTGCAGGTAAATCTACATTAATAAATATTATTGTTGGTTATTTGCAAATGGATGAAGGTTATATTGAATTTAATGGAAAAGATATAAAAGAACTTGGAATATCCTATAAGAAAAAAATCGGCCTCGTTCCACAATCAATTGCTTTATATGAAGATTTGAATGCAATAGATAATCTCAAAATATTTGGCAGTTTATTTGATATACCTAAAAAGGAATTAAAGGAAATAATAAATGAAAAACTAAATGCAGTTGGACTTTATGAAAGGAAAAAGGACCTTGTTAAAAATTATTCAGGGGGAATGAAAAGAAGATTAAATTTAATTGCAGCATTATTACACAGACCCGAAATTTTATTATGCGATGAACCAACAGTCGGGGTTGACCCACAATCACGAAATGCAATTTTTAGTTATTTACAGGATTTAAACACGTCGGGAACTACAATAATCTATACAACTCATTATATGGAAGAAGCAGAAAAATTATGTAACAGAATTGGTATAATCGACTATGGAAAGATAATTGCTCTGGGTACATTAGAAGAATTATTAAATTTGTTACCGCCCAAAAAATCAATATTTTTCGTCAAGAATGGTTTAACAGAATCAAAAATTGAAGAATTTAAAAAATTCGGAAAAATATCAATAAATAATAGTAAATATAAACTGGAAGCAAATGATGAATTCAGATTTTCAGAATTTTTTGCAGCACTTGAAGAAAACGGAATTGACGAAAGGTTTATAGAAGTTTACAAACCAAATCTTGAAACATTATTTTTGAATTTAACAGGAAGGATTTTTAGAGATTGAAAACAATCTTAAAACTTGTATCAAAAGATTTATTAATTTTCAGAAAAGATAAAGTTGCATTGGCAATAACATTTCTTGTGCCTGTAGTATTAATTTTTATTTTCGGAAAGGTTTTCGGGGTTGATTCAAGTCAATCAAAAATCGAATTAGGATTTGTTAATGAAAGCACATCAGAAATTGCAAAAAAACTTGAAAAATCACTTGACACCTCAAATACATTTAAACTTATTAAAACATATAACAATGAGAAAAATGAAGTTGTTAAGTATGATACAAATACTATAAAGACAGCAATAAAATCAGGTAAATTTTCATCTGCCCTTATAATACCAGAAGATGCTTATACCGATACTTCAACTGCATTAAAACTGAAACTGTATTATGACCCGAAAAACGATATTGAAATGGGAATTACAGAAGGGGTACTTTATCAAACAATAATGAAACAATTGCCGGAAATATTTGTCAAAAGCATGCAAAGACAAGCAGTAGGAACATTAGGACAAGAAAAAGGAATAATGTTTAATAACGAAATAGCAAGAACAATAAACAAATACTATAAAATTGATACAGCAGAAATATTAAATCCCAACATTAATTTTAATCCAAATTCATCAGATACACAACAAAGTAATATATTTCAGAATATACTCAATCTGGAAAGTGAACAATTAGTTGGTAAAGATGTAGCAAACCCGATGGCAACAAGAAGTGTAGGGGGCTGGGCTATTATGTTCCTAATGTTTACCATTACTTCTTACGCTACTTCTTTATTTGATGAGAAAAAAACAGGTATAATGATAAGATTACTCACTACCCCTGCAACAAGAACTGATGTATTATGGGGTAAGTATATTGCTTTTACAACTATTGGCATAATACAATTAATTGCATTATTCATTGCGGGTTCAATTCTTTTTGATATTCAAATATTTGAGCATTTTCTCGAATTATTAATTATTATAATTGTTTCCTCGATGGTATGCACTTCTTTTGGTATGTTCTTATCTGCAATATGTAAAACCTCAGGTCAGGCTACCGGATTAGGCACATTTTTAATTTTAACAATGTCTGCAATTGGTGGAGCCTGGTTCCCAATTTCATTAATGCCTGAATATATTAGAATTTTCAGTAAATTAACTACCGTTTACTGGTCTATAGAAGCATTCCTCGATGTACTATGGAGAAAGCTCGATTTCATTGAAGTACTTCCAAATGTTTTGGTTTTACTTGGGATTACTATCGTAATCAGTACAATCAGTGTTATAAAATTCAGAAAGAGCAATTTATTTTAAATGTTCCATTAATAATTGGTAACCGATATTAAAAAGATGAAAATAAATATTTTTTCATCACTTGAATCTCTTGATGAAAAAAAAGTATTGAGTTATTTAATTCTTATAACCTGTATAATCGGATTAATAGCGCAGATTTATTCATATTATAACGAATTAATATTTTGTCCGAACTTCGGAGACCCGGCATCAAGATTAGATTCAAGCAGACGATTTTACGATTCAATTACACCCGGAATATGGAATCAAATAGGAACAGTATGGCTCCCTGCACATATGATTTTATTACTCCCTTTCACCAAAATATCAATATTATGGCAAACAGGAATTGCAGGTAGTATTGTAGGTTTTATTTCGTATCTGATAAGTTCTATTCTAATATTTAAAATAGTATTTCGAATAACAAAAGAAAAATTCTCTGCTTTTTTAGGTTGGGCTATTTATACTTTAAATCCGAATATTCTATACCTACAAACGACTGCAATGTCAGAAGTTGTATTCTTTATGTTTATTATTATTACTTTTTATTTTTTACAGGTTCTTGCAGATGAAGGGGAAAGAATGGATGTTGTAAAAGCTTCTTTTTTTATGATGGGAGCAGTTGCCACGAGATATGAAGGATGGGTAATTATGTCTTTCTTAAGTTTATTAATTTTCTATGTCTATTTTAAGAAGAAACACAAACCACTCTTATATGCTTTGACTTTCGTTTCTACTTCTGTTGCTTTCATTTTATTCTGGTTGTATCATAACTGGAAAAGGTATGGCGACCCTCTGGAATTTCAGAGAGGAAAGTATTCACTGTTTCGTCATGCAAATGCATTCCTTGAAGCTAATTTGTTACCGCAGAAAGGAAATCTTTTTTTATCTACTGACTTATATACAAAAGCAGTTTTAATAAATACAGGATTGTTTATTATTATAATTTTTCTTATTGGATTAATTTTGTATATATACAATAACAGATTGAACATAAGAACAATTTTTCCATACGCACTATTAATATTATATCCTTTCTCTATTTATTCATTATATGAAGGTCAAAATGTAATATTGTTACCAAATACAGAGCCACCAGGATTTGTTCATTCAAGATATGGATTATCATTATTACCAGCAATCGCAATTTTCGGAGGTTGTGGATATAAGTATCTTAAGGATATGGAATTTTTCAGGAAACTCAAATATGGGAAAAAAATCTTAGTATATTCGTTTTTATTTCTTATATTTATACAAATAATTTCCTGGACAGCCAACTATCCACAGAACATTGCATCTCTTGCAGAATTGGATTACGGAAGCAAACAAATGTATTATAAAATTAAAGGTGTATCTGAGTTTTTAAGAGAAAATTATGACGGGGGCAACATACTCCTTGATGAAGTAATTATAAGATTACTTCCAAGTTGTGCGGTTCCATATAGAGAAAGAATATTTCCAAGCACCTGGGAAATTGGAGAAAAAGCATTGAAAGAGCCTTCAAAATATGTCAGATGGATAATTATAGATACAGAAGCCACAAAGGAAAAAAGAAATATATTACACTATGATGAAGTTTATGATAAAATTAAAAACAATAGTGACTTTTTAAATAACTTTAAAAAAGTTTATATAAAGGAAGGGGTTGAAGTTTACAAAAAAATTTAGTTATCTGAAAAATTATTTTCCTATCTACTCAAAACTTTTTTATAAATTTCTAAATATTCTTTTGCTGATTTTCCCCAGGAGAAATCTGATTTCATTCCATTTTTTTGCAAATTCCGCCATTTATCAACCTGATAATATAAATTCAAAGCATCCTGAATTTTACCCCAAAATTCTTCTGAATTAAAATTTTTAAATGCGAATCCATTAGCAGTTTCCGGAAATTCATCGTAATCTACAATCGTATCAGCCAATCCTCCTGTTTTATGCACTATTGGTATAGTTCCGTATTTTAGAGAATACATCTGATTTAATCCGCAAGGTTCATATCTTGATGGCATAAGAAATATATCCGCTCCAGCTGTAATATAATGTGCAAGTTCATTATTATATTCGCAATAATAAAATAATTTATCCGGATACTTTTTAGAATAATTTCTGAAAAATTCTTCATATTTGTATTCCCCTTTTCCAAGTACAAATAATTTTATATCCTTAGATAATAAGTCATCAATAAATGGTTCTAATAGTTCAAATCCTTTTTGCCAAACAAGGCGAGAAATTATTCCCATTACAGGTACAGTAACTTTAGGCTCAGCCCCTGCATATTTTAATAAATGAATTTTATTTTCAAACTTATTATCAATAGAATCAAAATTGTAATTTCTGATAATAATTTTATCGTTAGCAGGATCCCATTGTGTTTCATCAATACCATTAAGAATACCTTTTAATTTATCTTCCCTTGTTTTTAAAACGCCTTCAAGTCCACATCCATATTCGTTTGTTAAAATTTCCATTGCATAAGTAGGACTTACTGTTAGAACATAATCAGCCGAAATTATACCAACTTTAAGAAAATTAAAATTCCCATAATGTTCATACGGACCCATCGGTGTAAATTTAGATGTAGGTAAATTCGCCTTTTCAATAGCAGTTTTATCAAATACTCCCTGATATGCTATATTATGAATTGAAAGGATAGTTTTAACATTCTTAAAAAATTTTACATCACACAGTAAATTTTTTATTAATTCGGGTATAAGAGCGGTCTGCCAATCATTAAGATGAATAATATCAGGGGAAAAATCTATTTTTTGCAGAACATCAAGAACAGATTTCTGGAAGAAAATAAATCTCTCATCTTCATCAGGGTCATTTGAATAGATATATCCCCTTTGAAAATATTTCTGTGAATCAATAAAATAATATTGAATTTTTCCCTTCTTTAAAGTGAATAAGGAATAATTTTCAAAACTATCTGAGATTCTAACTTTAGAATCTTTAAATTCACTGACACTATGTAAGGAATGTTTTTTTATATCAATTGAATCATACCTTGGCAGAAATAAAACAACCTCAACCCCTAAATTTGCAAGAGCTTCTGGTAAAGAACCGCTTACATCAGCAAGACCTCCTGTCTTGACAAAAGGGACACATTCAGAAGTAATAAAACAAATTTTCATAAAATATAATTTTAACTTAAATTGAACTCTTCGCCTCTTTCAGGAATAAAAACATTATTATATCCGGATGCCACAATTGAATTATATAAAGCTTTCTGCCTTTCGAATTCACCATGAACTAAAAAAATAGCTTTCAACTTTTTTTTGTCAAAATTAGCAATATAATTTAATAATTCATTATGGTCTGCATGTCCGGAGAAAGAATTCAGAATCTTAATTTTACAGTTAACTTTGTATTCTGTTCCAAATATTCTAACAACCTTTCCCGGTTCATCTTTTGCTTCCACTAATCTTCTTCCGAGTGTATCAACCGCCATAAAACCTACTATCAGAACTATATTGTTTGGGTTTTCTATACTGTTTGCGAGGTGATGTTGAATCCTGCCCGCTTCGCACATACCTGATGCAGAAATTATCATACATGGACCTTTGATTGTATTCAACTGTTTTGATTCATTAACATCTTTAATATATAAAATATTATCAAGCCCAAACACATCATAACCTTTTGCTATATATTCACGGGTTTCTTTATCAAAACATTCAGAGTGCAATTTAAAGATATCAGTAACATTAACAGAAAGAGGGCTATCTACAAAAATTGGAAACTGAGGAATAGCACCGCGCTCCGTCAATTTTGTTATTGAATAGACTAAATCCTGAGTTCTTCCAACACTGAAAGATGGTACAATAATTTTTGCATTAGTATCCAATGCTTCTCTGATTACACTCAATAAATCCTGCTCCATTAACTCTGAACTATCATGTAATTTACCTCCATAAGTAGATTCTATAATAAGGTAATCAACATCTCCAATAAATTCCGGGTCTCTTAATATAGGAAGGTTTTTTCTTCCAAGGTCACCTGTAAATCCGATTTTGGTTGTATTTCCTTTTGAATGAATCTCTAAAACAATTTGTGCTGAACCAAGAATGTGCCCTGCCTCAAAAAATGTAACATCAATCATATTTCTGAAACCATCAAGAGTAAATCTTCTATTATATGGAAAAGATTTGAAATAATTTAATACCTCAATAGCATCATTGATAGTATAAAGTGGATTAAATAAAGGTAAATTCCTTTTAGCCCTTTTCTTATTCACGAATTCCACATCTTTCTCCTGAACATAAGCACTATCCTGCAACATAATAGAGCATAAATCTCTTGTTGCAGAAGTACAATAAATATTTCCATTAAAACCTTTAATCATGAGGGTAGGTAAATTTCCCGCGTGATCAATATGCGCATGAGAAAGAATAACAGATAAAACCTCAGAAGGATTATAAATAAAATGTCTGTTCATTTTATAGGCTTCTTCTCTTTTACCCTGAAATAATCCGCAATCAAGAAGTAGTTTATATCCATTAATATTTATTAAATGCTGGGAGCCAGTAACATTTCTGGCGGCACCGCAGAATTTTATTGAAATATCGCTTTCATTCATATTTTAACAGCAGTTTCATTTAATTTATGCTTACTGACAAATGGGTTATTTAAGATGAAAAATCTATAAGGAAATTCTTTACCTTTATTAATTCCGATTCGAACTGATTGCATAATCACTTGTTTTGAATAACCAGGTAAATTATTAAGAGAAATAAAAAAACTTTTATCATTCACTAAATCTTTACCATTATCTCTTAAATTAATCTGAAATGCTTCACAAAATTTCCCCGGTCCATTAGTTAAATCATAAATGCTTTTATCCCTCCCTCTGACTGACTTTATAAATTTCAAACCTTTTAATGGCTCAACTGCTCTGATAAGAACAGCATTACCTTCACCTTCCTTACCTGTAACAACATTAAAGCAGTAATGATTTCCATACACAAAATATACATACGCAGTCCCCCCAATCAAATACATTACTTCACATCTACCTTTTGTTTTATTAAAAGCATGACACGCCGGGTCATGAGAACCAATATATGCTTCCACTTCAACTATTTTCCCTGTTAAAAAAGTGTTTTTATATTTTCTTGCAATAACTTTGCCTAATAAATCTTTTGCTACTTCTGTTGTATCTCTTAAATAAAATTCACGGGGGAGAGGTTTAAGCATATAAAGTAATTATATTTAAAAATAATCAAATAAAATATCAAAATAATGTTAAAAATAAATTACTTGATTATGTAAAATAAAAATAATAAATTTAAATGCGTTCGGTGTGCTACTTTAATGAGTGGGTGTGTTTGCCCACTTTTTTTTTACAGAGTTATGAAAGAAAAGATCGTAAATATTGTTAACAAAGTTGTAGAAAACAATAATTTAATGTTGATAGATGTTCAGCTCAGAGGAGAGAGGAAGAATTATACTCTGGAAATATTTATTGACAGTAGAGATAAGATAGATTTTGAAATATTAACAGATATGAACAATAAAATTTGGAATGAAATAATTGATAATCGCCTGGATAATGAATTCTCAAAATTCATTGTATCTTCACCTGGTGTGGATAGACCATTTAAATATTTTGAGCAATTATACAAACATAAAGGAAAGGATTTAATAATTAAATTAAAAGATGGTTCCGATTGTAGTGGTAAATTAATCGGATTAAATGATGAAGGAAATGAAAATGAATTGATACTTGAATGTGAAAGAAAAAATAAAGAAAAAGAAATAACTAAAATAAAGTTTAATCAAATTTTATCTTCAAAAGTAAAATTAAAATTTTAAAAATGGCAGCCGAAATATTTGAAGCATTTGCACAACTTGCAAAATTGAAAAATATCGATAAAGATGTACTGGAAAGTGTATTGAAAGATGCTTTAAAAAAGATGATGGAAAAACGATTTGGTCAGGACGGTCAATTTGAAATAATTGTAAATATGGAAAGAGGTATAATTGAGCTTTATGTATATAAAACTATTGTTGAAGAAGTAAACGATCCGGATAAAGAAATAGATATCGAAACTGCAAAGCAAAAATCAGATGGACAGGATTTCGAAATAGGTGAAATGTTTCTTGAGGAAATTACAATTAATAGTTTTGGCAGACGTTCAGTTCAGACTTTAAAACAATACCTTAAACAAAAAATTAGTGAAATAGATAAAGAAATAACTTACAACAAATATAAAGATCAAATTGGAGAATTAATAGTTGCTGAAGTTTACCAAAATAAAGCTAATTCTATATTGTTAATGCACAATGGAAGTGAAATAATTTTCCCAAAATCAGAACAAATTCCTAAAGAGAAATATAAAAAAGGTGATACAGTCAGAGCAGTTATTAAAAGCGTCGAGAAAAAGTCTTCAGGACCACCAGCAATTATAGTATCAAGAACTGATGATAAGTTTCTTGAAAAATTATTTGAGACAGAAATTCCTGAAATCTTCGATGGAATTATTGAAATAAAAGCAATTGCCCGCGACCCTGGTGAAAGAGCAAAAGTAGCAGTAATATCTAATGACAATAAAATTGATGCTGTTGGTGCTTGTGTGGGAATGAAGGGTACAAGAATCCATGCTATCGTAAGAGAGTTAAGTAATGAGAATATTGATGTAATAAACTACACTGATGATATTACACTATATATAACAAGAGCATTATCACCAGCAAAAATTCAGGACATTCAGATAGACAAAGTTAATAAAGTGGCAAAAATAAAAGCAGACGAAGAACAGATAAGTCTTTTAATAGGGAAAAATGGTCAGAATATAAAACTTGCTTCAAGACTGACGGGTTACCAGCTTGATGTACTAAGAGATGAGAAAGAGATAGATTCTGAAGAACTTGAAGATATAACAAACGATAACGAAAACTAAAAAAAATTCTTATGCCAGAAGACGGAAAAACGAAAAAATTACAAGTTTTTCAATTATGTAAGGAGACCAATCTATCTAAAGAAGATATAATCTCTTATCTCACAAATACATTAGGCTTATCTAATGTAACATTAAATACTAAATTAGATATCGAAACAGTCAATAAAGTAAATGAACATTTTAAAAAGGAAATAGAAGAACATAAAAAACATAAAAAACGGCTATTAGATTTTACTGAAAAAGTCAAGGTTGAAATATCTGAGGTAGAGGAAATAAAGAGAAAACAAGAAGAGGAGAGAATAAAAAAAGAGGAAGAAGAGAGAATAAGAAAAGCATTAGAGGAGAAAAAAAGAAAAGAGGAAGAAGAGAGGAAGAGACAGGAATTAAAAGCGATGCTTGAACGGGAAAAACTGCTGAAAAAGGAGCAAGAAGAAAAAGAAGCAAAAAAGAAAGAACTTATAAAAATATTAGAAACAAAAAAAATTCAAGAGGAGAAGAAAAAGAAGGAACAAAAAGAGATAAAAAAATTACAGGAAAAAGTAAAAAAAGAAACTCCTGCTGAATTTAAAAAGAAACCTGAAAAACATAAAGAAACTCCTAAAATAGAAATTATTAAACCAAAACCTGAAGAGAGAAAAGACAAAAAGAAACCTGAACAAACAGAACCAAAAGACAAAAGACCAGATAAAACTGCAAAGCACAAGAAAGAAAAGACTATTAACTTCAGAACAGATATTCCAAAGGATAAGAAGCAAACAAAGAAAAAAGAAACCACATCAAAACATATTACATCTAAAGAACAAAAACCTATTCCACCACCACCTCCTCCTCCACCGCCAAAGCCACATAAAGGAAAGAAAAATAAAGAAAATATTGATTTTGAGAAAAAAAGAAAGACAAAGAGTGTTAAAGTGAGGGAAATCCCGTTTCAAAGGCATGAGATTGAAGAAGCGATGAGAGAAACATTGCATAAATTAGATGAACCGACACAAATATCTGCAAGGGCATTAGCAAGAAAAAAGAAAAAGAAGGAAAGGCAGGAACAAGAGAAAAAATTACAAGAAATTGCAAAAGCTACACAAAATGTATTAGAAGTAACGGAATTCATAACAACCAATGAACTTTCTAAACTGATGCAGATAAGCCCTGCAGAAATAATTAAGAAGTGTTTTGAGTTAGGGTCTATTGTATCAATAAATCAGAGATTAGATAAAACTTTAATTGAATTAATTGCAGAATCTTTTGGCTTTAAAATAAACTTCCAAAAAGAATACCAGGAAGATTTACTAAAAGATTTTGATGACGCACCGGAGAAATTAAAGCCACGCCCACCCGTAGTTGCAGTTATGGGACACGTTGACCATGGTAAAACTTCTTTGCTTGATTATATAAGAAAAACTAATGTTGTTGCAGGAGAAGCTGGGGGAATAACACAACATATAGGTGCATATAAAGTAAAAGTTGATGAGAAAAGTGGAAAGGAAATAACTTTCCTTGATACACCTGGACATCAGGCATTCACAGCAATGAGAGCAAGAGGCGGTCAAGCCGCAGACATAGTTATACTTGTAGTCGCTGCTGATGATGCAGTTATGCCACAAACAGTTGAAGCAATTAATCATGCACTCGCTGCAAATGTTCCAATAATAGTAGCAATAAATAAAATAGATAAACCAGAATCAAACCCCGATAGAATTCGACAACAATTGGCTGAAAGAAATATTCTTGTTGAAGAATGGGGTGGGAAATATCAATCGGTAGAAATATCTGCAAAATTCGGCAAAAATATTGATATACTTTTGGAAAAAATATTACTCGAAGCAGAAATACTTGACCTTAAAGCTAATCCGGACAGAAACGCACGCGGTGTAATAATTGAATCAAAAATGGATAAAGGTAGAGGAATAGTCGCCACAGTTTTAGTACAAAAAGGTACCCTTAAAATTGGTGATATTTTCGTTGCCGGAATGTGTTCCGGAAAAGTTAAAGCAATGTTTGATGAAAGAGAAAGGAGAATACAGTATGCCACTCCTTCAACCCCTGTTCAAATATTAGGATTTGATAGTATGCCACAAGCAGGAGATACTTTTGTTTGTTTAGACTCAGAAGTTTTAGCAAGAGAAATCGCTAAAAAACGACAGCAATTAAAAAGAGAACAGGACTTTAGAACGATAAAATTTATTACCCTTGATGATATTTCGAATCAAATTAAGAAAGGTAGTAAACAAGTTGACTTAAAGGTTATTATCAAAGCAGATGTTGATGGTTCTGTTGAAGCCATTGCTGATTCATTATTAAAACTTTCTACACAGGAAGCGAAAATTTCAGTTGTACATAAAGCGGTTGGGCAAATAACTGAATCTGATATATTACTTGCAGAAGCATCAAATGCAATTGTTATAGGTTTTAATGTAAGACCAAATATGAATGCAAGAAAACTTGCTGAACAAAATAAAATTGATATTAGATTGCATAATGTAATTTATAATGTAATAGACGAAGTAAAGAAAGCTCTTGAAGGTCTATTAGAACCTGAGACAAAAGAAGAAGTAACGGCTACTGTAGAAGTCAAACAAGTATTCAAAGTACCAAAAATAGGAAATGTAGCTGGGTGTTATGTACAAGAAGGAAAAATAGCAAGAAATCATAAAATTAGGTTAATTCGAGATGGTCTTGTTATCTATGAGGGGAATATTTTATCACTAAAAAGACACAAAGACGATGTAAAAGAAGTAGAAGCAAATTATGAATGTGGAATTGCGATAGAAAATTTCAATGATATTAAAGTAGGTGATATTATAGAAGCATACCGAATAGTTGAAATTAAAAAGACCCTGTCTTTTGATAAGATATAACAATTTTTTTTCTTTTATAAAATATATATTATGGCTTACCGTGTAGAAAAAGTTTCAGAGGAAATAAGGCAAAAGATGAACACAGCTATGTCAAAAGATTTGGCAGAATTAAACATAGGGATTGTTACAGTATCAAAAGTTATTCTTTCTCCAGACCTAAAGAATGCAAAAATATATATAACTTTTATTGGAAATAAAGAACCTCATGAAAAATGTATTGAAAAATTAAATTACAGAAAAAAGCATATAAGATTTATGCTGGGCAAGGAATTATCGACAAAGTTCATACCTGAAATACATTTCTATTATGATGATACACTTGATACAGCTGAAAGAATCAATAAAATATTAAACGATTTAAAGAAATCTGAATCATAAAAATAATATATACTCAAATAGGATAATATTAGTCAATAAACCTATCGACTATACAAGTGCGGATATAGTAAGAATTTTTAAGAAAAAATTAAAAGTTAAAAAGATTGGTCATTCCGGGACTCTCGACCCTAAAGCGACGGGATTACTCATTTTATGCACTGATAACAAAACTAAAGAAATAAAACATATTATTGATTCAGATAAAGAATATGAGGGGATAATCAGAATAGGAGCAACAACAAAAACTTATGATACAGAATCTGAAGAAGAAAACATAAAAAGTACATCAGAAATTACAGAAGAAATGATAAAGTCAGTAGCAAAATCTTTTTTAGGAGACAGTGAACAAATCCCCCCTATTTATTCTGCAATTAAATATAAAGGAAAACCATTATATTCACATGCGCGTAAAGGAAAACAAATACAAACAAACCCGAGAAGAATATTTATTTCAAAATTTGAAGTAAAAAAAATTAGCGGAAATGAAATTTTTTTTAAGATAGTTTGTAGTAAAGGGACTTACATAAGAACAATTGCAAATGATTTTGGTAAAAAGTTAGGTTGTGGTGCTTATTTAAAGACACTTAAAAGGACAAGAATAGGACAATATTTATTGGAAAACTATGAGGAAAATATTAATGGAATCCCCTATAAAATTATATAAAAGAGAAATTATATTTTTTTTAAAAAAATACCTTTTTTATACTTCATAATTAATTTATATTTTTTATTAAAAATTTTTATCGTTGGAAAAAATAACATTAAAATATTCAGGTCTATTAGTACTTATTTTATTTCTATTTATTTTTTCTTCATGTGAAAAAAAAGATAATACAATTATAGACCCATGTTGCAGAGCCCCATATATATCTGATTTTTACAAATCTACTGATACTATATTTACAACATCTTTTAATCCAGAAATAATAGTTACTGTTTCGGTTAAGGTTGATATTAATAATGGTTCACCAATAAAATCTGTAATCAGCAGGGTTCTTTTCCCTGATAATTCCGTAGCCGGAAATTTCCATTTATCTGATAATGGGGTGCTGCCAGATTCTTCATCTGGTGATGGCATATATTCAGGAACGATTAATTTAACTAATATAAGTTGCTTGCTGGTTGGGAAATACCTAATTAACACTTTTGCAGAGAATACAGATGGATATTTGAGCAATCAAATAAATTCCTACTTTATAGTTGTTAATACTGAAAATTATCCTCCTTATATTTCTTCTCTGAATCTACCTGATAGTGTAGTTAGACCAATTTCTGGTTTTATTAATCTTACCATAGAGGCAACAGCAGGTGACACAAATGGATTTTGTGATATTAAAGCCGTACAATTCGATGCATATAGACCTAACGGAAATTATATAGGAAGATTTGAGATGACAAAAGCAAATAATTTCGGATTATACTCCTATACTGCTCCTGTTGGTGCATCAACTGCAGATTCATCATTCGGATATTTTAAATACTTTTTCCAAGCGATTGATAATTCAAACTCAGTTAGCCCTATCGTAAAAGATAGTATAAAATTTGTTAGACCAAACTGAATTATTTATATGAAATTCAAAATCTTTTTATTTGTATTTTTTACAATATTTACATTTTGCAGTGCTCAGGACTTACACATTCCTGATGATTATTCGATAATAAGATTTAATAAGCAGATAATCTTCAATGAGAAATTTTTTCTAATCTCAACACCAATCGTTGTATATCCTATTAATAGTAAATATCCAATTAGCAATTTTATTACCGATATTATTCGAAATGGTGACACCGTTTGGTTTGCCACTGGTAGTGGAATAATGAGAACAATAAACTATTTTACATCATTCCAACATTATTACGGATTGGAACCATTTGGTAAAGATGATGTATCAGGATTTTTTGTAAGAGATAATATTGTTGCAGTCGCTACTGCAATAACTAAACAAATAAATGATGAAAATATTCCTGCTGGTACTGGTATAAAAGTATCAACAGATTATGGCTTATCATGGTCATCTTTCAGCCAGCCAAAAGATGGTTTAGGAGATTCAGTTATTCAATATGGTAGCAATACTTTATACGCTCTGCCGGTAGTAGTTGATGAACAAAATCTAAGTTATGATATTGCAATCACTAAAACTGAAGGAGATACAAATAATTATACAATTTGGATAACTTCATTTGCGGGGGGTTTAAGAAAATCTACAAATTATGGTAATAACTGGCAAAGAGTTGTATTACCCCCAGACAACCTAGACAGTATATATATAAGCGGAACAGGTTATAATTTTTCACTTGATGTTAGACAAAATCTTAATCATAGAGTATTTACAGTTGAAGCCTTAAATGATAGTACGCTATTTGTAGGTACAGCAAATGGAATAAACAAATCAACTGATTGGGGAAAAAGCTGGCGAAAGTACAATTATTTAAATTCAGGTTCAGGAACAAATAGAGTATCAGGAAATTTTGTAGTCAATTTTCACATACAGAAATTTTCAAACAATAATATTATTTGGGCAGCAACAAGAAAGGCTGAAAATCCAAATGAATCAGATGCTTTAAGTTATTCCACAAATGGTGGATATACCTGGGCTTATACATTAAAAGACTACAAACCAAATGGTATCTCATCATTAAACAATATTGTCTATGGTTTAACTAATGATGGCTTGTGGCGTGCAATATTCGGACCATTTGACTGGATAAAAGCTCCAACCATTTGTGATGAAAATACTAATGATATATTACGCACTACAAATTTTTATTGTGGCAATCATATTGATGATACATTATACATAGGCAGTGATGATGGATTATTACGGACAATTGAGACTGGTAGCCCATGGGGTGGCAAATGGAAAATATTCAGGGCAATAAAAGAAATTGATTTGAGTTCAGAAATAAAATCCTATGCCGCTCCAAATCCATTCTCTCCTGCAACTGAAATAGTAAGAATATTCTTTAAAACAGGAAAATCAATTTCTAAAGTTACAATAAAAATTTTCGATACAGGTATGAACCCTGTCAGAACAGTAATACAAAATGCAACAAGAACAAGCCCAGATGAACTTTTTACGTTATGGGATGGGAAGAACAATCAGGGATTTATAGTAGCAAACGGCGTATATTTTTATAGGATTGAGATAGATGATGAAAAACCCATCTGGGGTAAAATATTAGTTTTACAATAAGAAATAAATATTATATTAAATTGAAAAAGATAATATTAATAATCCTGACCTTAATTAATACATCACAGATTCTTGCTCAATCTGGTGGATACGCAGGTACCTTTGCAAGATTAGGATTCGGTGCAAGAGGATTGTCAAAAGGAAATGCAATGGTTTCAGATTTATTTGGTGAATATTCTGGTTATTATAATCCCGCATTAGCATGTTTTCAAGAAGATGCGAATTTATCCCTTGGATATACTTTTATGTCCCTTGACAGAAAATTAAACTTTATTGGGTTTGCAAAACAATTCCCTTTACAAAATAAAAAAGGGGGCGCTGGGATATCACTATCATGGATAAATTTTGGTGTAAGTAATATCGACGGTAGAGATAACGATGGAAATCAAATAGGAAATTTTTCTGTATTCGAAAATCAATTTTATCTTGGCACTTCATTTTTAGTTGAAGAAAATTTTGCTATTGGAATCGGATTTAAATTATATTATTCAAAACTATTTGAAGGAGTTTCGACCACTTCAATTGCTTTTGACCTTGGTGCAGCATATAAAGTTACACCAAATTTAAGTTTTGGTTTCACAATCAGAGATTTATCCGCTAAATATAAATGGGAAACAAATAAAATATACGGTAGCACTTATGGAAGAACAACCGAAAATAAATTTCCAATTTTAATTAATTTTGGCTCGTCCTATTTACTCCCTAAAAATTTTGGTGTTGTGTCTGTTGAAATAGAAAGCGTAATAAATCCTAACTATGAAGATAAGTCAAATGGAATTAAAATTAAATCAAAGAATTTCTATTATGTAAAAGTTGGGGGCGAAATAAATATTAATAATTATATAAAGTTCAGGGCAGGATGTGATAGGATAGGATTAAATGAAGATGATTTTATGGGCTCTCTGAAACCTGGGCTCGGAGTTGGTATTAAAAAAATCATTGGGAAAAATTTATTACTCGGGTTAGATTACGCATTTCAGTTAGAGCCCTATTCAAAAGATGCTGTTCAGAATTTATCACTAAACATTAATTTTAAGTTATGAAAAAATACATTTTAATTTATATACTCTTATTACCACTTACTATCTTTGCTCAAAACGAAGGAGCAGGTAATACCGGCTTATCATTTCTTAAAATTGGCTTAAATGCTAAAGCAGTAGCAATGGGAGATGCATATTCAAGCATATCAGAAGACGCTACTTCTTTAATATATAATCCATCTACAATACACCTTGGGAAAAATAATGTTATATTATCTCATAACATTTCACAAATTGATTTTACATCTTCTTTTATAGGAACAAAATTCGTGTTTGGAAAACTTGGTGTCGGTCTTGGTATAATCCGCGCCGGTGTTAATAATATTGAAGTTAGATTAACCCCTGGTGCACCACTTGAAAAATTTAATTCTCAAGATATCAGTATTAATCTTGGAATTTCTTATAACTTTTATGAAAATATTTCAGTGGGAATAGCAACAAAATTTCTATATGAAAAGATATATGTCGATGAAGCTTCTGGTTTTGGTTTTGATATTGGAACAAATTATAAAAAAGATGAATTTTCTTTTTCTTTCGTCTTAGCAAATTTAGGTTCTATGGATGAGATGCGAAATACAAGGACAAAATTACCCACATTAGTAAGGTTTGGGGGAAGTTACAAATACTTATACAAGGATTTTAATTTTTTGCTTGCATTAGAAGGATTTAAAGTTCTTGAAGGTGGCAAGTTACACATTCACTCCGGATTTGAAGCAGGATATAAAGATTTAGCATTTATAAGAGTAGGGTACCAGACAAATTATGAAAACAAAAATTTTTCCACTGGAATTGGTCTAAAATACAAAGATATAACATTTGATTATGCGTTCATTCCCTACTCCAATTCATTTGGGACAGGAAACATTTTTTCAATTGGATACAATTTCTAAAAATATAGAAGGGAAAAAAATCGAAAAAAATATCTTAGAAAAAATATTAGATTATTTTAACGATAAAAAAAATTTTAAGATAATTTTTCCCACTATTGTTTTATTCCTATGTCTTGTAAAAATTCCTGCTCTTTTTGTTACCGATATGCAACCATGGGATGAAGGTATGTATGCTACCCGAGTTGTTTCAATTTATATAAATGGTGATTTTATAGATCAGGCTCAACATTCAATACAAAAATTTTACTCCGGTTCACATCCACCTTTATTAATTTGGGTTGGATACTTATTTACTTTAATTTTCGGACTTAACTCTGTCGTTCTGAAAATAATACCATTCATTACAGCAATATTAAGTATATTTCTATTAATAAGAATTGGTGAAAAAGTTCATTCCCTTTCTACAGGATATATAGCTGCTATGATTTTTAGCAGTAATATAATATTCAGTGTATTTTCTAAAAGATTCCAATTTGATATTCCATATAATTTTCTGATATTATTAGCATTCTATATTTTTATTAAACAATTAGAGAACAGAAAATTTATTTATAACATCTATCTAGGATTAGTTTTTGGTGCCTGCTTAATGATAAAAATACTTGTTGGTACATTTATTCCAATGATAATATTTCTTTTTTATATCTTATTGAGAAAAAGAATTAATTATAAAATAACTGACATCATTACTTTTTCTATAATAGGAATAATAATAGCATTGCCATGGCATTTGTATATGTTTATAAAATATGGGAATGAATTTTTTCAATGGTTCTTTTTCTATCACATTTATGAAAGGGCATTCTTTGGTGTAGAATATAATGTAAAATCTTCCGGAATATTTTATCATATTAATTACATACTATCAATAATTCCCTATAGTATATTACTATTTCCAGCGTTTATAAAGGATATAATAAATTTCAGAAATCTTACAATAAATAAATTATTTATCTGGGTATGGTTCATTGCTGGTTTTCTAATTATTACTTTCTTTAAGACGAAGCTTGAGGTTTATACACTATTGATATTATCACAAGTATCACTGATAATTCCTTCATATTTATATGAATTAAGAAAATCAGATTATAAAGAGAAAGCCTTTACACTATTACTTATAGTAATAAATATATTCTGGGCTTTAACCTTCAATAATAGAAATTGGTTGAAGGATTTATTTAAAAACGAATTTATTATCTACTCTCTTATTACAATACTTATTTGCATAGTAGTGTATATTATTTCTATTTTAATAACAAAAAAGATAAATATTGCCTATATATTTTACTCTTTTATAATCGTCTTCTTCATTAGTCTTAACATTGTTCATATGATTGATATTCCATGGTGGGAAGATTCTTTTGAATTATCAGGGATAAAGAAAGAAATTGATAAAACAGGTAAAAAAGAAATAATTTATATTGCAGGATTATATGAAAATGATCGTGCAAATCCACAGTTTAGCTTTTATTTCAAAGGGCTTAATATTGGATGGAAGAATTCAGAATATACTTATAAATTACTTGAGACAAAAAGAGTAGGGACAGAGACTGTGAAATCATTTCTTGATTCATTACCTCCCGATAAATACTCAATTATAGTTGAACGTGATGAAATAAACAGAACGGATTATGATGACACAAAGACTTTTATGCCAGAAAAATTTAAATTAATTTTGAAAAAACCGGGTTATGAATTATACTGGTAAGTATGATAGTTGAAAGAGTTAATATTGAAAACAATCGCAGCTGGAATGAATTATTAAATATTAACTATAATATTTTTTTTGATTACAAATTTTTGAATTACAACACAATATTTAATAAGGGTATTAATTTTCATCATTTAATATTTAAATCCCAAGATAAAAATAAAGTACTCGCTTTATTAACAGGGTGTGAAGAAACTAATAATGGAAAAAAAACTTTCTTCTCATGCAAAGGTGCAAGTTTTGGTGGCTTTCTGTGGAGAGAAAAGTTAGATGTAATTGATTATCAAATAGTCATATCTGAATTAAAGAAATATTTACGAGAAAATAATTTCTACGATTGTATTATAAATAACCCACCATCAATATATACAATTGATAATAACGAAGAATATGAATATGCATTATTAAAAGAAGGGTTTTGCATTAAGAACTATTCTCTTACCAACATAATAAACTTATCGGATTTTGATTATAATAAACTAAAAAACCCATTAAAAAGAACTATAAGAAACAGCAGTGAAATAATAAATGTAAGAATTGTTAACAGTAATGAACCAATTTCATATCTGAATAAATTCTATGAAATATTATATAATAATCGTTCATTAAAAAATATAAAACCAACCCATACATTTGAAGAGTTGATGTATTTAAAAAAGAATTTAGATGATAAAATTATATTTTTCGCCAGTGAAATAGAAAAATTTTTAACCGGAATTTGTGTTCTGTTTTTAGCAAAAAAGGATGTAGTCTTAAACTTTTATCTTGCAACCGACGAAGATTTCAAGAAATATAGAGTATCTGATTTTTTACTTTATTATACAATTAAATGGGCAAAAGAAAATAATTTAAGATTATATGATATAGGAACTTCAGATGCTAAAGGCTCATTAATTGAAGGTTTATACAAATTTAAAAGAAAATTCCGTGCATTCGGTTTCATTAGAAAATCTTTCATAATTAACTTAAAACAATGAAGATACCAAAAGGGAAAAGAATATTATTAACTGGTGGCGCTGGATTTATTGGTAGTAGCCTGACAGAAATTTTGATAAATCACAATCAAATTGTAATCTATGATACTTTTCAGAGAGACTCGCTGAAATACAGAAAGATAAATAAAGACAACATCGCTTTAATTAAAGGAGATGTTAGAGATTATGAAAATTTGAAATCTGTATGTGAATCATTTAAACCACAAATTGCTATGCATCTTGCAGCAATTGCTGGCATAGATACAGTTATAATTGACCCCATAAAAACAATGGAGGTAAATATTCAGGGTACCTTTAATTTTCTTAAAGCATTAGAAAAATACAGTTCGAAACTGGAAAGAGTAATAAATTTTTCTACAAGTGAAGTACTCGGGTCTTACGCGTATAAATCTACAGAAAAATCAAATACAAACTTCGCTCCTGTTGGAGAAGCTCGCTGGACATACTCTGTTAGTAAAGTGGCTGGTGAACATCTAACTTACAGCTATTATAAAACCAAAGGTTATCCCTGTGTTACAATAAGACCATTTAATATTTATGGCCCCGGCCAAATAGGAGAAGGTGCAATACATATATTTATTAAAAATGCGATTAGAAATAAAACAATTGAAATTCACGGTGACGGCGATCAGATAAGGTCTTGGTGCTATATAGACGATATATCTCAGGGAATTCTTCTTGCACTCCATAAGGAAGAAGCAATTGGAGAAATATTCAATATAGGAAATCCAAAAGGAACAATAACAATAAGTTCTCTTGCCGAAAAGGTTATACAACTTTGTAAGTCCAAATCAAAAATAAAATATGTGCCTAAAACATATGTTGATGTAGAGTTAAGAATTCCAAGCATAGATAAAGCAAAAAAAATATTGGGATTTGAACCAAAATTTGATTTAGATGAAGGCATTATAAGGACTTATAACTGGTACAAAAAATGGCTTCAAAAATAAAATATTTTTATTTAACCGATGGTTTTATCGGATTAAGTTGTTTAAGAGATTTAATAAAAGAGAATTACATTCCGGAACTAATTATTACACATAAAAGTCTTCAAGATAGTAAACCCTCAGAAGAAATAATTGAATCCCTAAAAGAACTCAGCGTAAGTAGAAATATTCCTCTACTTATTATTGAGAAATTAAAAGAGTATAAAGGAAAAATAAAAAATTTTCATTTAGGAATTTGTGTTGGATTTATGGAGATACTTGGGGAAGATATTTTTAATTCACCACTACTTGGAATTTATAATCTTCACTGCGGAAAACTCCCTGAATACAGAGGTAGAGCACCTATTTCACGAGCGATTATAAACGGAGATAGTAAAATTACAATGACAGTTCATAAAATTGAAGGAGGAGTAGATAGCGGTGCAATTCTGTTAGAAAATGATATTTATATAGAAGATGAAGATGATGTTAATTCTGTATATAAGAAATGTTCTGATTTCGCAGGTAATCTAATTAAAAATGTTTTCGGATTAATTGAATTGAACAACCTTTTGGTATACCCTGAAAACATTAACAAATTATTAACCCCACAAAAGGAATATAAAAATTCAGCGTATAAATCTATAACATACAAAGAAAGAATTATAAATTGGGATAAACCTGCAAAAGAAATTTATAATTTAATTCGTGCATTAACACCACCATATCCATCTGCAATAACATACTACAAAGCTGAAGAATTAATCATAACAAAAGCAAGAATAATTGAAAACGACTCAGTGAATAAGATTTCTGGATATATAGAGAAAGTATCAAATAATAGCATAATAGTCAGATGTTCTAAAGGCACAATAGAACTAAAAGAAATTCTTCATAACGAAAAAAAAATGGATAATATCTCTGAAATATTTAAAACAGGAGACATTTTAAAATGAAAATAATTGATGCTCATACTCATATCGGAAAATGGTCAGAGAATTTTTTAAATTATGAAACAACTGTAGATGAAGCGGTTAAGGTTTTTAAAAGGAATAACATCTCCGCAGCGGTATGCTTCCCTGCTGATAATACTGATAATGAATCCCTGTTAAGTGAAGTAAAATTAAGAACTGATTTCAAATTTTATTTTGCTCCCTGGGTAAATCCGGATGATAAAAAACTTAGTAATTTTTTAATTGATAATATCAGCGATATAAAATTTCTGAAAATTCACCCATCTCTAAATAAAAGAAAGATAACAGATGAACATTATAAACAATACATTGAATTTTCAATTATAAATAAAAAACCAATAATTGTTCATTGCGGAAGATGGGTAGAAGTAGCGGGTTATCAGCATCCTTTGGAATTAGCAGAGAAAAATCCCGATTTGAAAATTATTCTCTCGCATTTAGGTGGTGATCAACCAAACCTATGCATTCCCTGTGCAAAACAGATAAAAGAAAGAAGACTTGAAAATGTTTATCTTGGCACTGAATCGGTCCGTGAATTTTATTTTGTTAATGAAGTAATAAAAATTGTTGGAGCAGAAAAAGTAATATTTGGCAGTGATTATAATCTTGGCTTACCTGAAATGTATATATCCTTAATTAATTCTCTGAATTTAACTAACTCAGAACGGGAAAAGATATTTTCCGGAAATATACTTTCACTAATAAATGAGCAATAAATCTATCTTACATATTGCTCCGCAAAATTTTGCTGGTATGCCTATTGATTTTGTTTATATGCACAGAAAATTTGGTTTTAAATCGAATCTCGTTACAATATACAAAGAATCAACCGACTTCCAGAGTGATATTAATATAGACTTAAATCTCCCGAAGGGAAAACTTGCAACACTGTACAGGCAAAGGAAATTTCTTTCAAAATCTTTAAAAACATCTAATGAACAAAATACATCCCTGAAATATTATAAATATACTTTCACAGATAAAATTTATTTCAGAATAAAAGATTTAATAAACTCCCCAAAAATAGAAGATATAATAAAAAGATATTCACTACAGGAATTTGATATTTATCATTTTGATGGCGGAATTGATTTATTTCGTGATTTTCGATTTGCGAAAAATATGAAAAATAATGGGAAAAAAATTATTGCATGTTATTTTGGTAGTGATTTAAGAACAAGGGGTATATTTAAAGAAATGGAAGAACTAAGTGATTTAAATCTTACAGTAGAATTTGACCACACCAAAATACATCCAAATATAAATTATATTTTTTTTCCATTTAACTGTGAAAATGCAACTGCAAAATTAAAATTAAATAAAACAATCAAAATAATACACTCCCCTACTAATAGATTATTTAAAGGCACGGAGAAAATTCTAAAAATAATAAACCAACTTAAAAGAAATTTCAATTTCGAATTCCTTTTGGTAGAAAATTTACCTCGTAATAAGTTACTTGAAATTAAGAAAGATTGCGACTTAGCAATTGACCAGGTAGGCGGGATACTCGGAGGGTCAGGATACGGAAAAAATTCAATAGAAAATTTTCTTCTTGGACTTCCGACAATTACCGAATTCACAGAAGATTACAAGAAATTTCTTAAAGAGAATCCTTTCATTAACGCAACTGAAGAAACTCTATATGATACTATTGCAAATATATTAAAAAATCCAGAAGTCTTAATTGAATATTCAATTAAAAGTGTTGAATGGCTTAAAAAATATCATTCATACGAATCGGTTAATAAACAACTATTAGAGTTATACAATAAGTATAACATATTATAGAAATGGAGGAAAAAAAATCTTATATAAAAGAACTATTTTCCCAAACTTTTATTTACGGATTTGGTTTACTGATAAACAGATTTATATCACTTCTACTTATTCCCTTATATACTTATTATTTTTTACCTGATGAACTTGGTATTTTTAATATAATTAATTCAATTTGGCTTGTTATTGGAATTTTCTTTGTCTATGGATTGGATACATCATTCATAAAATATTTTGCCACTGATAAAACCAAAGAAGAAAGGACATTAACTTATTCCACAACTATAATTTTATTAACTGTTTCCTCTATAATATTCTCCTTAATAATTTATTATTTTTCTTCGGAAATATCAGTAATAATGAAGTTAGATACTTATGAAAATTCAATTTTCTTATTGAAACTTATGTGTCTTGTATTACTCGTTGATACTATATATAGATTTCCGCTTCTTCTTTTACGGGCTGAGCTACAAGCAAAAAAATATTTTATTGCTAATATTATTTCAGTTATTACAAACATTTCCTTTAATTTCATTTTCATTGTTTATTTAAAACAGGGCATAGAAGCTATCTTTTATAGTTATATAATTTCCTGTATTATAACTTTAATTTTCACGCTTTATTTAACAAGAAAATACCTGAGATTAAAATTTTCCTTTAACAAAGCAAAAAGGCTTGTTTTATTTGGTAATAAATTTATCTATGTTGGATTATTTATTCTTTTCATAGATGTTTCTGACAGATTTTTTATAAAATATTTACTGAATGATGCAGAAGTTGGAATTTATAGTGTAAATTATAAACTTGCTGCTGGTATGTCTTTAATAATTGCAGCATTTAGATTTGCCTGGACGCCTTATTTCCTTAATTTAACAGAAAATCCCGATAATAAAAATATCATATCAAGAGTGTTTACATATTACACATTCGCTGGGTTGTCATTACTGTTTATTTTTATATCATTTATTCCCCCAATAGTTAAATTCAAAATAGATAATTTCTCAATACTCAATGAAAACTACTGGGAAGGTTTAAAAATTTTACCATTTATATTTTCTGCTTATTTCTTCTCTGGAATTTTTTCAAATTTATACGCTGCTCCTTTTTTTGCGGAAAGAACATATATGATTCTTATTGTAACATTTTTTGGGTTCATAATAAATTTTATATCCAACCTTCTTTTAATCCCCAAAATTGATATAACTGGAGCAGCCATCGCAACTTTAATTTCATATTTTGCAATGTCAGTAATGCTTTATTTTCTTTCACAAAAAGTATATAAGATTAACTATGATTGGCGGAAAATTATAATTATTTCTATAATTTTTATAATAGGATTTCTAATTTCACACATTATTAAAAATTACCTTCTTGAAGATAAAACCACTTTATCATTGCTGACAGATATTATAATTCTCATAATAATTATTTACTCATTATTTTATCTTAAAGTAATAGAAAAATCCCGTATCAAAGAATTATTTTACAGAAGAAATTAAATATTGTAATTATAAAATTTACCCCCCTTCTTTAAAGTAATACTTTATTTATTTTTTACTTGACATATATTTTTTTATAAGTTATATTTGACAATAAATAACAGAGGTATGAGTAGATTAAGGTTATTTATTTCGTCAATAATAATCATTTTAAGTATTAATTCAAGTATTATGGGGCAAGCATCAAGTTTTTCTGATAGATACGCTATTGATGTAGAAATTTTTATGGGAATGCTTGATGGAATATACTCAGATGATATGATTGATGAAATTACATATTTTTTACCTGAAAACCTTTCTATAATTAATTTTAACATTGGAGACTATTCCGGGGATGGTATGCTTGATATAGTGATTTCGTATAATGACAATACCTACAAAAAAAATTCATATAATGTTCTTCTGTTAATTAACGATTATGATACTTTCATGCAGGGTGGTCTATTCCAATTCGGCTGGTATTATACACCTTACGACATTTCATTTACTATTAAAGATAATATTTGTTATATTACTCATTTTGAAAAACACAAATGGGTTTTTACAGGATTCACTTACGATAACGGTGAATTAAAGAAAGTATTAGAAGAATATTATTATTAATAATTAATCTCCTATAATCTATTAATTATGGTATAGGGAAAAATTTCCGTAAAGGAATATTTTTCCATTATTATTGAAAATTTTTTCACTTCAAAATTAATAAATTTTAAAATTGTGAAAAATATTTCTCTAAAATGATAATATTTTTCATTAAAACATTATGGCACGGTTATTGCAAGTATATAGTGAAATTAAAAAAAATAAAAAGAAGGAGGTAAAAATATATGAAAAACTTAATAAAATTCAGAAAAGATGATGACCTTTTCAACATCAGTGATACTTTTCGTTCAATTTTCGACCATCCATTCTTCTCTTTCAGAAATGAGTTGTTCAATGTATCAAATTATTCTCCGAGGACACGTATAACTGAGGATAGAGATAATTTCTATATCTATATGGAAATGCCCGGTATTTCTAAGGATGATGTAAAGATTACTTTAGAAAATGATACATTAACAATATCTGGTGTGAAAAAGCAACAACAAAAATCTGAAGATGCAAATTTGATTATGAATGAAATATATTATGGTGAGTTTTGTAGAAGTTTCAATGTTTCTAAGGATGTGAAGACTGATGCTATTGAAGCCAACTTTAAAGATGGAGTTTTATCAATAACTTTACCAAAAGTTGAAGAAGCAAAACCAGTTGTTAAGGAAATCAAAGTTAAATAATATTACACAAAAATTAATTTTAAAAAGCCCTGACCGAGATAAAAATCGGTCGGGGTTTAATATAACTAAAAGAAAGGAAATTTAATTATGGGAAAAATTATAGGTATTGATTTAGGCACCACTAATTCTTGTGTTGCCGTAATGGAAGGAAATGAGCCGGTTGTTATTCCAAATTCTGAAGGTTCAAGAACTACACCTTCAGTAGTGGCTTTTACAAAGACGGGTGAACGAATTGTAGGAGAACCTGCAAAGAGGCAGGCTGTAACAAATCCGCAGAATACTATTTTCTCGATAAAAAGGTTTATGGGTAGAAGATACGATGAGGTTTTAGAGGAGATAAAAGAAGTACCTTATAAAGTAATCAGAGGTGAAAATGATGTTGCAAGAGTAGAAATTACAGATAAAAGTACAAACCAGAAACGAGTGTATTCACCACCGGAAATTTCTGCTATGATTTTACAGAAAATGAAAAAAACTGCTGAAGATTATCTTGGTCAACCAGTAACCGAAGCAGTAATTACTGTACCTGCATATTTCAATGATTCTCAAAGGCAGGCTACTAAAGATGCCGGTCGTATTGCAGGACTTGATGTAAAGAGAATAATAAATGAACCTACTGCTGCAGCATTGGCTTATGGACTTGATAAGAAGAAAAAGAATCATAAGGTAGCAGTATATGATTTAGGTGGAGGAACATTTGATATTTCTATTCTTGAACTTGGCGATGGTGTGTTTGAAGTAAAAGCCACTAATGGTGATGGACATCTTGGAGGAGACGATTTTGACCAAAGGCTTATAGATTATCTTGCTGATGAATTTCAAAAGAAAGAAGGGATAGATTTACGAAAAGACCCGATGGCTTTGCAACGATTAAAAGAAGCAGCAGAAAACGCTAAAAAAGCACTTTCTTCAAGTCAGCAAACTGAAGTAAATTTACCATATATAACCGCAACTGCTGATGGACCAAAATTTTTATTGGAAACAATTACAAGGGCAAAATTCGAATCTTTAATTGCAGACTTAGTTGAAAGAACAGTAGGACCGTGCGAAAAGTGTATTAGTGATTCAGGATTCAGGAAAGAAGAAATTGATGAAGTCATCCTTGTTGGTGGTTCCACAAGAATACCTCTTGTTCAGGAAACAGTTAAAAGAATATTTGGTAAAGAACCCCACAAAGGAGTTAATCCTGATGAAGTTGTTGCTATTGGTGCTGCAATACAGGGAGGTGTTCTTGCTGGTGATGTTTCTGATGTATTACTTCTTGATGTAACACCACTTTCACTTGGTATTGAAACTTTAGGTGGTGTAATGACAAAATTGATTGAAGCAAATACAACTATTCCTACAAGAAAGTCACAGATATTTTCAACAGCAAGTGATAACCAACCATCAGTAGAGATTCATGTATTGCAAGGAGAACGACCAATGGCTGTTGATAACAGAACTCTTGGCAGATTCCATTTAGATGGAATACCACCAGCACCAAGAGGCGTACCACAGATTGAGGTAACATTTGATATCGATGCAAATGGTATTTTGCATGTAACAGCAAAAGACCTTGGTACCGGAAAACAGCAGGATATAAGAATAACGCATTCTTCCGGATTAACCGAACAGGAAATCGAACGGATGAAACGCGATGCAAAAGAACATGAAGAAGAAGACAAAAAGAAGAAAGAGTTGATAGATATGAAGAATCAGGCAGATGCAATGATATTCCAGGGAGAAAAGCAGTTAAAAGAATTTGAAACAAAATTAGATCAACCGACAAGGGCGAAGATACAGAGTGCAATTGACAGATTAAAAGAAGTAATTAAACACGATAACATTAATGAATTGAAATCTGCTATTGACGAATACAATGCAGCATGGAATGAAGCATCATCTCAAATGTATTCAAGTGCCAGAACTCATACTCAAGGACCAGAGACAGGTTCACAGGCTAAACAGGAATCAGCGGGTACAAAAGATGACGGAAAAGTAGAAAATGCAGATTTTGAAGTAATGGACGATAAAAAATAATTTTCACCTGTCATAAAACAAAACCCTCTTATACTGATTATTTATAAGAGGGTTTTTTATTTAAAAATTACAGAAAATAATTTTAAAAAATATTACATATTAAATTGATGCAATTTCAAGAGCTTTCTTAATCAAATCCCCTGTTGTATATTTTTCTTCGCCAAAAATTTTTATTGCTTCCCTTATTAATTTCTCCGCTTCTGCTCTCACATATCCAAGATTCATTAATGCATTTAGCGCTTCAAGTCTGTACTGCTCTTTTTCTGTTAATTCACCTTCCGAAACTGAAGGGAGTGATTCCAAATATTCAGCTGAAGATAATTTCACAATTTTATCCTTCAAAGAAGTAGAAATTATTTCCATCTTTTTAATTCCAAGACCCGGAATTTTTACAGAAGATAATGATTGCTTACCAGTTATTAACCTTATTATTTCTTCAAAACCTATATGGCATAAAATATTATGAGCAGTTTTAGTACTTATCCCGCTTACGCCAATGAGAAGTTTAAAAATTTCCCTTTCTTTCTCATCAAAGAATCCATAAAGAGCTATAGAATTTTCTTTAATATCGAGATATGTAAAAATACTTACTTCTTCATTTAAATCCTTAATACTTTCATAAAGTTTTTTAGTAATAAAAATCTGATATCCAACACAACCAACTTCAATAATAATATCTTTTATATTATTTTTTACAATTTTCCCTTTGATAAATGAAATCATTGAGTTAAGATTTTAAGATTTTCTGTGGATTATTTTTTATATAAAAAGACCACTCTTTTGCTAACCTTTTATTAGATTTCCGATTATATATTCCAAAGCCCATTTTGATAAGGTAATGATAATGACACAGAGCAACAGCAATTGCATCAAAAGCATCGAGAAATTTTGGTTCTTCTTTAATTCTGAAATTACTTTTAATAAAATACTTCACAAGTTGTTTACTTGCAGCTCCGTTTCCTGTAACACTTTTTTTTATTTCTCTTGGAGAATACTCATATATTTTTAAACCTGAATTTAAAGCAGCCACGATAGCAGCCCCTGATGCCTGTCCAAGCTTTAAAGTAGATTGTATATTCTTTCCATAAAATGCTGTCTCAATTGCCAGATGTTCAGGCTTGTATTTTTTTATTATTGATGTACAGGAATCGTATATATTTTTAAGCCTTTCAGTTTGTGTATTTCTGCGATTAAGTAAAATTACATCATAGGAAAGTATCTGAACTTTTTCACTCACTTTCAACAATGCAACACCTGTAATAACCGAACCCGGATCAACTCCTAAAATAATCATTTAAATAATTCATTTAAAATTCTACATTAGTATAAACATTCTGAACATCATCATGGTCTTCGATAACTTCAATAAACTTCATAACTTCAGCAGTACATTTGTCATCCAGTTTAAGGGGATTTTTTGCTACATATTGCAAACTTGCATTTTCTATTTTATATTTATTTCCTTCTATTGCTTTTCTGACTTTTTCAAAATTTTCCACTGATGTTATAACTTCAAAAAATTCACTTTCATCTTTTAAATCCTCAACACCAGCATCGAGAATTGCTTCCATAATTTCATCTTCAGTATGATTATCTTTAGTCACAAGAATAACCCCTTTTCTTTCGAACATCCAGTTAACTGAACCAGTCTCACCCATATTACCATGATGTTTTGAAATTAAATGTCTTAACTCAGCAACAGTACGGTTGCGGTTATCAGTCACGCATTCGATTATAACTGCAGCGCCGTGCGGAGCGTACGCTTCATAATTAATTTCTTCATATTTAACTCCTTCAAGTTCACCTGTTCCTTTTTTAATTGCGCGAGTAATATTCTCCTGAGGCATATTATTGGCTTTAGCATTCATTATTGCTAATCTCAATCTTGGATTTCCTTCAGGGTCGCCACCGCCATCTCTTGCAGCAATGGTAATTTCCTTAATTAACTTAGTGAAAATTTTACCGCGCGCCGCATCATTAGCTGCTTTTTTCCTTTTTATTGTTGCCCATTTTGAATGACCAGACATAAAAAATTAAATTAAATTTTTAAAAACTAATTAAATTTAATATCTTTAATTCTTAATTTGCCAATAGGATAATTATTCCAGCGATTTACATCAACAGTATAGCAAACATCACAACTTACACCGGGTTTAATTGAATCAAGAAATTTTTCTTCATAAGGTAAATTTGCTTCAAACGAAATATCAGAAGCAGGATCTGTTAATCTGAAAATAATACAATAATTTTTAAAATGTTTTATTCCATCTCCTATAACAAGGTTTTTACTCATAAATATTGGGACAGGATTACCGGGTCCATATGGTTCGAAGTATTCAAGAACATTCATAAAAATAGTATCAATATCTTGGAACTTTATCTCAACTTCATACTCAAATTCTGATGATAGTTTATCAGGCTCAAGTTTTTCAGAAGCAATTTTATTAAACTTTTCTCTAAATTTATCAATATTTTCAACTTTCATTTCAAGACCAGCCGCATAGAAATGACCGCCAAACTGAATCAAATAATCTTCACATAATTTTAATGCATCATATATATTAAAATTACCATTACTTCTTGCACTTCCTTTTGCAATTCCATTAATAGTTGATAAAACAATAGAAGGCAAATTATATTTTTCAACAAGTCTTGCTGCAACTATACCTATTACGCCGGGATGCCAGTCATCCTTATGCAAAACGATACAATGCGGGTTGTCATTTGAATACTTCTGTTCAAACATTTCAATAGCCTGACGGGTTATTTCCTGATCCATTTCCCTTCTATCAGTATTAGTATCATCAAGTTCGCTTGATAATAAATTAAGCTGTTCTTTATCTTCACAAAGTAAAAATTCCACTGCCCTTTTTGCATCACCTAACCTACCAACTGCATTCAGTCTTGGAGCAATTGTATAAATAATATTTGAAGTGTTTATTTTATTAAATGAACCAGCGTAAATTTTAGACATCAATGTTTTTATTGATGGTCTTGGAGAATTATTCATTAAATCAAAACCTGTACTAATTAATATTCTGTTTTCATCAATAACAGGAGAAATATCAGAAGCGGTAGCAATTGCAACAAGGTCAAGGTATTTTGTAATAATTTCATTGCGGTTAAGTTTTCTACAAATCGCCTGAATAAGTTTGAAGGCTACACCACTACCGCATAGATGTTTAAATGGATACGGACAATCGTTTCTCATAGGATTTAAAACAGCAAGAGCATCAGGGATTTTTTCCCGTGGTTGATGATGGTCACAAATAATAAAATCAATACCTAAAGAATTTGCAAAGTCAATTTTATCAATTGCAGTAATTCCAAAATCTACTGAAATTATTAACTTAATACCTTTTTCTTTTGCAAGATTTATACTATTTGTTGAAATACCATAACCTTCTGATTCTCTATCCGGAATGTATATTTCTGTATCAACGGCAAATTCTTTCAAAAAGAGATGCAGCATCGAAGCACCGCAGGTACCATCAACATCGTAATCACCTGTTATCATAACATCCTCTTTATCAGAAATTGCTTTCAAAACTCTATTACAAGCCTTATCCATATCTTTCATAAGAAATGGATCATATAACCTTTCTAATTGTGGTTTAAAAAATTTTATTATATCCAAATGGCTTGTGATCCCACGCAAATATAATAACCGAAGGAGTGATTCTGATAATTTTACCTTATCTTTTACATCTTCATAAAAAGTCGAAAAATCAATTTGTTTTCCAATGCCATTGTTTGAATTTAGTTCTTTTAATTTCCAGATTTTTTTCAACTGTAATCATTTTAAATTTTTTAGTGCTCAAAGAGGGATTCGAACCCTCACCTTAATAATTAAGACTGCACCCTGAATGCAGCGCGTCTACCAATTCCGCCATTTGAGCAAACATATTTTCTGAAAGATATATATTGAAACTTGAAAATTCAATTTGAAAAATTTTACCCTAAATTTACAGACAAAAAAATTTTTTCAGGAATTAAAAATACTTCATACATAAAATTAAAATTCAGAATTAAAATACATTAAATAAAAAGCCACTTTATACTCACTAAAGAATACAAAGTGACTTTTTAAATAAGAATCTAAAGAATAATTAAATTAACAGCTTTATTTAATTAGTACCATTCTCTTTGTATCAGAGAAATCTTTTGTCCGTATCGTGTAGAAATAAATTCCACTCGACAGACGATCTGCAGACCAGCTTATTTCGTATCTCCCTTGTTCTTGTTCCTGATTTACTAATTCTTCTACTTCTCTACCTGTTATATCATAAATCTTTATTACAACCAATACTTTCTTTGGTATGTCATATTTAATCGTAGTTACAGGATTAAACGGATTTGGATAATTTTGATATAACTGGTATTCTGTCGGTAATTCATTAGCAACCTGGATAACTCCTGTTGGGGTCGGTTGTACCACATTAAAGCCGGAAGGATATCCTAACTGAACTAAGCTATCAAATACAAGTGTAGGATACTGGTCGGGTGGAACTCTGAATGTCATTGCTGTATTGTTCACAGTTCCTGATACAGTCCAGCGTAAAGTACCAATTAAATATATCCCTGGTGTAAAACGATAGAAACCACTTGTATTAAAAGTAAGTATATTCAAGCTAATAGCTGTTCCATTTAATATCGAAGTGGTAGTCATATTCTGATAACCGTTTGCTCCGCTAATGTTAGGATTAGCATTTTCAACAGGGTTATCTGTTTTTACCGTTAATGCACCTGTGGGAACACAAGTAAAGTTTATCCTTATATTACATGACCCAACAGCCCAAGCCTGTCCAGAAGGAATAGTTGCCATTAAATCGTATTTAAAATATCCACTTTGTATTCTTGGATTTGAAAGTGAAAATGTAACCTTCTGACTGTGGGCAACCCCCACGAAGAGTGCTATTAATAGCAGCAGTGTAATTAATTTTTTCATTTTGTTTTAATTATTTTGATTATTTAATATTTATTTTTAAAAACTTCTTCATTAAAAAACTTTACGAGCAATCAGGTAGCGGAATATTAATTCCGCTACCCTTTGCTATTATAATTAATTAATCAGAATTTTGCTTAAATTCTCTCTTTGGGGTTTCGAATTTTTTCTTTATCTCTTCGATTATCTTGGACCTTAATCCTGGGTCTGGTGGTATCATTACTGTTGGTACGGATTTTGTCATTCCGAAATCACCAATTAAGATTGGTACATCAAGTGCGTCAACCGCACCATCACCGTTGAAGTCACAACTTAAGTAACCAAAGTTACCAAATTGTGAAATGAATAGTGCAACATCAAGTGCGTCAACTGCACCATCCTGATTTGCATCTCCTGCATATAATGTCCATACGCTTCCTACCTTTCTCATATTAAAGCCATAAGCTTTTGCAGAGTCCGTTGTAAAGTCATAACTTAATGGTGTTCCTGCAACGAATGCCTGTGGCAATCTACTCCAGGTCTCAAGATGGTTCCTATGCATAACAACTATATAGTAGTTACCAGAGGTTTTGTTAAAGTTCATTGTGGCTGTTCCTGCACTTGAAAGCACTACTTTCTGTGAATCAACAAATGCATAAGGTGAGCTACTGTTTGCAAGATAAATCTTCGCAGTATCAACAACCTGAGTTGTACCATTCCAGAATCCTTCAAGATATACTTTCAGGTTCAAAGTCAACACAGCGGTTGAGTAATTGTATTCATCTGCTCCGATATCCGGGGTTGATGTACTTCTTGGATTATCATCAATATCATCAAGAACTGTTGAAATATATTGTCCTGCATTACCAACAGGTGATACCTGCGTCGAGTCAATATGTAAGTTGGAATCACTTACGAATACTGGATCACCGGAAATACTTGCTGAGTCTTTCAATGTTGCAAGTTTCCAGTCTCCAAGTGTTGTCTTATCTCCACCCAGGTATCCTAATATTCCTGGTGTTCCGAATACATAATAATCGTTGTAGTTAATATCTGTAAATGCTGTGTTAGTTCCGGCACAGTATATCGCGTAACTCTTATCCGTAGTACTTGAAGTATTATCAAATTTATTCACAAATATATTATCTCTTAGATTCAATCCTGAAATTCCTGACGATGCATAGAACGCAGAGTGTACTGTAGATGATGAATAGCCAGGATATGTACCGTATAAATTGACAGAATTAAAGTAAACGGTAATTCCGCTAACAGTTGCATCAAGAGCAATTCCAATACCCCAGTATGTAACTGATGCATCAGATGTTGCCACAATATTCCATACGAAGTTGTTTATAATTTCAATATTAGCGGGTGTCACAGTTGAAGCGATATTAATTCCTCTTGCACCATAACCACCGGTATTTCTATTTAATAGATTGCCTATCTTATTCTTAGTAATGCTCACACCTGAGGTTGTACTGAAAACATAAATTCCGTATGGTGGTCCACTATAAGCAGTTCTAATACCAGTTATAGTATTCTTTGTAATTGAAATATTTGCATTTGCAATACCTGTTGAAATTGCAATTCCTCTTGGTGGACCATAGCCTGCAATATTAGATATTGTATTTCCGGAAATTATTCCATTCTTTGTTCCTGTAGCGAACCAGATACCAGTTATATTAGATGCATCTACGCCGTTAGAATCGTTTCCAATAAAGTTATTAGAAACGGTTACACCATCTACGCCCTGTACATATATTTTGGTCAGCCTGACCGGATATAATGGGTTATCAAAAGTATTATTACTAATATTCAATCCGCTTCCGTTTCCTGTTGCAACTGTTGCTATTGAATATATTCCAATATATGCTAAATTAATTTTATTATTCAAAATACTGATATCATTAAACCAACCAGCAGTTCCGGGTGCAGTACCATCAGAAACTATAACAGCACTACTTGAATTGATACCATTGGTAATTTCACAATTCTTAACTGTTACATTTGTAATTGGCGTTGTTCCGGTTGAACCAATTACAATTACCTGTGGAGAAGTAGTGCTTGAGTTAATAATAGAAAGATTCCTTGTAGTTCCTCCTACAGTATTGGAACCATCTATTGTAACATAACTGGTTAGTATCTTGAATATTTGAGTTGATGGAGCGACACCATTTATAGTTGCATTAACACCAGTATTCGGCTTGATGGTTACAGTCTTCGTACTGCCAGGCATATTAATATTTTGTACATTAATTACTATCGGATATGTTTCTCCGGTAGAATAAGAAGTATCCACTAATAAGAATCTTGTGTTAGCACTAACACCTCTTAAATTCAAATCATTAATTGCGGCTGTAATAGTAGCATAAACACCCATCGTACCATCCGGGAAGTCTATTTCAGGACTTTCTGCTTTTTTCACATATAATGGTCCATCATATACTTTGCCGTTTTCCATTGGTATCCATCTGACTTCTTCTACAGTAACGAGTTTGGTTTTACCATTACCAGCATAAGGTGAAGAAAGTTCAGCAGCATCTGGTTTTGGTTCCTGTCCTTTACCTGCGATGAATTCTTCAACATTATTTTCTTCTACCGGTACTTCTTTCACAACTTTTTCAACTACCTTTTCGAAGTATATCTTTCTACCAGATATGCTGTTAAATAATGACAAACCAACCGTATAATCACCTGCAAGTGGTGCAGCTGTAATCTTATAGCTGCTCGGATTTGTTGGTGGAATACTTGCAGCTGGTGGGTCATAGGTAAATCCTCCTGCACCTAATGATGGATATGCTCCAATGTTAGGAGGTGTTGCATTGTCTCTTGCTACAATATAATAGAATACAGAGTCACCAAGTGTAACTCCTGCACCGAATTGATAAGTATATTGTGGATAGGATACTGTTACCGGTGCTGCAGCAGTCCAGCTGCCAGTATTAATCTTCCAGTAAAGCATTGGCCATCCGGGAGAAGTAGTTGGTACTCCACTTGGGTCTGTTATTGTTGCTGTTAATGTTCGTGCAGAAGTGCTGGAAGTATTCAACAATGGAATGTAGCTTATATTTGGTGGATTAATATCAAGTGGTTTACCACCAAATTCATCTGCTCCAATATCCGGCGCTGTCGGTGGATAAAGTGGATGCGCAGGATAACCCGGATTTGGATATCGCGGTTGTCCGTCGAAGTCAGTTGTTATAGCAATTGGTGTAGAAATTGTTGAACCACCACTTTCTGCAACTGTAGTTATTGCGGTATCCAGATGCAAATCATAAGGTCTTGTCGTTACATTAACAAATGGTGGATTCTGAGTAACTGAATTTGCATCTCTTGGTGTTACCCGTGTTTTATATAATGCCAACGTAGAATCATAGTTAGTCCCATCATAGTAAATAACCCTATTGGAGCTTGGAGTTCCAGCATAGAACAAGTTAAAATTAGAAGTATTAGCGTAAGTTGCTAAATTAGTTGTATTTCTTTGATATACTGCTGTAAAGCCACCTGTCGGTCCGGGTGTTGACACATTAACTAATATATTATTTCTCAAATCTAATGTTGGCGTCGTAGATGCCCATAATGCAGCGCTTCCAAATGTTGAGCCTGCATAAGGTTCTGCGTTAAGATAAATTGTATTATAATAAACATTATTCGTAGTACCACCACTTAAATATAGTCCTGCAATTGCTAATGCTGCTGTGGATGAATCTGACCTGATATCAGAAATGAAATTATTATAAATATTGTTAGTTGTTCCACTGGCAACATACATACCGTATCCGGCACCAGTACCAGTTCTTAAATTCGTTACTAAATTATTATATATATTTACTGTTGTTCCGGATGAGAGATACATACCATAAACTGCTCCTGTTCCAATTGTCTTAAGATTTCTTACAGTGTTTCCATAGAAATTCTTATTTGGCGCTCCGGAAGCATTATATATACCATAAACTGCACCTATACCATCACTATTAATGTTTTCAACTGTATTATTGTAATAATTAAATGTTCCTGAATAGGCAGCATTAGAAATATAAACGCAATACAATGCTCCACTACTACCGGGACCTTTATATAGATTTCTGATAACATTATTGTAATAATTCGCTGTTGTTGCATAATAGTTATAAACATAAAAATAATATGCTGCACTGGTTGTTACCGCAAGTGTGTCGTTTTCTATAGTGTTATTATATGCATTAAATGTTTGCTGTCCATAATATAAATACATACCATATAAGGTACCAGTACCCAATGCAGATTGTATTCTTCTGTTTCCACTCATATAATTGTTAGTGAAGTATCCGACACTACCTGCTGGCGGTGTTGTTGTATATGGATAGACATAGAATCCGTAAATTGTACCTGTTGCTGTTTGAGTACTTCCACCCCACTTGTTGTTGATGAAATTATTGGAGTCAACATATAAATTCAGACTTGTCGTATAATATATATAGAATCCATATAGTATTCCACTCGTTACTGCGGTGGAAGTCATACCCTGTACAGTATTCCTTCTGATAATTATTGTATTATCAACTCCATTATATCCTGCATTATTCAACGCAATACCATAAGTCGCTGATGTTGTAACAGCGTTGGTATCAGATACCGTGTTATTATAAACTGTAATGCTTGAATTGTAACAGATCGATACAAATATACCATAGTTAGTTGTAGTAGTACCGGTACCGCCTCCAATGTTATTATTGCTGATATCTAAACTATCCTGATATATTGAATATATTCCATAAGTAGTTGCTGAGCCACCACCGAAGTTTCTGATCGTATTACCACCCTGTTTACCAATTTGATTGAAGTGGTCATAGAAAGCATAAGGTGAAGCATCATTGTAACCAGCTACAGAAATACCAATATAGCAATTACTTATGTTATTATTAAAGAATTTATTATTAGAGTTAGTTCCTGAAAATGCTGTAATAGTCAGAGCGCTTGTTAATGTAATTGTATGGTTTGCTGAATATATACCAACACTACTTGTATTTGCTTTATTTAGTGTAATGTTACAATTTTTAATAGTAATGTTCTGCGAACCAGAATCAGCGCTTGCCTTTAATAATGCATAGCCCCATTCCATTTGTGTGGTAGTTGTAGTGTTAGCCGGATTTTCCCTTAAATCAATTCCGTCAAAAGTAATATAACTAACACCGGAGAACTTAATAATACCATCCATAGAACCGGTTCCGGCGGCTGCTATTATTAATGGATTTGGTAGTGGTTGGTCAAAAGTACCCCACTTTTCAAATACTATTGGATTGGAAGCTGAACCTCTTGCAGTAATAACAAGATTAGCAGCCGTATCAACTTTACCAGTCGCAACCCTGAAAGTAACACCACCGGTGCCAACACCATAAGTATTCAAATCAGTTATTGCCGCAGGAATAGATGGATAATCACCCGGTATATATTTTATACCAGTAAGAGGTCCTGCAGCTTGAGGTGTAAAGTTCCAAACAGCGCTGAATTGACTCGGGCTATATTGTGCATAATATGTTCTGACTCTCCAGAAATACTTCGTTCCGGAAACCGCAGTATAGAATGTATATAGAGAATCTGAAGCCACCGTATCTTTCACTGTGGTAGCAAATGTTGAATCTGTTGAAATCTGTAAATTATAACCGGAAGCAAAGACTGTCTTATTCCATTTCATAACAACAGGGATTGGAATACCTGTAGCACCATTTGATGGTGAAACCAAAGTCGGAACAATTGGTTTTGTATAATTAAATTCATGAGAACCTATACAGGTTGCTCCCGTTTCACTTCTCGGATATCCATTAAAGTCTTTATCTATTCCGCTAATTCCAAGACCACGCTTCGCAACAAGGATTGAAGCTGCTTGCGTTGTATCAATATTTAAATCAGCGTTTAGATAGTTTCTGAATAGTTGTGAGGCAGGAGTATTTGCAACTGTATCTGCCAGACTATTTGCATCTTCTCCGGAAGCAGTCTTCCAACCGCTCAAATTATAGAATGTACCATACCAATCGCCAATCATATTAGAACTTGTAGAAACGAATAAGTTGTAATCGCTCAGGAAGTATGGACTTGTTCCTCTTTCGCCACCTTTCATTGAACTTGGTAACATTTCATCTTCTGCTAATGCATACGGATAAAGCTGTGAAAATTGGTCAAGAGAACCGGATTGAACACCAGTAGCAAGGTGGTTGTTTAATCCACCTGTTCTCATATTATATAAAATATTGTTTCTCAATATGCTATAAGTGGCAAGCCCTGCGGTTGTAGCACGATAATATGCATAAGAATTGTATAGATTACCACTACCGGAAGCACCACCTAACACGATAGAGTTATAATACCAATTGCAGTAACCACCATAGGAACTAACATCCATTACCCCGACAACATTTGCCCAGGTTCCGCTATTATCAAGCATTGAAATCTGATTGTTTGCCAATATTGTGGTCATACCATGATATGAAGCAGCATTATATATACCAATAATAAGGTCTCCGTTTGCATTTACAGTTGAAGAATATATTTTTGATATTCTGTTACCGGATACCGTAGAACCATCACCAAGATAAATCGGTTGAATACCATATACAAGTATTCTTCCGGTTCCCGTTGGTGCAGTAGTAACTAAATTTGCTATATTATAAACAACATTGTTATCGACATTGACCTTATTATAAACATTTGGCAATATTCCCATATGGAAGCAGTGATAAGAAGTAGTTCCGGGGCTTTGCCAGGATAACATATTCATAATTACATTGTTCTTACATTCAGTCGGTAGATAGCCGCCAACAACTATTCCGTATCTATTAAATGTACCTGAGAGAGTTGCAAATGTTGAGTCAGGTCGTGTCCAGATATTGTTAATTATATTATTATTAACCTTTAATGTCGGAGTTCCGGCATAATATGATGGACTTGCTGATATACCTCTGAAAATTCCATTCATTTGTAATCGTTGCGTAGTATCAGAACTTCCTATTGTATTTCCGGATATATTCAACCAACCCAGCAGACCAGCTATCCCATAATATGTAGTTGTTGAAGGAGTAATATACGTTGACCTGATATTCTTTATTACATTTCCTCTGATATGGGATTCTGCATTGTAACCAAGCCCGGCATAAATCCCGTGGAATAATCCCTTAGTTAACATATATGAACCACCTGCCTGCGCCTGTGAACCACCAATATAATTACTATCAATTATATAACCATTACCATAATAAGTTGGATATATGTACATTGCATACCAGGAGGTATTTGTTAAAGGATAAGTATATGTACCTGCAACATAGTAAATACTATTATTTTTTATAACCCAACCATCGCCACTACCTGTGGAAGTCATATATATACCATAGTAAGAACAGTTCATAATTTCATTATTAACAATTGTATTGTAACTATTCAGCACAGGTACAGCAGAGCCATAGTTACTAATACCGGTATAAGGAGACACTGCGAGAGAGTCGCTTAAATCCCTAATCAGGTTTCCTGAAATTGTAAGGTAATTATTTGCTTGTTGCGGGAATGTAGTAATTCCAGCACCTATGAATACAACACCATAAGTCGAACTCGTCGTAACACCTTCGACGATACAGTTTTTAAGAGTATCATAAGTACATCCATTTATAAATGAAATTGTTGGATATGAACCCGCAGTTCTGTTTGCGAAACGGAGATATCTACCGCTTCCACCATAACTACCATCAATCGTTACATTATTTACACCGGACAATCTAATCATACCATTTGTGTTTGCAACCCAGCCATAAATATTCCTGATTGTTGTTCCATCTGGTCTTATTGTAATCTTATAAGTTGCAGGAGCATATTGTTCAGACCAGTTTTGTAATTGATATGTGCCAGGCTCAATAATGTCACTTGTTATAACTACATTAAGATTTCCCGTAAGTACTCCGGTATTTATTGCATAGAATAATCCGGAAGGACCTGTAAGTGAAGTATATGTTTGCCCTGTACCTACATTAACAGTACTTGACAGACTTGTGGTTGTAATTGTATATGAATTTATTGTACCTGTGATTGGGAAGTTTCCGGCGACGAGTGCAACGCTTGTCGGTGTAGTTGCGAATACACCGGCATTTATTCCGACATTTGGTGTAGAAGCAAGGTCTTGCGCAACTACAAAATATTGAATAACATCACCAGAAGAAACAGAACCACCATATAATTTTGTATAATCAATTGTAAATGAATAATATCCGCCACTTCCTGCCGTACCTGTTGCGAACTTCCAACCATCGGTAGAAGATGTATTATCATTAAACGTGTTTGCATTAGTTGATTTTTTATAGTAAACCCTTGGTGCAAAAGTAGTTGAATTAACACCACTTGGGTCTAAAACCAATACATTATTAAAGGTTCTGCTTGTACCAAGAGCGCCATTACCTAATTTTTCATATACTATAGTTGGCTGAATAACATCGGTTGACATAGAACCGGTAAACTCATCAGCACCAATATCTGCAAATGGATCACTCCTTGTATTACCATCCTTATCTGTAGTAATGGCAATAGGTGCATAAGGTGGAGCAACAGCAAGAGCGCCATTATAAAGTAATGTTGGAGTAGCTCCGTTTATATGTAAATCACCTGCCGGCGCATTAACAAATACAGGCATTTCTGAAATAGAACTTTGTTCTCTTGGTGTAACAAAATTCTTATATGACTGTAAAGTAAAGAAACGATTTGGACCATCATAATAAATGACACGGCCCGTATCTGAAGTCGGACCACAATAAATGTTATTATTACCGGAATATAAAGTATAATATGGTAGATATGTTGTCGCTCCGAATCTAATACCACAGGTTTTCGCAGCATAAACACCATTTCCTGGTTTAGAAATATTAACAATATTATTATTTCTTAATTCCGTATAATAACTGCCTCCAAGATATAAGCCTGCACTTCCATACGAAGTACTTGTACTTGTATCTGCTAAATATATACTATTGTAATAAATACCACTAAATGTTCCGCCTCCGATATAAAAGCCTATATTCGCAAGATTGCTTGATGAAGAATTTGCACGGGAATTTGCAATAAAGTTATTATAATAATAGCTATTCGTACCACTTACCTGATAAATGTTATAAATATATCCACTCGTAGCTGCGCTATCTCTTAGATTATTAATCAGGTTATTGTATATATAAGTATTAAACGAATTAGCATTATATAATCCATAAATAAAGGAACCGGTTCCGGTAACCCAATTTGTAAGGTTGTTATCATAAATATAAGATGTTTCACTTGGCCTTCCATAATGATACAAGCCATATATTACACCACCTGCGGAACGAATATTATTGAAATTATTGCCATAAATCTTAGATTTCGGATATTCCCAGTTTGAATAATAAATATATGCGGGATATGTAGCCCCAGAACTTGCTCTGTAAATATTATTATAGTTATTATTACCAAAGTTAAGGTTATTACCCCAGTAATAGATATAATTTAGATATGCTGTTCCTGTTCCGGGGATATTTGTATTTAGTATTGAATTACCTATTATGTTTAATGTATCTGCATGGCAATAATAGACATACAGACCGTAAAAAGATGTTGAAAATGAAGTACCTAAATTTGCTGTTATATTATTATTATTGATATTTACTGTATTACTTACTGTAGGACTGGATAATGCACCTGTATAGTATGCATATATACCATAGAAAATAAAATTTGCATTATAACCAGCATTAATTGTATTACCTACAATATCAATATTCTGGTCATAGCCATAAGAGTTTAAAATACCATAAAAAGTATATGCATTATCAGGAGCACCAGTAATTGTATTATTTAAAATTCTAAAAGTTGAACCCTGATAATAACTATATATACCATAAGCAGACACAGTACCACCACCGGTGCCAACACCTGTAATGGTATTACCCATAATAACATTATTCTTATCATATAATGAGTATGGAGATGGTGCTGCATAACCATAAACATATATACCTGTTCTTGCGTTTAAAATTTGGTTATTAGCATAAGTATTATCCGAGTTAGTTCCTGCAATTAATGTAGGAGTAGTTGAATTATAATGGTTTATACCTCTTGTGTTAGTGTTAGTACCTTTCAAATAGATTTTACAATTTCGAATCGTATTATATTGGGCTCCAACATTCACAACCGGGTTAGTAACCTCATATCCCCTTTCAACCATATTGTAAACCGCTGTATCTTTTTGTCTTACATTGATAGAATCAAATGTAAAATATTTAGTACCAGCTAATTGTATTATATAATCTGTAGTACCGGTTGTACCATATCTTTCAACCCAAACTTCACCTGATAAATCTGATTTCTTTTTAAATGTAATTGTATTGGTTGTACTTGCTCCATTTACCGGTGTAAATGTGAGCATACTATCGACTTCTGTTCCTGTAGTAGTACCATACACAGCAGGTTTAACATGGAAGGTTACAGCACCACTAACACCTCTGCTGATAAGATCCTGAATTGCGGAAGTAAAGTTTGGATAATCGCTGTCAGGATTATCATTGGTTGAAGGACCTATCACATAATCACCAATCAAAGGACCAACAATTTGCCTATTCCCTGCCGGATTTGGCGGTACAGGTTGTACAGTACCCATTGCGCCACTGCCTGTAACAGAATCGCAGGTAGCATCGACATAATTTCCATTTGTAGCGCCAGATGGGATATCATAAGTTAACCAAAAGTAGTTATTTCCCTCAGCTAAAGTCTGAGAACCAGTTATATAAAATACACCATTTGGGAATTGCACAGGTGTTCCAAACTGAGAAGAAGCTGAAAATACAGGATTGTTTCCGGTGAAAAACACTTTCGCATTCCTGATATCTGTTGCCGGATTGGTTGTTCCGGTTGTTGTAAACTTAAAAGAAGATATATTAAATGGATTTAAAGAACCGGAAACAGCAACATTAATCCTGAGAATCGGATTATTAATTGAATTAACTAATACCCCTCCTGTAATTTGAGTATTGGTACAGGAAGTTAATGACATCGGGTCTGGTACTCCAATTCTGATATCATCAATATGCAGGTCGTAACCGTATCCACTCAATGCCTGAAATATTACATAATTAACAGTTCCGTTATAACTTGAAGGAATTGGTAAAACAAAGTTATACCAACCTGCAGGAGAATATACTCTTGAAATCTTTGCAAGTAAAGTTGCGCCTGTATGAGTATATTTAGTTGTACTTACCCAGACTGCAAGAGTATCAAAATAAGTTCCTGCATAACCATTTTCTCTGTACATCCAGAAATCAACTACAGCATTACCACCAGCACTTGATAAATCAAAAGAAGGAGTAATTAAATTTGCAATATACCCTGACGGAGAGCCCCAGCAATAATATCTTGCCATATAAGTACCCGTCTTCGGATAGACCCCTGAAGGATAAGAACTTACTGTAACCCTGTCCCAGATAGTAGAACCGCTAATTGCAGTATCAGTCCATCCCGGGGGTGGAAATGAAGTTTCCTCAAAAGAAGTCTGGACATAATACACTCTGAAATCTCCCGACCTTGAAATTTTATCACCACTCGGATTATCAATAACATATTGGGAAGATAAATCGACACCGGAAGTGACTGGCTCCGGTGAAAACCCTACTGATAAAATCAGTAATAGAATAAAACTGACGAGTAAAGGGAAGATTTTTTTCATAATGTTATTAATTTAAGGTTAAAAAATAATTTATAAAAATTACTTTGAATTTTCTTTTTGAGATATAAAATATCCCCTGAGATAACTGCATACCACTTAATAAGAAAAAGAGACGAAACCTTTTTCCAGTATATATTAGCATTATGTTGATTTGACATTTTCAATATACAAGTGAAATTTTAAAAAGTCAAGTTTATTTTGAGGTAATATTTAGAATTATTCCCTTATCAAAAACTGAAAAAATATATTTACCTAATGGATTAACCGAATCATAAAATTAATTTTATTCTAATTATAAAGTATGAATAACGAAAAGGATTTTAAAGATAAATTTTTGAATGGGATTTAAATTGATTTCAAACTTTAATAACTTTGAGTAAAATTTTCAGAAATTGATATCAGTTAAAAACTTAACAAAAATTTATCAGGATAATACAAAAGCACTTGATAATATATCCTTCACAATTGATAAAGGAGAAATCTGCGGATACATCGGTTCAAACGGTGCTGGAAAATCAACAACTGTAAAAATCTTATGTGGTATATTGAACTTCACTTCCGGAGAAATAATAATCGGAGGTAAAAGTATATCAGAAAATCTTGTTAGTATAAAAGAAATTGTTGGTTATGTACCGGAGACTCCAAATGTATTTAATTCTATAACGCCAAATGAATATTTTGAATTTATCGCAAAAGTCAGGAATATAGATTCCTTTATATTGAAAAAGAGAGTTGAATATTTTTCAGAATTATTCAACTTCAAAGATTCCATATCAATATCATTCGGAAAAATTTCCAAAGGAAATAAGCAAAAGATTTTAATAACAGCAGCATTGCTTCATAATCCGGAAATTATATTATTAGATGAACCACTCAGCGGTTTAGATGCAACAAGCATAATTATTTTTCAGGATATGCTCACCAAATTAGCAGATAAGGGGAAAACTATATTTTACTGTTCGCATCTTTTAAATATGATAGAAAAAATTTCAACAAGAATTATAATACTGGAAAAAGGTAAAATACAATTAAATAAAAGGACAGAAGAATTAAAGGAAGATAAAGGATATACAGATTTGGAAAATTTATATAAAAGTTTAAAGGATGAATTAGATACCAAGATTTTTGATTATGAAAAAGTTTACAATTAGAATCTTTTTCTTATTTTTTTTTCTAACTTCAGTTTCATATTCTCAGATAACTGATTACAGTCAAGATACAATAATAACAAATCAGGAAGGACTATCAACAAATCTCGAGAATAATTTAAATTCAGCAATATTTAAATCGTCAATTTATAAAAAAATAAAATCCGGTAGAATAGTTTTTTTTATAGATGGGAATTATAATTCAGATATAACAAAACTTGGTGAAAATTTTGCCCGTGATAATATTAATATTTCTTTAGGTTCTAACTATATATTAACAAAAAAAATCTCTGCCGGTCTCGGCGTTCAAAGTAAATCGCTATCAGATGAAAAAAACATAGAAGTAAATAAAACAAAAAGTATGTACTATTTTGCCAACTTCGATTATACAAACTTAAATAATTTAAAGATAAATGCAAAAATAGGGATAAAAAATGATGAGCAGACCGGCAAAGCAACTTCAGGGTTTGGAACAATTATATTAACAGAGTTAGATAGATTATTTATCTATGATATTGAATCAAGAGGAAAATTGAATATTTCTTATGAGAATCTGATAGAAAAGAAAAATCACTTCCTTGAAATTAATACAAACCTTTTTAAATCTTTCAGTATAAACGCAGAAAATAATCTGAATATAAGAGCATATAATACAAAAAATGATTTTTTCATTCCTGCAACACAAAGTGTTATTTCTCAGTATAATGAAAATATGAATACTCAATCACGAATGGATAACTATGTTTTATTACAGGATGAACTGAACTACAGATTTATAAAAAATTTTGGGCTTACTATAAACGGAGCATATCTGTATAAGAATTACAGAAATGAATATAAATACAAACCACAGGGTACAGGCGCTATCTTTGAAAATATATACGATACAAAAGTAAGTGAGAACAGAGTTGAAGGATTTGCAAGGTTGAATTTCTTTTTAGAAAAATTCAGAATGAGTTTAAAAGTTTTATTTTCCGAACGGGCAGAAGTTCATAATTTAATTAATACTGAAGGGTATAATCAGGCAGTAATACGCGAACTTGAAAGAATAGAGAAAAATAAGAATAATTCAGCTTCAATTTCTTCAGCCGCATTTAACACAGATTATTCTTTAAGCAATCTGCATTTAATAAGTTTAACTTCATCTTATTATTTACTTAGATATAATACTGATACAAAGGAAAATGCAGATGACAGAGATGAACTTTATATAAATACTCAAATTTCTCATACCTATAACAATCTAAATAATTTCAAGCTAACAACGCTATTCGAATTCAATATGACAACTCTGAGCTATATATATAAAGAGAGAAGCGCAAATAATTATACAAATAAAATATTCAGGTTAAACTCTAAAAGCACATACTCACCCATTAAAAATCTTACAACGAATAACTCATTTCAGGTTCTTGCAAACTATACAGTTTATAGATTTGAAGATATACTTTCTCAGGTACAAAGTTATGTTTTCAGGCAATTACAAATCTGGGATTCAACAAGATATGATATTACAAAAAATATTTTTTCTAATATTAACGGAGAGTTGAAAATTTATGAACAGGGACAATTTAATGAAAAGAATTTCTCAATAAGGCCATCAGATTATTTTATAGAGAAAAGGATAGAATTTAATATCAATTATAATTATAATTTTTTAACGATAGGAGCAGGTTTCAGGTTTTTTATTCTTAATCAATTTGAATACGATGAAGGCGAAAAGAAGTCGAAATACTTTACACAAAATTTCGGACCATATTCAAATTTAATACTTTATTTTAATACAGGAACTTTTGTATATTTGAGATACAGTAAAGATTTTATTAAATCTACCGGAAACTATGAGAATACATCAGATAATTTTATAATAAGAGTTTTCTGGAAATTATAAACTTAATAAATTGCAGAAATTAGATCTGAAATATAAAAGTAACAGAAAATCAGTTGCTGATTTAGAAAATCTGTTAATTGAGCACAAAGCTGAAATCAACCTGCCTGAAGAAAAATTTGTAAATCTCCAAATTGCGGTTTCAGAAGCAATATTAAATGCAATAGTTCACGGAAATAAAGAGATTTCGGAAAAGAATGTTTATGTTAAAATTGAAAATGACGAAAGAAAAATTACAATAAGCATAAAAGATGAAGGAAAGGGATTTGATGTAAACACATTACCAGATCCAACAAAAAGTGAAAATCTATATAAAGAACACGGACGGGGAATTTTTATCATAAAATCACTTGTTGATATATTTGATTGTATTTCAGATTCAAATGGCACTGAAATAATAATTACTATGTTAAAATAAAAAAAATAATTATGAAGATTTCAATAATTGGTGCTGGTAATGTAGGCGCAACCGCTGCAGAAATAATAGTTGACAGAGCATTAGCAAATGAGGTTGTTTTGCTTGATATTGTTGAAGGTATTCCTCAGGGAAAAGCTCTTGATATTCAGCAATCTGCTGCAATACAATATTCTGACACAAGAATTATCGGAACAAATACTTATGATTTAACATCAAACTCAGATATTGTGGTAATTACAGCAGGTTTACCAAGAAAACCCGGAATGTCAAGAGAAGATTTAATTTCCACAAATGCAGAAATTGTTAAAAATGCTACAATTCAATCAGTAAAATTTTCTCCTAATGCAATCATTATTGTTGTTTCCAATCCACTTGATATAATGACATATATCGCCTTTATCAATAGTCATTTACCAAGGAACAGAGTTATTGGTATGTCCGGGGTTCTTGATACAGCAAGATTTAAATCTTTTTTGTGCGCAGAACTTTCAGTCTCTATTGAGAATATAAACACTATTGTATTAGGTGGTCACGGTGATTCGATGGTACCTTTAGTTAGATATACGACAGTTGCAGGAATACCAATAACAGATTTATTACCGAAAGAAAGAATTGATGCATTAATTGAAAGGACAAGAAAAGGAGGCGCTGAAATCGTACAATATCTAAAAACCGGTAGCGCTTATTATGCTCCCGCTGCATCAGTTGTTCAAATGATAGATGCGATAGTTAATAACAGACATCGGATTATGGCTTGCAGTGTTTATCTGCAAGGTGAATTTGGTCATAATGATATATGTCTTGGCGTACCGATAAAATTAGGTATCAGAGGAATGGAAGAAATAGTCCCGATAAAATTAACAGAAGAAGAAAAAATTGCATTTGACAATTCCGCAGAGGAAATAAAGAGTATATTAAATAATTTAAGAAACAAATAAAAAAACCGTTACTTTTACAAATAACGGTTTTTAAGACTCGTTCAGGAGTAACAGAACAAATTAATTTAAAGGTAAAACATTAACAACTTTTCTACCTGCTTTTGTTGAAAATTTTACTTTGCCATCAATAAGAGAAAATATAGTATAATCTCTGCCAAGTCCTACATTAATACCGGGGAGAAATTTAGTTCCCCTTTGTCTTAATATTATATTTCCTGCTCTGACAAATTCACCACCAAAACGTTTTACTCCTAATCGTTTGGATTGTGAATCTCTCCCGTTTTTTGAACTTCCTAAACCTTTTTTATGTGCCATAACTAATTAAATTATTTTATCAATTGAAATTTGAGTATATTGTTGTCTGTGTCCTCTTTTAACTTTATACCCTTTTCTTCTCTTCTTCTTAAAAACAATAACCTTATCATCTTTTATATGATCAATTACAGTGGCAGTAACTTTTCTTTCAAGATATGGTTTACCGATTTCAAATGACTTACCATCTTCAGAAAATAAAAGAACCGTATCAAACTCAACCTTACTTCCCTTTTCTTCTTTCAGTTTCGGGACAAAAATTTTCTGTTTTTCTTCAACTTTGTATTGACTTCCTTTTATATCTACAATAGCAATCATAAAATTTATTTAATTAATCATTTAATATATCAAGATTTTATTGAATTTTCAAGATATTTTTTAATTAACATTTTCAATCTATCCATTTACTACGAAAATCTTTTAATTCAAAGAAAAGTAAGATAATCAATACTTTAATTCAGCTTTATTTTTCAGATAGATAATTTATAGCTGATAAAATCATTTTATATTGTGTTTGCAATTTCCCTTCCTGAACTTCTACATTAATATAACGAATATTGTTTTTACCGCAATATACAGACAGAGAACCGTCATCGTTGACATTTTCATTATCCTGCAAAACAACATTATAACCCTGCGACTTAAAAAAATCGAAATCTCTTTCCTGAACCACAAAAAAGAAATCATCTACATCTTCAGATGGGTTAATATAAACCCTTTTTGCATCCTGTTTATTCTTTCTATAATATGATTTAGCGGAATAATTGCCGTCATAATTATTATGAACTGCAATAATACAAACAGAGTCTTTAGTTAAAAAATCTAATAAATAATTAGCGAACTTAAATACTTCGTTTTCAGCTTCTAAAGAAAAATTCCCTAAATTATGCATTGTTTTTTTAATTCCTTCTCTTGTGAAAATTCTGTTAGGATCAAATGCATATGGAATAGAGTCCAGAGTAAATTTAATATTTCTTTCTCCGCTCTGACTGATATAAATAAAGTATCCACCGAAATTATCAATAATCTCTTTCGCAGCGTTTATTGATGTAACTTCATTCTCGTGTAAATTAATCAGTATATATTTATCTGATGATTTTCCGTTAATCCTGATTTCAATAATATCATTTCCCAAATTATAACGGATAACTGAATCCCAATATATAATGTCACAATCGTTTATAATATCATCAGTAAAATCAGAATTTTTTAAATTATTTGAACTAACTTCATCTGAATATGGAAAAGAGAGTATATATAATAAAATGAATAAAAACATTCTATTTAAAAAGTTTTATAGAGAGAATTTTATAATTATTTTTATTTTGAGTTCGTTATTGTGATAATGATTTCGCTTTTCTTTCTTTTATATAATTGATAATCATCAGAACTAAAATCGTTAAAGGCATCAGGATATCCGGAATTACAATAATTGAATTGCCCGGATTAAAGTTCCCTTTTTCAATCATTTCTTTGATATGATTTCCAGCCGCTCCTAATAAGAAAGTAGAATATGGAATTAAAGTTGCCCACCAGAAACCATTTCTGAACCAATAACATAAAATACCTGCAATTCCCATCCCAAGAGAAACAAAACCGATTTCTATCTGAAAACCATTAGAAACCCACCCGATAGATTGAGCAACTCTTTCACTCATAAAAACATGACCCATAAAATTCCAGAACCCAAATAATCCAACAGAAATAAGGAAATGTGCTGTTATCATATTTTGTAAAAAAGAACGTGGTTTATTGGTAAAAAATAAAATTAACCCCAGAATCCATGCAATTAAATAAAAAATAATATAAATCATACGAAATATATGTTATTTAATATGAATTAAATTATAGTTTATTTCCTTCAAATTAAAATTACCATAAATAAAATCTCTATCAGGATACCTCCAAATTGCAAAGCCATTACAGACCACATTGACATCATTAATATTTGCATAATCATTTATAGGTGTAAGAAAAGGATATTGTTTCATATCAGAAACATCAGTTCTGTCATTTGAAATGAAATTGGTTAATCGCCCGTTTTTATCGAAATATAAATCAGCAGAAATAGAAATTCCTTTATTAGTAAATTTAGCATTAACTGTTGTATCATTTAAAACTTCCCATTGAATTCTATTATCAATTAGAGTTGATGGAGCGAATAAACACATATCATTAAACAAAGTAACAGTTTCAGCTTTATCCATCACCTCACCTTCGATTTTAATAAGAGGGAAAAATCCAAATAAACGGATATCCATAGAAGCAGTTGCATTTATATATTTGTGATAGCCCGGGACTGTAAAACCATACATCTCTCCTTTCATAAAAAAAAGTCGTGCAGGATCATCAATAAAATTATATTGTTCAGATATAAAATCGAAAAATCCCCTTTCTCTGCTTCTCATCTGCCCTTTGAAAACCACCCGGAAATTTTTCACTTTAGGTTTGCCAATTACATTACAATATTTTAAATACTTTTGCACAATCACAGGAATATGCTGAATGTCTTTTACTGTAAGAATATCGGAATTATCAATCTTATTTTTTTCAATCAAACCTTTTACATCATTTATATAATTTTTTTCAAATCTGTATATCCCGTAACTCAATACAATAACAATTAAAATTATTATGTTAGCAAGGGTACCATATTTTGCTTCACTTCCAAAAGAAAAAATTAAAATTTGTGAAAATATAATTGATATAAATCCTGAAATTAACCATAGATTATTTTTAAATATGAGCAAAATAGCGGTTGTAAAGAATAAAACCGTAACAAATAACCATAAAATCCCAAGTGGTTTACTGATAAGTTTTTTTATCTCATCAGTTTTCAATAAATCAAATGCCTTTAAGAAGCCCAATAAATGAATTCCCCCGTGAATAATCAGGACCGCCAAAAAAATAATTTTAAAAATCATATCAAAAATTATTTAACGCACGAATCACTGCCAAAAGAAGCAAATCCGGTTTTCCACGCATAAAATGAAACAATTAAGCTTCCGCTTTGATTTGTTATCCCTGTGCCTGTAATTCGCGCTGTATCTCTAATAGTTAAATATGTTTTTTCTTCGAAAGGAAAAGATGAGGGATTAACATTAATAACTTTACCGGAATCTATATAATAAGAAAGTGAAACATTTTTCATCCCACCATATACATTAGCATAATATTTTACAGAACAAGGTAAATAAGGTTGCAGATTAGTTACAGCGATAACATCACATCTTTGATTTTCAGGATTAAAAGAATTCTCCTTTGAGCAGGAATTAATACATATAATTACAAAAGACAAAATTATGAAAGCAAAACTTTTTCTAAAATTCATAGATTTATCTTCACATTAATTAATGTGTTTTTAATATAGGAAAAAATATTTATAAATAAAATATTATAAAAAAAATTTATATCTTTACTTAAAAAATTTAATAATAATTATTTAATATGGGAAACATTATTATACTACAAGGTGATATTACAAAAATAATGGTTGATGCAATAGTTAATGCTGCTAATACCACATTACTTGGAGGTGGCGGAGTAGATGGGGCAATACACAGAGCAGCGGGTAAAGGATTATATGAAGAATGCCTTACATTGAACGGATGTCCTACTGGTGAAGCGAAAATAACAAAGGGCTATAATCTCCCTGCAAAATTTGTCATTCATACTGTCGGACCAATATGGCAGGGAGGAATAAAAAATGAAGCGAAATTATTAGAAAGTTGCTACATAAAAAGTCTTGAACTTGCAAAGAATAATAATATTGAAACAATAGCTTTCCCATCTATAAGCACAGGAGCGTATGGATATCCGATAAAAGAAGCATCAATAATTGCATTAGAGACTACAAGTAATTTTTTAAAAGGAAATGAACTTCCAAAATTTGTAATGTTTGTGTGTTTTTCTTATGACGATTTTTTATGTTATTTGAAGTCTTATAATAGTATAAAAAGCTCAGGTATTTAGATAATTGCTATCAGGTTTTTTACTATTTCTTTTTAACACTACACCTAACAGACCACCTACTAAACCTACAACCGGATATATTAATAAATTCATTACAAGCATTGTAATCATTAAGGTTGGTGAATAGCCGAGAGTTTCATATTCACTGGATAATTGTTGAATAACTTCATTTATTTCATTAGGAACTGTTTTAAAAAAAGAGTTAAACATTTCAGAAATCTCAATCATTGGATTAGTTTTAGAAATAATTGTCGAAAACATAGAGATCAAAACAACAACAATAGATGATAATATTCCACTAAACAATCCTATGAGAACTCCATCCTTAATATAAATTTCTACTTCATTTTGTCTGGCTTTAGAACAATAATAAACAGAAGCTAAAAAGCCACCAAGAGCCACACCAGCAAAGCAAAATAAATTAATAAGGTTTAAAAGTGGCGTCATTGTGAAAAAAGTAATACAAATAGTACCAATAATAATTGCAGTAAGTTTATTATCCTTAGCTTGTTTTGTCATAAGGCTGAATTTTTTTCTTCTTAAAAAAAATAAAAATTTCAAAATAAGCATTTACAAAACCCGGGATAATATAAAATGCTGCAACAGTTCCAAGAAATCCACCAGTAACAATTCTTGAAATAACAAAATTATCTAAGAATCCAAAAAGATTTAAACTCACATCAATAATAATCAATACAACAGAAAATATGAATAGAGAAATTTTAGGAAGGGCAAAAAAATTAAATTTGCGAATAAACGGAAAAACAATGCTACCTAATAAAAAACCCGTATAAATAGAAAAACATCTAATGCATACGGGTAAATATTCACCAAAAACAAAAAAAGATCTGTCTTTAATCTGGTGACAGGATTTGGAAAATAGCGCATATATCAAAAAGCCTAAATCAGAAAGGAAACCAGAAGAATTAACTAATAACGGTGCAAACAGAATGATTAGAAAATTGATTAGGGCAATAAACAAAATTGATAAATATATAATAAGTGATCTTTTGAATAATAACCTGTTTGTATTTTCCGAATCCAAATTCAAACTACGAATAAAATAAAACTTATTCTAAAAATAATATAATATTATAAAACAAATAAGTTAATTCTTATAAAAAATATAATTTTGAATATTGGCAAATATGAATAATAAGAAAATTTAAAAGTAGTAAATTTTTTTATTGCTTTTAATTTATCTCTTTTGCATATTGAACTAACAAATAAACCCAATGAAAATATTTTTTAAAAAATTAAATGGGGTAAAACTATGAAAGTGAACATAACAACAAGAAACTTTAAAACCACTGATGCAGTAAGAACCCAAATCAAAGAAAGACTTGAAGAGCTCACAAAGTACAATGACCAAATTCTTTTTGCAGATGTTGTGTTACATAAAGACAAACCACCGAAAGAAGAAAAACATTGTGAACTAAAAGTAAAACTAAAAGACAGAATTATTACTTCCAAAGAATCTTCAAGCGATTTAGCCAGAGCTATTGATTTAGCAGCAAGTAAAGTTGAGACACAATTGTACAGGTATATGGATAAAATAAAATCAAAAACAAATTCTAAAAAGAAATCGCGTAATATAAAATTCAAATAAAGTGAAAGATAAATTTAAGAATCTAAAAATAATACAAAAAGAATCAGTTCCGGTAGATTTCTTTTATCAAGAATGTAAAGACAGATTTAAATTAAGAAAAGTTACCAAAAAACCTATTAATAAAGAGTCTGTAATAAAAATAAAAGATATTCACAGACCAGGTCTGGCATTAGCCGGCTATGTTGAACTATTTGCATATAAGCGTGTGCAAATATTCGGGAATTCTGAAATTAAATTTATTTCAGGACTAACTAAAAAAGAACAGGAAAAATCACTAAATAAATTTTTTTCATTTAATATTCCATGTATTATTATTACTAATAATAATAAAATCCCACCGCTCTTATTAAAAAAAGCAGAAGAACATAATATAACAGTTTTTAAAACTCCTTATTCAACAAGTCAGATAACTTATTTTATTAATGACTTTCTTGATGACCAATTCTCACCACAGGTTACACTTCATGGTTCATTTGTTGATGTCTATGGTGTCGGACTTTTATTCTATGGAGCTTCAGGGATCGGCAAAAGTGAAATTGCTTTAGATCTCGTTGAAAGAGGACACCGACTTGTTGCTGATGATGTCGTAATAGTAACAAGAAAAAGTGAAAATGTTCTAATCGGAACAGGTACTTCATTAGGAGAACATTTTATGGAACTTCGCGGGGTCGGTATTATCAATGTCAGGAGAATATTTGGTATCAGAGCAATCAGATATCAAAAAAGAGTTGAGGTAATTGTTGAGTTAGAATTATGGGATCCAAATAAAGCGTATGAAAGAACCGGGTTGAATTTACGAACTACAAAAATTTTAGGTGTTGAAATTGAAATAATAAATCTACCGATTTTCCCCGGAAAGAATATTACCGTTATTGCAGAAGTGATTGCATTAAATTATTTATGTAAGCATTATGGATACAACGCAGCAACAGAATTTAAAAAAAGAGTGAATAAGTTAATTAAATCAAAATCAAAAAATAAATTAATTCAAGACCAGGAGTTAAAGAGATCAACAGAATGGTTTGAGCATGATTTTGAATAAATTATTGTTTTATCAATATTAACAAAAGTTATAAATTTTAATATTGTACAAATAAAATTCTCTATGAAATTTAATTTTTTTTTCTTATATTTTCGCACCTTAAATAAACAGGAGGTATGAATAAGTATGGTATGGACATTAGAACTTGCATCATATTTAGATGATGCTCCCTGGCCTGCAAATAAATATGAGTTAATTGATTATGCATCAAGGACAGGAGCACCACAAGAAGTAATCGATAACCTGATGGAATTAGATGATACTGATGAACCTTATGAAAGTATTGAGGAAATATGGCCCGATTATCCTACTGACGAAGACTTCTTTTATGATGAAGAAAGTAAAGATTTCTGATTATCTAATTAAATTATGTTTTTTTGACCCAATCCGGTTTTAAATTCTGGATTGGGTTTTTTTATAAAATTAAAATAAATAATTTGTTAATTTAAAATTACTGGAAAAATTACCTTTTTTGAAAGAAAAGTTTTTAATATTGTTTTTGTTCATCTTCTTACCTAACGCTTTTTCCCAACAAGATAAAAGAGATGAAGAAACTTATAAGATAAATGATGTTAATATTATTTTATCATCAGAATGTGCTTTATCAAAAAAGGAAATAAAACAAGTAATTCAAACCCCCACTCAGAAATATTTTAGTTATTCAGATTTCGAGTTGGATATCAGAAGAATAGATAAATATTTTTTTGATAACGGATACTTTGATGTGGTAATAGATACTCAATTAGTGATAAATAAAGAAGATAAAGAAGTTGAAATAATTTTTATCATCTCACCCGGACCTGAATATAAAATCAATAAAATAAAATATGCAGGTCTTAATGATATTTATCAAACAGCAAGAGAAGAAATATTCAATGATGACTTAAAATTACTTAAAGAAAGAACAAGATATTCAAAGAACAATATGCAATCTGAAATAATGAGGATAATTAATATATTAAATAATTATGGCTATCTAAACGCACTTGCTGAAAACCCTGATGTTGAAAAGATTATATCATTTTCAGATGAATTGAAAAATAAGGTTAATATTACGCTAAATTTTAAAACCGGTAATATGTATAGGTTCGGGAAAACCTTTGTTGAAATAAGTAATAATCCAAAAAATTTAAAAATAGATGAAATTTATAAAGAATTGGAATATAAAGAGGGAGATATTTACAGCAGAAAAACTTTAGTGGAAAGTGAAAATAGAATTTCAAATATAGAAATTCTGGAAAATGCAAGGATTCAAATTAAAAATATAGATACAGTAAACAATATAATAGACTTTCTTGTTACTGCATCACTCACCCCAAAATATATATTTCAACCTGAAATATCTGGTTATGATATTCTTAATAGATTTTATGGTGGTATTTCTCTTTCCTTCATTGATAAGTACTTTTTTGGGGGTGGCAGAAAGTTTGTGTCAAAAGGCTCCGGATTTATACATTCAGAAGATATTTATTTATTGGAACTAAGCTTTCAGTTATATCAACCTTATATATTCAATAATAATAAAATCACTGGTAATTTAAACTTGGCATGGACATATTTTAAAGATGACATATTTTCAATCAGCGCAATTAAAAACATTGCAGGTTTGAATTATGTCTTGCCCAAACACACTTATATAAATAGCTTTTACTCTTCCTGGGAAATTAATAACTCAAAAATTACTGTAAATATTCCAATAGAATATCCTTTGAAAGATTCAGTGGTTACATTACCAGAATTTCAGGTAAACCTTTTTACATCAGTAATTAATTTTTCTGCAATACACAATAATACAAATAATTTTCAATACCCAACGAAAGGATACTATCAATCATATCTTCTTGAAGAAAGTGGATTATTGAGTTATTTAATAGAAAAGATTATAAGTACTTCTACATTTAGATATGTTAAATTTTCGAATATTAATAAATTTTATTTCAGTCTGAATCCTCCAAATGAATCAACAGTTTTAGCATGTAAATTTTTAATTGGTGCATTGTTTGAATACGCAAGCAATAAATACAAGATAACAGGTATTGAGGAGGAAACTGATATTGATATTCCCATACCGGCAAAATTTATTGCCGGGGGTAGCACAAGTATAAGAGGATGGCAGGCAAAGAAATTAGGAACATTTGAAAACCGTGAATTCGGCGGTAATTTTCTTATAGAAGGAAGTTTTGAATTAAGAGCAAAGCCATTTTATTATGCAAAAAGTTTCTTCAGGGATTTGGGTTTTGTTACTTTTATTGATTACGGTAATCTATGGAGGAAACCTGGTGATTTTAGATTCAGTGATGTTGCTATAGCAATAGGCGGAGGGATCAGGTATTATACACTTGTTGGTCCCGTCAGATTTGACATTGGATTTAAATTCTATGACTATGAAGCAAATTCAAACGGTACAAAACCCTGGTTGTTTGAAAATGATTTAGAAACAATTTTTAAAAATAAAATAGCATTCCAGATAGGGATAGGGCATACATTTTAATATGTGGTCAAACATTTACGGACATAAAAAAGTAATTGAAACACTAAAAAAAATCTACCAGAGTAAAAAAATAGCAAATGCATATATTTTCTTCGGACCTGATGGTGTTGGGAAAGATGCAGTAGCAATAGAATTCGCAAAACTAATTAACTGTGATAATGTTAACGATTCATTTGACGCTTGTGATATTTGCACAAGTTGTAAACAAACAAAACTTTTGTATTCATCAATTTTTAAATTTATAACCGCATTACCTGCCGGAAGCAGCAATTACAAAAAAGAAATTGATCCTATAAGTAATTTAAATAAATCAGACTATGAAATTTATTTGAATGAGCTGGAAGAGAAAAGAAAGAACCCATATTACAGAATAAATATACCAAATGCGAACTTTATCAGGATAGACAGCATAAGGCAATTAAAGAACGATATTTACAGAAAAGGAATAAAGAATAAGAAAAAAATTTTTCTTATTTCAAGGGCAGATATGATGAACACTGAGAGTTATAACTCATTGTTAAAAATTCTTGAGGAACCACCCGGGGATTCCCTACTAATTTTAACGACATCAAGAATAAATTCTCTACCAGCAACAATAATTGGGAGATGCCAAAAAATAAAATTTAATTTATTACCGGTTTCAGAAATAGAAAATTATCTAAAAAAAATAAAAGAAGATTTTTCAGAAGAGCAGATAAAATTTTATTCGCGTCTGGCAGAGGGAAGCATAGCAAAACTTTTAAATTTATTCGATACCAATTATATAGAACTGAGAGACAAAATAATAGATATTTTACGAAATATTATAACCAGCAGTTACGTTTCACTTTCTAATGAAATAAAAAAAATTACAGAAAATAAGGAAAGAGAGAAAATCAAATATATATTAGAGATTATGCAACTCTGGTTCAGGGATATTTTATATGTATCAAACAAAAAAAATGAATGTATTATAAATTATGACAGAATTGATGTACTTGAAAAATTCAGCAAAAATATTAAATCCAATAGTTACAAAATTATAAATATACTTGAAGATTCTATAAGAGATATAGAAATAAACATAAACCCTGAATTAGCATTAAACAAATTATTTTTAAGTCTGAAAGGAGAATTAGAGAGGGTTAAAAATTAATATTTACATTTTCCAAAGTCCAGTTTCCGTTAATTTTAATCAATTCGGGATAGATAAAAAACGGCTCACCTGCTAAATGAGGAAAGTAATTACCACGATTATAAAGGCCATCCTCATTCATATCAATATATGCAAAGAGAATATAATTTCCTTCCAATACATTTTTAAATTCATATTTAGAATTTATATCAAATACATTATTGTAATAAATCAAACCATTATCATTATTAATTAAAAATATAATCACTTTATTTTCAAAATTAGCGTAGATATTTCCCGTTAACGAACCGAATTTTCTGACTGGAGCAGTTTTGAATTTTAAACTATGCAGTGAATTATTTATTCTAAGTTTTAAAATATATTTAGTAGAAAAATCTAATTTCTCAGTGGTACTGATGTTCACAATTGAATCTGAGATCCAGAAGAAACTTAATAAACTTTTAGATTCATTTGAAGTGTTTATTAATTCAGTTGATGTAATTAAATCAAGCTTTGATATTTTTTGATTTTTTAAAAATGTAACAATTGAAGGATTAACAGATACATCATCTGATTCCTCTTTATATGAAAAAGCAACAAATCCTGTAGAATCGAAAAAGAGCTGATTCATAAACCACTTTACATTTGCCTTGGAGCCCTTGAAACCACTTGTCTGAGTATCAAATAATTTTAAGCAATTCTCTGTTGTAAATTTTGGGTCAAGGTCAAGGAAAAAATTTACATTTTTTACAACTGGAATATCCTGATTTAAAATCAAATCATTTGTAACTGCAATATTATCAAAATCCTTATTGAAAAGGTAATTCCTGTCATTATCTACTATAGCAAACAACCTATATTTTCCAAAAGGTAAATTATTAAAAACAAATTTACCATCAGGAGCAACGGGACAAACAAAATCCGGTTCATTAACTTCAGGATTTATATCCTGATTATTAATTCTATAGGCTGTAACAACAAGATTTCTGTAAATTTCAGATGTAGGAGGAATGAAAGATAAATCAAATACTTTACCGAATATTTTACAACTATCTATAGCAGACCCTGTTGAAATAGCAAAAGTTATAGGTTCAGTAATCGGGTTACCTCTATTGACATCTTTAAGCAATTTCCCGATAGTGAAAACATAAGTTCTGTTTTTTTCGAGAGGTTTTGAAAATTCAATTTCGACTTCTTTACCAGACCAATTAAGTTTTATTTCTCCCTTAGGTTTAGGAGTGATAAATAATGCTTCTCTGAAAGAACGTCTATCAACATATTCATCAAATGTTATCCGGATTTTATTATCTGAGAAATTTACAGTATTATCAGCAGGATAAATTTCAACTATTCTGGGTGGTGTTGTATCATCTTCCCCACCAGAAGGGGGTTCCTGAACGGCACAGGAAAAAATCAATAAACAGACAGAAACGATTAACAATAAAACAAAATTTTTAAAGTGTGATATTAAAATATTAAATTTAAATACCATTATTTTTATGAATATGGAATTTAAGAGTAACTTTTGTACCCACATTCACTTTACTTTCAATTAAAATAGAAGCTTTCATATCATCGAGCGATTTCTTCGTAATTGCAAGACCAAGACCCATCCCGGAACTTTTAGTTGAAAAATTCGGGTCGAAAAGTCTGCTTAAAATATTCTCATCCATACCAATACCAGTATCAATAATTTCCACATATACAAATTCTTTATCAAAATATGATTTTACGGTTATAGAGCCTTTTTCAAGAATAGCCTGAAATGCATTTTTAATAATATTTTGAAACACTCTGTTCAATTCCTGTCTATCCGCTTTGATCATAGGTATTTCAGGCTGCAGGTTTCTTACAATTTGAATTCTTTCTTCAAAAGAATACAATGTGAGAACTTCCTCAAGTACATCATTAACATTCAGGAGTTCATACTCTCTTGATGGCATTTTTGCAAAATCAGAAAAATCTGTGGCTATTTTATTGAGTTTATCTATCTCTTTTATGATAATCTCTTTTGTTTTTTCTATTGCTTGTTGAAGTTCTTCTTTATTCTTAGAATTTTTAAAAACCTTTGATAAATGTTGAATAGATAGTTTTATAGGGGTAAGAGGATTTTTAATTTCATGAGCAACCCGTCTTGCAATATCCCTCCATGCTGCTTCCCTTTCGGCACGCTTCAACTCCTCTTTTGATTTTTCTAAATCTTTTATCATTTTATTAAAAGCATCAACTAATATTCCGAGTTCATCGCTTCTTTTAATATTTATATTGATATTTGCCTCAGAACGGGCAATCTTTTCGGTTGCTTCTTTTAGAATTAAGATTGGTTTTGCTAATCTTTCAGTAAAAAATGTTACAAGCATTAATAACAAAATTACAACAATAATATATGAACCAAAAATAAAAGTTATTGACTCCGTTAGTTCTTCATTTATTTCATTTTGCCGAAAAAGTGTAATAGATGAAACAATTGCTAAAATATTATTTCTGTTATCAACAATAGGTTTGTACCCTTCAAAGAAAGTTAACTTTCCAATTTGACGATTTTTAAAGAAGCTGTCTTTTTTGAGAATCATTAAATTATAATAAGCCTCACCATCTATTCTTTTACTTAACAAATCCGATTTATATAATTCATCACTGGTAGTTGAGACGAGTTTATTATTGATAAAAATATTGAAATTCTTATCTGTTTTTATAAAATATCGTTCAAGTGCATTTTTAAGAGTTCTGCCTGAAGTATCAGGAATTATTTTAATATTTTTTGAATAATCTTTTTCACTACTTAAAACCTCAGAAACCAAATTCAAATCTGACAGAACCTGACTTTGTGTTGAAGTATCATATTTATTAATGATAAATGCTCTTGTATAAAAGCCGAGAATAATTATAGGTATAACAGAAATTAAAAGAAAAATTATAAACAATTTATTTCTAAAACTAAATTTTAAATTTTTTAATTTATAAGAAACAACTATAGCTGTTAACAAATAAAACACTAAAAAAATGAATATGTTAAAAAGAACAAACTTAAGATAATAAAAAATATAAACCCCATATTCTTTTTCTCTTACAGAAAAAGCAAAAATTCTTTCTATCCCTTTATTATTAACTTCATCAAGATTTTTTGGTTCTGAATATAAGAAATATGTTTTATATTCTTTTTCATTAATAATAAAAGTTTTCCATTGACTTCTTTTTTTGTTATTGACAGCATAATTAGAAAATTCGGGAATATAATTTTTAATTTCATTTGCAATTTCAAAATCAGTAGTATTTTCTATTTCAGAATTTACAAACTCAGTTATTACAGGTTTAGTAATTATTTTATATAGCAAATTATCCCGCTGCTGAACTCTAAAAAGTTGCTGTTGTTGTATAACCCAGTTTTCAATATCAGATTGAAGTACAATTAAAACATAGCCGAGTAATTTTGCCTGAGCAGTATTTTTGAACTGTGATTTTTCTATTGCAGTAATACCAATATAATATTTATCTACAGGATTTTTAAAAATTGTAACATTTTCAAACATTACAGGATAAAAGTCATAATCAGTTGATTCTAAATCCTCTAAATCAATTTGCTCTTCAAGTGTATCCTGAATATAATCCGGCGGATAGTAAATATAAGGCTTATCTAAAAATTTACTTGCTGCATAGCTAACTATACTATCGGTTTCAAGTTTTAATGGATTTATATTAAAGTCAGATATTATTTTCTTATTCGTATCTATAATTATCACAGCAGAGTTAAAGTTTTCATTGCTCAGTTTACTCTCTGACCACAGTTTAAATGCTAAACCCGATATTTTCGATTTATCCGTAATCTGACTTTCAATTCCCCTATCAAGAGTAAGGTTATGTAGTTCATTTGATAAAATGATAATTGCCCTTTCTTCTTCCTGATTAGTAATACTTTTTCCCAAATACTCAATGTAATCCGGTTCTTTTAATTTCAAATGATGGAGTAAAATAAAAGGCATTATAAGAATACTTGCCAGTATGATAACATAAAAATTCCTTAATGTAAAAAGTTTCAAATTCCTTGTTATATATGCATTTCTTATAATATAATATCCCGAAATAAAAATAATAGAAATCAGAAATAGCCCCATCAATAAACCAATATGCAAATTCAATAATGAAGATAATAAAACAGTTAAAGCAAAGATAAAAATAAATATTATCAATAACAAAAATCTTTTAACAATAACCGATGTCAAATATTTTTTAATTCTGAAATACGAAATGATTATTAACGAACAGTTAAGAAAAATCAGTATAAAAGAAATAAATAAAATAATAATATCGATAAGTAATAATTCCTCAGAAGGGATTAAACTGCTTTTATCCAAGAATTTAATGTTAGAATCTGTAATTATATTCCTGAAGATTACGGAGTAAAGAAATATATTTAAAAAGAAAAATGAAATTATAACAATTTGGAGAAAGAACTCACGAATAAAAAAACTAAAAGTATTCTTAGTTAATTTTTTCCCGAATATATTTTCATTATTTGAAAAGACTTTCGCAACATAAACAACCCAGATGAGAACAAAAGAAGAAGTAATAAACAATTCGCCGAGTGATTTAGCTACACCAGCAAATGAGCCAGTAGCATAATATTGAGGATTAAACAGGTCAGAATTTATTATTGCAGATGGAAATTTAAAGATTATCCATAAATACCTGATAATTACAAGAAGAGTGAAAAATAATAATACTTTTAAAAAATCTACTTTATCATAATTAATAAATTTTGATATCCTCTGGTATAAAAGAACAAGAATCAATGTAAATAAAAAGATAAGAGCTGAAACAAACTTTGTGGTTATTTCTTTAAGATCTACTATATATGTTTGTTTATCATAACTATCAAGTATTATAGCACCTATTATTGTGTTATCTATGCCATTGATTAATAAAAAAACCTTATCCAATCCTTTTTCCTGTAAACTACTTAATTCTATAGATTCTGAAGTGATTATTCTCGGAGAAGAAACCCCGATACTATTCCTTATCTCATTTGTAATACCGAAACCCGGGAAAATTTTATCTTTAATTTTTAAATTAATGTCAATTAAAGAAGCAGTTACTATTACACCTACGACTTCTGATTCTGTACCACTATCAACAACAGGGGTAAAAATCAGTAAGTAGGTATAGTATCCGATATTTTTTAAAAAAGAAAAACTTTTTCCTGTAGCACACTTTTGTAACAAATACAATTCCGGCATTAATTCCCTACCGGAAAAGAATAACATATTATACTTCTTATCATAAATCTCACAACAGAAACCATCAGATAACTTTAATTTATCATAAGTGCTGTAAATCTGATTCGCATTATTATTTCTGATCGAATTTCTGATTTCTGCAGAAGATACTAAAACCTTAGTATAATTCTGTAAATCTGATTGGTATTTCTCAAAGATATTTGCGCATATTGTTTTTTGATTATTTGTCTTCTCACTATAAATCTTAGCCCAATCTGAATCTATCTTTGAAGAAAGATAATTTGTAAATAACTCAATAATAAAAATCCAGATAACAATAAATATCAGGATAAAAATTAAAATCCAGCTGTATTTGTTAAATAGTTTATTATTTTTCAAATTAATTTAGAATTATTTGTTCTAAATACCAACTTGTATCTTTATATTTAAGAGAAATAGAAGCATTAATTTTAATTGATGTATTATTTCGCATATATACACAATATCCAATAGCAAATGCAGAGTTAACATTCACAAAAGATTTAGTATAATAAAAATTTATAATATTGAAATAATTCAAGAAATCTATCAAAATTTGTTCAGCCTGATTAATACTATAATAACCTGCACTTGCTGTAAGAACATCAAGATATACTTCAGTGTCAAAATATCTTGTAATTTTATCAACATTAGAATTCTTAAAACCATTTGCAATATTTTCGAATGTATATTTGCACTCTTTATTTTTTATGGTATTAGAATATTTCTTGTCATTCCACCATTTATCCTGACAATAGGAACTGGTTACAAAAACTAAAGATATAAAAATTATTATATATATTCTCATATCTGTAAATAATTTAATGAAAAGGTATTAAAGTTTAAAGTTTATAAATTTATCAAATATTATTATATTGAGATATGTTTTCAAAATTTTTTCAAAATAATTTCCAGATAAACGAATTATTTAGATTAAAAAACGAGATTGAGAATAAGATTAAGTTAGAGAATTTAAATAAAAAATCTAACTTAAAAATTATAGATTTAACGGAATCAAATCCTACAAAATGTGATTTTGATTATTCTGCATATAATCTAAACGCTCTATTTTCCAATAAAAATAATTATAATTACAGACCATCACCAAACGGAACAGAAGAACTCAGGGAATCTGTGAAAAAATATTACGAACAAAGATTTAAAAATTCTTTTTCTAAAATCAGATTTTTCAAGGATAATTTATTTTTTACTTCAGGTACAAGCGAATCATATTCTCACATATTCAGATTGTTTTGTAACCCGGGTGATAATATTCTGATACCCAGTCCGGGTTATCCCCTGATATTTTATCTTGCTCAAATTAATTCCTTCAAAATTAAATATTATAATATTAAATATAGAGATAATCATTGGGATATAGACTATAATTCATTAAAATCCAAATTAAATAAAAAAACAAAATGCATTGTTGCGATCAATCCAAATAATCCAACAGGAAATTATCTCAGGAAAGATGACATTGAAAAATTAATCAACACTTGTCAAATAAATAATTTACCGTTAATAATAGATGAGGTATTCTTTGATTACAATTTTAATTTCAATTCTGAACTAACAATTAATTTATTTCAGGAACACAATATCCCTATTTTCATATTAAACGGATTATCAAAACTTGTAGCAATGCCACAGATGAAATTAGGATGGATATATTTCACTGCTAATATTTCTATGGTTGATAAAATAAGGGAAAAACTTGAATTCATTTGCGATACATATTTAACAGTTAATACACCAATAATTAATGCCACACCAGAAATATTAAAATCAGGAAAAATAATACAGCATCAAATAAAAGAGCGGATAAGTAAAAATTTAAATCATCTGTTAAACATTGAAAAGAATAATGAAAAATTTAAAATCCTTAATTATGAAGGCGGGTGGTATGCAATTTTAAAATTAAAAAAGAACATTGATGATGATAAATTTGCTATAGAGCTATTAAAAGAAAAAAATATATTTATTTATCCGGGATACTTTTACGACTTTAAAAAAAGTGGTTTTATTGTTGTATCGCTTATAATACCAGAAATAGATTTTAAAAAAGGTATAGAGGGAATTTTACAACTTCTCAATTAATTCCTCATAATTTGCACATTCTCTTTCCTTAGAGTATAAATCAGAAAAATATTTACTTGCTTTTAAAAACTTTTCCTTGTAATAATCATATTTATCCTGAAGTAGCAATATTTTCCCTGATAAATCATCCTTATTTTCGGGATTATATAATAATGTCGAATCAACATCCTGTAAAATTTCTTTTGTTCCCCCTGAATCAGTGCCTATGACTGGTACCCCATAAATCACAGCTTCAATAGTATTCTGACCATAAGTTTCTGTTCTGGTTGGAACAATCAAGGCATCAATTGCTTTATAAAAGCAGGAAATATCTTCGAGATAATCTTTAATTACTACATAATTATCCAGTTTTTTTTCTCTTATAAAATTAATTATGTAATCATAATACTCTTTTCCTTCATTCATTGTTGGTCTTCCAAGCATAAGAAAAAAGATCTTTTTATCGGAACCCGAAATAATTTTGTATAATGTTTCAATTACAATATGTTGGTTTTTCTGTCTATCAATTCTTGCATTCATACCAATAACAAATCCCTCATAAGGCAGATTAAAAATTTTTCTTGCTTCCGTTTTATCAACCTGAGTGTTTAATAATTTTTCAACATCAGAACTATGCCTTATAATTTCAATCTTTTTCTCTTCAATTGTTGTTCTTTGTAGCGTTTGAAGTTTCAAATATTGAAGAGGAACAACCCATTTATCAATATTACGAAAAATAAATCTATGATATAAATCTTTTTTACTGACCCCAATTTGCATATGTAAGATATATACAAGTTTCAATCCTGAATTATAAAATTTTTTCAGCAGCACAGCAAAATTTAAATCATTATTGTCACTCACAAAAAGTATATCAGGTTTAATTGTTTCTAATAATTTAAGAGCTTTTCTAACTTTATTTATATCAAAATATTTTTTTGGCTTCTCAATATTATAGATTTTAATTTTTTTCTCCACAGCATTAGACATAACTGCTGACCCTGTAGCACAGAGCAAATTTATATTCCATCCCCTTTCACTCATCCATTTACAGAAATCTACAGAATGAATTTCCAGACCACCATAGGAAGACGATAATAGAAGAAAGAGCAATTTCTTTCTCTTATTCATATCATATAATTTAAATTACAATATATTCATCTTTCATTGTTGTTTAAATGATGAAAATTTGATATATTTATATTATGAAAAACTATAAGATAATACTGATAACAGTTTTAACTTTATTTATTTTTGTGAATTCATATTCTCAATACAAATCCTCCAATGGTAATCCGCTAAATGAAAATACAAATTATATTCTTGGGTTTATAAATCCGAAGAATTTTTCTATGAAACATTCATTTGGTATTTCAGTCTTATCATCAAGATATGGTACCATTTCTGTTACCTCTTATATTAACACTTTAAGCTATAAGATTTCCAACAGACTTTTTATGTCTGCAGATATTGAGTTAAGTTATTCTCCTTATGCAAGTTCCTCATTCGGTAAGAGTTATTCAAAAGTATTGCAGGATGAATTCACAGGAATTAATCTATCAAGATTAAATATTGATTACAAGATATCAGAAAATTCGTTTCTAAAATTTGAATTCAGAAACTTAAAAAATTATTATTTCGATCCATACTTATATAACCACAACGATATTTATGATAATTACTTCTTTGAAAACAGACCATAATAAAGTCATAACTGCGGATTTTTTTAAAATAAAATTTGAAATAATAAAAAGGGGTATCCTTATAAATTGAAAAAGTATAAGGGAACAATCTTAAATATTATAATTATATTACTTCTCATAATCTGCGGATATTTGATTTATTCTTTATTATTAACTTCAAAAGGCAAAAAAGAAAAACCGCAAACTACCTTAACCGACACAAACTACAAAGTAACTGATATTAACATTAAACCGACTGCTGAAGTATTAAATGGATGCGGAGAAAAAAGGTTAGCATCAATATTCACAAACTATCTGATTGAAAAAGGCGTCGATGTAAAAAATAGTGGTAATTATTTTACTGATACTGTTCAAAAAACAATCATATTATTGAGAAGTAAAAATTATGAAAGAGCAAAATCAGTTGCATACATTTTAGGTTTAGACTCTACAAGAATTATCCAGAATTATAATAAAGACTTACAATTAGATGTAACAGTAATAATTGGAAAAGATTTTCATTCTTTAAAACCATATTTAACACAGATTAAAAATTAATATGCCAAGAAAAAGAAAACTTGATGACCCTAAAAATTTAGCAGAATATATCTCTAAATTAATACTGCAAAAGAAAGGCGAAGATATACAGATATTTGACTTAAGAAAAATAACATCAATAACAGATTTCTTTGTTATATGCACTGCAACTTCAGATGTAAATGCAAAAGCAATTGCAGATTATATATCAGAAGAAACTAAAAAAAAGGGATATAAACCGTGGCATAGCGAGGGTTATACAAATTTAAGTTGGGTTTTACTTGATTTTGTTGATGTAGTCGTGCATATATTCCTTAAAGAGACAAGAAAGTATTATAACCTTGAAGGTTTATGGGGAGATGCTGATATTACTTATATTAAAGATGAAGTTTAAATGAAACCGAAAATAGGTATAACAATAGGTGACCCAAACGGTATTGGGGCAGAATTAATTTTAAAATTGATTAATCTGCCTTTTATAAAAAAATTTGGTGAGATTATTATTATATCCCCAAAATATGTTCTCGATTATTACTCAAAAAAATTAAAACTTAAAATACCACCTAAAATTAATATTATAGAGGTTGAAATATCTAAAGATTACAAGGTTATGCCGGGAAAAGTATGTTCTGAGGCTGGAAAAATTTCTGGTGATGCTATTTGTAAAGCAGTTGATTTAATTAAGAAAAATGAACTGCATTCAATTGTTACTATGCCAATTTCAAAAAAATCAATTCAATTAGCGGGATATAATTTTTCGGGACATACTGAGATGTTAAGGGCACTTACAAAAAGCAAAGATACATTTATGTTTATGTTTTTTGAAAACAGAGTATTTACCCCTCTTACAATTCATATACCATTAGAGAAAGTTACTCAAACAATTACAAAAAATTATTTACTCACCAAAATAAAAAATATATTTAAAGTTTCTTCAAAATTATTTTTGAAAGATAAAATAAAGGCAGCTGTTCTATCATTAAATCCACATTCTGGAGAAGACAACTCTATTGGTAATCAAGAAAATAAAATAATAAAACCTGTTATAAAAAGTTTAATCAAAACAGATTTAAATATTGAAGGACCATTTTCCGCAGACGGGTTCTTTGGTTTCAGAAAATACAAAAATTATGATTTAATAATTGGAATGTATCATGATCAAATAATGATACCATTCAAAATTATTTCCGGAATGGAAGGTGTTAATATCACAGCAGGACTTAAATTCATAAGAACATCACCTGCGCACGGTACTGCTTTTGATATCGCTGGTAAAGGTATAGCAAATCTTAATGGAGCATTTGAAGCTTTAAGAATTAACTATCTTTTAACAAAGAAATTAATCAATAAGAATGTATAATACAATATTACAATTTAAAGATGTAAATTTTAGTTATCATTCTAAAGCAATTTTTGAAAACGCAAATGTAGAAATAAAAGAAGGAGAATTTATTTTTCTTGTCGGAGAAAGTGGAATCGGAAAAACTACTATGTTGAAACTAATTTATTTCGATTTATTTCCCGATAAAGGTACAATAATTTTTGATAAATACAACTCATCTGAATTAGATAAAACTGATATCCCTGAATTAAGACAGAAGTTAGGAATTGTATTTCAGGACTTTAAATTACTTAATGACAGAAATGTATTTGAAAATATTGCTTTACCATTATATATAGCTGGAGAAAAAAAAGAAGCAATAAAAAGAAAAGTTTATGATATAGCATCTTTAGTAGGATTAATGAACAGATTAAATGATATGCCCTATGATATTTCAGGCGGAGAACAGCAAAGAGTAGCAATAGCAAGAGCAATCGTTACCGACCCTTTATTTCTTTTGGCAGATGAACCCACTGGTAATTTAGACCCATTCATAGCGCTTGATATAATTAAATTGCTCTTAAAAATAAATATGAATGGTACTTCTATTATTGTAGCAACTCACAATTTTGAAATTGTAAAAAGATTTCAGAACCGCAGAATTATACAAATTAAGGATAAAAAATTATATGATGTGAGGGTGAAGAGTTAATCAATAGTTGATTAAGAAATCTATTACTTTTTGCCAATCCTTATTAAAGTCAAATTCGAAACTATCTTCCGGATTAACTTCAAAGCCTTTATATACCATCTCAATACCTTTTTCTATTTCCTTTAATAAAAAATATACCTTTGCTTTTGTATAATATATCCTTGCCATATCTGGCTTAACAAATTGCATAGAATCCAGTAATACCAGTGCTTTTTTTAGTTCTTTATTTTCTATTAGCGTATCAACATAATCAAGCCATATAGAAAAATTATCCGGGTCAATGGATAATGCTTTTCTCAGACTATCAAGTGCCTCCACATATTTTTTTAATATTCTCTCCGTATCAGCTTTGGAGAGCCATAAATCAACACTATCCTTTTTCAATACAACAGCTGATTTATAATCATTTAGCGCCTTATTAAATAATCCAAGATTATAATAACAATTGCCCCTTAAATAAAAAGAACGCCAGGATTCAGGTGAAATCCTTATTATGGAATCATAATTAACTATTGCCTTATGATATTGCCCTATCAATGTATATAATTCGGCAAGTTCATAATAATAATATACTTCTTTATTCTCTACTTTTATAAGTTTTTCAAAATATTCAATTGCTTTATAATATCTGCCAAGATTAAAATAACAATACCCGCAAAAATAAAGCGCATGAGAAAAATCTTCTTTTATAGATAAACATATTTCAAAAGCATCTATTGCTTTTAAAAATTTTGACCTTTCAAGATATGAATTACCAAGATAACACCAGGAATGATAATTATACGGATTTATGTCAAGATACTTTTTATAATAGTATTCAGATGTTTCATATTCCTCAATATTGAAATAACAATAGGCAAGATCATTATACACCTCTGTTCTTTCACTATCAAGTTCCAGAACTACCTTGTATGTTTCAATTGCTTTCTCATATTCACCCGAATCCACATAACACAAACCTAAATTATAATAAATTTCAGGATTATCAGGTTCTATTTCTATAGCTTGTTGAAATATATTTACAGCATTCTCATAATCTCCAATTTTATCAAGTAATATTGCTTTATCAATTAAAATTTCTACATCACCGGGATTAAAAGACAATGCTTTATCATAATATTGAATTGCCTCTTCATTCTTTGAAAGTCCCTCAAGCGCTATCCCCTTCAAATAATAAGGTTCAGGGGAAAATGGATTTGATTCAATTAATATATCAATTAACTTAATTGCTTTCTCATACTGTTCTTCATCAAGGAAAAAATCTATTAGTCCTTCTATAGCACCCTGATTAACAGAAGTAAAGTTATTTTTTAAAAAAGCCACGAACTCGTCAAAATTAGACGCTACTTTTCTTTTCCCTTCTTCACTTTCTAAGAAATCTTCGCTACTTAATAAGTTAAAATAATCTTCCATTACAGATTTTAGTTAAAATTAATTTATATAAAAACTAAATATAAGTCAAGTAATATACTTTTTAAAAAGAAAAATATTGATTTTTACTCATTGATTTTTATTGTTAATATTGCAATTATTAAGTAATGGATAAATTTATAAAACACAAATATTTATATATATTTTTATTATCAATAATATCCATTTTACAGGGTTGCACAACCATAAAACTAAATTTATACAATTTCGAGACTAAGGAAGAAGATTGGACTATCCCAGGGGGGTCTAATCAGAGGGATAATATTTCAAAGTCTCAATATAAAATCAGCAATAATCCTTCTTTACTATGGTATTACAACTCAGATGCAGGTTATCCGAAATACCCTGTTACTGTTGCAAACAATATAATATTCACATCAAATCTTGAAGGTTACATCTTATTATCAGATATTAATACGGGTTCCAAAATTGGCTCTCTTTATGTAAATCCGAAAAGCATAACTTCCGCTCCTGTTATTAAAGATAACTGTATATTATTTACTACCAACGGGTATAAAGGCAATTTTATAGCAAGCTATAATCTTATAGATGGCAAATATAAATGGACGAAACAAATTCCAAGATGTGAAACTTTGTTATTAGTAGAAAATAATTTTATATTCACAGCAACTGTAAAGGGCGATTTGTTAAAAATGCATTTAGAAAATGGGGATCTGCTCTGGAATGCAAAGACTAAAAACCAGGGAGAAAATTTTCTTTCTTTCTACTCATCACCCGCCTTAATTGATAGCATCCTTTATATTGGCAATGATAACGGCAAACTTTATAAAATAAATGCAAATACAGGGGAAATAATTAAATACCTTAATGTTGAAGCAGCAATAAATTCAGATATTTCTATATTTAATAAAAGAATATTTTTCAGCGCTAATAATAACATATTTTTTTGTTGTGATGAAGACCTAAATATTATATGGGAAAAAAACTTAAATACAAAAACCATAAACTCAAATTGTTTTGATTCTGATTATATATATATCGCAGCAGTTAACGGAGCGATCTTTTGTTTAAATATTTTAGATGGAAATGAATTATGGAACTATAAAACAGGTGGAACTATAACTGCATCTCCGGTAATCCATAATGATAAAATTTTTATTGGATCTTTCGATAAAAACATTTATTGCCTGAATAAAAACAATGGAAACATAATCTGGAAATATAAACTTGACGGCAGAATTAGAAGCGGAATTGCTATATGGAAAGATTATATCATAGTAACTAGCGACGATAAAAACATATATTGTTTTAAATAATATGAGATATATAATATCATTAATATTAATTAATCTATTGCTCTTAAATGGTAGAATTTTTTCACAAAATTTAGAGGATTCAACAAATTTTTTTGCACCCCGTGATAAATTATTAAATCAAATACTAAAAGATTCAATAAAAGAAGGAAATATAAAAGTAATAAAAGATAAAAACATTTTCTTCAGTAAAAAACGGGATTTCTGGAAAATAGGGGCATCAGGAATAGTTACTCTCGCTGGAACAATTTCAGCTTATTTATTAAAAAATGAAGCAACTGAAAATGATGATTTATATCAGCAAACAAAAAATCAGGAATATTATGATAAGTCAAGGAAATATGATATATATTTTGGGATTTCTATGGTAATTACACAAATTGCTTTTTCTTCTTTAATGTATTTTTTGTTCTTTGAATAATAGTATTAAACAGTTCATTAATATTTTTTAAAAAAATTTTAAAAATATTTACTTAAGCAAGTATCTAAAAGGCAAGCTTTTTTTGTATTATGTTTTTATTACTTCTTTGTTTTTATATTCTAAAGATTTTTTTTGTGTTTGTTATTATATTTGTGTGTTAAATGTAGTTAATTTTTTTCAGGATTATTTCTCGAAGCTATCCAGTACAACTGAAAATATAGTTTAAAAAAATTCTCTTGAATATTACTGCATTATTTTGTAGGTTTTAACCAGATTTATGAAGGGTTATTTGTTTAAATATAAGAGAGCTTTTTGGAAGTAAAAAAAATAATAACGTTTAAACAATTTTCAGAATACTTACAGAGGGATGAACATACTTCCTATAAACTTGCCCGTTCTGGTCAAATAACCTCCCTAAAAATCGCTGGTCAGTGGCGGTTAAAAAAGGATGTAATATATAAGTGGATAAGTGAGGAATCAATTGGAAGAGTAGCAAAGAATATTAAATTATCATCTAAAAAGTATGGTAAAATCAAATAAGTTATGGCTAAAGAACAAAAACATCCACAACAAATTAATAACTTTTTAACAAATCAAGGATTTAAAAATCTTGGTGACCGTCTTATTGAATTAATCCGAAAGAGCGAGGAATTAAAATTTTTAGTTGGTTTTTTTTATTTCTCGGGCGTTAAAGAGTTATACGAAGGCTTGAAAGACAATAATAACCTACTTCTCAAGGTATTGGTAGGCTTAAACGTTGACAAAGCAAATTTTGGACTTATTGAATTGGCAAGTGACGATAGTACATTATCGGACGAAGAACGTACCTATAAATTTTTACAATCAATTAAAAAATCTTTTAATTTCGAAGATTTCGACACAAAGGAATTTTATGAACAGGTTCATTTTTTTGTGAAGCTTATCCATGATGATAGACTGATAATTCGAAAAACTTATAATCCAAATCATGCCAAGCTCTACTTATTTAAATTAGAGGAAAGTCAGGTAGGACGAAAGAATCTTTTTATTACAGGTAGCAGTAATCTTACTAAATCGGGTATAACTACACAAAATGAATTTAATGTAGAAATAAGCGATTATGGTTTTGAAGATGCAGAAAAGTATTTTGATGATTTATGGAATAGAGCAGTAAAAATTACTGAAATAGATGAGCTTAAGCAAAAACTCATTGAAGTAATCAAAACAGAGACTCTTGTAAAAGAGATAACTCCTTTTGAAGCATTTGTTCTAGTATTAAAAACTTATATTGATTCGTATGAACAAAGAGGTAATGAAAATTCTATTAAAAGATTATTAGAAAAAGCTGATTATACACCTTATCAATATCAAATTGATGCAATTAAACAGGCACTTGCAATAATAGAAAAAAACAATGGTGTTATCATCGCCGATGTTGTAGGACTTGGCAAGACAATTATTGCCTGTGCTGTGGCAAGAGAATTAAAAAAACGTGGAATTGTTATTTGCCCACCGGGGATTATTGGCGATAAAAATAAAAATTCGGGTTGGTCGAAATATACGGAAGATTTTGGATTATATGACTGGGAGGTGCGTTCGTTAGGTGATTTAGAAAATGTAGCCGAATATGTTAACAAAGCAAAAGATTTTGAAGTTGTTATTGTTGATGAAGCCCACCGATTCAGGAACCAGGATACAAAGAGCTATGAATATTTGAAAAATATCTGTCGTGGTAAAATAATAATTTTACTTACAGCAACACCTTTTAATAATAAACCGGCCGATATTCTGTCTTTATTAAAATTATTTATTGTTCCTAAGAAGTCATCAATTACTCTTGAAAATAACCTTGTTGATAAATTCAGAACTTTCAAAGGAACTTTTGATAAGCTTAGCTATATAAGTAAGTATCATAATTCTAAGCTTCCTTCAAAAATAAAAAAAGCAAAGGACTATTATAAAGTTCTTTTTGAAGAAGAAGCAATAGATTTGAAAAGAGTAAAGAGTCGTGCCCATTATCTTGCAAAACAAATCAGAGATGTCATAGAGCCTGTTACTATTAGACGCAATCGCCTTGATTTGCAGGGAAATCCATTATATAACAATGAAGTTAAAAATTTATCAAAAGTTCAAAACCCTACAGAATGGTTCTTTGAATTAACAAAAGAGCAGTCTGAATTTTATGATAAAGTCATTAGTGATTATTTTGGCGACCCTGATGAAGGCGGAAAATTTAAAGGTGCTATCTACAGGCCTTTTGAATACAAGATTGATCGAATGAAGATTGACGAAGAAGGACTTGAGAAGAAAGAAAATTTCCAATTTATTCAACAGCGCAACTTGTATGATTTTATGCGCCGATTGCTCGTTAAACGCTTTGAAAGCTCATTCGGCTCTTTTAAACAAAGCATTATGAATTTTAAAAAGGTTACAGAAGATGCCTTGCAATTTATTACTAAAACAGGTAAATACATACTTGACCGTTCTCTATTAGAAAAGATCTATGACCTCGAAATAGATGAAATTGAAAAATATCTTCAAGAATATTCAGATAAAATTAGAAAAGGTGAATACCCTAAAAATCACGAAATATATGAAGTTGATGAATTTCGATATAAAGATGAATTTATTGCCAACATAGAATCTGATCAAGAACTTTTCAATAAAATCCTAACCAAACTTTCAAATTTAGACCTTGTAGAAGAAGATCCAAAAGTTAATTGCTTAATTAATAATTTAAAAGATATATTAAATCAAAATTTCAAAAATGATGAACCTAAAAGAAAAGTCGTAATATTTTCAGAATACCTTGATACCGTTAAATATCTTGAACCAATTTTAGAAAAGCATTTCAACAATAGAGTACTTACAGTTGGCGGTGATCTTGCTCAATCAAAAATATCTGAGATAAACAAAAACTTTGATGCATCGTACAAAGGTCAAGAAGATAAATACGACATACTGCTTGCAACCGATCGAATTTCTGAGGGCTTTAATTTAAACCGCGCTGGCATGGTTATTAATTATGATATACCGTGGAATCCTGTCCGTGTAATACAGCGTGTTGGTCGTATCAATCGTATCAGCAAAAAAGTTTTTGATGAACTGTATATTGTGAATTTCTTCCCTACTGAACAGGGCGCGGAATTAGTAAAATCACGTGAAATTGCAAGCAATAAAATGTTTTTAATCCATAACACTCTTGGCGAAGATGCAAAAATCTTTGATGTTGATGAGGAACCAACCCCATCAGGATTGTTTGAGAGAATTCAACAAAATCCAGATGCCCTTGAAGAAGAAAGCTTTTATACTAAAGTATTAAAAAAATATTTAGAAATCTTAGAAGAAAATCCTGAACTCATAAAAGAGCTAAAAAACTATCCCAACCGCATAAAAGTTGCCAAAAAAAGTGATAAAAATGAGCTTCTTGTTTTTTTAAAAAAAGGAAAGCTTTATATTCATGTTTTAAAATATGATAATGACAAGCAGATATATCAGCCCATATTTGAGGAGGTCTTTGACAGAATTGCTTGTAGGAAAGATGAAGAAAGACTTCCATTGAGTGAAGGTTTTTGGGATTTTTATGAGATCGTAAAAAAGTTTAAAGAGCATTACCATGTGCCAAAAAGCGAACAAAGCCTTGAACAAAAGGCACTAAATAATATTAACACTTTTTTGAAAAATCCATTTAACGAATTATTACCCTACCTGGACTTTTTAAGAACTTTGAAAGAAGACATTATTGATTACGGTACGCTATCAGATTATACACTACGCCGTATTGCTAATTTAGCAAATTCTGTTGGTGGCAAGGAAGAAACTGTTAAGGAAATATCATCACTCCAAAATGAGCTTGGAGCAAACTATCTTTTAAAAGAGAAAGAAAAACACAAAGGATTCTCTAAAGAAATTATTATTGCAATTGAAAACAGAAAGATATGAGTAAAGAACTTTTACATAAAATCATCACCGATTTTTATCCAGATAATTTTATCCAATTTTTCCGAGAGAAAAATCGCTCTTTTGCACCTAAAAACGAAGAATTATCTCACTATAACGATGATAATTTCCAGCAAGGGAGAAAACTCGGTGAAATACAATTAAATCAAGATGAAAAAATCTTTATCTACACCTTTAATGTAACCCAACCACTTTCTGAACGAAGTGGTAAAAAAGCTCAGTACGAAAAAGGTAAAAAAATACTTAAAGAAACTTTCGCAGATTCTGGCATATTTATCTTTTATGATGAAAATGGCAATTTCCGTTTTTCACTTATTTATCCAGAATATGCTGGTACAAAACGTCAGTGGAGTTATTTTAAGAGATTTACCTATTTTGTAAGTCCCCAGCTTACCAACAAAACCTTTCTTGAGCAAATTGGTGAAGGGGACTTTTCAACATTTCAAAATATTAAAGAAGCATTCTCTGTAGAACCGGTTACGAAGCAGTTTTATAATGAACTGCAAAACTGGTACTTCTGGGCAATGGACAAAGTTCAATTTCCTGATGATTATAAATACAGTGATGACCCTGAAAAGGATAAAGAAATACGTAATGCTACAAATCTTATTCGTTTAATTACAAGAATAATTTTTATTTGGTTCTTAAAGGAAAAGGGGTTAATCCCACGAGTTTTATTCTCAAGGGAAAAACTCAGATGTATTGTAAAGGACTTTCTAAGCTCCAAAACTGGAAGCTCGGGGTACTTTAATGCTATTTTACAAAATCTCTTTTTTGGTACTTTAAATCAGAAGATGAATGAGAGAAAATTTGCAGAAGATAATGGTTATCCTGCTAATAAAAAGGAGTATGGTATTAAAAACCTCTATCGCTATGCAGACAAATTTAATATAAGTAAGGAAGAGGTATTAGACATTTTTAAAGATATTCCATTTCTAAATGGTGGGTTATTTGATTGCCTTGATAAAGAGGACGAATCAGGAAAAGTTATTTATGTAGATGGATTTTCGAGAAATTCTGCAAAGCAGGCTATTATTCCAGACTATCTTTTCTTTCAACAGGAAGAAGAAATAATTGACCTTTCACAATATGAACTCGGCACCAACAAACCAGTAAGGGGACTTATTGAGATACTGAATAGCTACAATTTTACAATTGATGAAAATACACCTATTGACCAAGAAATTGCTCTTGATCCTGAATTATTAGGAAAAGTATTTGAGAATCTGCTCGCCTCATACAACCCCGAAACTGCAACCCCAGCAAGAAAAGCTACAGGAAGTTACTATACACCAAGAGAAATTGTAGACTATATGGTTACCGAGTCACTTGTAGAGTATTTTTCTTCTTTCTTTGATACTAAACAAGAAAGTTATATAAAAGAAATCAAAAAGCTTGTTTCTTATTCCGATGAAGAGCTAAAATTTTCTGACGAGGAAAAAAATCGACTTATCTTGGCTATTGACAACATCAAAATTCTTGATCCTGCCTGTGGCTCTGGCGCTTTTCCAATGGGTATACTCCACCGTCTCGTCCATATATTACAAAAATTAGACCCAGAAAATAAATACTGGTTTGAGTTGCAGTTCCAAAAAGCTTTAAAAGAAACCGAAGAGGCTTTTAAATTAGGAGATAAAAATGAGAAAGAAGAAAGACTTAAAGAGATTTATGAAACATTTGATGAAAAAATAAACTTCCCTGATTATGCCCGTAAACTATATTTGATAGAAAACTGTATTTATGGAGTTGATATACAGCCTATTGCCACTCAAATTTCTAAATTAAGATTTTTCATCTCTCTTGTTTTAGACCAGAAAGTTGATGCTACAAAAGAAAACTTAGGCATACGCAGTTTACCTAACTTAGAAACAAAATTTGTAGCGGCAAATACTTTGATAGGGTTAGACAGACCACAGCAACTAGTTATTCGCAATCCAAATATTGATGAAAAAGAAAAACTATTGAAAGAACTCCGCCACAAATACTTTACAGCAAATACCCGTAAAGAAAAACTTGATTTGCAAAAGAAAGATAAAGATTTAAGAAAAGAATTAGCCTACCTACTTATAAAAGATGGTTGGAAAGACATAGTTGCTAAGCAAATTGCATCATTTGATCCTTACGACCAAAACTCCTCAGCCGACTGGTTCGACCCAGAATGGATGTTTGGCATGACTGACGGTTTTGATATTGTAATTGCGAATCCGCCATATATTCAATTGCAAAAAAACAGAGGTACACTTGGAAACTTGTATAAAAATAAAGGTTATGTAACCTTTGACCGAACGGGAGATATTTATGTACTTTTTTATGAAAAAGGTTTAGAAGTTCTTAGAAAAGGTGGTGTGCTATGTTATATTACATCCAACAAATGGATGCGCGCAGGATATGGCGAAAAACTCCGCCAGTATTTTCTAAAGTTCAATCCCCTATTGCTTGTTGACTTAGGTCCCGGTGTATTTGAAAGCGCTACCGTAGATACAAATATATTGATAATTCAAAAGACTGAATACAACAATCAACTTTGCGCTGTAACCTACAACAACAAAAACACAACAATTGACGAAACAGTAACCAGCCAAGCCGTAAAATTAGAAAAGCTCACCAAAGATGCCTGGTATATAGGGAGCAGTGCCGAGCAATGCCTTAAAGAGAAAATTGAGCAAATAGGCAAACCTCTTAAAGATTGGGATGTAAAAATTTATCGTGGAGTATTAACCGGCTTAAACGAAGCGTTTATTATAACATCGAAAAGCCAAAGAGATATTGTTAAATTGCAGAGATAAAGAAGAACAAAAACGTACTATGACAATTATAAAACCTATCCTTCGTGGTCGCGATATTAAACGCTACTATTACGAATGGGTAGGGTTGTGGGTGATTTTTATACCATGGCATTTCCCATTACATGAAGATACAACTATTCAAGGTGCAAGCAAAGAAGCTGAAAAAGAGTTTCAAAAACAATATCCTTCGATTTATTCTCATCTTTTACAATTTAAGGATCAATTGCTAAAAAGAAACAAAGAAGAGACGGGAATACGATATGAATGGTATGCACTCCAAAGATGTGCTGCAACTTACTACCCCGAGTTTGAGAAGGAGAAGGTGATAAATAAAAATATTGGTAAAAATTTAGCATTCACTTTAGACAATGAAAACAAATTTGTTGAAGCATCTTGTTTCTTTTTTACTGGAAAACATTTAAGATATATTCTTGGTAATATAAATTCAGATTTTATCAAATACTATATTTATAAGTATTCGGATCGAACTGGCGCGGGCGATATTGCAATTAAAGGTGTTTTTTTAGAAACTTTCCCTATCCCCCCAATCACATCTTCAAACCAGCCCATCGTTTCGCAGATAGAAGAATTGGTAGATAAAATCCTTGCAATGAAAAAAGAAAATCCACAAGCTGACACCATAAATTTGGAAAAGGAAATAGACCGCTTAGTGTACCAACTATACGGACTTACGGAGGAGGAGATAATGATTGTGGAAGGGAAAATAAATAGTAATTTATAAAAAGTGGATAAGT